>NZ_JBVVOY010000003.1:0-593103 GCF_055807535.1 Bradyrhizobium sp. Kon37
GGTCCACCCCGTGTGCATTTCTGTCGCGCACGGACCTGCGGGTGCCAGCCGGCGCCCGGCCTTCCCTGCGCCCTTGTTACCGCAAGGGTAATGCGACCAGGCAAAGCTCGGGCGAATGCGCCGCGAGAGGGCGGAGGCATGCCTTGCGACGGAAATGCAAGTTGATGGTCTCCGAAAGCTCCTCATCCTCCGTCGGTGTTGAAGCAGCGGCGCACAAAAAACCTCGCGCCACCCGGTGCTACCACCTCAATTATCCGCCCTGCGGAATCCCCCCACTCCTCGCATGATCGCCCCGCCTCCACCGCACGCCGGCGCAATAGACTTTTCCCGACCCCGGCGGCATCCTGCCGCCATCAAACGATAACAGAGCGCCACACAGGCGGAGGAAACAGATCATGCTGCAGACACGGTTCACCAAGCTCGTCGGTGTCGAGCACCCGATCGTCCAGGGCGGCATGCAATGGGTCGGGCGCGCCGAGCTGGTCGCCGCCGTCGCCAATGCCGGAGCGCTCGGCTTCATCACGGCGCTGACCCAGCCGACACCGGAGGACCTCAGGAAGGAGATCGCCCGCTGCCGCGATCTCACCGACAAGCCGTTTGGCGTCAACCTCACCATCCTGCCCGCGATCAAGCCGCCGCCTTATGCCGAATATCGCGCCGCCATCATCGAGAGCGGCATCAAGGTGGTCGAAACTGCCGGCAACAAGCCGCAGGAGCATGTCGACGAGTTCAGGAAGCACGGCGTCAAGGTCGTGCACAAATGCACCAGCGTCCGTCACGGGCTCTCGGCCGAGCGCATGGGCGTCGACGCCATCTCGATCGACGGGTTCGAATGCGCCGGCCATCCCGGCGAGGACGACACCCCCGGCCTGATCCTGATCCCGGCTGCCGCCAACAAGATCAAGATCCCGATGATCGCCTCCGGCGGCTTTGCCGACGCCCGCGGCCTGGTCGCCGCACTGGCGCTGGGCGCCGAAGGCATCAACATGGGCACGCGCTTCATGGCGACCCAAGAGAGCCCCATTCATCAGCTCATCAAGGAGAAGATCGTCGCCAATGACGAGCGCGAGACCGAGCTGATCTTCCGCACCATGCGCAACACCTCCCGCGTCGCCAGGAACGAGATCTCGACCAAGGTCGTCGCGATGGAGAAGGAAGGCGCCAAGTTCGAGGATATCCGCGAGCTCGTCGCAGGCGCCCGCGGCAAGATGGTCTACGCGACCGGCAACTCGGACGAAGGCATCTGGTCGGCGGGCCAGGTCCAGGGCCTGATCCAGGACATCCCGACCTGCGCCGAACTGATCTCCCGCATCGTGCGCGAAGCCGAGGCGATCATCCGCAGCCGGCTCGAAGGCATGATCATTCATCCGACGGCGCAGGCCGCGGAATAATCACTGCAAGAAGCGAGAGCAATTCATGAAGGCTTATGTCTACAGCCCTGGTGGCGCTACGATTTCTGACGTCGCTCAACCAAAGCCTGAAGGCACGCAGGTGCTGGTCCGGGTCCGCGCCTGTGGCCTCAATCGCGCCGACACCGGCATGCGCAAGGGCCACGCCCATGGTGCGGCCGGCGGCGCCGGCACCGTGCTCGGCATGGAATGGGCCGGCGAGGTCGCCGCGCTCGGACCGGATGCCAAGGGCGTCAAGGTCGGCGACCGTATCATGGGCTCGGGCGGCGCGGCGTTTGCCGAATACACGCTGGCCGATCACGGCCGGCTGTTCCGCGCGCCCTCGAACATGAACTTCGAGGAAGCCGCCACCCTGCCCGTCGCGCTCGCGACCATGCACAACGCCGTCGTCACCATCGGCGGCGTGCAGCCCGGGCAGGCCGTGCTGATCCAGGGCGCAAGCTCCGGCGTCGGCCTGATGGCGATGCAGATTGCGAAGCTCAAGGGCGCCAAGCTCGTGATCGGCTCCTCGACTGATGCCACTCGCCGCGGCCGGCTGAAGGAGTATGGCGCCGACCTCGCGGTCGATTCCTCCGACCCCGCATGGGTCGACGAGGTGCTGAAGGCGACGAACGGCGAAGGTGTCGATCTCATCGTCGACCAGGTCTCGGGCAAGGTCGCAAGCCAGAACCTCGCGGCGACCAAGGTCAAGGGTCGCATCGTCAATGTCGGCCGGCTCGGCGGCACCCATGCCGATTTCAACTTCGACCTGCACGCGGCGCGCCGCATCGACTATGTCGGCGTCACCTTCCGCACCCGCAGCATCGAGGAGGTCCGCGAGATTTTTGAGGAGGTCCGCAAGGACATATGGGGCGCGGTCGAGTCGCGAAAACTGCAGCTGCCGATCGACAAGGTGTTTGCCTTCGACGACATCGACAAGGCGTTCGAGCACATGGAGGCGAACAAGCACCTGGGCAAGATCGTCGTGACGGTGCCGTAACATTCCTGGGGCCAAAGACCTAGGTCTAGTAGGGTGGGCAAAGCGAAGCGTGCCCACCATGCGTCAGCGTCCCCGAAAGATGGTGGGCACGGCGCTCCGCGCCTTTGCCCACCCTACAAAACCAGGCGGATCCCGCTCCTGCAACTCACTAGCGTCTACGCCTGTGGATCGTCGCTTGATGTTCACCCGCGGCCTGCTACATCCCCCGCCATGAGCTCCCAACACAACAAGACCTCGGTCGCAGCGATCTCGATCTTCGCCAGTGGCGGCATGGCGGCGGCCAAGTTTGCGGTCGGGATCGCGATCGGCTCGCTGGCGCTGATTTCCGAGGCGCTGCATTCCTCGATCGACCTGGTCGCCACCATCATCACCTGGGCGGTGGTGCGGGTGTCCGACAAGCCGGCGGACGAGGAGCATCATTACGGCCACGGCAAGCTCGAAAGCGTCTCGGCACTGGGCGTCACGGCCCTGCTCTACGTGCTCGCCGGCGGCATCCTGGTCGAGTCCTACAGCCGGCTGCGCGAGGGAACCGCACCGCCGACCATTTCGGCCGTGCCGTTCGTGGTGCTGGTGATCGACATCGTCGTCAATCTCTGGCGCGCCCGTGCCCTGCACCGTGCCGCGCGGGAGACCAGGAGCCAGGCGCTCGCCGCCGATGCGCTGCATTTCGCCTCCGACGTGATGGGCTCGTTCGCCGTGATCGTGGGCCTGATCCTCGCCGGTCTCGGCTTCTGGTGGGGCGACGCGGCCGCCGCCGCCGCCGTGGCCGTGATGATCGCCCTGCTCGGCCTGCGCATGGCCGGCTCGACCGTGCAGACGCTGGTCGACCGCGCCCCGGAAGGCGCGCATGAGACGGCCACGGCTGCGATCCGCAGCGTGCCGGGTGTGATTGGCGTCGAGCGGCTCCGCGTGCGCATGGTCGGGGCCACCACGTTCATCGACACGATCGCAAAGGTGCCGCGGACTTACCCCATCGACCGGGTCGAGGACATCAAGCGCAACGCGCAAGCAGCCGTCGAGAAGGCCTTCGGCGATACCGACCTCACCTTCACCGCAGTCCCCGTGGCGCGCGACAACGAGACCGTGCGCGACCGCATCATGGTCATCGCCCACAATTCGGGCCTCGCCATCCACCACGTCACCGTGCACGATCTCGGCGCCAAGCTGATCGTCAGCATCGACCTCGAGGTCGACGCCGGGATGCAGCTCGACGCCGCCCATGAGGTCGCCAACACGCTGGAACGCAACATCCAGGAAGAGTTCGGCGCGGACGTCGAGGTCGACGTCCACATCGAGCCGCTGGAACCGGAACTGCCGTTCGGGGTCGATGCCGCGTCGGAACGGGTGCAGGCCATCGCCGCCGCCCTGACAGAGTATGCCGCCGGCGGCGAGATCCACGACATCCACAATGTCCGCGTCCGCAACACCGACGCCGGCGAGATCGTCAACTTCCACTGCCGCGCCGAGCCGTCGATGAGCGTGATCAGAGTGCACGAGCATGTCGACGCGATCGAGCGCGCGTTGCGGCGCGCGTTCCCGAGCGTGAAGCGCGTCATCAGTCACGCCGAACCGCCGCGTGCGTGACAGAGAATGTGCGAGGAGTCACACGTTCTCGTTTCGGACTCGCCGCGCACGTAAGTTTGCGGACGCGCGACGCACAAACTGCGCGTTGGATAAGAATAAATTCGCGTTAACGATTCGTTGACTCTCGACAGCCCGCGAAATCTGGATTCAAATCGACCATGATTCGGAAGCGATGTGGGGCTGCTTCCAAAATCAAGTTGCAAGCAGGTTCCAGGGGGCTTTAGGCATGTCGCGTGCAGACGCCGCGAACGCGTGCGTCCAATCCGATTCGATCAAAGGATTGGCGCAATCGATCGCGAAACCTGCCTATCATCGGCTCCTGATCGCGGAGCCTGCGCTGCGCCGTGCCGTGCCGACGCTCATCATCGCGTTCCTGATCACGATCTGCCTCGGCGCGTTCGTGCAGGTCGTCGACCAGACGCGCCAGAAGCGGCTGGTGATCCGCCACGACATCTCGGCGCTCGCTGACCTGCTCGCCGAGCGCATCGACCGCCTCACCTCCGCGCGACAGGAGCGGCTGAAGAACATCGAGAGCCTGCCGGCGCTGCTGCCTGACCTCATTCCATCCTGGGGCACCGCCTCGGGCCGGCACGTCATCGTCACCTCGGCCGGACTCGACCGCCGCATCCTCGCCCGCATCCCGGTCGACAGCGATCCCTCGGGCAACGACCGCCTGCTCGACGCAATCACGACGGCGCAACTGCTGGCGGCGCCGCCGCGCGACGGCAACATCTCCGACATGACGCTGCCGAACGGCAACGCCGCGATGGCGACCTCGCGGCAGATCAAGTCGCTGCCCGGCTTCGTCACCGTGATCCAGGAGCGCAACGAGCCGATCTGGGGCTCGGACGCCGCGCTGTCGGTGACGCTGTCGGCCACCACCGGCTTCGTGGTCCTGATCCTCGGCTTCGCCTTCCACTGGCAGTCCACCCGTGCCCGCGAGGGCGATTTGATCAACGACGCCGTGCGCGGCCGGATCGACACCGCGCTCAACCGCGGTCGCTGCGGGCTGTGGGACTGGGACCTGTCGCGCGGCCGCATCTTCTGGTCGCAGTCGATGTTTTCGATGCTCGGCCTCGACGGCCGCAACGAGCTCCTCACCTTCGGCGAGGTCAACGCGCTGGTGAAGTCCGACGACATCGACCTGTTCGAGATCGCCGACCAGCTCATCTCCGAGAAGATCGACCACATCGACCAGACCTTCCGCATGCAGCATGTCGACGGCCACTGGATCTGGCTGCGCGTCCGCTGCGAAAAGACCAGCGGCGCGACGGACTCCAGTGTTCACCTGATCGGGATCGCCGTCGACATCACCGAGCAGAAGAGCCTCGCCGAGCGAACTGTCGAAGCCGATTTGCGCCTGCGCGACGCCATCGAGACCATTCCCGAAGCCTTCGTGCTGTGGGACGCCAGCGACCGCCTGGTGCTCTGCAATTCGCACTTCCAGCGCCTGCACAAGCTGCCCGACAGCGCCGTCATCCCCGGCACCTCCTACGAGACCGTGCTCGAGGTCGGCCGCATGCCCGAGGTCCGCACCCGGCATAACGAGACGGCGAGCCAGGGCCCCGGCGCGCGCACCTTCGAGGCGCAGCTCGACGACGGCAGCTGGTTGCACATCAGCGAGCGCCGCACCAAGGACGGCGGCTACGTCTCGGTCGGCACCGACATCACCCGCATCAAGGAGCACGAGCAGAAGCTGGTCGACAACGATCTACGCCTGCGCGCCACTGTCATCGACCTCAAGCGCTCGCAGGCAGCCCTGGAGCGCCAGGCGGGCGAACTGGCCGATCTCGCCGAGAAATACCAGCGCGAGAAGACCCGCGCCGAGGAAGCCAACCAGACCAAGTCGAAATTCCTCGCCAATATGAGCCACGAGCTGCGCACGCCGCTGAACGCGATCATCGGCTTCTCCGAGATCATGGGCTCGGGCATGTTCGGCGAGCTCGGCTCGGAGAAGTACCAGGAATACTGCCACGACATCCTGACCAGCGGGCATTACCTGCTCGAAGTCATCAACGACATCCTCGACATGTCCAAGATCGAGGCCGGCCGCATGAAGCTCGACATGGAAGAGCTCGACCTGGCGCAGACGCTGGCGGAATCCCTGCGGGTCGTCACCGGCCGCGCGCAGGACAAGCACCTGACGCTCGACGCCGACATCGCGAAATCCATCTCCGTCGTCGCCGACCGCCGCGCCACCAAACAGATCATCGTCAATTTGCTCTCCAACGCCGTGAAGTTCACGCCCGACGGCGGACGCATCGTGGTGCGCAGCCGGCAGCTCGACGACAGGATCGTGCTGATGATCGCCGACACCGGCATCGGCATCGCGCCGCATTCACTGACGCGGCTCGGCCGCCCGTTCGAGCAGGTCGAGAGCCAGCTCACCAAGACCTATCATGGCTCGGGACTGGGGCTGGCGATCGCCCGCTCGCTCGCTCAGCTCCATGGCGGCTCGATGCGGCTGCGCTCCAAGCTCGAGGTCGGCACCGTCGTGCGCGTCACCCTGCCCCGCGACGCGATCAAGTCGGCGTCAGGAATATCGGCCGCGGCCTGAATCCTACGATTGCAACGACGGTGCGACTTCCCGCGCGACGTTGACCAGCGCCGCGATCAGCGGCGTCATCGGATCACGCTGCGGGATCACCATGCCGATGCTGTAATTGACATCGGGATCGGTGATCGGGATCGAGCGCACCGTATCGGACAGGCCGAGCGTCTCGGCGAGTTTGGCCGGCATCACGCTGGCCCAGCGCCCCGTCTTCACATGCGTGAACAGCACGAGCAGCGAATTCGACGTCAAGGTCGGCGTCGCCTCCGCGCCGACCGAACGTAACGCGCGATCGATGATGCGGCGGTTCTGCATGTCGGGCGTCAGCAGGCACAGCGGCACCTGTCCGACCTCCTTCCACGTCACCGTCTCGCGATCGCCGAACATGCCATCCGGCGCGGTGAGCAGACGATAGCTCTCGCTGTAGAGCGGGATGGTGCGCACCTTGCCGATCGGCTCGTTCTCGATATAGGTCAGCCCCGCATCCACCTCGAGATTCTCGAGCAACCCCAGCACCTCGGACGAGGTCGTGGAGCGGATACTGAAGCGCACCTCGGGATGCCTGGCGCGGAACGGCGTCGTCAACGCAGCGACCATGCCGAGCACGGTCGGGATCGCGGCAATACGGATCTCGCCGGAGAGCTGATGCTTCAGCCCGTTGATCTCGTCACGCATCGCGCGGGCATCGCCGACGATACGCCGGGCCCAATCCAGCGCCCGCTCGCCTTCCGGCGTAAAACCCTGGAAGCGGGAGCCGCGCTGGACCAGCATGACGCCGAGGATCTCCTCGAGCTGCTTCAGCCCGGTCGACATCGTCGGTTGCGTCACGCCGCACACCTCAGCGGCCCGGCCGAAATGCCGCTCCTTCGCCAGCGCCAGCAACAGTTCAAGCTTGTCGAGCAACCGGTCATCCCCTCGAATTGTGTGGTGGCATGCAAGCTAGCATGCTCGCCCCCGTCCAACACGCAAAAACCGCCCGGCGGACGGCTTCAATTTCAATTTCAAATCGAGTGATTGCCATCGCAAATCGATCGGAATCCGCAATCGCAGCATGAGACAGCTTTATTGATCTTCGAACGATTCCAAATAGTTTGCGATCAGTAGACGCTCTGGTTGAGAACGAAGAATGACAGCGGTTTTTGAGCCTTGGGACGAAACGCGCGGCGCCGAGATCATCGCCGAACACAGCGAGCAGGAAGGCGCGACGCTGGTGATCCTGCACGCACTCCAGGAGGCGTTCGGCTACGTGCCGGGGGCAGCCATTCCCATGGTGGCGCAGGCGCTCAATCTGTCCCGCGCCGAAGTGCATGGCGTGTTCACGTTCTATCATGACTTCCGCCACAAGCCGGCCGGCCGCCACGTGCTGAAGCTCTGCCGTGCGGAGGCCTGTCAGGCGGCGGGCGGCGACGCGCTGGCGGCACGTGCGGAGGCAAAACTCGGCGTATCGCTCGGCCACACCACGGCCGACGATCGCGTCACGCTGGAGCCGATCTACTGCCTCGGATTGTGCGCGACCGCGCCCTCCGCGATGCTCGACGGCCGGCTCATCGGCCGGCTCGATGAAAAGCGTATCGATGCTCTCGTTGCGGAGGCGCAGCGATGAGCATCCGTCTATATGTCTCTCGCGACGCGGGCGCGCTTGCGGTCGGCGCCGACGAGGTCGCGCTGGCGCTGGAGCAGGCTGCAGCGAAGCGTGGCATCGCCGTCGAGATCGTCAGGACCGGCTCGCGCGGCCTCTACTGGCTCGAGCCGCTGGTCGAGGTCGCGACACCGCAGGGCCGGATCGCGTTCGGCCCTGTGACCGAGACCGATGTGCCCTCCCTACTCGACGCGCTCGCGAGCAACACGCCACATCTGCTGCGGCTCGGGGCTACCGACGAGATCCCCTGGCTCAAGCGCCAGACCCGCCTCACCTTCGCGCGCTGCGGCGTGATCGACCCGCGCTCGCTCGACGACTACCGCGCCCATGGCGGCTACAAGGGCCTGGAGCGCGCGCTCTCGCTTGGCTCGGATGCGATCCTCACCGAGGTCACCGCGTCGGGCCTGCGCGGCCGCGGCGGTGCGGGCTTCCCGACCGGCATCAAGTGGAAGACGGTCGCTCAGACGAAAGCGGATCGCAAGTTCATCGTCTGCAACGCCGACGAAGGCGACAGCGGCACCTTCGCCGACCGCATGATCATGGAAGGCGACCCCTTCCTCGTCATCGAAGGCATGACGACCGCCGGCATCACCGTCGGCGCGACCAAGGGTTACATCTATATCCGCAGCGAATATCCGCACGCGGTCGAGGCGATGAACGCGGCCATCCAGGCTGCGAAGCACGACGGCTATCTCGGCGCGAACATCGGCGGCTCAACATACAGCTTCGATCTTGAGGTGCGCGTCGGCGCCGGCGCTTACGTTTGCGGCGAAGAGACCTCGCTGCTGGAAAGCCTCGAAGGCCGCCGCGGCCTCGTGCGCGCAAAGCCGCCACTGCCCGCGCATCACGGCCTGTTCGGCAAGCCGACCGTGATCAACAACGTGTTGTCGTTCGCCGCCATCCCCTTCATCCTGGCCGAAGGCGCAAAGGCCTATGCCGATTTCGGCATGGGCCGCTCGCGCGGTACGATGCCGATCCAGCTCGCCGGCAACATTCTCCACGGCGGGCTGTTCGAGACGGCGTTCGGCGTGACGCTCGGCGAGCTCGTCGATGACATCGGCGGCGGCACGTTCACGCGCCGCCCGGTCCGCGCGGTGCAGGTCGGCGGTCCCCTGGGCGCCTACTTCCCGCGCGCGCTGTTCGACACCCCGTTCGACTACGAGGCCTTCGCCGCGCGCGACGGCCTGATCGGCCATGGCGGTATCGTCGTGTTCGACGACAGCGTCGACATGCGCAAGCAGGCGCGTTTCGCCATGGAATTCTGCGCCATCGAATCCTGCGGCAAGTGCACGCCGTGCCGGATCGGCTCGACCCGCGGCGTCGAGACGATCGAGAAGATCATCAAGGGCGAGCGCGTGAGTGAAAACCTCGCACTCGTCGAAGACCTCTGCAACACCATGAAATTCGGCTCGCTCTGCGCGCTCGGCGGCTTCACGCCCTACCCCGTGCTCAGCGCACTGAAGCACTTCCGGGAGGATTTCGTCCCGGCCCCGACCACGCTTCAGGCCGCGGAATAGGAGAACGACAATGTCTCTGATCGAAGAAATCGACTTCGGCACGCCGCGCTCGAAATCGGAAACGATGGTGACGCTGACCATCGACGGCAACCAGGTCACGGTGCCCGAGGGCACCTCGATCATGCGGGCGGCGATGGATGCCGGCCACCAGATCCCGAAACTCTGCGCGACCGACATGGTCGACGCATTCGGCTCGTGCCGCCTTTGCGTCGTCGAGATCGAGGGCCGCGCCGGCACGCCGGCCTCCTGTACCACGCCTGTCATGCCCGGCCTGATCGTGCACACCCAGAGCGAACGGCTCAAGAAGCTGCGCAAGGGCGTGATGGAGCTCTACATCTCCGACCATCCGCTCGACTGCCTCACCTGCGGTGCCAACGGTGATTGCGAGTTGCAGGACATGGCCGGCGCCGTGGGCCTGCGCGACGTCCGTTACGGCTATGACGGGGAGAACCACGTCTTCGCGAAATCCCACGGCGAGATCAACGCCGCCTGGATGCCGAAGGACGAGTCCAACCCGTACTTCACCTACGATCCCTCCAAGTGCATCGTCTGCTCGCGCTGCGTCCGCGCCTGCGAGGAGGTGCAAGGCACCTTCGCGCTGACGATTTCCGGCCGCGGCTTCGACAGCCGCGTGTCGCCTGGCATGAGCGAGAGCTTCCTCGGCTCCGAATGCGTCTCCTGCGGCGCCTGCGTGCAGGCCTGCCCGACTGCGACGCTGACCGAGAAATCCGTGATCGAGATCGGCCAGCCCGAACACTCGGTCGTCACCACCTGCGCCTATTGCGGCGTCGGCTGCGCCTTCAAGGCCGAGATGCGCGGCGAGGAAGTCGTCCGCATGGTGCCGTACAAGGACGGCAAGGCCAATCGCGGCCATTCCTGCGTCAAGGGCCGCTTCGCCTGGGGCTACACCAACCACAAGGAACGCATCCTCAACCCGATGATCCGCGAGCGGATCGAGGATCCCTGGCGCGAAGTGTCGTGGGACGAGGCCTTCTCGTTTGCCGCCGACAGGATGCGCGGCATCCAGAAGAAATACGGCCGCGACGCCATCGGTGGCATCACGTCGTCCCGCTGCACCAATGAAGAAACCTATCTGGTGCAGAAGCTGATCCGCGCCGGGTTCGGCAACAACAACGTCGACACCTGCGCTCGCGTCTGCCACTCCCCGACCGGCTATGGCCTCTCGACCACGTTCGGCACCTCTGCCGGCACGCAGGATTTCGACTCGGTCGAGGACACCGACGTCGTCGTCGTCATCGGTGCCAACCCCGCTTCGGCCCACCCGGTGTTCGCCTCCCGCCTGAAGAAGCGGCTGCGCCAGGGCGCCAAGCTGATCGTGATCGATCCGCGCCGCACCGAGATGGTGGAATCGCCGCATGTGAAGGCGCTGCACCTACCGTTGATGCCCGGCACCAACGTTGCGGTGATGACGGCGCTGGCGCATGTGATCGTCACCGAAGGCCTCGTCGACGAGGCCTTCGTGCGCGAGCGCTGCGACTGGAGCGAGTTCGAGGAATGGGCGGCCTTCGTTGCCCAGCCGAACAACAGCCCGGAAGCCACCGCCATCCTCACCGGCGTCGATCCGAAGGATCTGCGCGAAGCAGCCCGCGTCTACGCCACCGGCGGCAACGGCGCGATCTACTACGGTCTCGGCGTCACCGAGCACAGCCAGGGCTCGACCACCGTGATTGCGATCGCCAACCTCGCGATGGCCACAGGCAATATCGGTCGTCCCGGCGTGGGCGTGAATCCGCTGCGCGGCCAGAACAACGTGCAGGGCTCCTGTGACATGGGCTCGTTCCCGCACGAGCTGCCCGGCTATCGCCATATCTCGGGCGATGCCGTGCGGGACCAGTTCGAGGCGCTGTGGAATGTCAAGCTCAACCCCGAGCCGGGCCTGCGCATTCCCAACATGTTCGACGCCGCGGTCGAAGGCACCTTCATGGGGATCTACGTGCAGGGCGAGGACATCCTGCAATCCGATCCCAACACCAAGCATGTGGTGGCGGCACTCTCGGCGATGGAATGCGTCATCGTCCACGACCTCTTCCTGAATGAGACCGCGAACTACGCCCATGTGTTCCTGCCGGGCTCCAGCTTCCTCGAGAAGGACGGCACCTTCACCAATGCCGAGCGCCGCATCCAGCGTGTCCGCAAGGTGATGACGCCGAAGAACGGCCTCGCCGATTGGGAGGTCACCATCGGCCTCGCCAAGGCCATGGGCTTCGAGATGAGCTACAGCCATCCTTCCGAGATCATGGACGAGATCGCGGCGCTGACCCCGACCTTCGCCGGCGTCTCCTATACCAAGCTCGACGAGCTCGGCTCGGTGCAGTGGCCCTGCAACGACAAGGCGCCCGAGGGCACGCCGGTGATGCATATCGACGGCTTTGTCCGGGGCAAGGGCAAGTTCGTCGTCACCGAATATGTCGCGACCGACGAACGCACCGGCCCGCGCTATCCGCTGCTGCTCACCACGGGCCGCATCCTCAGCCAGTACAATGTCGGCGCGCAGACCCGGCGCACCGAGAACGTGGTCTGGCATGCCGAGGATCGGCTGGAGATCCATCCGCACGATGCCGAACAGCGCGCCGTGCGCGACGGGGACTGGGTGCGGCTGAAGAGCCGCGCCGGCGAGACCACGCTGCGTGCGGAGATCACCGATCGCGTCGCGCCGGGCGTCGTCTACACCACGTTCCACCATCCGGACACGCAGGCCAACGTCATCACGACCGACTATTCGGACTGGGCGACCAACTGCCCCGAATACAAGGTCACGGCGGTGCAGATCTCGCCGTCGAACGGCCCGTCCGACTGGCAGAAGGCCTACGACGCCCAGGCGCGGCATTCCCGCCGCATCGCGCCGGCCGAGGCCGCGGAGTAGCGGCGTGCACGTGCCGATCCAGGCCATCGACCGCGATATCTGGCGCGACGGTGTCGCGTCCGAAGGAGCGCGGCTGATCCCGGAGGAGACGCCGCTGGCGCTGACCTACAATGGCGGCACCTACGGCGTCATGATGGGAACGCCGCAGAACCTCGAAGATTTCGCGGTCGGCTTCAGCCTGAACGAAGGCATCATCAAATCCGTCGATGACATCAAGTCGCTCGAGATGGTCCGCCTCGACGACGGCATCGAGCTGCGCATGTGGCTGGCCTCGGAAGATGCCGCGCGCATTGGCGAGCGCCGCCGGCACATCGCCGGTCCGACCGGCTGCGGCATTTGCGGCATCGACTCGATTGCCGAAGCCGTACGGCCTGCGGCCGTCGTGCCGCAGGGGCAGACGTTTACGCCCGAGCAAATCATGGCGGCGATGCAGGCCATCGCCCCGCTGCAATCGATCAATCTGCAGACCCGCGCCGTTCATGCCGCCGCGTTCTGGTCGCCTGCCGGCGGTATCGTCGCGCTGCGCGAGGATGTCGGCCGCCACAACGCGCTCGACAAGCTCGCCGGTTCGCTGGCGCGCAGCCGTACGGCTGCAAGCGGCGGCATCGTGCTGCTGACGAGCCGCGTCTCGATCGAGATGGTGCAGAAGACCGCCGCCATCGGCGCGCCGGTGATGGTCGCCGTCTCTGCGCCGACTGCCCTTGCGGTGCGCACCGCGGAGGCCGCCGGCATCACGCTGATTGCCATTGCCCGCCAGGACGGGTTCGAAGTGTTTTCGCATGGCGGCCGGGTTGTCGCCCGTCATGCCACGGAGGTTGCCGATGTCGCCTGACCGCCTGATCTACATGGCCAACCAGATCGGCACGTTCTTCCGGAGCCAGGGCCACGACAAGGCCGTGCCGGGCATCGCCGACCACATCAAGAAGTTCTGGGATCCGCGGATGAAGCGCGCGATCTTCGCCCATCTCGATGCCGGCGGCGCGGGCCTGGAGCCGAACGTGCGGGAGGCGCTCACCTCGCTGAGGCCGACGACGTCCCTTCCAGCAGCGCCCTGAAGACACGGCGCACCTCGCTCTGCGTCTCCTTCACGCGCGCCTCCAGCGAGGAGAAATGCGGCGCATCGCCGGCGCGTGCCATCACGCGCAGGAGGTCCGTGCCGGCGGTCTCCGGCTTGAACCGGTCACTGACGCAGAGCCGCAGGATCTGCGTCAGGTCGTGATAGAGCCGCGCCGCGGCCCGCAATATCTCGGTCTCCGATTGTGCGAGCACGCCGAGCCTGCATGCATTGTCCAGCACCTGCGTGGTGCCGACGTCGAGAATTTCCGGTTTCTCGTGCGCATGCACGAGCTGGAGATATTGCGCGATGAAGTCGATGTCGACCATGCCGCCGGCAGCATATTTCAGATCCCAGCAATCGGCCTCGCCCTTCTCTTGGGCGATCGCGCGCCGCATGTCGGCAACATCGTTGGCGGTGATTGCGGGATCGCGGCGACGGGTCAGGACATCGCGGATGACGTGTTCGATCCGCTCCCGGAATTCGGGCGAAGCCGACACGACGCGCGCGCGCGTCAGCGCCATGTGCTCCCAGGTCCAGGCCTCGTTGGCCTGGTAGTCCGCGAACGAGACGAGGCTCGAGGCCACAGGGCCGGCACGCCCCGAGGGGCGCAGCCGCATGTCGATCTCGTAGAGCACTCCGTAATTGGTGCGCGTCGTGAACGCACTGATCAGGCGCTGGGTGAAGCGGGCGAAGTAATGCGCACCTTGCAGTGACTTCGCACCGTCGGAGTCCGGATTGTCGCTGTCGAAATCGTAAAGCAGGATCAGGTCGAGATCGGACGACGCGGTCATCTCGCGACTGCCGAGCCGGCCCATCGCGATGATTGCGCTCTCCTGCCCCTTGATCCGGCCATGCTGGGCGGCGAAACGGTCGGCGACGAGACCATGCACGGTATGGACGATGCCCTCGGCGACGTCGGCAAAGGCCGTGCTCGCCTGCTGCGCCGAGACGGTGCCGGAGAGAATGCGCGTGCCGATCAGGAACAGGCTCTCCTGCCCGAACAGACGCAGGCGGTCGAGGAACTCTTCGTAAGAGCCGGCATCCTGCACGGTGGTCGCAAGCCGCCCCGACAATTCCTGCCGGTCGGGCATGGCGCCGAAGAAGCGCGGATCGATCAGGCCGTCCATGAGCTGCGGCTGCCGCGCCAGCATCTCGCCGAGCCGGGGCGCCGCGCCCAGCACCAGAGCCACGAGCGCGACGAGATCGCGGTTCTGACCGAGCAGCGTGATCAGCCGGCCGCCGCGCTGAAGCGCTCCAAGGAAATGGTCGAACGCCACGACGGCCCGATCCGGCTCCTCGGCATGAGCGAGACCGTCGATCAGGGCCGGCACGAATTCGACGAAAGCGTTTCGCGTCGCCTCGACGCGGAACACGCGGTACTCGCCGATGATCCAGTCACGCACGGTCTGCGCGACGGCGGCAGGCTTCTTGAAGCCGAGCGTGGCCAGATACTGAAGCAGCCGCGGATCATCGGGACCCGCACTGTAGTCGAGCGCCGGCAGCTTGGCCGTGCCGGTCGGATCGTCGCCCTCGAACAGTTTTTCGTAGTGGCCCTGAACGATCTCGAGCTGGCGCAAGAGATCGCGGGCAAAGGCCTCGCGATCCGGATAGCCGAAGAACCAGGCGAAACGCTCGACCGCCTCCTTGTCCTCGGGCAGTGTGTGGGTCTGCTCGTCGGCTATCATCTGGAGGCGATGCTCGACCCGGCGCAGGAATTGGTACGCCGTGGTCAGCTCGTCACGCGCCGCAATCGTGATCCAGTTGCTGGAAGCAAGCACGCCGAGTGCGGCGAGCGTCGGCCGCACGCGCAGTTCGGGATGTCGTCCCCCGGCGATCAATTGCTGGGTCTGGGCGAAGAACTCGATCTCGCGGATTCCGCCGCGCCCGACCTTGACGTTATGGCCTTCGACCGCGACCTCGCTCTGACCGCGATAGGTCTGCATCTGCCGCTTCATGTCGTGAACGTCGGCAAGCGCGGCAAAGTCGAGATGCTTGCGCCAGACGAAGGGCGCGATCTCCGCGAGCAGCGCCTCGCCTGCCCTGGGATCGCCGGCGCAGGCGCGCGCCTTGATCATCGCGGCGCGCTCCCAGGTGCGCCCTTCCCGCTCGTAGTAGTTCAGCGCGGCGTCGCGCGAAATCGCCACCTGCGTCGAGGATGGATCGGGACGCAGGCGCAGATCGACGCGGAAGACGTAACCGTCATAGGTGCGCTGCTGGAGAATGCGTGCCATCCCCTGCGTCACCCTCACGAAGAAGGGCTGGGGTTCGATATCCGCGGCCAGCGTCGTATTGTCGGGATCGAAAAACACGATGAGATCGATGTCGCTGGAATAGTTCAGCTCGCCTGCGCCCATCTTGCCCATCGCAAGCACGATCAGCCCGCAGCCCTCCTCCGGCGCCTCGGGATTGGGCGGCGAGAGCTTGCCACGTGCGGCTTCCTGCCGCAGCAGGTATTGAAGCGTCGCCCGCACCGAGGACACCGCGACATCGGTAAGCGCTGCGGTCACCCGCGTTACCGGCCAGACCCCGCCGATGTCGCACAGTGCGATCAGGAGCGCGGCCTCCGCCTTCATGCGGCGCAGCAGCCGCATCACCTCGGCTTCGTCGGATGCCGCGAGCACCGCGCCGTTCGCCTCCGCGACCAGCGTGGCGAGATGCGCATCCGGTTCGCATTCCAGCAGCCGGATCAGGCGCTGCGGATCAGCGCGCAGCAGCTCGAACAGATAAGGCGAGAATTCCGCGATGCCAGCCAGGATGTCCCGCGCGAAGCGGTGAGCCAGCAGCGCTTGAAGACGGGTGAATTGCGCGGGCTCGAGCTCGGCCAGCCAGCTTTCAAAACGTCCTTGGTCGGTGGCGGAAGCGGCAATATGGGGAGCCTCCGCGAAGCGTGCGGCAAGTCTCTCACCATGCTTGTCCGCGTTTCCCGGCGCGGAATGGTTCATGCCACCTTCTGTGGCACATCCTGCATTGGCGGAGCAACCCTGTCGCCGGCCCCCGCGCGCGCCGGCAGCACAAGCGTGGCGACAAGCCCGGGCTGGGCGTCACCCAACCTCAACTCACCGCCATGCAATGTCGCGACCGCCGAGGCGAGACTGAGGCCGAGGCCGGATCCAGGCAGCGTGCGGCTGGCTTCCAGCCGCACGAATCGCTCGACGGCATGCTTGCGGTCGGCCTCGGGGATTCCGGGGCCGCGATCGGTGACGCTGAGCAGCACCTGGTCGCCCTCGCGTTTCGCCTCGATCGTGATCTGCCTTGAATCGAGGCTGACCACGGTTCCACCTGTTAGCGCGACCGGCTTGCCGTATTTGATCGCATTCTCGACCAGATTGGCGAGCGCCTGGCTGATCAGTTCGCGGTTGGCGTGCACTGGCGTCGGATCGGCCTTGACCTTCAGCGTCATGCCGTCGTCTTCAGCCAGCGGCTCGTAGAGCTCGTGGATGCCGTTGGCGACATCGGCCGCGTCGAAATCGTCCATGTTGCCGCGCGCCTGCCCGGACTCGGCGCGCGCGATCATCAGCAGCGCGTTGAAGGTACGGATCAGGCCGTCGGATTCCTCTATGGTCCGCTCCAGCGCGGCGCGGTAGTCAGCCTCGCTGCCTGATTTCGCCAGCGCCTCCTCGGCGCGGTTGCGCAAGCGTGTCAGCGGCGTCTTGAGATCGTGGGCGATGTTGTCGGAGACCTCCTTCAGCCCCGCCATCAGCGCCTCGATGCGCTCCAGCATGGCATTGAGGTTTTCGGCGAGGCGGTCGAGCTCGTCACCGCTGCGTCCTACCGGCAGGCGCTCGCTGAGATCGCCGGTCATGATGCGATGGGCCGTCCCGGACATGGCGTCGATGCGCCTGAGCACCCTGCGCGCGACGAAGATCCCGCCGCCCAGGCCAAGCACCACGACGATCAGCACCGACCATTGCGCGGCCTTGGCGACGATGCCGAACAGGCGCCGCCGCTCGGCGAGGTCGCGGCCGATCAGAAGCCGGAAGCCATTCTCGAGCTCGGTGACGCGCACCAGGGCGCGATGGTCGCGCTCGTCCGCATCCTCGATGCGCCGATACGCCGTCTCCGACCAGCCGCGCGTCGCCATCACGCCGGGCGCCAGCGAGCCGACATTGCCGGCGATCGCCTGCCCGGTCGGCGTGGTCACGAGGTAGAGGTTGGCCCCCGGCCGCAGCGCCCGGTACTCAATCGCGCGCACGAGGCCGACCAAGCCGCGGCGGCCGTAGATCTCGTTGATCTCGGAGGTCTCGGCATTGACCGTCTGCGTGATTTCCTCGGTGATCAGCCGCCGCGTATTCCAGGCGAAATAGGCCAGCAGCGAGGCCGCGAACATCGCGAACAACAGCAAATAGACCAGCGTCAGCCGGAATGCCGTGGTGCGGACGAGTTTACCGAATGCCGTCACGGATCATGTATCCCGCGCCGCGGATCGTGTGCAGCAGCGGCCGCTCAAAACCCTTGTCGATCTTGGAACGCAGCCGTGAAATGTGCACGTCGATCACGTTGGTCTGCGGATCGAAATGATAGTCCCACACGTTCTCCAGCAGCATGGTGCGGGTCACCACCTGGCCCGCATGCTTCATCAAATATTCGAGCAGGCGGAATTCGCGCGGCTGCAGCGTCAGCTCGTCCTTGCCGCGCGCGACACGATGGGAGAGCCGGTCGAGCTCGAGATCGCCGACGCGGTACAGTGTGTCCTCGGCCGGACCGCCGCGGCGGCGCGACAGCACCTCGACCCGGGCCAACAGCTCGGCGAAGGAATAGGGTTTCGGCAGATAGTCGTCGCCGCCGGCGCGCAAGCCCTTGATGCGATCGTCGACCTGGCCGAGCGCGGAGAGAATCAGCACCGGCGTCGAATCGTCCTTGTCGCGGAGCGCGCCGATCACCGACAGGCCGTCGCGCTTGGGCAGCATGCGGTCAACCACCAGCACGTCGTAGTCGCCGTTCTCGGCCATGGCGAGGCCTTCCTCGCCGTCGGCGGCGTGGTCGGCAATGTGCCCGACCTCGCGAAACGCCTTCACGAGGTAGTCGGCGGATTCGCGGTCGTCTTCGATGATGAGGAGGCGCATCGTGCGTTCGGCAACGGTCAAGGGAGTGAACCTTCTCTAAACATGGCGCGAGCGGCAATCGCATGCAAGCCGAGTGAGAGACTCTGGCATCGAGAAAAAGGCGGGCGGTGAAGCTGGGGGGACTTCACCGCCCTAGGCCTTCCGACGGAGGGGGGCGTATTCCACCGGAAGGTAGACAGGGGAAGCAAACGTTGCGCTGCTCCCCCGAAGGGCGCCGTCGGCGGGGGCGACTGATGCCGGCGACACCCTTCATCTCGGAGGCCTCCTGAGGCCTGGCCCTTGGTTAACCCTTGGCGATGGGCACGGCGACGAAGCGCGACTGGCCGCCGCTCTTCACCCGCATCAGGACGCTGTTCTTGTTGTCGGTCCGCGCCGTGTTGATGGCGTCGCGGACTTCACCGGCGGTGCTCACGCTCTTGCCGCCGACTTCGAGAATCACGTCACCTTCCTTGAAGCCGCGCTCGGCTGCGGCGCTCTTTGGATCGACTTCGGTGATCACGACGCCTTCCTTGCCGGCGCCGGCCACGGAATCGGCGGGCGCCACGGTCATGCCGAGCTTGGGCACGTCGGTGCCGCGGCTCGCGCCCTTGCCGCTGTCCTTGTCGATGTCGGCCTTGGCCTCGATCGTGTTCGGCAGCTGGCCGAGGGTGAGGTTCACGACCTTGTCCTGGCCCTTGTGCAGCACGTTGAGCTTCACGGTCGCGCCGGGCGCCAGGCCGCCAATGGTGCGGGCGAGCTCGCGGGCGTCCTTGACCGATTCGCCGTTGACCGACGTGATCACGTCACCGGACTCGATGCCGGCCTTGGCCGCCGGACCATTCGCCTGCGGCTCGGCAACCAGCGCGCCTTCGGCCTTCTTCATGCCAAGGCTGTCGGCGATGTCGGATGTCACCGGCTGAATCTGCACGCCGATCCAACCGCGGCTGACCGAGCCCTTGTCCTTGAGCTGCGCCACCACGCTCTTCACGGTGCTGGCGGGGATCGAGAACGCGATGCCGACGCTGCCGCCGGAAGGCGAGTAGATCGCGGTGTTGACGCCCATCACCTCACCGTTGGTGTCGAAGGCCGGACCGCCGGAATTGCCCTTGTTCACGGGCGCGTCGATCTGGATGAAATCATCGTAGGGGCCGTTGCCGATGTCGCGGCCGCTGGCCGAAACGATGCCAGCAGTCACGGTGCCGCCGAGGCCGAACGGGTTGCCGACCGCGAGCACCCAGTCGCCGATCCGCGGCTTGCCGTCGGCAAGCTTCGCGAACGGGAAGTTCGAGCTGCCCTCGACCTTGATCAAGGCGAGGTCGGTGCGCTGATCGGTGCCGATCACCTTGGCGGTGTAGGTCTTGCCGTCGTCGGTCGTGACCTCGACCTTGTCGGCGCCGTCGACCACGTGGTTGTTGGTCACGGCGAAGCCATCAGCCGAGATGAAGAAGCCGGAGCCCTGGCCCTGCACGACGCGGCCACGACCGCCACCACCCTTAAGGCCCGGGATGCCATCCGGACCACCGAAGCGGCGGAAGAACCGCTCCATCGGCGAGCCCGGCTGGAACGGCGACTGCGCGTCATCACCGTCGTCATTGCTCGCGGTCTTTTCCTTGATGTTGACCTTCACCGAGATCACCGACGGTTTCACGCGCTCGACGATGTCGGCGAAACCAATCGGGCGTTCGACCTTGCGGACCTCGTTGTTGACCTGTGCATGCGCCGGGCTCGAGAACAGGTCGGCCGGCGAGGTCGACGTGCCGAAGCCGTAGACGGCGGCGCCGAGGCCGGCGACAACCGAGGCCATCAGCGCGATCTTGCGGGCCGAGAAAACGGACCGGCGGGGCTGCCGGTAGGACGGAAGGTTCGAGAGGTCGGAACGGTCGGTCATGCAGAGATCTCCAGGGCCTTGAAATCCATTTGGCGCCTGACGGCGGCACCTTACGGACCTGAAGATGGGGGCTGCCGCCTTACCGTGCGCTGGCGGCGGGGTTAAACTTTTGTAATGAACGCGGAATGCGGATGCGGCAGTTTATCGCGGCCGAAAGTAGTGAACCTGTAGGAACTTAACGAAGTTCCGGGAACGCCCGCGCAGCGCCGGCTGCTGCGCGCAGCAACGTAGCTAGTGAGACTTGGCTTCATCCGCCATCAATGCGGCGAGCCGCGCTTCCTCGTCGGGCGTGAGCGGCGGAGCCGGTAGGTCTGCACCATTTCGCGAGCGCCGGCGGATTTGAAGCCATAGCGCCAGGCCGCCGCCAAGCAGCAGCAGCGGCGCGAGCAGCCACAGCAGCATGTTCTGGCGCTCGAAGCGCGGCTTGAGCAGCACGAACTCGCCGTAGCGCGCAACCAGGAAATCGAGCACTTGCGAATTGCTGTCGCCGGCCGCGATGCGCTCGCGCACCAGGAGCCGCAAATCGCGCGCGAGCGGCGCATCGGAATCGTCGATCGACTGGTTCTGGCAGACCATGCAGCGCAGCTCGCGCGACAAGTCGCGTGCACGCGACTCCTTCGCAGGGTCCGACATGATCTCGTCGGGCTGCACGGCATGCGCCGCAGGCAAGGCCAGCAGCATCAGCGCGATGAACGCGACCATCATTCGGCGCATCAGATCACTCCGCCGGCTGCAGGCGCTGCTTTGTCCGCGCCGGTTTTGGCGCACCCACCCGCAGGCGCCGGTCCGACAGCGACAGCACGCCGCCGAACGCCATCAGCACCGGCCCCCACCAGATCAGCAGCACCAGCGGCTTGTGATAGATGCGCACGGCAATGGCGCCCTCGGCAGTGGCGTCGCCGAGCGAGATGTAGAGCTGGCTGGCGCCGCGCGTCAGCAGCGCGGCCTCGGTGGTCGAGGAGCCGCGGGTGGTGAAGCTGCGCTTGGATGGCGTCATCACGCTGAGCTTCTCGCCGTCACTGCTGACGTTGAATTCGGCGATCATCTCGTGGAAGTTCGGCCCTTGGCGCTGAAACAGGCCATCCAGCTTGACGTCATAGCCGGCGACATGGGCGATGTCATTCTGCTTCATCGTTGCGATATATTCGCTGTTCCAGGTGGTCTCGCAGACGATTCCGATCAGCGCGACGCCGAGGCCGGCATGCGCAAATACCGAGCCCCAGGCCGAGCGCGGCAAACCGCGGGCACGATGCAGCGTCGTCGCGAACGGCAGGCGGAACAAGCCGGTTCGTTCGGCCAGATCCGTCGCGGCGCCGGCAATGACGAAGACGCCAAGTCCGATTGCCAATGGCGCCAGCGCGCTGCCGCCGCGCGCCCAGCCCCAGACCATGGCAACGGCGACAAGCCCGGCAACGCCGGCCGCGAGCAGCCGTTGCGTAACGCCAAGCAGATCGCCGCGTTTCCATGCCAGCATCGGACCGAACGGCACGGCGAGCAGCAACAGCGTGAACAGCGGGGCGAAGGTGAGATTGTAGAAGGGAGCACCGACCGACATCTTGAAATCGGCGAGCATCTCCATCGCCAGCGGATAGAGCGTGCCGAACAGCACCACCGCGCAGGCGACCGTGAGCAGCAAATTGTTCAGCACCAGCGCACCTTCGCGCGAGATCGGCGCAAACAAGCCGCCCTGCTTCAACGACGTCGCGCGCCCCGCGAACAGCGACAGGCTGCCCCCGATGAACAGGCAGAGAATCAGGAGAATGAACACGCCGCGGGTTGGATCGGTCGCGAAGGCATGCACCGAGGTGATGACCCCCGAGCGCACCAGGAAGGTCCCGAGCAGCGATAGCGAGAAGGTCAGGATCGACAAGAGGATGGTCCAGACCTTCAGCGCGTTGCGCTTCTCCATCACCAGAGCCGAATGCAGCAGTGCGGTGCCGGCAAGCCACGGCATCAGCGAGGCGTTCTCGACCGGGTCCCAGAACCACCAGCCGCCCCAGCCCAGTTCGTAATAGGCCCAGTACGAGCCCATGGCGATACCGAGGGTCAGGAAGATCCAGGCAACCAGTGTCCACGGCCGCACCCAGCGCGCCCACGCGGCATCGATCCGCCCCTCCAGCAACGCCGCGATCGCGAAGGAGAACGAGATCGAGAAGCCGACATAGCCGAGATAGAGCATTGGCGGATGCACGGCGAGACCGATGTCCTGAAGCACCGGATTGAGATCGCGTCCCTCGATCGGCGGGTTGGCGATGCGCAGGAACGGGTTGGAGGTCACCAGGATGAAGAGATAGAAGGCGCTGGCGATCCACGCCTGTACGGCCAGCACATGCGCGCGCAGCGACAGCGGCAGATTATTGCCGAAGGCCGCGACCAATCCGCCGAACAGCGCGAGGATCGACACCCACAACAGCATCGAACCTTCATGGTTTCCCCACACGCCGGTGATCTTGTAGAGCAGCGGCTTCATGGAGTGGGAATTCTCGTAGACGTTGGCAACCGAGAAATCCGACTCTACGTGCAGCATCACCAATGCGATGAACGACGCACCGACGAACAGAAGCTGCGCCAGCGCAGTGGAGCGCGCTACATTCATCAGCGCGTCATCGCGCAGCCGCGCGCCGATCAGGGGCACGATGGACTGGATCAGTGCCAGTCCGAGCGCCAGCACCAGCGCGTAATGTCCTGACTCCGCGATCACCGAATTGCTCCCTGCGGATTGCCCTGCGCAGTCGTGGCCCCAGGCTTGACGCTATCTGAAGCCTTGACGCCATCGGAAGCCTTGGCGCCGTAGTCATCCTTCCAGTGCCCCTGCTTCTTCAGGGCATCGGCAACGTCCTTGGGCATGTAGGTTTCGTCGTGCTTGGCGAGCACCGTGTCGGCCTTGAACACGCCATCGGCGTCGAGCGCGCCTTCGGCGACGACGCCCTGCCCTTCGCGGAACAGATCAGGCAAAATGCCCTTGAAGGCGACCGGAAGCTTGGCGCCGCCGTCGGCGACCTCGAAGGTCACTGCGAGATTGTCGCCGCGCTGGAGCGAGCCGGGCTGCACCAGGCCGCCGAGGCGAAACCGCTTGCCGGGCGCGACGTGCTTCTCGGCGACCATGGTCGGGGTCGAGAAGAACACGATGGAGTCGCGCAGTGCGTTGAGCACCAGCCCGGCCGCGAGCGCGAGCACGGCAAGCGAGCCGCCGATGATGGTCATACGTCGCTGCTTGCGCGTCATGGCGTATCCATTCCCTGCCCGTCTCGTCGTGACATCGTCATCCGTCGAGCCCGAGTGTCTTGAGGCCTTCATCGAGCTGGCGCAACCGCGCTGCATCGTTGGCAACTGCCTGGCGGGCATCGGTCGATGCCCCCACCGCCTTGTCGCGATCCCCCATCACGAGATAGGCGCGCACCAGGCGCAGCCAACCCTCGACGTCGTCGCCGTTCTGCTTGAGGCGCGTGGCGAGCCGCTCGACCATGCCGCGAACCATCGCGTTGCGATCGCCCTCTTTCATGTCCTTGGAAGCTGCGAGGGTTTCATCCGACAGCGCCGGCATCGTCGCGCCACCGCCGCCGACCCGGGCGAGCGAGGTCTGCACCAGAGGGCGCCACGGCGCATCCGCCGGCGCTTTCGCCAGCAGCGCGCGCCAGATATTGGCGGCATCGTCCTTGCGGCCGTCCTGCTCGGCGGCGAGACCGAGAAAATAGTTCGCCTTAGGGTCGTCGGCGCTGAGCGCCCGCGCGCGCTCGAACTCGGTCTTGGCCTCGGCGGTCACGACGCCGCCGGCGGCGGCCGAGATCGCTTCGCCGAGATCGGACCGGCGCTCCGCGCTCTCGCCGTTGTAGGTGAGCGAGTTGCGATAGGCGCGCACGGCGTCGTCGAAGCGGCCAAGCCGCTCCAGCACGGGCGCGATCACGTTCCAGCCGCGCCCGTCGGTCGGATTCTTTTCCAGATGTTGCTCGACCTGGACGACCAGATTCTCGAGCGACTGCGCCATGCCGGACCCGGATCCGCGCTCCCGCTGCGCCAATGGAAAGTCCTGAAGCCTGGGCGAGCCGAGCGGCACGTAGACGCTGATCGCAACCAGCGGCAGGCCGGCAAGCGCCAACACGGCCGCCGCGCGGCGCCATTTGAGGCTGGATTTCGGCGCCGTTGCGGGCTCGCTGCCGGCTGCGGCGAGCAGCCTGCGGCTGACCTCGACGCGCGCGGCCTCAGCTTCGGGCGCTGCGATCAGCCCTGCGGCAAGATCACGCTCGATCTCGGCGAGTTGGTCCTTGTAGACCGCGACCTCGCTGCCCTGATTTTGCGTGCGTCCGCTACGGCCGAGCGGCAAAAGCACGGCGAAGATCGCCGCGACCGTCATCAGCGCGAACACGAACCATAGCGTCATCTGGCAAGCTTCCGGCAGCGCGCAAGCCGCGCCCACAGGTGGCTTTACACCACGGCCGGACGATGCGGCAATTGACAATTGTCAATTCGGCGCGACCGCGCACGGTCCCGAAATGGTGGAAATCCAACGGCTTAGCTGATCTCGAAGTCCGCGCTTTGGGCGGCGTCCTCGCCATGCCCGTTGAAGGCCTTCAGGAAGTATGTTCCCGGCTCGATAGCGTCGGGCAATCTGATGCGCAACGCCCCGACCGGAACGGGCGATGCAACCCTGGTGACGGTCTCAGGAAGCTGCCGACCGCTTGCCTTTTCGACCAGCACCACCTTCGCGCCGACCATCAGCCTTTGATATTTGGCAACGACGACGCGATTTTCAATTTCGATGGAACTGATAACGGATTTCATGCGCCCACAGATAGAAATATCAACATTTGCACGGCGACCGTAGGGCCCGACATCGGCACCGTCAACCTGAAATTGTGACTACTGAAATATGCGCCTGGATCAGCTCGCGCGCGACGATTTGCGCTCGCCCGTGGCCGCGTTCTCCGCGGCGCGGCTCATCAGCGAGGCATAATCATCGCCGAACAGCACCTGGCAGAAGCGGATCGCGGCCTGCACCTGCTGCTGCCGATAGGTGCGGACCTTGTGATCGGCGCCGCGCAGCGACTGCACCAGCTGCTCGGTTGAACGCTCGACATATTGCTGGAGGTCGGAATAGGTGCGCAGTGTCACCTCGTTGATCGCAAGCTCGCTCGCATAGTTGCGACAGGTCGCGACGAAATCGATCAGCGCCACGGCTTCCTCGACCTCGGTGCTGTCGATCCGCGCGCCCGGCGGAATGTCCTTCTCGGCGCGCTGGCGCAGGATGCGGCGGACGCGGCCGGGAACACTGTCGATCTCGGATTGCAGCGCGTTGGAGATGTCGGCCCGGATCGAGGTCAACTGCTTGCCCCAAGCGGAATCGTTGCGCAGGTCGAGCTCGGTACGCAGGCCGCGGACGCCGTCGTGCAGCGTCTTGAGATTGCCGGCGACATTGTCGAAATGGCCGCGCTTGATGTCCATGCGCAGGATGGCGGCCACGCAAGACAGATCATGCAGCGCCATCGTGACGGCAACGCCATAGGGCGTTGCCGCAACACGGATCTCGTCGTCGGACGCGGCAATCTTGATGGCGAGGCGGATGATCTGCCACGGCGCGGTCATCCGCTGCACGACGATGGAGAGCGCGAAGGGCAGCATCTGCGGCGTCTGGAGGACGGGAATGTTGAGCGCGGCAGTCACCGAGGCGATCTGAGCATCGCCGAAGGCGCGCAAAGAGCGCGGCAGCTTCTCGTTCAAGGTGGCGATGGCGTCGCGGACCGCGAGCACCGCCCCGGTCGAATAGAGATCCTCGATCACGTTGGGCGGACCAACGCGTGCGAGCGCACGCGATTTGTCACCCCCGCCCGGCCCCGTCAGCTCGAAGATGGCATCCGCGGCGACCGCCTGGAGCTTCGAGGCCAGCGCTTCGACCTGCCCTGCGCTGTCGGCCGGCATGCGCGCCAGCGCCGCCTCGAATTCGCTCAGCTTGGCCGGAGCACCGTCGCGGCCGAGCCATTGCCAGATCGGAGCCAGCGAGGAGCGGCGGATCTGCCCGGCCCGGATCGGGGCGCCTGCCTCGACCAGGAAGGGTTCCAGCACCTGGAACAGTAGCCGCGACAGATCGTCCGTGCGCGGCGGTGTTGCTTCCTCGGCTTCCGTCTTGCGGACAATCTTGCGCAGCTGGTCGAGCACGAGAGTCGCCACTGCCGTGTCCTGGCCGCGCTCGAGCGCGCGCTCGAACTCCCGCATCAGCAGTGCCTGCGCCTGCGGCGGGAGCTGCGCGAGATATTCCCTCAGCCGCTCGATCGATGTCTGGCTCATGCGTCCGGGTAATGAACGGTAAAATGGCGGACGTGGGATCCGTCCTGCTCGATCATAGGTGGGGCCGCTTAAGAAGCCGTTTAGGAAGTCGCTCCGAATACCCCTGGTTTGGTCCGGATCGGTGTGCTGCTGCAGGTCAAATAGTCGCGTCGGAACAAGGGATTATATTCCGGGGAGGACCAGCTCCGCCCGCAGGCCCCCGGTCGGCGCGCGGCCGAGTGAGAGGCTGCCGCCGTAGAGCGCAGCGAGCTCGGTCACGATCGACAGCCCCAGCCCCGATCCGGGCTTGGACTCGTCGAGCCGCTGGCCGCGCCGTGAGACCTGGGTACGCTCGGCCTCCGATAGGCCGCGGCCGTCGTCGTCGACGATGATATGCAGCCGCGGACCGGCGCTCGCCTGATGCGGCGCCTCCACCAGAACTTCGATGAAGACCCGCGAGGCCGCCCATTTGCAGGCGTTGTCGACGAGATTGCCGACCATCTCCTCCAGATCCTGCCGCTCGCCGCGAAATTTCGCCGACGGATCGGCCTCGGCCTCGACCACGACGCCGCGGCCGCGGTGGATCTTCTCCATGGTCCGCCGCAATGCCTCGATGGCCGGTGCAACCTCCGTCACCGTCGCGACGACCGAGACCCGCGCCGCGATGCGCGCGCGCTCAAGGTGATGGGCGACCTGGTCGCGCATCACGTCGGCCTGCTCCATCACCTTTGCCGCGAACGGATCGGCGGCATGCGCGCCAGCCTCGTTCACGATGACCGAGAGCGGCGTCTTGATGGCGTGGGCAAGGTTGCCGACATGGGTGCGGGCGCGCTCGACGATCTCGCGATTGGCGTCGATCAGCGCGTTGGTCTCACGCGCCAGCGGCGCGATCTCGACCGGGAACTCGCCCTCGAGCCGCTCGGCCCTCCCGGACCGGATGTCGGCGATGGATTCGGAGATGCGCTTGAGCGGCGCGAGACCGAAGCGGACCTGGAACACGGTTGTCAGCAGCAACACGATGCCGAGCGCGGTGAAGGTGCCGCCGAGATAGTAGTCGAAACTGCGCGTCTCGTCGAAAATCTCGGTGTCGTCGCCGGCGACACTGACGAGAAATTTGCCGTCCGCGCCGAGATCGACCGGCCGCTCCACCATGCGCAGGTTCTGTCCCTCGGGACCGTCGACATAAGCGATCCGGATGCCGGCGGCGGTAAGCTCGGTGCCCTGCTCTTCAAGCTTCGGCAGCTTCTTGTCCCAGAGCGAGCGCGACGAGCGCACCTCCGGCTTTTCGGTGTCGGTCCGCGTGATCTGCCAGTACCAGCCGGACAACGGCAGTTCGAACAGAGGCTCGCCGAGCGACTGGAACTGGCGGTCCGGGGGCTCGTCGGGGGTGGCAACCTCGGCGATCAGTGTGCGGAGATAGAGATTGAGCCGGCGATCGAAGGCGCGCTCGGTGGCGTTCTTGTAGACCGACGACAGCACTACGCCGGTGATGGCCAGGATCACCACGAGCCACGCGGTCGCCGACAGGAACAGGCGGTTCGCGAGCGAGCTGGCGGGCATCGGAATGATCCCGGAGGCGCGGGGTGGCATGGCGTCGGAACTCATGACCCGAACAAGGCCTCTGCCGGGCCGCCCGTCAAGCCAAGATACGTCTAGACAAGACCGTTCGAGAGACCACGATTCATGCGCCGGGGGGCGGCGGGGTCAGGAGATAGCCGAGGCCGCGGACAGTCTGGATGATGTCGACGTCGAGCTTCTTGCGGATGCGGCCGACGAAGACCTCGATGGTGTTGGAGTCGCGGTCGAAGTCCTGGTCGTAGAGATGCTCGACCAGCTCGGTGCGGGACACGACGCGCCCCGAATGATGCATCAGGTAGGCCAGAAGCCGATATTCGTGCGACGTCATCTTGATGGGATTGCCCGATACGCTGACCCGGCCGGTCCTGGTATCGAGCGTGACGGGTCCGCAGCTCAGCTCGCTTTGGGCATGGCCGGTGGAGCGGCGCAGCAGCGCGCGGATGCGCGCCAGCACCTCCTCCAGGTGGAACGGCTTTGCGACGTAGTCGTCGGCGCCGGCATCAAAGCCCTGGACCTTGTCGCTCCAGCGGTCGCGCGCGGTGAGGATGAGGACCGGCATGGTGCGGCCGTTGCGCCGCCAGGCTTCCAGGACCGAGATGCCGTCCTTCTTCGGCAGGCCGATGTCGAGCACCACGGCATCGTAGGGCTCGTTGTCACCGAGATAATGCCCCTCCTCCCCGTCGAAGGCGCGATCGACGACATAGCCGGCGTCGGTCAGCGCTTTGGTAAGCTGGCGATTGAGATCGGGGTCGTCCTCAACGACGAGCAGGCGCACGCTTCTCTCCAGAATTAGGCCGCATGAACACCCGCACAGATGAGCAATTCCGGCGTGAACTGGATATGAACACGGGGAACCGGCCGCGTTACTTTTTGGTCATATCCGACCTGTTCGCGCAAAACGCATTGCGCCCGCCAGGCCACCGGACGAACCGGCGGCCTGGCGGGCGCAATGTGCCGCGTTACGCGGCGAGTCGGAAGGTGCGAACCGTCCGCTCGATCTGCCGATCAGGTCCGGAAGAACACGAACCAGATGACCGCGAGGATCAGGATCGCAAGCCCGGTGGATATGGCGAGCAGCGCCGCCACCGACGGCCCAGGCTCGCCCTGGCGCGCCTCGGTCGGAGTTTCCACGATCTGACGTTGGTCTCGCGTGGTTGCCATGGTGACCTCAATTCTGACTGTCGCGTCGGATGGCCGCGACTGCTCGCGGCGGAATGTCTCGTGCCAACGCATGATGGGATATGATGTTCCGGCCTTTGCGGCCTGATCAGGTTGCAACCGCGCACCGGGCGGCCGGTTAACGCAGTTGCAAGATTCAGCGATCCGCCTTGCTATGATTCGTTGTTCCCCGATGGTATCTTCGTCTTCTGTCCCCGTTGCGTTTGGAGTAGCCCATGGCCCCCCGCGCCAATTGGAAGGGTTTTCTGCGTTTGTCGCTCGTGACCTGCCCGGTCGCGCTCTATCCGGCCACTTCGGATACCGAGAAGGTCTCGTTCAACCAGATCAACCGCAAGACCGGCCACCGGATCAAGTACCTCAAGGTCGACGCCGAGACCGGTGACGAGGTGACCTCGGAGGACATCGTCAAGGGCTACAAGGTCGACACCGACACCTATATCGAGGTCACCAAGGACGAGCTCGACGACATCGCGCTGGACTCCACCCACACGATCGAGATCGACGAGTTCGTACCGAAGACCGACATCGACAGCCGCTATCTGATCCGCCCCTATTATCTCGTGCCCGATGGCAAGGTCGGCCATGACGCCTTTGCGGTGATCCGCGAGACGATCCGGAGCATGGACAAGGTCGCGATCGGCCGCGTGGTGCTGACCAACCGCGAGCACATCATCGCGCTGGAGCCGCTCGGGAGCGGCCTGATGGGGACGCTGCTGCGCTACCCCTATGAGGTGCGCGGCGAGAAGGACTATTTCGACGACATCCAGGACGTGAAGCTGACCAAGGACATGCTCGACCTTGCTAAGCACATCGTCGAGAAGAAGTCCGGCGCGTTCGAGCCCGAGCTGTTCGAGGACCATTACGAGACCGCGCTGATCGACCTCATCAACAAGAAGCGCAGCGGCGCGCCCATCGCAGCAAAGGCCGCGCCCAAGACCGGCGGCAACGTCATCAACCTCATGGACGCGCTGAAGAAGAGCATCGCGAACGAGAAGGACGCAAGCCCCGCGGCGAAGGTGGCCAAGGACGCGAGCAAGGACGTCGTCAAGGGCAAGAAGCCGAAGAAACGCGTCGAAGGCCAGCGCGAGATGCTGCTGCCGATCGCCGGCAAGGGCGGCAAGGACGCCGCTGCGAAAGCCGCTCCCAAGAAGGCCGACAAGCCAGTGCGCGCGCCGGCGCGGGCGAAGAAGGCCGGCTAGAACCATCGCACAGCGACGACGCCGTGATGCCTCCCCTCGTCGATCGGCCGACCTGACATGCCCTGGTCGACCGCGTTCGACGACCCCATTTCGTTACATGGCGGGCGCAAGCTCCGGACGCTGCAAGAAGCTGCCGATCACATCATGCGACTGCCCGAGGATACGCAGCATGCCAGCCACTGGCAGACCGCGATCGAAACCCTGATCAACGCGGCCGAGACCGGCGGCGGCTGGACGATGTTCGCCCGCATCGCGGTGTTGCGGGCGCTGAATGCGGACGCTCGGCGCGACTGAGCTTTGCACCCCGGTCGAGAACAGGCTCAACAATCCGTTAAGCCAAGCCCGCGCTTTCAGCGTCTGCCCGCAGTCGCGGGGGCGGCACGTAATCCTACGGAAGACAAAATTAACCGACGCTTCTCGCTCAGCGCAGCATGGTCGCCCCTCGATTGAACCCGGGATTTGCAGGCTCGTGCAGCAGCAGGACGCCAGAAAGAACTACATCGGCATCGTCAACGACGCGGCCGAGGAAGAAAGCCTCGCCGGCAGCTCCGCGCGGGCGCAGCCGTGCGCGGTGAGCTATCTGGTCGGACGCGTGGCAGCGGTGCTGAAACGCCCCGGCAAGATCGCGCCGGAACGTCAGATCTCGTCCTGAGACGGGATGACGACATCGCCAAATGCGTCCGAATTGGGTGACGAAACCTTAAGTCAATCGATGACACCATATCAGACGGCAGGTGAGGACCACCCAGCTGCGTTTTGACGCGCCCGCGAAAAATTAGTGAATCAATTTACCATTCCGAAAACGGCACCAGCCTAGGTTGGACGGATGAACAGGAGTTGACGATGACTTTGCTCAAGTCATTTCTTGCCAATGAAAATGGTGCCACCGCCATCGAGTATTGTCTGATCGCCACGGGCATCGCGCTCGCGATCATCACGGCCGTGAACAACACGGGCGGCGCACTCCTGAGCGGCAAATTCAACTCGATCAGCGCGGCGGTGAAGTAGCCGGCATAGCCGGCGCGCCGCAATCTCATCAGCACGAGTCCGCGTGCGGCACGCCGGATGACGGACTCCTCCTTCCGATGCGGCGGCGACCCCAGCCTGATTTTCGCGAAGTTCGCATTATGGCGTTGTGTCGTGCGGTTGCGCCGTCGTAGAGCGTAAGCTCAAACTCCAGCGGCCCGATGACATGATTCCTTCCGACAAGCCGACCTCGACAATCCGGGCTCGCCTTGGCTCGGACCGATCGGTGGCGATCACCGTTCTTGCTGTCCTGGCGGCCCTGTCGTTTCTTCCGGTGCTGCTGACCCCTATCCCCGCGATGGTCGACTATCCCAATCACCTCGCCCGGATGTATATTCTGAGCCAGAACGGCACGCCCAACGCCAATCCGCATTACGAAGTGGCCTGGGCATTCTATCCCAACCTTGGAATGGATCTGCTGGTCCCGCAAATGGCGCGGCTGATCAGCGTCGAGAACGCCACGCGGCTGTTTCTGCTCCTGAGCCAATTGCTGATCGTCGGAGGCGCGCTTTTGCTCGAATGGGCCCGGAAGGGACGGGTCCATCTCGCCGGCTTTGCGGCGCTCGCTTTCCTTTACTGTCTGCCGTTCAGCTGGGGCTTCGTGAATTTCGAGTTCGGACTGGGCCTCGCTCTCTGCGGCATCGCGCTCTATCTGATGCTCGCGGAACGCCCATGGCCACTGCGTTTCGTCGTCAACATGGTCTTCGTCGCTGCGCTGTTTGCGGCGCATTTCTTCTCCCTCGGCATTTACGGCGCGACGCTCGGCCTTTACGAGCTCTCGCGCATCCGCCATGGGCGAACATCGTACGGTGTCGCCGCCGCGCGGCTCGCCGCGTTGGCCATACCGGCACTTGCCCTGTTTGGGATCATGCGCATGACGGCGGGATCGATCGGAAGCGAAGGAACGAACTGGTTCTTCGGATTCAAGCCGATCTGGCCGTTGCGCATCATGAACGGCTACAATTTGACGGTCGCGGCGGCGACCGGACTGACGCTGATGATCTCGCTGTTCTTCGCCGCAAGGCGCGGTGTCCTCAAGCTCGAAGCAGCCGGAATCTGGCTCGCGATCGGCTTCGCTCTGCTCTATGTCGTCATTCCCTCGAAGCTGTTCGGAACCTCGTTCGTCGACCTGCGCGTGATTCCCGCTGCGGCTCTGATCCTGCCGGCCTTCTGCTCGCTGACGCTGCCCAGCCGGGCGTGGAGAATGGCGGCGCTCGCCGCGATCAGTAGCGTCATACTGATCAACCTCGCCGTCGTGCTGGCGGTGTGGCTGCCTTACCGCACCGACTATGCGGCCATGGTCCAGTCGTTCCACAAGATCGATCGCGGCTCGCGCATCCTGGTCGCCAGCACGGACGACAATGGAGACCCGCCCTTCGCCGACCTCACCTCATATCCGATGTATTATGCGCCGACGCTCGCCGTGCACTATGCCAGCGCGTTCGTGCCCAATCTCTTCACGGAAGCGGGCAAGCAGCCCGTGCGAGCCCGCGAGGACGTGCGCCGTCTTGCCATTCCCTACGGGGGCCCGGTGCCGCTCGGCGTGCTTGCGGCGATTGCGGCAAGCGGGCCGCCGGCTGGCGTTCCGCCGTTCGTCAGCACCTGGCACCAGGATTACGACTATCTCTACGTCCTCGGGCCGAAGGTCGCGAACCCGCTGCCGGATCTGCTGGAAGCGTTGGACACCTCGGAGCGATTTGTTCTCTACAAGATCCGCCGCAAGTCCTAGGCCGCAAGTCCTAGACCAAAGCCGCCGCTGCCCAGCGTGGTTAATTGGGTATCACCATCCGCACCCGCCTCATTGGAAGCGGCCACGGCGCCCCATATCCTTAATGGTTGTGGCAAGGCGACCTTAACCACCACCGGCATAGACTTCCGCTCCTGCAACGAGTTGGACTCTCTCGCATGGCGGCCAATTTCCAGTCGATCCGCTACAGCCTCGTCATCCCCGTGTTCAACGAGGAAGCCGTGTTGCCGGTGCTGCTGCGCAGGCTCGACCTGGTCTTGTCCCGGCTCGACGGGCCGGCAGAAGCAATCTTAGTCGACGACGGCAGCAGTGATTCCAGCTCGATCGTGCTACAGGCGCTCGCCACGCGCGACCCGCGCTTTCGCTATATCGGCCTGTCGCGAAATTTCGGGCATCAGATCGCCATCACCGCCGGCATGGACGCCGCGCAGGGTGATGCGATCATCGTCATGGATGCCGATTTGCAGGATCCGCCCGAAGTGATCGAGCAATTGATCGCAAAATGGCAGGAAGGCAACGACATCGTCCACGCCCGCCGCCTGTCGCGCGACGGCGAAAGCCGATTCAAGCGCGCGACCGCGCATCTGTTCTACCGGCTTCTCGGCAGGATGTCCTCGGTCGGCATCCCCGCCGATGTCGGCGACTTCCGCCTGATCGATCGCAAGGTGCTCGACGCGCTTCGGCAGATGCCGGAGCAGGACCGCTTCGTACGCGGCATGATCGCCTGGCTCGGCTTCCGGCAGGCCGAGGTCACCTTCCACCGCCTCGAGCGCGCGGCGGGCGAGACCAAATATCCGCTGTTCAAGATGGTGCGGCTCGCGACGAACGCCGCGCTCGGCTTTTCCGATCTGCCCTTGCGCCTCGCGATCTGGTGCGGATTGACGGTCTCGGGTCTGGCACTGCTCTATGGCGGCTGGGTGATCGTGTTGTGGCTCAGCAACGACAGTCATCTCGTGACCGGCTGGTCCTCGACGATCGTCGTCGTGTCCCTGCTGTGTGGAATGAACATGCTGATGACGGGCATCGTGGGGCTTTACGTCGGTCGCATCCATGCCGAGGTGAAACGGCGTCCGCTCTACGTGGTGCAGACACGCGCCGGCTTCGAGCGCAACGAGGCGACGGCCGCGCCTGCGATTCACGCCGTCCACGAGTGATCCAGCGCATGACCGAGCTCTTCGACGGTTATCACGACAACTACCGTGACGTGGTCCAATCCTCGATCGACTTCTCCGGTTTGCCGCATCATTTCTTCATGCGCGCCAAGGCCGATCTCCTGGGCAATCTGATCTCGCAGCGGCTCGACACGGAGAGGCCCGACATGCTGGACGTCGGCTGCGGCGTCGGCAGCCTTCATCCGCTGCTGCACGGCATGGTCGGCCGCTTGAGCGGCATCGACGTTTCTTCGGCCAGCCTGGCGCAGGCACGCGCTGACAATGGCAGGGTCGACTACCGTGAGTTTGACGGCCGCACCTTTCCTTTCGACGATGCCAGCTTCGATCTGGTCACGGCCGTCTGCGTGATGCATCACGTCGTGCCGGCCGAGTGGGCGCAATTCATCACGGAGATGCGGCGCGTGACCCGCCCTGGGGGACTCGTCTGCGTCATCGAGCACAATCCATACAACCCGCTGACGCGCCTTGCCGTCGCGCGTTGTGAGTTCGACCGGGACGCCGTCTTGCTCGGGGCCGGTAAAGCCCGAAAATTGATGGCTGCCGGCGGCTTGCGCGAGATCGGTGCGCGCCATTTCCTGCTGCTGCCCTGGGACACCAAGCCCGCGCGGCGCCTCGAAGCGACCCTGAGCGGCGTGCCGCTTGGCGGCCAATACGCCGCCTTCGGGACCGCTTGATCTATCTTTGCGGCATATCTCGCCGCTTGTGCACGACCGCCACGTCATCGCTGTAGACGCGCTGCCATTGGGGCAGCCGGTCCAGCATCGCTATCGCCGGCGTCCCCGGCGCGAGCAGCGTCGCGCCGATATTGTATTCGTCGAGCAACTTGAGAAAGTCGCCGAGATCGACCAGCGCCAGGGCGCGATTGTAGCGGTTGATCAACGCTCCCCCGTACAGTTCACCGCGACCGTCGATAAAGGTGGGAATGCCGGCAAAGATCAAATAGCCGCCGAAGGAATAATCGTTGAGTACGTGCCCCGCCGTGGCGAGCTTGGCTTCAGGGATGGCAGCCTGAGGGGTAATGGCAGGAGCCGGCCGTATGTCACGGGCCAGCGTCGCCCCGCTCACCGCGATCAACACACCCAGCACGGCCAGGTTCAGGCCGCGTGACGAGCCGGCAGCATCTTCCGCAATCGATCCGCCGAACGTCCGCCCCAGCGGAGCCGCCAGATAGAGCGGCGCCAGCATGGCCAGCAGATCCGCATTGCGGATCTGAGCCAGCGCGAAATGCAGCAAGCCGATCACGACCAAGGTGCGCACGACCGGCAGCGTCACGCCACGCGAGAGCGCGAAGATGCCGGCCAGCAGCAGCAACTCGAAGATACCTATGTGGCTGAAATCCTGCGGCCGCCATTCCGCGATCCAACCGAGCGCGGGGCCCAGGCCGAGTGTAGTCAGCGGCATCAGCAGCGGTTCCGGCCCGTAGGGGGTCAGGCAGGACGCAGCGACCGCAAGCGCGGTGAATGGCAGCCACCGCAGGAATACGCGCGGCCATTCGCTGCGCTTCTCGCGCAGCAGCGCCTCGAGCCCCGCAGGGCCGATCAGTCCAAGCGCCAGCACCACACTGCCGTGCAGATTGGCCCACACGACCAGCAGCGGAAGGGCCCAATACGGCGGAGGCCCTCCACGATCCATGCAGCGTACCAGGGCAGCCGCCCAGGTCACCATCAACGGCAGCACCAGCACATGTGGCCGCGCCAGCATATGCGGCGCCAACAGGATCACGGCCGCGATCACCATGAGCAGCGTCTGGGCCGGCGAAAGCTCGCGCAGCAGGAAGAACGTGAACAGGCCGAACGCGAGCGCTATCGCCGCGGCGGCGACGACGAGGACGCCCTGCCAGCCGGCAAGCGCGTAGGCTCCGGCATAGATGATCTCCGAGAGCCATTCGAAGGTGATCCAGGGGGCGCCGTGCCTCGAAAAAGAAAATGGGTCGCTCGCCGGCAGCGTGCCGTGCGCGATGATCCAGCGCCCGACCTCGATGTGCGAATAGGTGTCGGGATCATTGAGCAGCCGCGGTCCTAGGATCAGCAGCAGGACATAGACGCCAAGGCTCACCAGCCAGGGAAGCGCCGCACGCGCCGAAAACGGTTGAACCTCGCTGTGGACGACCTGGTCACTCATGGCGAGCGCAAGTTAGGGCGCAAGCGTTAAATTCCTCTTTGACGTTCACGGCGGCTGGGGAGCGCGCGGCGGGCCGGTCACGCTTTGTGAACCATACTCCCAGCTGCGAAATCCGGGCTGCGGCGCTTTGACGACCATGCGGGTCCTGATACCCTTCATACTGTCAATCGACCAACCACAGCTGCAAGGATGCGGATGAGAAGCGTGATGCTCCTGGCTTTCAGCCTCGTCTTTGTCGGCGTCTGGTCGCAGGACGGCGCGAGAGGACAGACTTCGGCCGCACCGCCGGTTTCGCTTTCTCCGCCCAATGGATCGCCGCCGCACGCGGGCGCCAAAAATTCCAGACCTCCGCCGGCAGCATCCATCAGAGGAGCTTCGCCGCCGGTGATCGGCGGGCTTCCATCGGCGCCGAACCCAGCCGCCGACTACGATGGCTTCAGCGTAGGCACCGGCGACGACAATGACGCCTCGACCCAGGTGGTCCCGCCTGTGAGATCACGCACGGCGACGGGCTCCAGGGCCGACCCGGGTGCTAAAGGCGCCGCTGAGCAATTGATCGATCAAGAAGACGAGGCGTTGAAACGCAAGCTGAGGATCTGCCAAAGCTGCAAGTAGCGGTCGTAGCGGATCGAGCGCGGCGAAATTGGTCACCGGTCTATCCGGGTGGAACGGCCCGGATTGCGCTGCGCTCCATCCGGGCTACGGCAGCTCGCTGCATAGCTGACCTACCGCAGCTCTCACGCGCTCACGCTTTACCCTCCGCCAATTTCCTGATCCTCTCTCCCCAATCAGCCGGAGCAACCGGCCCGCCCAGGGAGAGAGACGCCATGAAGCTCGGCACCGCGATTGCGGAAATCATGAAGCGCGAGGGGATCGAGATCCTCTGCGGCTATCCGGTCAACCATCTGATCGAGCATGCGGCGAAGGCCGATATCCGGCCGGTGATGGTGCGGCAGGAGCGCGTCGGCATTCACATGGCGGATGCGATCTCGCGGGTGACATCGGGACGCTCGATCGGCGCGTTCTGCATGCAGCATGGGCCCGGCGCGGAGAACGCGATGGGCGGCGTCGCGCAATGCTACGGCGAATCCGTTCCCGTGCTGGTGCTGCCGATGGGCTATCAGCGCAGGCTTGCGCATATCGAGCCGAACTTCAATTCCAGCGAGGCGATGAAGGCGTTTTCGAAATCGTCCGAACCGATCATCCTTGCCGCCGAGGTCGCCAACATTTTTCGTCGCGCCTTCACCAAGCTGAAGAACGGCCGCGGCGGGCCTGTCATCGTCGAGATCCCAGCGGACATGTGGAACGAGGAGGTGCCGGAGCCGCTGAACTACACGCCTGTGCTGCGCACGCGCTACGGCGCCGACCCCGTACATGTGAAGGAAGCCGCCAGCCTCCTCACGAATGCCAGGCGCGCGGTGATCTATGCCGGCCAGGGCGTGCATTACGCGCAGGCCTGGCCGCAACTGAAACGGCTGGCCGAACGGCTCGCCATTCCCGTCACGACCAGCCTTGGAGGCAAATCGTCCTTTCCGGAAACGCATCCGCTCTCGCTCGGCTCCGGCGGCCTTGCGGTGCCGCGCGCCGTGCCGAAGTTCCTGGCCGAGGCCGACGTCATTTTCGGCATCGGCTGCTCCTTCACCGAAACAAGCTTCGGCATCGCGATGCCGAAAGACAAAACCATCATCCACTCCACACTCGATCCGAACCATCTCAACAAGGACGTCGAAGCCAGGATCGGCCTCGTCGGCGATGCCGGGCTCGTGCTCGATGCGCTGCTGGAGGAGATCGGCAAGACCGTCACCGCGGATCGGGACGCCTCGGCGGTCGCCGCAGAGATCGCGGCCTCGCACAAGGAGTGGCTGGCGAAATGGATGCCGAAGCTCACCAGCAATGATGCGCCCTTGAGTCCTTATCGCGTGCTGTGGGACCTGCAGCATACCGTCGACATCGGCAACACGATCATCACCCACGATGCCGGCAGCCCGCGCGACCAGCTCTCGCCGTTCTGGAAGTCGGTCGAGCCCCTCACCTATCTCGGCTGGGGCAAGACGACGCAACTCGGCTACGGTCTTGGGCTGGCCATGGGCGCAAAACTCGCAAAGCCCGACAAGCTCTGCATCAATGTCTGGGGCGATGCCGCGATCGGCTTCACCGGCATGGATTTCGAGACCGCGGTGCGCGAGCGCATTCCGATCATGTCGATCCTGCTGAACAATTTTTCGATGGCGATCGAATTGAAGGTGATGCCGGTCTCGACCGAGAAATATCGCTCGACCGACATTTCCGGTGACTACGCCGCGATGGCGCGCGCCTTCGGCGGCTATGGCGAGCGGGTGACAAGACCCGAGGACATCATCCCCGCGATCAGGCGCGGCATCCAGAAGACGCAGGAAGGCGTTCCCGTGCTGCTGGAATTCATCACCAGCAAGGAGACCGAGGTGTCGCGCCCGGGCACATAAAGCTGGCCGGATTCTGGCAGCAAAACTCGCCGTCGCGGACGCTGGCTCCGGCCGCACGAGATGTGATAATCCGCCCTGGTGCCGCGCTTGTCGCAGCATCAAGCCGGATTGCGAATGACCGCCCCTTCCAACGACATCGCGGAACTTGAGCGCCTGTTACAGGCGGCCACAGCCGAGAACGCGCAGCTTCGCAGCGAGCTCGCGATTGCGCGCGATCGTCAGAGCGCCAGCGCCGGGATTCTGCGCACCATCGCGGCCTCTCCCTCCGATGCCCGGCCGGTCTTCGAGGCGATTGCGTCCAGCTCCCGGCGTTTGCTCGGCGGCTTCTCCGCCACCGTGCTTCAGTTCATCGAGGACGAGCTCCACCTCGTGGCGTTCACACCAACCAGCCCCGAGGCGGACGAAGGGCTCAAGGCGTCGTTCCCGCGCAAGATTGCCGACTTTCCGACCTTCGCGCTGGTGCGTGGCGGCGAGACGATCCAGTTTCCAGATAGCGAAGCCGCGGAGGTCCCGGAGCTGAACCGGAACCTCGCGCGGCTGCGCGGCTTCCGCAGCGTGCTGTTCATGCCGTTGATGAACCGGGGGACGCCGGTCGGCATGATCAGCGTCACGCGCGCCGAGCCCGGCGCGTTCGCAACCGACCTCGTCCAGCTGCTCCAGACCTTTGCCGACCAGGCGGTGATCGCGATCGAGAACGCGCGCCTGTTCAACGAGACACGCGAGACGCTGGAACGCCAGACCGCCACCGCCGACATCCTGAAAGTGATGGCCGCTTCACCGTCCGACGTACAGCCGGTGTTCGACGCCATCGCCGCCAATGCCAACCGGCTGATTGGCGGCTTCTCCACGGCGGTGCTGCGCTACATCGGCGGCGCCGCGCACCTTGCGGCGTTCACGCCGACCGATCCGGCCGGCGATCGCGTGCTGCAGGCCTCGTTCCCGGTGCCATTCGCGCAGTTCCCGCCCTACCGGCTCGTGGCCAATGGGGCGGCGGCGCAATTGCCCGACACCGAGGTCGAACCGGCAGCCCGCGATATCGCGCGCGCCCGCGGCTACCGCAGCATGTTGTTCGCGCCCTTGATGAGCGACGGTGAGGCCATCGGAATCATCATCGCCACGCGACGCGCGACCGGCGCATTCGGCGAGCATCATGTGCGGCTGCTGCAGACCTTCGCCGACCAGGCGGTGATCGCGATCAAGAATGTCAGCCTGTTCAATACCACGAGGGAGGCGCTGGAACGGCAGACCGCGACCGCCGACATCCTCAAGGTGATCGCGGCCTCGCCCGCGGATGTGACGCCGGTGTTTCAGGCGATCTCCGATAGCGCCAAGTCCCTGGTCGGCGGACATTCCTCCACCGTCACGCGCGTCACCGACGGCCTGCTGCACCTGGCCGCCTTCAGCACCGACAACGCAGCCGGCAACGAAGAGCTGCTCAGCTCGTTCCCGGCGCCGCTGTCGGCGTCCGGCATTCACAGCCGCGTGGCAAGAAGCGGAGAGTTCGCATTCCGCAGCGACATGCAGAACGAGCCCGACCTCACCGACGCCATGCGCGAGCTGGCGCGGACGCGAGGTTATCGCAGCATCCTCGTGATCCCGATGCTCCGCGACGGCGTCGCGATCGGCACCATCGGCGTGACGCGGCCGGAAGCCGGTCCCTTCCCGGACAAGGCGATCGCCCTGCTCAAGACCTTTGCAGACCAGGCCGTGATCGCCATCGAGAACACGCGCCTGTTCAACGAGGTGCAGGATCGCACCCGGGACCTCGCCAAATCGCTCGATGATTTGCGTGCTGCCCAAGACCGGCTGGTGCAAACCGAGAAGCTGGCCTCGCTCGGCCAGCTCACGGCCGGGATTGCGCACGAGATCAAGAACCCGCTCAACTTCGTCAACAATTTTGCATCGCTCTCCGCCGAGCTGACGGACGAGCTGAATGATGCGCTCGCGCCTGTCCCGCTTGCTGACAACGTCCGCAGCGAGGTCGACGAGCTGACCGGGCTCCTGAAGGACAATCTCGCGAAGATCGTGCAGCACGGCAGGCGCGCCGACTCCATCGTCAAGAACATGCTGCTGCATTCCCGCGAGGGCGGCGGCGAGCATCGGCTGAGCGACATCAACGCGCTGGTCGAGGAGAGCCTCAACCTCGCCTATCACGGCGCCCGCGCCGAGAAGCCGCAGTTCGACGTGACGCTGAAGCGCGAGCTCGATCCGGCGGCCGGGCAAGCGGAAGTGTTTCCGCAGGAGATCACCCGGGTGCTGCTGAACCTGATCTCGAATGGCTTCCACGCGGTCGCCAAGCGCAAGTCGGATGACGGCGCCGCCGATTACGAGCCGGTGGTGATCGCCGCGACACGCGACCGGGGCGACAGCATCGAGATCCGCATCCGCGACAATGGCACCGGCATTCCGCACGAGGTGAAGGAAAAGATGTTCGATCCGTTCTTCACCACCAAGCCGGCCGGCGAAGGCACCGGCCTTGGATTGTCGATGAGCCACGATATCGTGGTCAAGCAGCACGGCGGCACCATCGACGTCGCGACGGAGCCCGGCACGTTCACGGAATTTACGATTCGATTGCCGCGAAACAGCAGCTTTCCGGGCGGAGGCCGCGGCTAGCGGTTCTTATTCCGCCATCTCGACGGGTTGCGTCGTGGACGGACCGGCCAGCGGCCGCTCCTCCATCATGATCAAGCAGAGCGCGGCGCCAGCCATCAGCGCGGTGGCGGCGCCGAAAACGTAGCGGAACGCATGCCGCATGTCGTCGGCGGGGATCGCATTGACGGCGCCGTGATGCTCGCCGGCGAGCGGAACGTCGGCACCGAGGGCGATGAGCAGGATGGCCGCGAACGCCGCGACCGTGAACGAGGACATCAGCGAGCGGAAGAAGTTCAAGGCGCCGGTGATGGTGCCGACCTGCGGACGGGCGACCGAATTCTGCACCGAGACCACGCAGACCGGAAAGGTAGTGCCGAGGCCAAGCGCAAACGCAGCCATCAGTGTCAGCAGTGCCCAGAGCGGCAACGTCGTCAACGTGAGGGCGAGGCCGCACAGCGCGGCCCAGGACGTTCCGACGATGGCGACCCGCTTGTAGTGCTTGGCGCGCGCCATGGTGCGACCGGCGACGGCCGCGCCGACGGTCGAGACCGCCGCGAGCGGAATCAGCGCAAGGCCCGCTTCGCTGGCGCTGAGGTGATAGACCGCCTCGTAATAGAGCGGCAGCTGCACGGTGAGGCCCGTGATCGCACCGAGCGCGCAGCCGCCGGCCGTCAGCCCGAACGGCACAACCGATCCTCCGAGCAGCGGCAGCGGCAGGAACGGTTCGTCGGCGCGGCGCGCATGCCACACGAAAGTGACCGCGAGTGCGACCGCGCCGCCCACCATCGCAAGCACGGTTGGCGAGAGCCACGGAAAGCGCGTGCCGCCCCAGGTCAGCACAAGCATGAAGACGACGGCGGAGGCCATCAGCAGCACGCCGCCGAGCCAGTCGACCTTGCGCTTGCGGTGGAACACCGGGATCTTTTTCATCCGGGGCAGCAGCAGCGCGATCGCCGCGGCCGCGAGCGGCACATTGATCCAGAAGATCATCGACCAATGCAGATGCTCGGCAAACACGCCGCCGATGACCGGGCCGAGAATGCCGCCGACCATCCACACGCTGGAGAAATAGGCTTGGTACTGGCCGCGCTCGCGTGGGCTCACGACGTCGGAGATCACGGTCTGCACCACCGGCATGATGCCGCCGCCACCCAGCCCCTGGAGACCGCGTGCAAGAATCAGCATCGGCAGGTTCGGTGCGATCGCGCACAGCACCGAGCCCGCGACGAACAGGCTGAGCGAGATGATGATCATGACGCGGCGGCCGTAGATGTCGCTGAGCGTGCCGAACACCGGCGCGACCGCGGTCGAGGCGAGCAGATAGGCGGTGATGACCCAGGAGAGATTGGAGACGTCGTGGAACTGGCGTCCGATGGTCGGCAGCGCGGTGGCGACGATGGTCTGGTCCAGTGCGGCCAGGAACATCGTCAGCATCAGGCTGATGACGATGGTGCGGACCTCGTCCTGCGACAGCGGAGCCGGCGGCGCGAGCGAAGGAGCGTCATCGACGCTCAAGACCTCGCTCGGAAGGCGGGACAATTCCTCGGCGATATCGTCGGGCAATGTCTGGGTGTCGGCAGAACTGCTCTGCCGCTCGAACTTGTTCATCTCGATCGGAAGCCATGAGGCGGCGCAACGCCGCGAAGGATTCGTTCTATGCACTCCAATGTAGACAGCAAAGTTCTTCCCAGGCAGGCACCGCGGCGCATGGGTGCATCCCAAAGTCGGGCCATCGCGACGATTGGCGTACGGACCCAGGTGAGAGTCGCAGGACCCCGGTCGCTGCCGGCAGCCCTGCGACGCCCCAGGGCAACTTTAGGAAAACATCAGTGCCGTCTTGCCCGAGGGGCCTGGATGCACCAGTCGCAGCCGGGCGATATAGCTTCGGCCGGCGAACAATTTGTAGGAAATCTTCGCGTTTCGATCCTCGCCGCTATCATCGTCACCCACGAGAAACCGCGGCGTTCCGTTGACCTCCTCGAACAGGACCAGCGTTGCGTCAGACGGCCCTTTGGTCTCGATGGTATATTTGCGTGAGGCGCTGGGTTTGATCGCATAGTCCATCTGCTGACCAGCGGCGAGATCGACCACGGCCGGATGGAAGGGCTGAAGCGTCGTCAAGGCCGGCTGTAGCGGCGGATACCAGCGGCGGATCCACTGCTTGTCTCCGGCGGAGAGCGTCCCCGGAGGAACCAGACCATTGGTCTCGTAAGGCTTCGGCTCCGCAATCAACCCCGGCTCAAACTCGTATTCCATGATGGAATCCGGATCCCATGTTGAACCCTGTACCTGCTGCGGGGTGAGCTTCTCCAGGATGTTGTGAAACGTCGTCGAGCGGCTCCACTTGTTGGGCGGGGCGCCCAGCGACTTGTAAACAGCCTCGTCATGCCACTTGATGCCGGCGAAGGGGTTTTGATGCTCGTGCTCCATGCCAAGCACGTGTCCGAGTTCGTGCAGCGCAGTGCCGCTGCCATATTGCGAGGTCAGATCCCAACCATACACGGTGGTCGGCTCGGTCTGGGATACCTGCAGCACGTCCCTGCCAACCTGCGAGGCTGACGATCCGTCTGGCACTGAATAGCCAATTCGCACTTCGGCTTCAGCGAGTTGGGAGACCTCCTGGAATTCGAGGCCGATGCCTACCGCCTTCCATTTCGCGAAAGCCTTGCGTATTGCGTCCGCCTGGGCCCTGGGAACTTCAAAGTGACCCGAGGTGAAAAAGCAGTAGTGCAGGACCGTGCCGTTCACCCACTTGGATCGGCTCGAGAGAATCGCACGTGCGCGAAGTGGGTCGGCCATGACAGCCGGACTGAGCTGCGGCGGGACTCTCGGGCCGTTCTGACAAAATGGCCGGGCCTGACCTTTGACCACGGGAGATTTCTTCGCCTGCTTTTGCGACTTTGCCATATGGCTCTCCAAAGATTTACGCCCCCGGGTGGGGGACTGAAAACAGAAGACAAGAGAAAAAAATGAGCCGTAAAACGGCGCCAGCATATCACAATCTCAGATTGTATCAATGCTGCGCCAGGGGCTGGGCGTCCGCTCCGGCCCGACCTCGATCTCACAAGCGGATCAGTCCTTCGGACGTCGCTTCAGGCGGGCCCGTCTCGGCAGCTGCGCCGGCCATTGCACGATGTGGTTCTCGAGCTCATCGTCCGGGATCTCCACCTCGCTGCCTTCGACCCGTCCGCGTACGGAGACGCCGGCCTCATGCACAGTGTCGGGATCGCCTGACACCAGCGGATGCCACCAATAGAGGTCGCGGCCTTCCGCGACGAGCTTGTAGCCGCAGCTCGGCGGCAGCCAGTTCAGGGTACGGACATTGGCCGGCGTCAGGCGGACGCAGTCCGGAACCTTGTCGGAACGATTCGCATAATCCTTGCAGCCGCAGGTCACCCCATCGAGCAGCTTGCAGCCGACATGGGTGAAGTAGATGTCGCCGGTGCCCTCTTCCTCGAGCTTGTTCAGGCAGCAGCGGCCGCAGCCGTCGCACAGGCTCTCCCATTCGGGCCCCGACATCTCTTCCAACGTCTTGGTTTTCCAGAAGAATCCTTCCTGGCCTGAAGGTCGTTTGGGAGCTGCGGTCATGCGCCTCAACAAAAGTTCGAAAGAGCTACGGCTGGTGCCATCTAGGGCGTGCGGCCTTGGGGCTGCAAGCAACGCCCGCGTGAGGCCCGTAATGAACCGGGGTCAATTAGGCCTGTTGTTCAAAATCGCAAGCGTGACCATTGGTTTATAGGCCCTGCTCGGCTAGAAGGAACAGCAAGTCCCCACCGTCGCTGGCCGGGCGCCTTGGGTTTGCCGCAACACTCCCGCAAGACGTCTCGATGCCGCCCCGGCCGGGTGCTTGAACGCTTTCGAACCAAGCCGCAAGGGTTCTAGGTGCGCCAGATCATACCACCGCATTGGAAGGCCCGGATCCGGAATTTCTTCCTGGATCTCGATGCGCGCATCGACTCCTCGCTGTTCTCCTCGGCCAAGGGCATCCGCGAGCTCTACGAGCGCTACTCGACCTTCATGGACCGCTTCTATGTCGGGCGGTGGAAGCGCTGGGTGTTCATCGAGCCGCTGTCGGAGGCTGCGACCCTCGGCCTCGGCGGCCTGGTTGTGATGCTGACCCTCGCCATCCCGGCCTTCCGCGAGACCGCGGACGAGGACTGGCTGAAGAAGTCCGACCTCGCGGTGACCTTCCTCGACCGCTACGGCAACCCGATCGGCAGCCGCGGCATCAAGCACAACGATTCGATTCCGCTGGAAGATTTTCCGGACGTGCTGATCAAGGCGACGCTCGCGACCGAGGACCGCCGCTTCTACGAGCATTTCGGCATCGACATCGCCGGCACCGCGCGCGCGCTCGTCACCAACGCCCAGGCCGGCGGCGTCCGCCAGGGCGGCTCCTCGATCACGCAGCAGCTCGCCAAGAACCTGTTCCTGAGCAACGAGCGCACCATCGAGCGCAAGGTCAACGAAGCCTTCCTCGCGGTCTGGCTGGAATGGCGCCTGACCAAGAACGAGATCCTCAAGCTGTATCTCGACCGCGCTTATATGGGCGGCGGCACCTTCGGCGTCGACGGCGCCGCACATTTCTACTTCAACAAATCGGCACGCGACGTGACGCTCGCCGAGGCCGCGATGCTCGCCGGCCTGTTCAAAGCGCCGACCAAATACGCGCCCCACATCAACCTGCCCGCCGCCCGCGCCCGCGCCAACGTCGTGCTCGACAATCTCGTCGACGCCGGCTTCATGACCGAGGGCCAGGTGTTCGGCGCCCGCCGCAATCCCGCCTTCGCGGTCGACCGCCGCTACGAGGCGTCGCCGAATTACTATCTCGACTACGCCTTCGACGAGATGCGCAAGCTGGTCGACACCTTCCCGAAATCCTACACCGAGCGCGTCTTCGTGGTCCGGCTCGCGATCGACACCAATGTGCAGAAGGCCGCGGAGGACGCAGTCGAGAACCAGCTGCGCCAGTTCGGCCGCGACTATCACGCGACCCAGGCCGCGACCGTCGTCTCCGATCTCGACGGCGGCATCCGCGCCATGGTCGGCGGCCGCGACTACGGCGCCAGCCAGTTCAACCGCGCCACCGACGCCTATCGCCAGCCGGGCTCGTCGTTCAAGCCTTACGTCTACACCACCGCGCTCCTCAACGGCTTCACGCCGAATTCGATCGTGGTGGACGGCCCGGTCTGCATCGGCAATTGGTGCCCGCAGAACTATGGTCATTCCTATTCCGGCGCGGTGACGCTGACGCAGGCGATCACGCGTTCGATCAACGTGGTGCCGGTCAAGCTGTCGATCGCGATCGGCCAGAAGGAGCAGCCCAAGGCGCCGAACCCGGCCAAGATCGGCCGCGCCAAGATCGTCGAGGTCGCGCGCCGCTTCGGCCTCAAGGCGCCGCTGCCCGACACGCCGTCGCTGCCGATCGGCTCGGACGAAGTCACCGTGCTCGAGCACGCGGTGGCGTATGCGACTTTCCCCAACCGCGGCAAGGCGGTGACGCCGCATTCCGTGCTGGAAGTGCGCACCGGCGCCGGCGATCCGGTCTGGCGCTGGGACCGCGACGGGCCGAAGCCGCGCCAGGCGATCCCCGCCTCCGTGGCCGCCGACATGGCTGGCATGATGAGCCACGTCGTCAGCGAAGGCACCGCGCGCCGCGCCGCGCTCGACGGCATTCCGACCGCGGGCAAGACCGGCACCACCAATGCCTATCGCGACGCCTGGTTCGTCGGCTACACCGGCAATTTCACCTGCGCGGTCTGGTACGGCAATGACGACTATTCGCCGACCAACCGCATGACCGGCGGCTCGCTGCCGGCGCAGACCTGGCACGACATCATGCTCGCGGCGCATCAGGGCGTCGAGGTGCGGGAAATCGCCGGCATCGGCATGGGCCAGAAGCTGCCGCCCGAGCGGATCGCCAACGCGCAGGCCAATGCGGCGCCGAAGGTGCTGGAGACCAAGCCCGGTCCGCCGCCGGTCTTGACCAAGCGCGGCGCCGACGTGTTGGTGCGCGTCGAGAAACTGCTCGATGACGCGGCCAGGGCCGCGACCAAATCGGCCGCCAGCGACCCCAAGCAAGCCAAGCCGGCATCGTCCACGAGCGCGCTCGCCTTCCCGCAGAACTATGCGGAAGAGAATGCGAACGCATCCGCCCCGCGCAAGAACTAATCGAAACAAGAACTGATCGAAACAAGTGCGGCTGATCCTGATCACATTGACGGCCCTTCTGCTCGCAACCGTGGTGGGCGTCGGCGCGACCTGGATGACGACGACGCGCGGCACCGAGATCGGCGCGCTGACCATCGGCCCGTGGACCGCGCGTCCGCGCACCGGCACCGCCGACGTCGACCCCTATTCGCGCGCCACCATCGTGCGCAACGGCGAGCTGCCGATCGGCACCGGCGACGGCGTTGCCTTCACCGCGACCGCCGACGACAAGAAGAAGGTGCTCGACGGCCGCTGTGACGTCGTGGTCTCCGGCGTGACCCCGCCGGCGCGGTTCTGGACGCTGACGCTTTACGACCGCAAGGGTCATCTCGTCCCGAATTCGCTGCAGCGCTACGGTTTCACCAGCCAGGAGATCGTGCGGCAGTCCGACGGCTCGTTCGAGATCCGCATCGCCTCGCGCTCGCGCGCCGGCAACTGGCTGCCGACCGGCGGCATCGAGCGCTACGCGCTGATGCTGCGGCTCTACGACACCCCGGTCGGCGTTGCCACCCGCACCCAGCGCGATGCGCCGATGCCCACGATCACGACGGCGGGCTGCTCATGATCCGGCTGTTGTTCACCATCGTTGCCGGCGTGGTGCTGGGCCTCGTGGTCCATCTCGTCAGCGTGCTGGCGTTGCCGCGGATCGCGACCCAGGACGCCTATTCGCGGCTGACGCCGATGACCAAGCTCAACGGCGTCACGCAGCTTCCGCTCGCCGATCCGCAGACCTCGCCGATGCCGTTCATGGACCCGGCCTTTGCGCTGGCGATCTGCCGCTACGATCTGTCGAACGGACCAATCAAGCTGACGGTCCCCGTCAGCCAGGCCTACACCTCGGTGTCGTTCTACACCCGCAACGAGATCGCCTATTACGCCATCAACGACCGCTCGGCCGGCAAGAAGGTGATCGAGCTCGACCTGATGACCGAGCCGCAGCACAACGAGCTGCCGGAGGACGAAGAGATCACCGCCGCCGATCGCCTAATCATCGATTCCCCCAGCACCACTGGCCTGATCGTGATGAAGGCGCTCGCCCCCGAGCCCGGCCTGATGCCGCAGGCGCAAGGCTCACTCGCGGCCGCGAGCTGCGGACCGCAGACCGAGCCGCCCGCCAAGGCGGAAGCGCCGCGCGGACGGCGCTGAGACGCGGCTTCGGCAAGCCGCAAAACAAAAACTCGAAAAACAACCCCATGCACAGTAGCGTTGGCATTGAAATCGTTAGCCATTTTTGTTGCACCAAATAGGCGTTTGCCGGACCGATACATCCCTGCCCGTCGCGCTGTTCGGCTTTGACTCGTCGGGCAAAACACTGGCAGAATGGCAGCATCGAAAGTTCACCCGCGCGGAGCAATCCGCCGCGGGTTTTTTCATGCTTGTGCCTCAAACCGAAGATGACCTGAATTCCTGGAGCGCGGCGCCCCTTCAGGTCGGTGGTTGTAGCCCTGGCGAGTTGAGCCAATGATCCAGGGACAAGCTTGTTTCGGCCCAGCGTGCGCGTCTGAGGGCGGCATCTCTCACTGGCCCTGGCGGGAGCAGTTTCGCGGCTGAGCGAAGACGAGCGGCCATTTCTGCAAGCCCCTCTTCGTGCGATTCATTGAACTTGCGCCGCTGGCTCACTGCACGATCCGTTCCGGAGGAGGCGGGAGCGCAAGCAGCGTTCTCATCACCGATAACAGCCGCTGATCGGGCGGTGACGTCGGAACGTAGATATTGGTGGAAGCTTCCGTCGGCGCACTAGTGCACACAAGCGGCAGAGAGCGGTTCACGTTGGCGGCACTTCCTCCTGCAGCATGTACATGGATCAGGTCGGAGCCACCAAGCATCGCGTCCCGCTAGCGCGGGGAACAAGGTCAAGGCATGCAGGTTGACCTTGCGGCAGGGAGAGTTGTCGTGAGCGAAGAGGAGCTGACCAGCAAAGCCGAGCGCGCGCTCGTTACCGTTGCGCTTAGCCTGACGATGCTGGTTCTTTGCGTCGGAGCCCTGATCTGTCGCTAGCGCGTTGCTCTGTTCGCCGCTCGGTGTTCGCCAATCCTACCGCTCTTCAGTCGGATGCCACCCATTTCTATGGGGTTGAGCGCAGGTTGCCATGATCGGAGAAGCACTATCGTCTCACTTCAACGAAGTTCCTTTGTCCCCTCTCGATATTTCACGTGCACAGGTGCTGTGCGGTTTCGTCGCAATGTTTCCGGGAAATGAACTCCTATAATCAGATCATCATGGCTTACGTCATCGACATTGATGCGCACACCGCGCGTTTTGCTCTTCACGCCGGCCGCCTCCAAGCAGGCGGTTAGCCGGACGGTGTTCGCGCCGTCCGGGCTCTTTTCCAGCTTTCGTGACCTCCACTCGAGAGGTCGTCTTGAAGCAGAAGGAGTGCGCCGTGCTGCCTCTTCTAAAAATCGCACTGACCTCATCAGACTATCCGCGGCTCGAACAGCTCGCCCGCTTCTCCATCCAAAAAGGAGATTTGGACGGGATATTCCTCATGGGCGAAATCAACCGCGCCGATATCGTCCCGGACGAAGCGGACAACGTCCGTCCTTTCGTGACGATCGGATCATGGGTCACCCATTGCACGAATTGGGGCGTTCCGCGTCGCACTGTGCAACTGGTCTGGCCCGAGGAGTGCTGGTCGGATCCCGCCTGCATTTCGGTGTTGACCCCGCTGGGTACAGCTTTGATCGGACTGCAGGTCGGCGATCAGATGCCGTACTTCGTCGCCGGATGTCTGAATGTCGTCAGGGTCCAAAGCCTGACCCCATCGGATTCAAAGGTCGTCCCACTCTTCCGGAGAGGGCCGAGGCGGTCAGGCAACCCGTGCGACGACGATCCCGGACCAACTGCAGCATAGGAGCGACCAATGCACAATTTCGAAGCTGAGAGCCGGCGAGAACAGCCGGCGTTGCCGCCGATCAAGATCACTGAGGACGAATCGCGGCGCCTGAGTTCCTTGGCCAATTCGAGCATGGATCTGTTTCCGCGAGTGGCCCATTTTCTGGCTCGAGAGATGGAACGTGCCACGGTGACGGACGAGAACGACTTGCGAGGCGTGATCAGGATGGGATCGAAAGTGACCTATCGCGACGACGAGACGGGTGCGAGCCGAGAGATCGTGCTGGTGTATCCGCATGAAGCAAACATCGAGCTCAATCGGATCTCGGTCCTGACGCCTGTTGGAGCGGCCTTGATCGGCCTATCGCCGGGACAGCGGATCGAATTCGAGACGCCCCACAAGCGCACCAGGGGCCTGACCGTTCTCGCGGTGTCCGAATAAGGCCCGTACGTTAAGTCAGACGTCTCAAGTCGCGGCCGTGCGGTTGTACACACTCACTCTTTGGAAAAAGACAGGAACATTCCTGCAATTGCCAAGTTTTCCCGATGCCCTTCCCCAAGGGCGACCCCGAGTGGCCCCAGCTCCATGCCCCCCAATAGCCCCGCGAGCTGGGGCCCGTCTTTTCTCGAAATTCGGGAGACCGCACCGGCGAGCTTCCTGCCATTAATGTCGAGGCCATGGCGGAAGAGCCGCCTAAGCCCTTGACGAAGAACTAGGGTTGCCTCGGTGGATGGCGTAGCCGAACAGGCCCCTCTCGAGGTTGCATGTCTCGGCATAGTCTCGCCGCCATCTTGGTGCCCAGCTCCTTCTCGACGATTTCGACCGAGTTATCGCAGTGCGCGTTCCTGCTCCCCGCCAAGGAGGCCGTCATGTCGAGATTAGCGATCGTGTTAATGTCGGCACTTTCTGTGACTTCTGCTACCGCGCAAGATGCTGCGTCCGGACGATCGCACGAGCCGGCCGCTGCCAGCGCGTATGAAACTCAGCCTTTCCTTTTTGATGGACGGATGCGAGGCCACGGCATGAGGCAGCGAGGGCCTGCCGACAATCGTCACCCCAACGCCGGTGCCATTGGCGTGCAACCGAGAGCAAACGAGCCAAGGCGCGAACGATGAGCCCGCGTGCCCGCTTTGATCTGCCCGCCCAGTTGTTTGCCCTGGACGAGGTGATCAATTGCGCCGGCAATGTCTCCGATCGGCCTATCGCCTCCGGCTTCCAGATCGGCGGATCGCTTGTGCGGCAGAGACGAGCATGATAGCAGGAGCCATCGGGTCAAACACAACCGCCCGACCAGCTTTCGAGCCAAGCGTTGTTTCGCTCCATTACGGAGGTGAAACATGTCTTGCGACAGCACCACTGGCTCAATCGGCACATCCAGCGCAGCCTTCGTCCCTTCTCCAAATCCTGGATGGTTCTGGAAGTTAATGCTCGCGCTGCTGGACGGCATCACACGGCGCCGCCAGTACGACGAACTTCTCGAATTGGACGACCGGCTTCTCGCGGACGTCGGCTTATCGAGAACAATCGTTGGGGAAGCTCGACGGTGTTACTTCTCGGGTTGGCGCGACGATCGGTGATCGTCATATCCACTCGATGAGCGGCCACACCTGAGCGTGCGCAGGCGGCGCGTCTGCTTATCCCTGTGGATCAGACGGCCGCCAAGCTCGCAAAAGGCCGAAAAACTTTTCACTGCGATCTTGACGTCTTCTCAGAAGTCCAGCTTGTCGCGTATGGCGTCAATTCCGGCTTTCGCGCACGCTTCGTCCGCGTCACCGCCCGGCGCGCCGGACACGCCGACCGCTCCGACCAGGGAGCCGCCGGCTTCGACGATCAGCCCGCCGGCGATGACGACCGCTCCGGGAAGGTTGCGAATGCCCGCCTGCATCATGCCCGGCTGGCTGATCGCATTCAGCTCGGTCGTGCTGGTCTTGAACGAGGCAGCTGTCCACGCCTTGCCTGCTGCCGTTGAGGGCGTGTGAGGGCCTGCAAAGCGGTCGCGCAACATCACTTGCGTGACGCCGAAGCGATCGACGACGGCAACTGCAATTTGGTATCCACGGGTGCGGCAGTTCGCCAACGCAGCGCGCGCAAGATCGAGCGCCAGTTCCGGACCGAGCGATTTGTAGGCGACCAAAGCTTCCTCCGCCCGTGCTGGGTAGATGGACGCAATCAGCAGGGCCGTCGCGACCGACAGGGATCGAACGTTCATGGCAATCTCCGGCATAGGTGACCAAGCGCTTATTTGATCTCACCATATGTCAGATCATCGAACAGGGTCACGCTATCTGCCTTGGTTCACAGGCTCCGCATAACGGCGCCGGCCACGTCTTGAAAATCGCGGACGACCTCGTTAGTCTCCGTTGCGTGGGGACAAAGCAGACTCCCCGTGAGGCCTCGGTCCAAGCTCTGCGCAGCACGCCATTCGTGGAGCTTGCGCATGGACACCGAACGACACCCTTCTCACCAACACACCGTCGCCATCCTCTCGCGAGGCGACGCTGCCGCGCGGCGGGATGCGACGGCGCAAAACAGCCGCTTCGTCCGCGTCTTCGGAGCACTCGCGGCGGTCGGCATCGAAGCCCGGCCGGCGATCTACGACGAAAGCCTCGCCGAAGAGGTCCGCGAGCAGTTGCTCGCGGTGGACGGCGTGCTCGTCTGGGTCGATCCGATCCACCAGGGCAAGACGCGGGTTGAGCTTGATCCCCTGCTTCGCGACGTAGCGGCGCGGGGCGTGTGGGTCAGCGCTCATCCGGACGTCATTCTCAAGATGGGCACCAAGGAGGTACTCTATCGTACCCGCTCGATGGGGTGGGGATGCGACACGGCTTTATATCAAACCGCCGAGGCCATGCGCGCCGAGTTGCCGACACGGCTCGCCACCGGTCCGCGCGTGATCAAGCGCAACCGCGGTAACGGCGGCCAAGGCGTGTGGAAGGTCGAGAGCCTGCCGAATTCCCCGATGATAAAGGTGCTGGACGCGACCAAGGATGTCTCCGAGGAACTGACGTTGGAGAGTTTTCTCGGTCGCTGCACGGAATATTTCGAGAACGGCAGCGTGGTCGATCAGCCATTCCAGCCTCGCTTGAGCGAAGGCGTGGTGCGCTGCTATATGGCGGGCGATCGCTGTGCCGGCTTCGGCTCTCACAAAGTCAAAGCCCTGGTTGACTCGCCGGATGCCCGTTCCGAGGCCGGACCGCGGCTCTATACCTCGAACGCAGACTCGCGCTTCCAGCGGCTGCGTCGCTTGATGGAAGACGAGTGGACCCCGGGAATGATGAAGACGCTGGACATCGACGCAGGCTCGCTTCCGGTCATCTGGGACGCGGACTTCCTGTACGGTCCGAAAGACGCGGCCGGTGCCGACACCTACGTCCTGTGCGAGATCAACGCGAGTTCATGCTTCGCGATCCCCGAGGAGGCCCCGGCGGCGATCGCAAGGACGGTGAAGCAGCGGCTCTCGCAAACGCAACCGGCTGGATCGGCGGACAGGAGGCCCTAAGCAAGAATGCCGCGGCATCTCGTGCTGCGGCACTCCGCCAGAGGCGCCGGTCATACGCGGATGTTGACGCGCTCATCGCCAAATGCCAGTTTCCCGCGCGGTAGTGTCCGCAAGGACTCTCCAAGGGAATGCGGTGCGTCCACCTCGAGTGGGCAATTCCGCGGCTGCCCCCGCAACTGTAGGCGGATAGCCGACGACCAAACGAACCACTGGAGCCCCGCTTGGGCCTCTGGGAAGGTGGTCGAAGGCGATGACCCGCGAGCCAGGAAACCTGCTACCAGCCATGGTCACGCGCGAACGCATTGGGCGGGGTGCCCTGATGTCGGAAGAGTAGCCGGTGCATCTGCCGCTAGGGGCGAAGGCAGACTGCTAAGGCAACCGCGGTGACGGTTAGTTTGCGTCGCCGCAGAGCGTTGTCGTGCAAAATCTTTATTTCGGTCCGGGCGTTGCGCCGGAACATTCGCGTGTCCTTATCCAGATCTCTCAGGGAAGAGCCGGCAATTTTCGGCGCGCCACACCTGCCCTGCTCGCCTTGCTGCTCTCGACATCCCTGTCCTCCATGGCGATGGCGCAGACCGCGGTCCGCGACAACGCCTCCCGCGAGGTCGGCCCGGTGATCGTCACCCCGCCCACTCCAAGACCGGCCGTAACCGTCAGCCCCGGCGCTCAGAGATCGCGCACGGCCCGGCGCAACGTAGGGCGTAATCGCGCCGCTCCGGTGGTTGCCAACCCAACAACCCAGCCTCCGAGCTATCAGGTGCAGACGCCGTTGAACACGGCCGCCGTCACCGATGTCGGCTCCCGGCTCGGAATCACGGCACGGGAAACGCCAGCGACCGTCGAGGTCATTGACCAGCAGACCATGCAGGATCAGGGCATCAGGACCACTACCGATGTCGCCAAGGCCGCGGTCGGCGTCACCGGCGGCGATGCGCCGGGCGCGCCCGCAATCTTCTCCATGCGCGGCTTTAGCGGCGACCAGCTCACCACCCTCTACAACGGCATCCCGATCGGGCCGTCGACCATGACGGGCCGGCCCATGGATACCGCCAATCTGCAGCAGGTCGAGATCATCAAGGGCCCCAACTCCCTGGTATCGGGACTCGGATCCACCGGCGGTGCGATCAACTACGTCACCAAGGCGCCGCACACCGGGCCCATTATCAACGAGGCCTTCACCTCCTACGATTCCTTCAACGGCTATCGCGCCGGCTACGGTTCCGGCGGCAGCACGCTGGTCAATGGCCTCGACTACCGTTTCGACATCAGCCATTCCAACGACAAGAGCTTCATCGACGACACCTATTCGAAGCTCAGCAACGTCTCGGGCCAGTTGAACTACCGCGTCAACGACAGCCTGAAGATCTGGGGCGCCGCCGAATACAAGCAGGACAAGGACCGATTCTATTGGGGAACGCCGCTGGTGCCGGCGAACGCGCCCGGCGTCGTGCCGACGTCAGGCATCGTCTCGGGCCAGTGGACCAATTGCTACCTCAACGGCCATGCCGGGGCGCTCAATCCCGTTACCATCGACGCGCGCACGCTGACGACAAGCTACAACGTGCTCGACAATCACAGCGGGGCCAACGAGCTCTGGCTGCGCAGCGGCTTCCAGTGGGACATCACCAACAACATCTCGCTGCGCAGCCAGGTCTACGGCTACGACGCGCATCGGCACTGGTTCAACAACGAGATCAGCTCGTTCGACGATTCCGGGCCGAACAAGGTCTATCGCGAGCGGCTGGCGCTGGACCACGCGCAACGGCTCTATGGCAACATCACCGACCTCACCGTCAATTCCAACCTCGGTGGAATGGACAACCGCTTCGTCGCTACGGTTGCGGCAAGCAGCTCGCAATTCAACGTCTCGCAGGATACAAAGTTCTTCTCCGACACGGTCGAGCTGATCAATCCGGACCGCGGGCTTTACGGCCCGCGCAGCGACGAGAAGATCTACACCCATCTCGACACCACGGCGCTGTCGTTCGAGGACCGGCTCAAGCTGACCTCGACCTTCGCGCTGATCGGCGGCATCCGGTTCGAGGATATCGAACTATCGCGCACGCGCTTCAATCCCGACGGCTCGCTAGCGTCCGGAAAAGGCTATCCGTTCTCGACCAAGTTCAATCCGGTCACCGGGCGCATCGGCTACACCTGGGACATCGCGCCCGGGGTGATGCTGTACAGCCAATATGCGACGGCGGCGGACCCGACGGTGGCCAACATCTTCATCCTCGCGCCAAAGGTGCCGCTGCTGCTGACGACGTCGCGGACCTACGAGACCGGCGTGAAGCTGCAATCATCCGACAAGCGCGCCGAGGCGACGTTCTCGGCGTTCGACATCGAACGCAAGAACGTCTACGTGCCCGAGAGCGGCATCGTGTTCAACGTCGCCGGCAAGATGGCCTCCAAGGGCGTCGAGATCGCTGCGGCGGTGAACCCGGTCGGCGGCCTGAAGCTGTGGGCCAATGTCGCCTTCGTGCAATCGCGCTTCGTTGACTTCAACTATGTCGACGGCAATGGCGACTTCCAATCCTATTCGGGCAAGACCCCGCCGAACGTCCCGAACTTCATCGCCAATGCCGGGGCGTCCTATCGCTTCGGCACCAAATTGCCGGTGGAGATCGGCGGCCTCGTCCGTCACGTCGGCGACAGGTTCAACTTCCAGGACAATCTGGTGACCATGAACGCCTATACGATCTTCGACGCGTTCGCGTTCGTCGATATCCCAAAGGCTTATTTCCCGGGCGTCGACCAGACCCGTATCAGCTTTCGCGTGAGGAACCTGACGAATAAGCTCTACGCCGCCTGGGGCGACCCCGGCTATACCGATCAGATCATCCTGGGAGCGCCGCGCAGCTACGAGGTCGCGGCCTCGTTCAAGTGGTGAGGGGGGAGGATCGCCGCTCTCACGTCACTTCGCGCCGTGCTCCGGCTGGACCGAGCTGCTTCGACGCCGCGCCCACAGCAGCGCCAGCGGGCCCAGCGCGATTCCGGCCGCGAGGACGCTGAATGCCAGCAGCCAGCCGGCCGCGCTCTGCGGGCCGCCGGCTGCGTCGAGCGCGGCGCCGGTGCCCCAGGCGCCGACCGCCGACAGGCCGAAGCCGACCGTCGAATGCAGGGCCAGGGTCGCGCCGCGATGTTCGGAGACAGCCGCGGCCGACATGCCGGCGGTCAATGCGCCCGAATCCGCCGGCACGGTCAGGCCATAGGCAAGCAGCAGCAGCGCGAGCACCCATGCCGGCGCTGTCGCGTTGAGGCCGATGATGAGCGCGACGCAGGCCGACGCGATCATCACGACCGTGATCGCGCGATGGCGGCCGAACTTCAGCGCGGCCTCGTTGCCGAGGATGCTGGCCGGCATCGAGATCACCGCGAAGCAGAAGCTCAGCACGACGGGGCTCAACCATGACGGCGCGCCTTGGTGGGCGACGACGAAGGTCCAGAACCCGACCAGCCAGGTGCGGATGCCGTAGAGCTCGAAGCAATGAGCGCCGTAGCCGAAGATGTATCCGAGCGCCTCGCGGTTGGCGAAGACGGGCGCGAAGTTCAAGAGGCGTCCCGTCTTCGGCGCGGGCCGCTGCGCCTGCATCAGAAGGCACGCGACGACCATTGCGATAGGTCCAAAGCCGGTGACAAGGAAGGCGGTCCGCCATCCCCAGCGGTCGGCGATCACTTGCGCGACCAGGAACGAGAGGCCGACGCCGACCGAGAAGCTCGACGTGTACAGCGTGACGGCGCGCGAGGTGTCGCCGGGGGGAAGCCGGTCCGTCAGCGCCTTCAAGCCCGGCATGTAGGCGCCGGCAAATCCAAGCCCTGCCAGGGACCAGATCGCGGTCGCGGACCAAAACCCTTGCGCGAAGAGTCCGAACGCTGCGGTCGCCAGCCCGCTGACGATCGAGCCCCAGAGCAGGACGAGCCGCGCGTCGATCCGGTCGGTCAACGTCGTCAGCACGGGCACGGCGAGCATGTAGCCGAACGCGTAACCGCTCGCCATCAAGCCGCCTTCGGCCGCCGACAGTCCCCACGCCGGCATCAGATGCTGCGCCAGATTTGCGGACAACGTCACATGCGGCAGCAGATTGCCGACCTGGCCGATGCACATCACCGCGATCAGAGACCGCCCGCTCAAGTTACGAATGCTGTCCTCCCGCCCCCGAGCCGACACGGCGCACCAACCACAATGGGCAACTCTCCGGCTGCAGCTGCAAGACCCAACTTCATGAACAACCGCACCCCGAAGCGCGGGCCTTCTTCGCCGCTTCGTCGTCGGCGCAACAGGCCGTCGGTTGCTGCTTCGCCGGCCCACCGCAACATCCCGATGCGGCTCCGGCGGCTTCGACGCCACCGCGCGAGCAGACGCCGGTCTCCGGTAGCACGAGCTCCACCCTTGCGGCGGCTTTCTTGTCGCCGGCGAGATCGGCTGCAATCGAGCGCACCTGCTCATAGCCTGTCATCATGAGAAAGGTTGGGGCGCGGCCATACGACTTCATGCCCGCCATGTAGAAGCCTGGCTCATCGTGCGCGAGCTCGCGCGCGCCGTGCGGGCGGACCGTGCCGCAGCTGTGCTCGTTGGGATCGATCAGCGGCGCCAGCACGACCGGCGCTTCGATGGCGGGATCGAGCCGCAGGCGCAATTCGGACAGGAACGAAAAGTCGGGACGAAATCCGGTCGAGACGATCAGCTCGTCCACGATCACGCTTCGCGCACCGCAACCCGAGCCGGCCGCGATCTCGAGGCGGCCTTCGGAGTCCGACAGATGCGTGACGGCGAATTCCGTTTCGACCCTGATCTTCCCGGCGACAACGAGCGCAGCGAACGCGCTGCCGAGCTCTCCGCGTGCAGCGAGCTTGTCATTCCGGCCGCCGCCAAACGCCTTGGCGGGATCGGCGCCGCGCAACAGCCAGATCGCTTGCGTCCCCGGCGCCTCGTCCGCGAGATGCACGAGATCGATCAGGGTGCCCACCGCGGAATGACCGGCGCCGAGCACCGCAACAATCTTCCCGGCATATCTGGCGCGGCCGGCACCACGGACATCGGGCATGCCATAGGCGATGTGGCCGGCGCATTCACGCTCGCCGATCGCGGGCAGACCATTGCCTCCGGCGGGATTGGGCGAGAACCATGTGCCTGACGTATCGATCACGGCATCCGCGTACAGCACTTCGAGACCTTTGCCGTTCTGGTAGCGGATTTCGAACGGCGCCTGCTCACGTCCCTTCGTCTTCGCCTTGTCGAAGCCGACGCGGCTGATGGCCGAGACGCGGCTGGATGTCCGGATCACCTCGCGCAGTGGCGTTCGCGTCGCAAGCGGCGTCAAATATCGATCGATCAGCTCGCCGCCGGTCGGATAGGCGCTCGGGTCCGGCGAATTCCATCCCGTCGGCGCGAGCATGCGCGCGGCGGCCTTGTCGATATTGTACTCCCACGGCGAGAAGAGCTGGACCTGCTGCCACTGGCGAACCGCGTGCCCCGCTTCGGGTCCTGCCTCCAGCACGGTGGGGGACATGCCACGCTCCAGGACGTGCGCGGCTGCTGCGAGGCCGACCGGCCCTGCCCCGATGATGGCGACCGTTCTAGCGTTCATTCGGCTTCTCCCATGCTTCTAGAATCATCGAACAAAACGAGCCAAAAAAGATCACGCCGCCGTTTGCGTCGTCTTGCATCCGACTTCGTCTGCGCAGCACTCCGCCGCCAGGAAATCGACCAGACCCCGCATCGCGTCGAAGTTTGCGTGGCAGACGAGGCTCGTCGATTCCCGGACCTGGCTGACGAGCCCGACCGAGACCAGGGTCTTGATATGATGCGACAGCGTCGACGCCGGTATCTTCAGCTTGTCCTGCAAGCGGCCGACAGGCATGCCGGAGTGCCCGGCCCGGACCAGGGCCCGGTAGATCTGGAGTCGGGTCTGATTACCCAGGGCCTCCAAACGTGCTGCTGCGTCGGCAATCTTCATGGCCGCGATGATGCGCCTGCTGGTCCGCGCCGTCAACTATACTTCTAGAATATTCGAAATAGTGAGCCGGCGACGCGCTTCCGATTCGGATTGACGGAGCTTCTACACTTCCATAAATCTGGATATATGGAAACAGAAGAAGCCGTTCTCGCGCTCGCCGCGCTGTCCCAATCGACCCGGCTGGAGGCCTTCCGGGCACTGGTCAGGCACGAGCCTGACGGTCTCGCTGCCGGCGATCTCGCCCGGCTGCTGGAGGTCCCCCAGAACACGCTCTCGGCGCATCTGTCGATCTTGACGCGCGCGCGCCTCGTCACCTCCGACCGGCGCAGCCGTTCGATCGTCTACCGCGCCAACCTTGTCGAACTCCGGGACGTCGCGGTCTTCCTGCTCCGGGATTGCTGCGGAGGGCGGCCGGAAGTTTGCGAGCCGGTCGTCGAAACCCTCCAAGCCTGCTGCTCTCCGAAACGAAAGGAGAAAAGCCGTGCCTGATCAATTCGATCTTCCGCGCCGCCTCGCGGCCGAGGCGCTCGGCACGGGCATTCTCGTCGCCACGGTGGTCGGCTCCGGCATCATGGCGGAATCCTTGACCAAGGATGTCGCGCTTGCGCTTCTCTGCAACACGCTGCCGACGGGAGCCATTCTGGTTGTCCTGATCACGATGTTGGGCCCGATCTCCGGCGCGCACTTCAATCCGGCGGTCACGCTGGTCTTCACCGGCAAGCGCGAGCTGCCGGTGAACGAGGCCGCTCTCTATGTGATTGCGCAGATCGCCGGCGGCATCTCGGGAACGATGGCGGCGCATCTGATGTTCGGACTCCCCCTGCTCGACCTCTCGGCGAAGGTGCGAACCGGAGGACCGCAATGGTTCGCCGAAGCCGTCGCCGCTTTCGGTCTGGTTGCGACGATCCTGGCCGGCATCCGGTTTCAGCGCACGGCCGTCCCTTGGCTGGTCGGCCTCTACATCACGGCGGCCTATTGGTTCACGGCCTCGACCTCGTTTGCCAATCCTGCCGTGGCCATTGCGAGATCGCTGACAAACACATTCACGGGCATACGTCCCACCGACCTACCCGGATTCATTGTCGCGGAGCTCTGCGGAGCCCTTGTTGGCATGCTGTTGATGAACTGGCTTCTCGGACACTCCCGCGCGGCCGGCCCCATCCCAATCGTGGAGACAACCCGATGACCGTCACGATCTATCACAACCCCGGCTGCGGCACCTCGCGCAACACGCTGGCGATGATCCGGCAGAGCGGCGTCGAACCCGTCGTGATCGAATATCTGAAGACGCCGCCATCCCGCGAAACGCTGGTCGAGCTGGTCAAGGCCCTCGGCATCTCCGTTCGCGCGCTGCTGCGCGAAAAAGGCACGCCCTACAAGGAGCTCGGCCTCGATGACCCCAAATGGTCCGACGACGAGCTGATCGACCGGATGCTCGCGCACCCCATCCTGATTAACCGCCCGATCGTGGTGACCCCCAAGGGCACACGCTTGTGCCGGCCTTCGGAAGCCGTGATCGATCTCCTGGACAATCCCGTCGGCCGCTTCGTGAAGGAAGATGGCGAGGTGGTCGAAGCGCGATAGGCTTACGGGGCCGGGATCAGATCTTCGGGATCTTCGCCCGCTCCACCACGCCGGTCCATTTGCTGATCTCGGTCTCGATCAGCTGCTTCATCTCCTCCGGCGAGCTGCCGCGGACTTCGCCGCCGACGGCGGTCTCCAGACGTTGCTTGAGGTCGGGATCCCTGAGTGCGTCCAGCGTCGCCGCATTGAGTGCAGCCATGATGGCGGGCGGCGTTCCCTTCGGGGCCAGCAGGCCGGCCCAGGTGCGCACGTCATATCCCTTGATCCCGGCTTCCTGAACCGTCGGCACGTCGGGCAACAATGCGGTGCGCGTCGGCGAGGTCACCGCCAGACCGCGGATCGCACCGCCCTGGATTTGCGCGGCGAGCAGGACCGGCGTGCCGACGATCACCGGAACCTCTCCGCCGAGCAGCGCGGTGACCGCTTGAGAATCGCCGCGATAGGGCACGTGCACGATCTCGACGCCGGCGGCCGCGTTCAACAGCTCTCCTGCAAGATGGTGCGTGCTGCCGAAACCGACCGATCCGAAGGAGAGCGCACCGGGCTTCTGCTTTGCCATGGCGACGAGCTCGCCCAGCGATTTCGCCGGATAATCGCTACGCACGGCAATGACGAGCGCGTAATAGACCAGCGTCGAGATCATCTCGAAGCTCTCGGCCGGCTGGTAGGCGAGGCTCTTGTAGGTCGCCGCGGAAATGGCGTGAGCGCCTGTGACGAGCCCGATCGTGTAGCCGTCGGGCGCCGCTTTCGCGATGGCATCCGCGGCGATGTTGCCGCCGGCGCCGGGCTTGGCCTCGACGATGATCGGCTGCCCCAGCTTTTTCGAGAGCCCGTCGGCGATGATGCGCGACAGCGTGTCGGCCGCGCCGCCGGCGGCAAATCCATGAAGCAGCCGGATCGGGCGCGACGGATAATTGTCCGCCGACGCCGAAGTGGTTGCGAGACAACCGCCAAACAGAAAAATCGCCGCAGCAAGCCGCTTCATCCTTCGCATGGATGCGTCCTCCCCTTTTGATTGTTCTATCGTTGGCCGCGACGAGGCGGCGTTCTTCAAGTCGAGTTTGAATCCGCTAGCGGGCGAACTCCGTGCATTCAGGCGATGGAGGCATGCCCCAGACGTCGCGCGGCAGACCGACCCAGACTTTTGGCCGCTGCGGTCGATCGCGATGCCAGGGACGCGGCTCGAAATAGCCGAGCTCCTCGTCGGTCATGCGGTCGAGGTCGTGGAACAGCTCGACCAGATGCCCGTCGGGATTGCGATGATAGATCGCCGTGTTGTGGCCGGGGCCGTGACGTACCGGTCCCCAGAGCACCGGGAGCTTATGTCGGGCGAGATGGTCGCACGCCTGCTGCATGTGGGTCGGCCCCCGCAGCTCGAACGCGACATGATGCAGGCCGCGGCCGGGCGCGCGCGCGAAGTTCAGCGTGTGATGTTCATAGCCGCTGCGCATGAAGACGAAGCGGTCCTCGATCCAGTCGGAGACCCGCAGGCCCATCATGTTCGCGTAGAACTCCGAGGCCGCGCGCGGATCGGGCGTGCGAAGGGCGACATGGCCGAGCTTGGTGACGGCAAGCGCACCGATCCGCTCCTGCGCGGGCGTCGGCTTCCAGCCCTGGATCAACTCGAAGCGTGTGCCTTCGGGATCGCTGAACGACAGCAGCCTGGAAACGCCAGGCAGGGGATCGCTCTGAAGTTCGGGCCGCAGATCAGCCTGCTTCAGCGCGGCGCCCAGCGCCTCGATCTGGACATCAGGAGATATCTCGAAGGCAATGCTCGTCAGCGCCGCGTCGCCGGGTTCGATCACCAGCGAAAGCTGCTCGGAATCGTTGGCGAGGAAGATGCGGTTGCCGTCGCGGCCGACGAGGCCAAGACCGATCACGGCGCGGTAATAGTCGAGCAGCCGCTCAGGATCGGGCGAGGCGAAGCTCGCATGCCGCAGCCGGGTGAAGCGTGCAATGGGTGCTTGTGTCGTCATCGTGCAATCCACCCCCTCATGGCGTCATGATGATCTTGCCGAGCGCGGAGCCCTGCTCGAGCAGCGTGTGGGCCTGCCTGACCTCGTCGAGTTTCAGGACCGCCGAGATCGCCGGCTTGATCGCATTGCGGCTCAGCGCGTCGATCACGTTGCGCATGAGCGCGCGACGCCCGTCGCGATCGTGGTCGTAGATGTGGAAGGAGAAGCAGCGTATCGCCGGGCAGATGTCGAGATGGTCGCGCATCGCCGCCATCAGGTTTTCTTCCGGCAATCCGGCGAAGGCGTTGTACGACAGCAGCGTCCCCCATTTGCCGAGCGCGCCGAGATAGCCGGTGAACTCGGGCCCACAGACGTGATCGAGCACGAGGCCAACGCCCTCGCCATTGGTCAGCTCGCGGGTCCGCGCCACCACGTCTTCGCGGCGGTAGAAGATGATCTCATCGGCGCCGTTGTCCCGCGCGAATGCGGCCTTCTCTTCGGTGGAGACCGTGCCGATGACATTTATCTGCGCGAGCTTGGCGAGCTGCACCAGCGCGGTGCCGACACCACCCGCCGCCCCGATCACCAGCACGCTCGCCGGTGCGCGCGGATGGCGGCACTCGTTCAGCAGCGCGTAGGCCACCTGGTAGTTCGACAGGCACACGGCCGCTTGCAGATCGACATTGTCGGGCAGCACGTGAATGGCGTCGGCGGGCGCGACCACATAGTCGGCATAGCAGCCGCCGCGCTGCGACAGGTCGCGCGCGCTCAGCAGCACCTTCTGGCCAATCGCAAACCCTTCGACGTCCGACCCGAGCGCGGCAATGCGGCCGGCGACGTCGTTGCCGGGATTGGCCGGCAGCGGCGGCATCCATTTGTAGACGCCACGCCGGATCAGCACATCGGGCTGCCCCACCCCGAATGCTTCGGCGCGGATCTGCACTTGGCCGGGTCCGGGCATAGGCACCGGAAGCTCGACCAGTTCGAGTGCATCCGGCCCACCCGGCTGACGCACCAGCACCGCTCTCATGATGTCACACGCCTCCCAAGCCGTATTTTCGAAAATCATACCGATTACGAAAATTATTGCAAGATGCTCGTTAGCGCGGCATGTTGAGCCATCGATTCAATGACGGAAACCATGTCCGACAGCGCCATTCGCCCCCGCAAGGAATTCGGCAAGACCGTTGCCGCCGACATCACCCATCGGCTGCGCGAGGAGATCATTGCCTGCGGCCTGGCGCCGGGCGAGCCGCTGCGATTCGACGTCCTGCGCGAACGATTCGGCGTAAGTTTCACGACGCTGCGCGAGGCGCTGACGGCGCTTACGGCCGAAGGCCTGGTCGACGCGCAGGAGCAGCGCGGATTTCGCGTAGCGCCCGTCAGCCGCCAGGATCTGGTGGAGGTCACCGATGCGCGGGTGCTGATCGAGGTGGAATTGATCCGCCGCGCGATCGAGCGGGGCGACGACGATTGGGAAATCGCCGTCATCTCCACACTGCATAGATTGAAGCGAATCGAGCAGCGCGATCCCGAACATCCGCTGCGCGATCCCGAATGGAAGATCGCCCACCGCCAATTCCACCAGGCGCTGGTCTCCGCCTGCGGCTCGGCGACACTGCTCGCCATTCGCGCCGAGCTGTTCGATCGCGCCGAGCGCTATCGGCATCTCTCGGCCAATTTCCGGCCGCGTCCGCGCGACAAGGCCGGCGAGCACCAGGCGATCATGCAGGCCGCCATCTCGCGCAATCCGGATCTCGCTGTGCAGCTGATCGAGACGCATATCCGCTCGACCGCCGACAACGTGGCAACCTACGCCGCGCATCTGCTCGATATCGAATAGGCGGCAACGGCTTTTTACCGCCGTGGGCTTGCGCGCCGCTCCATTTTCGAAAATAATAGACAAGATCGAAAATGCCAACCTTTGAGGCGTGACCATGAAGCTGCTGTCGTTCTTGGACGGAAATCGGGAAAGCTGGGGCGCCGTTGTCGAAAATGGCGTCGTGGATCTCGGTCGCGCCCTGCCCCAGTACCCTGTTCTCGCGGACTTCCTCGGCAGCGACGACTATGCGCGGCGCGAGGCCATCGTCGCCGGGCACAAGCCCACGATGGCGCTCAGTGACGTCAAATATCTTCCGGTGATCCCGCGTCCGGAGAAGATCGTCTGCGCCGTGCGCAATTATCTCGACCACCACAATGAAGCCGTGGCGTTCGGCATGAAGCGCGAGATCACGGAATTTCCGCCGATCTTCCTCCGGGTCTGGCGCTCCCAGGTCGCGCACGACGCGCCCGTGATCCGGCCGAAAGTCTCGGACAATTTCGACTGGGAGGGCGAGCTGGCTGTCGTCATCGGCAAGGGCGGCCGTCACATCAGCCAGGCCGACGCCTGGGATCACGTGGCGGGCTACTCGATCTACAACGACGTCAGCGTGCGCGACTGGCAGCGCCACGCCCAGCAGATCGCTTCCGGCAAGAACTTCGTCGGCACCGGCCCGTTCGGTCCCTGGCTGGTGACGCCGGACGAGATCGGCGATCCCACCAAATTGAAGCTCGAGACGCGCGTCAACGGCGCGGTGGTGCAATCCTCCGACACCTCGATGCTGATCTTCTCGATCCCGCGGCTGATCGAGTACAGCTCGACCATCTTCGATCTCGTCCCCGGCGACGTCATCGCCACCGGCACGCCGGCCGGCGTCGGCTTCACCCGCAAGCCGCCTGTTTTCCTCAAGCCCGGCGACGTGGTCGAGGTCGAGATCGAGAACATCGGCGTGCTGCGCAATCCCGTCGTCGACGAAGCATAGAGCCTGCGCATGTCGTCCCAAGACTTGTCGTCCCAAGAAGTGGCCCAAGACGTGTCCTATGACATCCGCAAGACCGCGCTCAGCGTCGAGACCATCTGGCACGAGCGCGGTCCCCGGCGGGAGAAGCCGCTGCTGGTCGGAACGGCCATTGCGGTGATCCGCAATCCCTTCGCGGGCCGCTTCGAACCTGACCTGATGCCGTTTCAGGCATCCTTGCGCGAGCTCGGGCGCGAGCTCGCGACACGGCTGATCGCGCAGCTCGGCGGTGCCGCGCAGATCGAAGCCTATGGCAAGGGCATCATCGTCGGCGAGGACGGCGAGCTCGAGCACGGCGCGGTCTGGCACGAGGCCGGCGGCCAGGGCATGCGCGAGGTGCTCGGTCAGCCCAAAGCGATCGTCCCGGCGGCGAAGACCATCGGCGGTCCGGGCACGCGGCTCATGGTTCCGCTCGGGCACATTCACGCCGCCTATGTCCGCAGCCATTTCGGCACTGCCGAGATGACGCTATGGGATTCACCACGGCGCGACGAGATCGCCTTCGGTCTCGTGATGGCGACCGGCGGCCGCCCTCACGCGCGCATCGGCGGCCTCGCGGCATCCGCTATCTCCGTGCACGACGGACAGCGCTGACGGGCGCACGATGCGCTGAAGAATTTTGCGGAAAGCCGCAGAAGCAGCGCGCCAACCCGACGCAATCAGGCCCCGGTGCGCAGCCGTAAGATGATCAGCCTTTCGAGACCACCGCGCGGCCGTAGGGCGGCTGGGCCGCGACCGGCGGGTTGGCGGTCTGGGCGGCGAGTTCGCCGATCAGGCGGTCGGCATCGGCGGCCATGCCGTCGGGCGCCTGGATCACCAGCCGCTCCAGCCCCCAGCGATAGGACGAGACGCGCTGCTCGAGGCACTGCTGCACCCACTGAATGATCAGCGAATTCTCCTGCATGCGCTCGACCGCGTCCTCCTTCTCCTTCGGCGAGAGGGAGGAGACACGCGCCATGCTGGCATTGCGCTTCTTGTCGAGGTCGATGACGCGGATCGCGGAGGCGAAGAACGGCTCGAAGCGGGTGATGTCGTTGCGCACGTCCTCCATCAGCTGCGTATAGCGCGAAGAATGCGAACGGTGCGGCTCGTCGATCAGCGTGCGACCGTACATGGTGCGGTCGAACACGATCTTTTGCCGCCAGGGCGAGGGCAGCGCCTTGTAGTCGCCGAACACGCTCTTCCAGGCGGGCCGCGACAGCGGCGGCTCGATCAGCGGATAGGCGAGGTCGCGAAGCTGGCGCTCCTCGTCAGTGAGCTGGAACTGGGATGGCTTCAGCCCGACGCTGGAGGTGACTTCCGCGCCCAGCCAGCGATGCATGTCGTCGCTGCGCATGTCGGCGCGGGTCCGGCCGAAATCGCCGCCGCTACAGGCGGCAAGCGTCGCGCCCAGCACTGCGAGCATGATGGCCGTTACGACGGGCCGGATCTGGCGGAGGTTCTCCGGCATTGCAAAGGCCGAAGGCTAGCGGCGACGACGACGGCGCCCCGGCGCTGTGCCCTGCTCCGGCCCGTGATCGCCGCTGGTTTCGTCGCTCTCGCGCTCGATGCGGATCACGGGAAGGATCAAAATCGTGCCCATGTCCGCGCGCGGAGCCACGTCCCCCGACGCGCTCACCCGGCGACCGGCCGGAAATTCGATGATGGTCCCCATATCAGCTCTCTTCAATTGCCGCGCGACCCGGCGCGCCTCTGCAACATGGAGATCATTAAGATCAGTTCATGGTTAACGGGGTGTAAACGTGCCGGCGGGACCGTAACCGCACGGGCGGGATCCGCCGTCCCGTTGCGGCACGAGAACGCTTCAAATTGCCCGTTCGGCTTCACGCCTCGTTTTCCTTAACGAGCCTTTAAAGGAGCCCGCGATAGGCTGGCGGCGAGTATCTCTTCCAGGTCGCGTATCTCTCCATGACCAAGTCGTTGTTTCCAGGATTCGACGGGCTGATGACCCTCTCCCGTCGCGAAGGCGTCGATGTTCGTCCGACGCTGCTGCGCGTGCTGACCGACCTCTATGTCCAGTCGAGCACCCATAGCGACGACGAGCAGCGCCAGTTCGTCGAACTCGCCACACGACTGATCGACCAGGTCGACGACGCGACGCGCGCGGCTGTCAAAGCGCGGCTTGCGATCTATCCCTCGACGCCCGCCCCGATCATGCAGAAGCTCGGACTGTCGGCCGCGCAGGAGGGTCGCAGGGTTCCGCTTGCGCGCGAAATCCCGGCGCCCGTCCCTGCTCCCGCTCCTGCCCCCTTGCCGGTTCGCGCGTCAACCGACGCCGAGCTGCGCATGGCCTCGAACATGGCGATGCAGCCAAAGGACGCGGCCGATATCCACGACATGTTCTTCCGCGCCGGCGCCGCCGAGCGCGCGCTGATCCTGCACAATCTGGCGGAGACGCCGCTGAAGGCCGCGCCGCGGATTCCGACAGTGCGCGCCAAGCGCGCGATCCAGATCCTCGAGATGGCGGCGATCGCGGGCGACTTCGAGAATTTCACCTTCGAGCTCGGCGATAGCCTGATCCTGCCCTCGCGCGTCGCAGCCCAGATCGTCGACGATGCAAGCGGCGAAGCGCTCGCGGTCGCCGCGCGCGCACTCGACATGCCAAGCCCGGTGTTCCAGCGCATCCTGCTGTTCTTCAAGCCGGAGATCGGCAACTCCGTGACCGACGTGTACCGGCTGTCGCGGCTTTACGATCGCCTCAGCGACCGCGCGGCGCTGGTGATGCTGGCCGCCTGGCGCGGCTCGACGCTTGCCGTCACCCGTGCCAAGTACCAGCCGTCGCTGCACGACAGCGAGCGCCAGCGCGCGCGCATGGGCGCAAGCCAGACGCGCCCGGGCGTGCAGCCCGGCTCCGCGCCCGCGGTGCGGACGGGGACCGACGGATCGGATCGTTAGGCCTTCGCCAATTCGAGAAAATGCCGCCCGGCGCGGTCTTCAGTCTCGACGATCCAGATGTCGGAGTCGAAGCGGATCTCCTTGGTCAGACGCTCCTCCACCGCGGGCTCCGGCATCGGCTGCGGCGCAAGCGGCACGAAGAAGCGATCGACCGGCCGACCGTCGTCATAAGAGGTCTGCGGCGCGGGCACATAGAGCATCGCGTTGCCGTCGAGCAACGAGACCTTCACGAACACCGCACCCGCCTCCTCCGCGCCGCGACGACGCACCACGCCGTACACGCCCTCGGTCTGGCACCGGCGCAGATAAGCAGAGACCCAGATGTTTGATTTCAAACGCATGGGCGCACGATAAGCCAGTGCGGCAATGAGCACCAGCTTTCAGGCTTCCGTCTCGGGGAAGCGTAACGACTATTCGACGGGGTGGCCGATCGCGGCGCCGAGCTCGCGGAGCAGGCGGTCGGACAGCTGGCCGGTGACCTGCATCTTGTGCTCGCGCTCGAATTTCTGAATCGCGGACTGGGTCTCGGCGCCCATCGCGCCGGTGATCTTCAAATTCCCGTAGCCGTATTCGGAGAGAGCGCGCTGCACGCCGGCGATGCGCCGCGCGGCCGGGCCCTGCTGCACGGGGATCGGCGCCGGCGGACGCGCGACGGAGGGCGGCGCCGAAATCGTTTGCTTGACCAGATTGGTCATGGGATCGCCCGAGCGCGGCGTCGATGCAGTCGCCTCGACGGGCCTCTCCGGCGGCTTGTCTGCAGATCTGGGCTCGGCAGGTCTGGGCTCGGCACGAAACTCCGTCGCTCTCGGCTCTAGCGGCGAGGTATCGGCGCCGACGGGACGCGGACGGGGCAAGGGGTTCGACAGCGCCATGGACGACGGTGCGGGAAGATTGATCACGGTGCCGAACATCGGCGCCGGGTGTCGGCCGGTCTGCAGGAACAGCGCATTGGCAACGATTGCGCCGATGGCGGCAACGGCGACGAGACCGGCCAGCGTATCCTTGGGGCTATGCAACAGCACGCGCAGCACGAGATTGCGCTCGGTCTCGACATCGATGACTGCGGCCTTGGCGCCACGGCGGCGCGGAGCGGCTTGGTCCTTGGCAGACTTCTTAGGCACTTTTCTTCACCAGAGCGGGTTGGTCCTGAACTTGATCGTGAGGATGGTCCTGAAGTTCGTGATCCTGAAGTTCGTGGTTCTGAAGTTCCTGGCGCAGCACCGGCGTCAAGGTCGCGATCTTGCTCGCCCTGCTGTCGGACATCTTGCCATCAGAAGTTTTGGCTTGCGGCATGTAGACGAGCGGCAGCTTGACGGTGACTGCAGTGCCCTCGCCGAGCCTGCTTTGTACCGTCAATTCGCCGAGATGCAACGCCACCAGGCTCTTCACGATCGAAAGTCCGAGGCCGGTGCCTTCGTGACGGCGCTGATAGGTCTTGCCCGCCTGGAAGAACGGCGCGCCGATGCGCTTGAGATCGTCAGGCGCGATGCCTATACCGGTGTCGCTGACACGCAGCGCAAGCTGCGAGCCCGAGACCGCGGCTGTGACGGTGACCTGACCGCCGCGCTCGGTGAACTTGACGGCGTTGGCGACGAGGTTGAGCACGATCTGCTTGAAGGCGCGCGGATCGCCGGTCATGACAGGCAGGTCCTGCGGCGCATCGGTGACGAGATCGACGCCGTTCTCCCGCGCCTTGAGCGCCAGCAGATTGCAGCAATGCATCAATGATGCACGCGGCGCGAACGGTTCCGACGCCATCTCGAAATTGCCCGATTCCATCTTGGACATGTCCAGGATGCCGTTGACGACCGAGAGCAGATGCTGGCCGGAATCGTTGATGAGCTGGGCGTATTCCCTCCGCTGGGCCGCGCCCAGCATCAAGGTCTGCTCCTGCGTGATCATCTCGGAGAAGCCGATGATGGCGTTGAGCGGCGTGCGCAGCTCATGGCTCATGGTGGCGAGGAAGCGCGTCTTGGCGGCGTCCGCCGCCTCTGCAGCGCTGCGCGCCTGATCGAACGCCTGCTCGGAGAGCTTGCGGTCGGTGACATCGCGCATCACGGCGACGACATCGGCCTCGCGCGTGGCATCACGGCCCATATCCTGATCGAGCGGGCGGCAGCGCATCTCGACCCAGATGAAATCAACCTGGCCGCGCTCCGAGCCGGCCCGCTCCCGGCGCAACCGGAACTCGACGCTGCGCACGTCGCCGCGCGCAGCATCGGACAGCGCCGTCAGATACGCCGGCCGATCGGCGACATGGACGCGATCGAACAGGCCGTGGCCGAGCAGTTGCGCGACGGGCACGCCGAGCATCGCTTCCACCGCCGGTGAAATGAACTGCACCGCGCCGTTACGCTGATGCCGCGAGATGACGTCGCTCATGTTCCGCGCCAGGAGGCGGTAACGCTCTTCCTCACGCAACAGCAGCGCAACGCTGGTGCGCGCAAGCGATTCCGCACCGAAGGCCAGACCTGCGGCATAGAGCGTCGCCGAGGCGACGCCGAACGCCATCAGCACGCTGCGTTCCGCAGCGCTGGTGTCGCCAATCGGCAGCCAGCCGAGCTGGCTGACGAGGATCAGGATTCCGGCGCAGGACAGCGCCAGCAGCGAGGCAAAGGCCGCGACGCGGCGCGAGGCCGACAGCGCAGCTTCGAGGGGAACCACGACCAGCCAGATCGCGGCGAATGATTCGATGCCGCCGGTCGTCACCGCCACCGCCATGATCAGGCCCGAGAGCGCCAGCGACGACAGCACATGCGCGCCTTCGTAACGGCCGGTGCGCGACAGGAACCAGGACAACAGGATCGGCGCAATCAGCCAGGCGAAGGCCGCGACCTCGATCGCGCTCGGCGCGCCGCGCATGGCGAGATAGACCGGGAATGCGGCGAAGGCGGCCAGGCTGCCGAGCAGCCGCGGGGCCATGAAGGCACGATGGCGCGCTCGCGTCAGCGCGTCGTAACGCGCGGAGGGATGCAGCAGCGCATCGAGACAATCGCGGATGATACTCAAAACTGTCACGGGTCTCGCGCTTCGGCTCATTCGTCGGGAAGACGCGCCGGAACGCCTCCTTATCGTTGAGCCACCGTGTCAGAGCGACCTTAAACGAACACTAAGGCAGCGCGGCGCGCCGCCGGCTCCCCCGTCATCGCAGGGCTTTTTAGACGATTTGACGACGTCATCGGCGAGGATGGTGAACACAGGGTTTCCCCGTGATCCGCATGGTTTCGAAATGGTGGACGGGCGTGGCGGCAGAGCTCACGGCACGGACGTCAATCGAAAATTTACGACACCGCCGATTGCAAAGATTCTTGAGTCAATTTTCCGCGAATTAAGCGGAAGGCAATCACTTGCGATTTATCGAGAGTTGCTAGGTCCGACATCCGCGGAGATCGCCGCGGCGGGATCTAACATACAGGTCGCAAGATGCGCTTTCTGCTTCGCATCACATTCTGGCTCGGGCTGGTGCTGGTGCTCCTGCCGCGGGACAAGACGCCCGAATCGGACAAGCTGCCGCAGATCGGCGCTGCCGACGCGGTGCAGGCTGCGACCGCGGCCGTCTCCGACATGACCCAGTTCTGCAAGCGCCAGCCGGCGGCCTGCGAGGTCGGCGGACAGGCCGCGACCATCATCGGCCAACGCGCGCAGGACGGCGCGAAGAAGATCTACCAGATCATCAACGACAAGAAAGAGCAGCTCGAGAAGCCCGACAAGAAGGCGCCCGACCACACCGGCTCGATCGCGCTGGCCGGCGAAGGCGATCTTGCCACGAGCGAGGCGCCGCGCGACACCCTGTCCCAGGACGACCTCGCGCTGGAATGGCGCGGCCCGGCGCTCGCACCGGCGAATTAGCGCCCAAACCCTATCGATTTCGGCGCTTTGCGTCCCTATATTGGCCTGAACGGGAACTTTGGGCCAGCATGACGACGATCGACGAAATCAGGGATAATTTCGAGATTCTGGATGAGTGGGACGACCGCTACCGGTACGTCATCGAACTTGGCCGCACCCTGGAACCGATGTCCGAGGCCGAGCATTCGGCCGAGAACAAGGTGAATGGCTGTGTCAGCCAGGTTTGGCTTCAGAAGCTGATCGATCATCGCGATGGCGGCGCGCCGGTCCTGACATATCGCGGCGACAGTGACGCCCATATCGTGCGCGGGCTGGTCGCGATCGTGCTGTCGCTTTACTCCGGCCGCACGCCGCAGGAGATACTTGCGACCGACGCCATTGCCGTATTCGACGAGTTCGGCTTTCGCGATCATCTGACGCCGCAGCGTTCCAACGGCCTGCGCTCGATGGTCGAGCGCATCAAGACCGACGCGAAAGAGGCGCTCGCGGAAGCGTCGTAGAAAGCTACTTCCGCTTCCGCTGCTGCTGTCCCAGTCCCATCTGCTTCGCAAGCTGCGAGCGGGCCACCGCATAGTTCGGCGCGACCATGGGATAGTCGGCCGGCAGGCCCCATTTCTCGCGATATTGCTCGGGCGTCATGTTGTACTGGGTGCGCAGATGGCGCTTCAGCGACTTGAAGCGCTTGCCGTCTTCCAGACAGACCAGATAATCGGGCGCGATCGACTTCTTCAGCGAGACCGCCGGCTTTGCGGGCTCGAGCGGCACCGTCTCGGTGCGGCCCGACGAAACGCGCACCAGCGCGCCATGCACCTGGCTGATCAGGTTCGGAATCTCAGCCGCAGGCGTCGGATTATTGCTCAGATAGGCCGACACGATGCCCGCCGTCAGCTCAATGAAATTCTTAGCCCCGGCATCCGACATCAGCCCCGCCTTTCTCCACCTTGCGTCTCACGGGAGAGACGACGTCAGAGTATTCCGTGTCAACAATACGTTTGGCTGAAATGGGACGACTGAGGAATATGGGCCGATTTACTGAGAACCAACAAGAACGCCAGCGCTTTACTTGGCTGCGCCAGATTTGCCTGCGCCAGCTCTCAAGCGCCCCGCTGGTCAAGGTGGGAGCGCAGCTCGTCGATCGAGGCAAAGCGCATCATCCCCTCCGGCATCTGGGCTTCGATCGAGCCGTCGGAATAGAGCGAATAGGCCATGCCGTCGACGATGCCGGATTTGAGCACGGTCACGGGCGCCTGCTCGGCCGCGGCCGCCGGCTCCGGTGCGGGCGGCGGAGCAGCCTCCGCGAAGGTCGACGGCGAGCGCGGTGGCGGGCGCCGCGAGGCGGCCGGCGGCTCTGCAGGCCTCATGCGGTCCGGCTTCGGCCAGGCGTCGTCAAAGCTCGCAGGCGGCGCCTCCGGGGCGGCAGGCTCCGCCGACGGCTCGGCATGCGGCAGCAAGCTCTCGCCGGTCTTCGCCTCCGCGCGCTCGCGCTCCTTGCGCGAGGTCGAGGCGAACAGCAGGTTGCGCCGGCGCGGCGGTTCGGGAACCTCAGGCGGGCTCGGAGCTTCCGGCGGTGGCGGAGGCTCGACGCGCGGACGCTCGCGCGCGGCTGCTTCGTTCTGCCAAGGGGGCGGTCCTGCGGCCGGCAATGGCGGCGCCGGCTCGATCTTCTCTGCGCCCGGCTCAGGCGCGGGGGCAGGCGTTCCAGCCATCCCGAGACCTGGCAGCACGGGCCTGACCCGAACGTCGGATGGGGCGATTGATCCAGCGAGCCGGCGGGCCATGCCCTTCAATTCCGCGACCACGACGTAGAGGCCGGCCAGTAACATTCCGGAGCAGACGCCGATGGTGCCGGAGATTATGAGGGTACTGCCGAGACTGAATTCCCTGACGGTGAAGCCGAACAGGATCGCAAGGAGGCCCGCCAAAACGGCGAAAATCCCCGCGATCAACAATGCCAACGCCATCGAACTCACCCCCGGCCGCGCAGCCACACGCGACACTCGTCACGCCACGATACCGTCATCCGGTGTTCCACGCCAACGTCGAATTATAGCCTGCGTTCCTAAAGGAAAGGAAATCAGGGACTTATTCACATTCCCTTCAGCTACGGCTCGCTACTTCTAAGCTGCTCTCGATGTGGTCGGATTTGCTGCGTTGCATCAGGAATTTAGCCATAATGCCCAATTACTTGGTAATGGAACTGCGCTATAGGGATTCCGGGGAGCAGGCCCGCGCGCACCAGCAGGGCCAAGAGGGGATTCCGGGTCACCAATAGCCATGACATCCATCACGACTTCGGCGATCGACACGCCTCTGCGGCGCTCGGTTGAACGGACTTGCGACGATCTCGCCATGCTGGTGCTGGCTGCGGTCGCCGTCATTGCAGGCTTGACCTTCCGGGACTACGGGCTCGGCTGGGACGACTACACCCACGCCGAATATGCCGACCTGCTGCTGCGCATGTTCGGTTCCGGTTTCAAGGACACCGCGGCACTCTCCTTCGCCAACCTCTATATGTATGGCGGCGGCTTCGACATGGTCGCGGCTCTCCTGCACAAGGTGATTCCGCTCGAACTGTTCGAGACGCGCCGTCTGGTCGGCGCCGTCGTCGGCGTGATCGGACTTGCGGTGACGTGGCGGCTCGGCCGCCGTGTCGGCGGCCCCCTTGCGGGACTTGCCTCGCTCCTGCTGCTCGCGCTCTGCCCGATCTTCTACGGCCACATGTTCATGAACCCGAAGGATGCACCCTTCGCGGTGGCCATGATCATCCTGATGCTGGGTCTCGTCCGCCTCGCCGAGGAATATCCGCAGCCTTCGCCGCGCACGATCCTGATCGTCGGCCTTGGTGCCGGCCTCTCGCTCGGCACCCGCATCCTCGGCGGCCTTGCGCTGGTCTATGCCGTGATCGGCTTCATGCCGCTGTTCCTGGAGGAACTGCGCAGCGAGGGCCTGCGCGAGTCGGTCCGCCGCTTCGCTTATGTCGTCTACGTGCTGCTGCCCGGCCTCGTGCTCGGCTACCTCGTGATGGGGCTGATCTGGCCGTGGTCGATCATGGAGCCCGGCAATCCCTTCGAGGCGCTGACCTACTTCTCGCACTTCTTCGAGAAGCCCTGGAAGGAGATGTTCGACGGTGCGATCGTATCCGTGCCCGACATGCCCTGGTCCTATCTGCCGACGCTGTTCGCGCTTCAGTTGCCCGAGGTGATGCTGGTGCTGATGTTCGGCGCCGTGATCGGCACCTTCGCACTGCTGCCGCGTCGCGAGGTTCCCGCCCGCCGCAAGACCATCATGCTGATGCTCACGCTCGCGGCGACGCTTCCGCTGGCGATCGCGATGGTGAAGCGGCCGGCGCTGTACAACGGCATCCGCCATTTCGTGTTCGTGATCCCGCCGATGGCGGTGCTGGGCGGCGTCGCCTTTGGCTGGGCCATGGAGCGGCTGCGCGCCAATCACCGCACCTGGCAGCCGGTCGTGCTCGCCACCTTCTGCTTTGGCTTGGCGCTCTCGCTGGCCGAGATGATCCGCCTGCATCCCTATCAATACACCCATTTCAACCACATCGCCGGTACCGTACGCGGCGCCGACGACCGCTTCATGCTGGATTATTGGGGCCTGGCGCTGAAGCAGGCCTCGGACGAATTGCGCGAGCAGCTGGTGGAACGCCAGGAAGTGCCGCCGCGCAACCGCAAATGGAAGGTCGCCGTGTGCGGTCCGCAGCGCCCCGCCCAGGTCGCGCTCGGCCCCGACTTCACCATCGGCTGGGATTCCAATGCCGCCGATTTCGCCATGACGCTCGGTGAATTCTACTGCAAGGGCCTCACCGCGCCCGTGCTGGTCGAGATCAAGCGCGACGACGTGGTATTCGCCCGCGTCTACGACATCCGCGGCAGCAGCATTTCCAGCCTGCTCTCGATCCCGGCACCGTAATAAACTCCTCCGGACCGTAAGCCCGGATGAGCGCAGCGACATCCGGGGTCTATCAAGCGGCCCCGCATGTCGCTTCGCTCATGCGGGCTACGCTGGACTGCCGCGCTTTGTGTGCCTTGCTGGCAGCTCGCGGCAGGACTACCCTCCCTCCCCGCAACAACGATGTTCGGAGAGATCAACCATGTCGCCAGCGGAAGCGCGCCTGAAGGAAGTGCCGTCGAACATGACGGAGGCCGAGTGGCAGCAACGGGTCAATCTCGCCGCCTGCTATCGCCTCGTCTCGCTCTACGGCTGGGACGATTTGGTCGACACCCATATCTCCGCGCGCGTGCCCGGCCCTGACCATCATTTCCTCATCAACCCCTACGGGCTGATGTTCGACGAGATCACGGCGTCGAGCCTGGTCAAGGTCGATCTGCACGGCAACCAGCTCTCCGAGAGCGAGTACAGCATCAACCCCGCCGGCTTCACCATCCACTCGGCGATCCACGAGGTGCGCGAGGACGCCATCTGCGTGCTGCATCTCCACACCCTCGACGGCACCGCGGTCTCGAGCAGCGCCGAAGGCCTGCTGCCGCTGAACCAGACCGCTCAGCTCGTCACCCACGACCTCGCCTATCACGACTACGAAGGCATCGCGCTCGACCACGACGAGCGGCCGCGGCTGCAGAAGGACCTCGGCGACCACAACCACATGCTGCTGCGCAACCACGGCACGATGACGGTCGGCCGTTCGGTGGCCTCGGCCTTCGAGCGCATGTATCACCTCGAGCGGGCCTGCTCGATGCAGGTGCGTACGCGCGCGCTGGGCACGCCGGTCTATCCGGTCGACGATGTCGCGATCGACAAGAATACCGAGCTGCTCGCCAACCGCGACCGCGCCGAGTTGCGCGCCACCAACCTGGTGTGGCCGCCGCTGCTGCGCAAGCTGGACCGCGAGCTTCCGGGGTACCGGTCTTGAGATTTTCGGGATTTGGTGTAGAGTAGCGGTCAACTAACCTCTACGCCCTTTGGAATGAAACGCCGCCCAATTCCGGGCGGCGTTTTTATTTGTAAGGTCTCGTAGGGTGGGCAAAGCGAAGCGTGCCCACCATTACCGATCGCGATCCGGGACAGATGGTGGGCACGGCGCTTTGCGCCTTTGCCCACCCTACGCACCGCGCCCGCTACTTCACCTCCGCCAGCGCCGCGAGGATGCGCGCCCAGGAACGGATGCCTTTCTGGAAGCTGCGGAGGTCGTACTTCTCGTTCGGCGAGTGGATATTGTCGTCGTCGAGGCCGAAACCCACGAGCAGCGAATCGAGCCCCAGCGTGCGCTTGAAGTCCGCGACGATCGGGATCGACGCGCCCGAGCCCATCAGCACGGTCTCCTTGCCCCATTCCTCGGTCAGCGCGGTTTTGGCCGCGGCGAGCGGCTTCATGTTCCAGTCGAGCGCAATTGCAGGCCCGGCGGAGTGGTCGCCGAACTCGACCTTGCAGTCTCCCGGAATGCGCGCCGTCACGTACTCACGGAAAGCCTTGCGGATCCTCGCGGGATCCTGCCCTTCGACCAGCCGGAACGAGACCTTGGCGGATGCGTGCGACGGGATCACCGTCTTCGAGCCCTCACCGATATAACCGCCCCAGATGCCGTTGACGTCGCAGGTCGGACGCGTGGAAGCCTGCTCGACCAGGAGCCTGCCCTTCTCGCCGGCCGGTATCGATAGCCCAACGGGCTTGAGGAACGTGTCCGGTGTGAAATCGAGCTTCTTCCACTGCGCGAGAATGTCCGGTGGGGTGTCCTTCACCCCGTCATAGAAGCCCGGAATGGTGATACGGTTGTCATCGTCGAACAGCCCGCCGAGAATTTTGGTCAGCACCCGGATCGGGTTCATCGCGCTGCCGCCGAACACGCCAGAGTGCAGGTCGCGATTGGCGGCGGTGATCTTGAGCTCCTCATAGAGCAGGCCGCGTAGTGAGGTCGTGATCGCCGGCGTGTTGCGGTCCCACATGCCGGTGTCGCAGACCAGCACGTAGTCAGCCTTAAACTCGTCCTTGTTGGCTTCGATGAAGGGCACGAAGTTCTTCGAGCCGACTTCTTCCTCGCCTTCGATCAGGAACGTGACGTCGATCGGCAGCGACCCCGTCACCTTCTTCCAGGCGCGGCAGGCCTCGACGAAAGTCATGACCTGGCCCTTGTCGTCCTCGGCGCCGCGCGCCACGATGATCTTGCGGCCGTCGGCATGGTCGGTCACAACAGGCTCGAATGGCGGACGGTGCCAGAGCTCGATCGGATCGACCGGCTGCACATCATAGTGGCCGTAGAACAGCACATGCGGCCGGCCGCCCGCGACGCTCTTGCCGACGACCGCGGGATGGCCGGCGGTCGGCCTCACTTCAGTCGCAACGCCGAGGCTCGCGATGTCCCTGGCAAGATGCTCGGCCGCCGCCTTGCAATCGGCCGCGAAGGCCGGATCGGCGGAGATCGACTTGATCCGCAACAGCGAGAACAGACGCTCCAGGCTGTTGTCGAACTCCTTGTCGATGTGGTCGAGCACGGATTGAAGCTGCGCATTTGCCATTGTCGTATTCCCTGCGTTCGAATCCCAAGACGTCGGGGCTCAAGCTGTCTTCTCAAGAACTATCGGCTTTTAGCGCTGCCGCGGCGTTGGGGCCAGCCGCAACCGGCGGATGCCGGATGTGCCATGCGAGACTAGCTGCGAGGACCGCTGTGGCGACGAGGTTATTGCCCCAGGCCTGGAAGACATTGGGAAACCACGGCAGCGCCAGCAGCATGAGGATGCCGGCGGCGCCAAGGGAAAGCCAGGTTCCCAGGCGCACCTTCGCCCGCTCGTCGAAGGCGGCACGATGCATCAGCACCGTCATCGGGAAGAACAGCCACATGAAGTAGTATTGCCGCGCCAGGGGCGATGCCACCGTCATCAGGCAGAACAGGATGCCGAGCTCCTCGGCGTCCGAGCGCGCCGTACGGCGCGCTTGCCGTGGCATGACCGCGACGAAGCCCAATCCGAGCAAGGCCGACAGCGCCAGCACGATCCAGTTCGCCGTCCTGTAATCGACGTCGATGACATTCATCGTGCGCGGCGGCTTGTTGGGATCCTCCTGATTGTAATTGATTGGCCGGACCAGCCGGTGCGTGACGGCAATGAGCGACTGGTTCACCCACGACCAGTTCTGCTCGTCGCGCTGGCCAAATCCTTGTTCCGAGCTCGACCCGACCATGCCCTGATACCACGTCTTGAGCTCGGCGGCGTTGCGCTCGAAGCCGCGAATGGGGGCCGGCACGATATAGAGAAGCATGCCGGTGAAGGCGACCGTAGCGACGGCGGCTGCCCAGTTTCGCCGCCAGACCAGATAGGGCAGCACCGCAATGGGAAACACCTTGATGGCGGTGGCGAGCGCGAACATGAAGCCTGCGAGCCAGGAGCGCTGATGCTGCAAGCTCCAGAAGCCGTAGAGCATCATCGCCAGCAGCACGAGGTTCGGCTGGCCAAGATCGAACATGTCGAACACAAAGGTCACGGTGACGAGAGCCGGCAGCGCCTCCAGCCAGGGGCCAGGCGTGCGGCCCGAACCGGTCATGGCGTTGGAGAACATCCCGGTGTACCACCACGCCGCAATATTCAGGATCGACAGCAGGCTGTAGAGCGCGATCTTGCCGAACCAGCTCGGGATCGCCAACAGGATCGCCGGCAGCGGTGGGTAGATGAACTCGAAGTACGCACGGATGTCGCCGGGATAGAGCGGCCCACCCTTTAAGACCTGCTGCCCGGCCCAGTACCACAGGCCGTAGTCCTTGGTTTTGCCGTGCCCGAAGATCTCGGGTCCGAGGACATCGGCAGCCAGGATGAAGCAGCAGAGCAGGAAGAGCAGGTCGAGCGGCGCACGCAACGACAGGTTTCGGAATGCGCCGGGTCGCACGAAAGATTCAGGTGAGGTCACGATGTGGTCCAGTCAGGGGCCATAGCACCTAGCAGACCAACGGACGCTTGGAGAGTCCTGATCACCCGAATTTGTACCCGCCGCGCACAAGCGGCGGGTCCGCGGACGAATTGCCTCAAACGAGGCTTTCTGCCTACCTGCGCAGCAAGCCGCCGAGCGCGCCGCGGACCAGCGTGCGGCCGATCGAGCCACCAAGCTGGCCGGCGACAGACTTGCCGATATTGGCGGCCATCCCCCCGATCACCTGATTGGTGACCGATCGAGTCATGTCGCGCGCGATGACCTGCCCCGTCGAGAGGCGGCCGCGCTTGACGTTGGTGCCGAAGATGGTGCCGACGATCGAGCCGATCTGGCCGAGGATGCCGCCGCCTCCATTTCCGCCAGCCGCGCCGGGATCGGCAGTCGCAGCCGTGCCGGCAATGCGCTTCTGAATCATCTCGTAGGCGGACTCTGCATCGACGGCGGTGTCGTATTTGCCCTTCACCGGGCTTGCATCCATGATCGCCTTGCGCTCTTCCGGCGTGATCGGTCCGATCCGGGCCGATGGCGGCCGGATCATCACCCGCTCGACCATCGCCGGCGTGCCGTTGCCTTCGAGAAACGAGACCAGCGCCTCGCCCTTGCCGAGCTCCATGATCACCTTGGCAGTATCGAGCTTCGGGTTGGGCCGGAAGGTCTGGGCCGCGGCGGCGACCGCCTTCTGGTCGCGTGGAGTGAAGGCGCGGAGCGCGTGCTGCACCCGGTTGCCCAATTGTCCGAGCACGCGGTCGGGCACGTCGACCGGGTTTTGCGTGACGAAATAAACGCCGACGCCTTTGGAGCGGATCAGGCGCACCACCTGCTCGATCTTGTCCATCAGCGCCTTGGGCGCGTCGTTGAACAGCAGATGCGCCTCGTCAAAGAAGAAGACCAGCTTCGGCTTGGGCAGGTCACCGGCCTCGGGCAGCTCTTCGAACAGCTCCGACAGCATCCACAGCAGGAATGTCGCGTAAAGCCGTGGGCTCTGGAGCAGCTTGTCGGCAACGAGGATGTTGACCATGCCGCGGCCGTCGCGGTCGGTCTTCATGAAGTCTTTCAGCGTCAGCGCCGGCTCGCCGAAGAATTTGGTGGCGCCCTGGTTCTCCAGCACCAGAAGCTGGCGCTGGATGGTGCCGACAGTGGCCTTGGTGACGTTGCCAAAACCCTGCGCCGCCTTCTTGATCTCGGCAAGCGGACTCTCCTCGGCATCCGCCCCCTTCTTGCCGGCGTCGGGCACGATGGCATCGAGCAGCGCGCGCAGATCCTTCATGTCGATCAGCGTCAGCCCGTTGTCGTCGGCGACGCGGAAGGCGACATTGAGCACGCCTTCCTGCACGTCGTTCAGGTCGAGCATACGTGCGAGCAGCAGCGGGCCCATTTCCGTGACGGTCGCCCGCACCGGGTGGCCCTGCTCGCCGAACACGTCCCAGAACACCGTCGAGAACTGGTCGGGCTGGAACGTCAGTCCCATCTCGGTGGCGCGCTTGACGATGAAATCTTTGGCTTCGCCGACCTCGGAGATGCCTGAGAGGTCGCCCTTGATGTCGGCCGCGAACACTGGAACACCGGCGCGCGCAAATCCTTCTGCCATCACTTGCAGCGAGACCGTCTTGCCGGTTCCGGTTGCACCCGTGACGAGGCCGTGGCGATTGGCGAACGCCAGCGTCAGCCATGCCTGCTCGCTTCCTTTACCGACAAAGATCTTGTCGTCGGTATCACCGAGCTTGCTGTCCTGTGCGGTCATTATTCCCTGATCTCTCTGCCCTGTTTCGCATATCGAAACTCGAATGCACCAGTTCCGTAGTTTAACGCATATCGCGCGCTGATTGAAACCATTCAACGCGCTCCGGGCATGCGACATCGTCGGAAACATGCGAGTGACATCCGCCGAAAGTAGGAACGACGCATTCGCATCGCGGCATTTTTCTGCCGATTTCATCTCCGCCCTTGCATCGCTGCAACACTTCTCGCGCGTTCGAGAATGAATCGGAACGTTGATGGCGTTCATCGCTTGTATTTCACATCACACCGGCTCAAGATCATTTTCGAAAGCAATACTCCGGCATGTGAACCGGCTGAGGGGCGGCCATATGGACGAGCTGATCGGGCGGCTGGCGACAAACGCCAGCATAGATAGTGCTGTCGCCGAAAAGACCGTCGGCATTATCCTGGGCTTCCTCCGCAACGAGGGTCCTTCCGACAGCGTCCAGGTCCTGATCGACCAGATTCCGGGTGCAGAAGCGGCAATCGAGGCGTCCCGTAGCGGCGGAGGACTGTCGCGGCTGATGGGCGGCGGCCTGATGGCGGTCGGCACGCGCCTGATGGGCCTGGGACTCGGCATGTCCGAGATTCAGAACATCGCCCGTGAACTTTTTCGCTTCGGCCGAGACAAAATCGGAGCGGATCAGATGGGCAAGATCATCGCGGGGACCCCGGGCCTCAGCCAGTTCGCCTGACGCCTGCGCATTTCACATCGAGTATCATGACATATCCGATCTCCGAGATTGAGGGCCTGTCGGCCTTTGCCGCCAACAAGTTGAAGGCGCAGGGTATCCGCACCACCGATGCGCTGCTCGAGGCGGCATCGACTGTGAAGGGCCGCAAGGCGCTCTCCGCCAAGACCGGCATCAGCGAGCAGTTGCTGCTGGAATGGGCCAACGTCTCCGACTACATGCGCATCCCCGGCATGGGCAGGGCCAAGGTCGGCCTGGTCCGCGCCGCCGGCGTCACCACCGTGCGCGAGCTCGCCTACCGAAATCCAGCAAGGCTCGCCCAGAGCATGCGGGACGCCAACGAGAAGAAAAAGCTGCTCCGCATCCTGCCCTCGGAAAAGTCGGTCGGCGACATCATCGCCAAGGCGAAAAAGCTGCCGCCGAAGATTTCGTATTGATCCAGCGACAAGGCTGGGCAGATAGAGCACCGCTCCGACCCGGTCGTCATTGCGAGCGCAGCGAAGCAATCCAGAGTCTCTCCGCAGCGGCAGCCTGGATTGCTTCGCTACGCTCGCAATGACGGAGTGTGGGCAAGAGCATCGCGCCCTCACGGGCCCCGGAGTGCATTGGGCGACTGGATCGCCCCCAATCCTGCCTTGAATCCCCCCTCCCCGACCGCTAAAGCGGGCCGCATGAATGCCTCGCCCTCTCCATCTGTTCCGACGGCCGGTTCAGTCGGGCCTGACGTGCTGCGGACGCTGCTGGAGCGGCCGATGCCGGCGGTGATGGGCGTGCTCAACGTCACCCCGGATTCATTCTCCGACGGCGGCGAATTCATCGCGCCCGCGCAGGCGCTCGCGCGGGCAAGGGCGATGATCGAGGCCGGAGTCGACATCATCGATATCGGTGCCGAGTCCACCCGGCCCTACAAGGGCGCGCGGCCGGTCACGGCGGAAGACGAACTGGCGCGGCTGAGGCCGGTGCTATCGGACATCGTGGCGCTCGGTGTGCCGGTCTCGATCGACAGCATGAAGGCGGAGGTGGTGGCCTTCGCGCTCGATCAGGGCGCGGCGATTGCAAACGACGTCTGGGGCCTGCAGCGCGATGCCGCCATGGCGCCGCTGATTGGCGCGCGAGGCGTCCCTGTCATCGTCATGCACAACCGCGACAGCGTCGATCCCGGCATCGATATCATTGCGGACATGAAGGCGTTCTTTCAGCGCTCGCTGGATATCGCCGCACAAGCGGGCATCGCCCGCGACAGGATCGTGCTCGATCCCGGCATCGGCTTCGGCAAGACGGCCGAGCAGAGCATGATTGCGCTGGCGCGGCTTCGCGAGCTCGACATGTTTGGCCTGCCGATCCTCGTTGGTGCCTCGCGAAAACGCTTCATCGCTTCGGTGTCGCCGTCGGAGCCGACAGAGCGGCTCGCCGGCTCGATCGCCGCGCATCTGATCGCCGCACAGCGCGGCGCGAAAATCATCCGGACCCACGACGTCGCCGAGACCTTGCAGGCCCTGCGAGTGGCGCACGCAATCGAGAGCAAGCCATGACCGATACGATCTTCGTGAGCGGCCTGTCGATCCATGCCCGCCACGGCGTGATGGAGCACGAGACCGAGGTCGGCCAACGTTTTGTCATCGACCTCGAGCTCTATACCGATCTGTCGGAACCTTCGCGCAGCGACCGGCTCGCCGACACCGTGTCTTACGCCGACGTCGTGGCGACGACCACCGCGGCTTTCAAGAACACCAATTACAAGCTGCTGGAGCGCGCGGCCGGCGCGGTGGCCGATGCCATCCTGTCGCACTTTCCGCGCATCCGTGCGGTCAAGATCACCGTGCACAAGCCGCATGCGCCGATCGCCGCGATCTTCGACGACGTCGGAATCATGCTGACGCGCTCGCGGCACCCCTGACATGGCGAGCGTGCTGATTGCACTCGGCGGCAATGTCGGCGATGTCCGTGCGACATTCGGAAAGGCGATCGCCCATATCTGCGGCATGGCGCAGGCCGCGTTGGTCGCGCGCTCGTCGGACTATGCGACGCCGCCCTGGGGCGACGAGGACCAGGCTCCCTTCATCAACGCCTGCGTCGAGATCGAGACCGATCTCGATCCGCATGCGCTGCTGTTCGTGATGCAGAAGATCGAGCAGAAATTCGGCCGCACCCGCGATAAAGAGCGGCGCTGGGGCCCGCGCACGCTCGATCTCGACATGATCGCCTATGACGATGTGTCGATGCAGAAGCCTGACCTGACCCTGCCGCATCCGCGCCTGTTTGAGCGCGCCTTTGTGCTGGTGCCGCTGGCCGAGATCGCGCCCGACCGCGTGATCGCAGGCATTCGTGTCCATGACGGTCTCGCCAGCGTCTCGACACAAGGCATTGAGCGGCTTCCGGATACCGGTTAACCAAAAACAACCGTTTGCAGGGACGGCCGGCCGTGGCAATTTCGCCTGCGAACAACAAGATTTTTCGGGAGCCCTTCGCCGCATGACCTCCGCGACTGACGACCTGCCGCTGGCGGCGGATTTTCCCAAGGCTACCGTCGAAGACTGGCGCAAGCTGGTCGATGGTGTGCTGAAGGGCGCGCCATTCGAGAAGCTGGTCGCCAAGACCTATGACGGAATCAGGATCGATCCGCTTTATCCGCGCGCCAAAGGCGTTGCGCCCGTGGTGGGTCGGCCGGCGGCGGCGCCCTGGCAGATCATGCAGCGGATCGACCATCCCGATGCAAGTGCGGCGAATGCGCAGGCACTGACCGATCTCGAAAATGGCGCGACAGGGCTTGCGCTGGTGTTCGCCGGCGGCAATGCCGCTCACGGTTTCGGGCTGGAACCGACCGCGGACGCAGTCGCAAAGATCTTGAAGGATATCCATCTCGATGCCGGCATCGGGCTGGAGCTCGAGATCGGTCCGCAATCGCGGATGGCGGCGATCCACGTCGCGGAATATGTGAAGAGCAACGGCATCGATCCCGCGGCCTGCGACATCCGCTTCGGGCTCGACCCGCTCGCGGCCGGCGCGGTGTGGGGCCACAGCCCCTATACCTGGGACGAGATCGTTCCGGCGGTCACCGGCGGCATCAAGGGCCTCGCCGCGCTCGGCTTCAAGGGACCGTTCGCATCAGCCGACGGACGCGTCGTCCACGATGCCGGTGGCTCGGAGGCGCAGGAGCTCGCCTTCGTGCTCGCCTGCGGCATCGCCTATTTGCGCGCGATCGAGGGCGCGGGCGTTCCGCTGGAGCAGGCGCAGGGCATGGTCTATGCGCGGCTTGCCGCGGATGCAGATCAGTTCCTCACCATGGCAAAATTCCGCGCCTTGCGGCTGCTATGGGCGCGTATCGAGACGGCGTGCGGGCTCACGCCAAGACCGCTGTTCATCGCCGCCGATACCGCCTGGCGCATGCTGACGCAGCGCGATCCCTATGTGAACATGCTGCGCGCGACCATGGCGACGTTTGCGGCCGGACTCGCCGGCGCGAGCGCGATCACCGTGCTGCCGCATACGCTGGCGCTCGGCCTGCCCGATCCGTTCGCGCGGCGCGTGGCGCGCAATACGCAAGCCGTGCTGCTGGAAGAGAGCAATCTCGCCAAGGTCAGCGATCCCGCGGCGGGCGCTGGCGGCATCGAGACGTTGACGGGCCAGCTCTGCGACGCGGCCTGGGCGCTATTCCAGGAGAGCGAGAAAGCCGGCGGCGCCTTCACAGCGCTTCAGCAGGGCCTGTTCCAGAGCAAGGTCGCGGCCGCGCGAAAAGCCCGCGACGCCAACATTGCAAAACGCCGCGACGTGCTGACCGGCGCCAGTGAGTTTCCGAACCTGCACGAGAACGAGACTGCGGTGCTGGAGGCGACGCCGATCGCGCTGGCGCCTTATGGCGAGCAAAAATACAAGTTCGACGCGCTGCCGCCGATCCGGCTTGCGGAACCGTTCGAGGCGCTGCGCGACAAATCCGATGCGGCGTTGAAGGCACATGGCGCGCGGCCGAAAGTGTTCTTGGCCAATCTCGGCACACCCGCCGATTTCACGGCGCGCGCGAGCTTTGCCAAGAGCTTGTTCGAGACCGGCGGCATCCAGGCCGTCGACAGCGAGGGCTTTGCCGATCCGGCCACGCTCGTAGCCGCGTTCACGGCCTCCGGCGCCGGGCTCGCCTGCCTTTGTTCCAGCGACAAGGTCTATGCGGAACACGCCGAAGCCGCGGCGCAGGCCCTGCAAACTGCCGGGACGCGACTTATCTATCTGGCAGGCCGCCCGACCGATGCCGAGGCGGCGCTGCGTGCAGCCGGCGTCACCGGTTTTGTCTTCGCCGGAGGCGACGCGCTTGCGACATTGCAAGACGCCTATCGACGAATGGAGCAGGCATGACCGAAGCCAGCAAACCAGTTCTCACCGGCGGCTGCCAATGCGGGGCAGTGCGCTTTGGAGTCATGACGGCGCCGAACAGGGTTTCGATCTGTCACTGCCGGATGTGCCAGAAGGCCAGCGGCGCGCCGTTCGCCTCTTTTGCCGACATCAACAAGACGGACTTTGCCTGGACCAAGGGGCAGCCGTCGTTCTTCCGCTCCTCCTCCATCGCCGAGCGCGGCTATTGCGCCGCCTGCGGCACGCCGTTGAGCTTCGGCCGCATCGACGGCGACCGCATCGAGATCATGACCGGCGCGTTCGACCGCCCCGACCACGTGGTGCCGACGCGGCAGTTCGGCACCGAGTCCCGTCTCGGCTGGGTGGTCGGGATCGCCAATTTGCCAAGCCAGACCACGCAGCAGAATTACGGCCCGGAGAAGATGGCGACCATCGTCAGCCATCAGCATCCGGATCATGATTGAGCGCCTATGATATGGTTGAAACCATGAGCCGCATTCCTGATTTCGCAGACATCGCCTTCGAGCGCACCACGAGCGCCGCGCCATCAGGCAGCGCCGAGCCGTGGCTGACGCCCGAGGGCATTCTGGTGAAGCCCGCCTATGGTGAAGGCGACCTGGCCGGGCTCGACTTCCTCGAGACTTATCCGGGCATCGCGCCTTATCTGCGCGGCCCCTACCCGACCATGTATGTCAACCAGCCCTGGACTGTGCGGCAATATGCCGGCTTCTCCACGGCGGAGGATTCCAACGCGTTCTACCGCCGCAATCTCGCGGCCGGACAGAAGGGCCTTTCGGTCGCCTTCGATCTCGCCACCCATCGCGGCTATGACAGCGACCATCCGCGCGTCGGCGGCGACGTCGGCATGGCCGGCGTTGCCATCGATTCCATCTACGACATGCGGACGCTGTTCGCGGGCATTCCGCTCGACCAGATGAGCGTGTCCATGACCATGAACGGCGCGGTGCTGCCGATCCTCGCGCTCTACGTCGCTGCTGCCGAGGAACAGGGCGTGCCGCCGGAGAAGCTCTCAGGGACCATTCAGAACGACATTCTGAAAGAGTTCATGGTGCGCAACACCTATATCTATCCGCCTGCGCCCTCGATGCGGATCATCTCGGATATTTTTGCGTATACCTCGCAAAAAATGCCGAAATACAATTCGATCTCGATCTCCGGCTATCACATGCAGGAGGCCGGGGCGACGCAGGACCTCGAACTCGCCTATACGCTGGCCGACGGCGTCGAGTATCTTCGCGCCGGCCTTGCGGCAGGCCTCGATGTCGACCGCTTCGCGCCGCGGCTGTCGTTCTTCTGGGCGACCGGGATGAACTTCTTCATGGAAGTCGCCAAGATGCGCGCCGCGCGGCTGCTCTGGGCGAAGCTGCTCAAGCCCTTCAACCCCAGGGATCCGCGCTCGCTGTCACTGCGCACGCATTGCCAGACCTCCGGCTGGTCGCTGACCGCGCAGGACGTCTTCAACAACGTGATGCGCACGACTGTGGAAGCGATGGCGGCGACGCAGGGTCATACCCAGTCGCTGCATACCAACGCGCTCGACGAGGCGCTCGCTTTGCCGACCGATTTCTCCGCGCGTATCGCCCGCAACACCCAGCTCTTCCTGCAGCAGGAGAGCGGTACCACCCGCATCATCGACCCCTGGGGCGGTTCGTATTATGTCGAGCGTCTCACCCGCGACCTCGCCGCCAAGGCCTGGGGCCACATCCAGGAGGTCGAGGAGCTCGGCGGCATGGCCAAGGCGATCGAGGCCGGCGTACCGAAGCTGCGCATCGAGGAAGCCTCGGCCAAGACCCAGGCCCGCATCGATGCCGGCAAGCAGGCGGTGATCGGCGTCAACAAATACAAGCCGACGGACGAAGCTCCGATCGACATCCTCAAGGTCGACAATACCAATGTCCGCCGGCTCCAGATCGACAAGCTGACGCGGCTGAAGTCCGAACGCAACCAGAAGGACCTCGAGGCCGCGCTCGCCGCGCTGACGCGCTCGGCCGGCGAAGGCAACGGCAATCTGTTGGCGCTCGCCATCGACGCTGCGCGCGCGAAGGCAACCGTCGGCGAGATCTCGGACGCGATGGAGAAGGTGTTCGGCCGGCACCGCGCCGAAATCAAATCCATCACCGGCGTCTACAAGCGGGAGGCGTCCAGCATGGGTAATCGGGTCGAGAAGGTTCAGGCGCTGATCGATGCCTTCGAGGAAGCCGAGGGCCGGCGTCCGCGCATCCTGGTCGCAAAAATTGGCCAGGACGGTCACGACCGCGGCCAGAAGGTGATCGCATCGGCCTTCGCCGATATCGGCTTCGACGTCGACATCGGGCCGCTGTTCGCGACCGCCGACGAAGCCGCGCGCCAGGCTGTCGAGAACGACGTCCACATCCTCGGCGTCTCCTCGCTCGCGGCCGCCCACCTCACCGCCGTGCCGGAGCTGAAGGCCGCACTGAAGAAGCAGGGCCGCGACGACATCATGATCATCGTCGGCGGCGTGGTGCCGCCGCAGGATTACGATGCGCTTTACGCCGCCGGCGCCGAAGCGATTTTCCCACCGGGCACGGTGATTGCGGACGCGGCCGAGGAGCTGATCCGCAAGCTGAACGCCCGGCTCGGGCATAGCGAGGCGGCAGCGTAGCTCGCCATCGCTCTTCGAAAGGATAGTGCGTGATATTTTCCGCGCCGGCGTTCATGCGCGCGCTAGCTGTGGTCGCAGCCTGCAGCGCGTTGTTGGCTACTGCCCATGCCGCCGACCCCAAGCCCGACGCGGTGATCAAGACCAAGAGCATCGAGGCCCGCGTCTTCCTCGACGACAAGGTCAAGGTCGATGCGGCGCTGGCGGCCGACTGCCTGACTGAAGGCAAGAAGTGGCTCGACAAGAACGCGGCAGAAGCCGCCGCCTCGCGCAAAGAGGATCCGCAGTTCTTCAAGGAAGGCGGCTGGGACTTTGAGCCCAAATATGCGGTTCGCTCCGTCGTCGCCGACCGCTATGTCAGCATTCTCCGCAACGACTACATGGACACCCACGGCGCACATCCCAATTCCGACGTGAACACGGTCCTGTGGGACAAGGCCGAGAGCAAGCGCATCTCCATCCGCCCGTTCTTCACCGAGACCGCCGACAACGGCCCGGCCATGAAGGCAATGGTGAAGGCGGTGATCGCATCGTTGAAGATCGAGAAGAAGAAGCGCGATACCAGCGAGACCGCGACCGACGAATGGTTCAAGAGCGTGGAGCCGAGCCTGCTCAAGATCGGCGCGGTGACGCTCGCGCCTTCAACCGACGCGGGCAAGAGTTCCGGCCTCACTTTCCACTACCCGCCCTATGTGGTCGGACCCTACGCCGAGGGCGAATATGTCGCGTTCGTGCCGTGGGAAATGCTGAAACCCTATCTCACCGCGGAAGGCACCCGCATCTTCGGCGCGCGGCCGAAGAGCGACGCGGACGAGCCGCAATGATCGTGTTGAACAGCGACAGCTTGCTCGCAGAGCGCTGGTAGCGCTGCCTTGCAGCCGCGCTGCAAAGCCGACTAGAATGTCGCCATTGACAAGAGCGCCCGAAATCATGGGCGCCGCTGGGAGGCATTGATGTCCAAGATTACGCGCCGCAGCTTTGCGGCTTCATCTGCCGCAGTCGCGGCATCCGCCGCATTCGGCCTCACACCCGCATTTGCGCAAGCCTATCCGGCGCGGCCCGTCACCGTGATCGTGCCCTGGGGCGCGGGCGGCGGCACCGATGCGACTGCACGCATTGTCGCAGCGCTTCTGGAGAAGGATCTCGGCCAGCCCTTCAACGTGGTCAATCGCACCGGCGGCTCCGGCGTCGTCGGCCATACCGCGATCGCGACCGCGCAGCCCGATGGCTACACCATCGGCATGCTCACCGTCGAAATCTCGATGATGCACTGGCAAGGGCTGACCGAACTGGCGCCGAAGAGCTACACCCCACTGGCGCTGATGAACGAAGATCCCCCGGGCATCCAGGTCTCCTCCTCCTCGCCTTACAAGACGGTGAAGGAACTCGCCGAAGCCATCAAGGCGGCCCCTCCTGGCAAGTTCAAGGCCTCCGGCACCGGCCAGGGCGGCATCTGGCATCTCGCGCTGGTCGGCTGGATGCAGGCGATGGGCCTGCCCGCCAACCAGGTCGCCTGGGTGCCGTCGAACGGCGCCGCCCCCGCGATGCAGGACCTCGCCGCCGGCGGCCTCGACCTCACCACCTGCTCGGTCCCGGAAGCCCGCGCCATCATCGAGGCCGGCAAGGCCAGGAGCCTTGCCATCATGGCGCCGGCGCGCAATCCGATCTTCAAGGACGTGCCGACGCTGAAGGAGGCGATGGGCATCGACTACGCGACCGGCGCCTGGCGCGGCATCGGTGCGCCGAAGAACCTGCCGCCGGAGATCGCAACGAAGCTCACCGCGGCGCTGAAGAAGGTCTACGACTCCGCCGAGTTCAAGGACTTCATGGGCAATCGCGGCTTCGGCACCGTGTGGGGCGATGCCGGCCAGTTCGCAAGCTTCATGGACAAGGGCGACGCCCAGATGGGCGAAGCCATGAAGGCGGCGGGTCTGAGCAAGGCGTGATCTCCTGCGGCTATCACGCGAGGCGATAGTTGATTGAAGTGGCCGGTCCGCACGCTCAATTCACCTCGCCCCGCTTGCGGGGAGAGGTCGGAATGCGTGCGAAGCGCGGATTCCGGGTGAGGGGGACTCTCCGCGAATCCAGCTTTCACCTCCCCCGCGGAGAGCCCCCCTCACCCCGACCCTCTCCCCGCGCGCGGGGAGAGGGAGAACATCTCTTGTAGGACTTTTCCCATGCGCCTTCCCGACTCCGTCACGGGATCGTTTCTCGTCGTGCTCGGCACAGCAGCCGCCTATGGCGGCTGGCTGCTGCCGCCGGTGCCCGGACAGCCGGTCGGCCCCAACGTATTTCCGCTCGTGATCGGCATCGGGCTTGCGCTGTGCGGGCTCGCGATCGTGTTCGGGATCGGCCACACCTTCGAGGAGGCGGAAGAGTTGATCCCGCTCGAGGACGGCCAGGCAGCGGCTGCGCCGCCGCCGCAGGGAAAGTTGTACGGCCTGCGCGCGCTGCTGCCGCCGGCCCTGCTGCTGTTCTACGTGGCCGCGGCCGACCGGCTCGGCTTCATCATCACCGCGGCGATCATGGTCTACGTCACCTCGACCGCGTTGGGGGCGAAGTGGAAGCTGGCGCTGCCGCTCGCAGCGCTGGCGCCGTTCGCCATCCACCTGATCTTCGGCAAGCTACTGCGCGTGCCGCTTCCCGCCGGCCTGTTGCCGACGCTCTGGTGATCCCATGCTGAAAACCCTGATTGAAGCGTTCGCACTGATCTCCACCTGGGAGGTCATCATCGCGATGTTCGCAGCCTCCGTGTACGGGCTCGTGATCGGCTCGCTGCCGGGCCTGTCCGCGACGATGGCAACCGCCCTGCTCGTCCCCGTCACCTTCTATCTCTCGCCGATCGCGGCGATCGCGACCATCGTCGCCGCGTCCTCGATGGCGATCTTCTCCGGCGACATCCCCGGCGCGCTGCTGCGCATCCCGGGAACACCCGCCTCCGCCGCCTATGCCGATGAGGCCTACGCCATGACCCGCAAGGGACAGGCCGAGCTGGCGCTCGGGGCCGGCGTGTGGTTCTCCGCTGTCGGCGGTATCGCCGGCGTGCTGTCGCTGATGATCCTGGCGCCGCCGCTGGCCGAGATCGCGCTGTCGTTCTCGACCTTCGAGTATTTCTGGCTGGCGCTGCTCGGCCTGATGTGCGCGACGCTGGTGGCGCGCTCCTCGCCGGTAAAGGCAATCGCCGGCATGTTCCTCGGCCTGCTGGTCTCCTGCGTCGGCATCGAAAATCCCGGCGGCGTGCCGCGCTTCACCTTCGGCTTCACCGATCTGTTCGGCGGCATCGAGCCGATCCCCGCGCTGGTCGGCGTGTTCGCGGTGGCCCAGGTGATGCGCGCGATGCTGACGCCCGAGCCGCCGCCGCTGCCGCGGCGCAAATTCGGAAGCATCATGGCCGGCCAGTGGAAGCTGACCAAGAAATACCATTGGCAGATGACGCGCGGAAACATCGTCGGCATCATCATCGGCGTGCTGCCCGGCGCCGGCGCCGACATGGCCGCCTGGGTGTCCTACGCGATGTCAAAGCGCTTCTCCAAAGAACCGGAGAAATTCGGCACCGGCCATGTCGAGGGCCTGGTCGAGGCCGGCGCCAGCAACAATGCCAGCATCGCCTCGGGCTGGGTGCCATCATTGTTGTTCGGCATCCCCGGCGACACCATCGCCGCGATCGCGATCGGCGTGCTCTACATGAAGGGACTCAACCCCGGGCCGACGCTGTTCACCGAGAAAGCGTCGAGCATGTACGCGATCTATCTGATGTTCATCATCGCGAACATTCTGATGATCCCGCTCGGCATCGCCATGATCCGGGTTGCCGCCTACATCCTGCTGGCACCGCGCTCCGCCATCATGCCGATCATCATGCTGTGCTGCGCGGTCGGCTCGTTCGCGATCGGCAACAACATGTTCGGCGTCGTCACCGTCGCCGCCTTCGGCGTGATCGGCTATGTCATGGAAGCAAACGGCTATCCCGTCGCCGCCATGGTGCTCGGCATCGTCATGGGCACCATGGTCGAGCAGGCTTTTGTGACCTCGCTGATCAAGTCCGACGGCAGCATCCTGCCGTTTTTCGAGCGCCCCGTGGCCGCGATCCTCGCCGCCATGGCGATCGGGGCGCTGCTGTGGCCGGTGATGGTCTGGGCGTGGCGAAAGCTGAAACCGGTGCGGACGGGGGTGGCGGCGACATCCCGGTGATATCGGGCGAGCGGCCCTCGCCTGCCCCGCGCGGGCGTTGTAAAGCAGGGCATGGTTGAGAAAAAGCCTTCACTGGACATCAAATCCCTCGCCCAAGACCTCCGCGCCGGCAGCCGCGCGGCGCTGGCGCGGGCCATCACGCTGGTCGAGAGCCGGCGCAGCGACCATCAGGCGCTGGCGCGCGAGCTGGTGCAGATGCTCTTGCCCGATACCGGCAGGGCAGTCCGCGTCGGCATCACCGGCTCGCCCGGCGTCGGCAAATCCACCACCATCGACGCGCTCGGCACCCATCTCATCGAGCAAGGCCACAAGGTCGCGGTGCTCGCGGTCGATCCGTCCTCGGCGCGGAGCGGTGGCTCGATCCTCGGCGACAAGACGCGGATGGCCCGGCTCTCGGCGTCCGACGACGCCTTCATCCGGCCCTCGCCGTCCTCGGGCACGCTCGGCGGAGTCGCGGCCAAGACACGGGAGGCGATGCTGCTGTGCGAGGCGGCCGGCTTCGACGTCGTGCTGGTGGAAACGGTCGGCATCGGCCAGTCCGAAACCGCGGTTTGCGACATGACCGATTTCTTCCTGGCCCTGATGCTGCCGGGCGGCGGCGACGAATTGCAGGGCATCAAGAAGGGCCTGGTCGAGCTCGCCGACATGATCGCGATCAACAAGGCCGACGGCGACAATCTCAAGCGCGCCAACATCACCGCCGCTGATTATCGCGGCGCGCTGCACATCCTGACGCCGCGCTCCGAGCACTGGCATCCGCCGGTCGAGACCTATTCGGCGCTGACCGGCGACGGCATTGCGAAGATCTGGCAGAAGGTCCTCGATCACCGCAAGGCGATGAATGCATCCGGCGATTTCGCCGCACGGCGGCGCGAGCAGCAGGTGAAATGGATGTGGTCGATGCTGGAGCAGCGCATGCTAGCGCGGTTGCGCAGCGAGGCGTCGGTGCGGACCAAGGTCCGGAAGATCGAGACCGAGGTCGCCGACGGCCATCTTACACCGGCGCTCGCCGCCGAAAAGATCCTGGAGTTGCTGCAATGAGCGATAAGCTCCGCATTCTCCTCACCGGCTTCGGCCCGTTTCCCGGCGCGCCCTACAATCCGACCCAGCCGTTGGTCGCCCGGCTGGCGCAATTGCGCCGTCCCGCACTCGACGATGCCGCGATCTCCAGCCACATCTTCCCGGTCACCTATGCCGCGGTCGACCGGCAATTGCCGGAGGTGCTCGCGAAAGAGAAGCCCGATGCGCTGCTGATGTTCGGCCTCGCCGCACGCACGCCCTATCTGCGCATCGAGAGCCGCGCGCGCAACGCCGTCACCATGCTGTGGCCCGATGCCGCCAACACCCGCTCGAGCAAGCGCGGCATCGCCGCCAATGCGGACGCGATGAATTTCGGTCCGCACACCGCCAGGCTGCTGCGCGCCGCGCGCCTCACCGGCATCGACGCGCGTCCCTCGCGCGATGCCGGCGCCTATCTCTGTAACTATCTGAGCTGGCGCGCGATCGAAAACGTCAAGGCCGGCGGGCCAAAGCTCGCCGCGTTCATCCATATTCCCCTGCTCGCGCGCAGTGGCGCCGCGCGCCGCAAGGGCGCGCCGCGGATCACGCTGGAGGAACTGGTGGATGCGGGGGAAGCGATGCTGATGGAGATGGTGCAGTTGGCACGGAAGAGACGCAACACACCGACTTCGTAGGGTGGGCAAAGGCGCGCTTGCGCCGTGCCCACCAACTTGTTCCGATCTGCCGCTGAATGGTGGGCACGCTTCCGCTTTGCCCACCCTACGGACCGTCTCTCCGGTAAACATTTAACCCTACCGCGAACAATCCTCACGCGACCAGCCGCCCTGCGCTACCTAACCGCTGCGGACCCCCGCGGCCGCCGGAGGACGCGTCCATGGACCTCAATCGCCGCCATCTCATCGGAGCATCGACCGCAGGCATCGCCGGCGCGCTCGCGATACCAGCCGACGCCGCGCGCGCAGCGCCGCTGACGTCGCTGCTCGGCCGCGATGCTACGCAATATGGCGTGCGGCCCGGCAGCAGCGAGGATCAGACCCGCGCGCTCCAGCGTGCGATCGACGAGGCCACGCGGGCGCAGATGCCGCTGGCGCTGCCACCCGGCATCTACCGCACGGGACTGTTGCGCCTGCCAAATGGCGCGCAACTGGTCGGCGTGCGCGGCGCGACAAAATTCGTCTTCACCGGCGGGGCGTCGGCGATCCAGAGCGACGGCTCGGATGCAATCGGCCTTTCTGGCATCACCTTCGACGGCGGCGGCATTCCGCTGCCGACGCGGCGCGGGCTGATCCAGATCCTCGGCGGACGCGACGTCCGCATCACCGATTGCGAAATCACGAGGTCCGGCGGCAGCGGCATCTGGCTCGAGCAGGTCTCCGGCGACATCTCGGGCAACATCTTTACCAACATCGCGGTGACGGCAGTGGTGTCGTTCGACGCCAGGGGTCTCAGCGTCTCCCACAACACCATCACCGGCACCAACGACAACGGCATCGAGATCCTGCGCACGGCTATCGGCGATGATGGCACGCTGGTCACTGATAACCGCATCGAGGACATCAAGGCCGGTCCCGGCGGCTCCGGCCAGTACGGCAACGCCATCAACGCGTTCCGCGCCGGCAATGTCATCGTGCGCGGCAATCGCATCAAGAACTGCGATTACTCCGCCGTGCGCGGCAACTCGGCCTCGAACATCCACATATCAGGCAACAGCGTCAGCGATGTGCGCGAGGTCGCGCTCTATTCGGAATTCGCGTTCGAGGCCGCGGTGATCGCCAACAACATTGTGGACGGCGCCGCCGTCGGCGTCTCCGTCTGCAATTTCAACGAAGGCGGCCGCATCGCCGTGGTCCAGGGCAACATCATCCGCAATCTGATCCCGAAGCGGCCGATCGGCACCGCGCCGGATGACGATGCCGGCATCGGCATCTACATCGAGGCGGATTCATCGGTCACCGGCAACGTGATCGAGAACGCGCCGTCCTACGGCATCGTCGCCGGCTGGGGCAAATATCTCCGCGACGTCGCCATCACGGGCAACGTGATCCGCAAGGCACTGGCCGGCGTCGGGGTGTCCGTCGTGCCCGGCGCAGGCACCGCGCTCGTCAACAACAACATGATCTCGGAAACGCCGCGCGGCGCCGTGGTCGGGCTCGACCACGCGCGCGCGGTAACGTCGGATCTGTCGGCGGACGGCGCTCAGCGGTTTGCGCAATTGGTCGTCGGCGGGAATGCGGTGCGGCGGTAGGTGCCGTTCCTCGCCTCTGGCTCTCGAACGCTAGAACGCGTTCCGCAGCAGCGGGTACTTCGCTTCGAGGCCGTCGAGGCTGAAGGTGAACTCAACCAGACGTTCGGGGGCTGCGACAATTTCGGCTGCCGGCGGAGAGAACTGCGGCAGAAGCGCCGCCATTGCGGCCAGTGCCTTGGGCGCTGCCGTCGCGGCCGGCACCTTGGGCCCCGTCATCGCGACGGGCGCGGTGGGCGGCGCCATGGCAGCCGGCACTCTGAGCGGTGCCATCGGGGCAGGCGCGGCGACCGGCGCGGCCGGGGCTTCGGAGATTTCGGCGAGAACGCCCGGCTTGGGATCGAGCCTGACCGGCACGGCGCTCTCCGGGGCGATGTGCACGGCCTTCGGTTGCACGGTCTGCGCCTGGGGCTCGCGCGGAAACATGCGGGGCATTGTCGCCGGCGACCAGCCGAAGGCGGGCGATACGCTCGCGGCCGCCGTGGCGACATCGGCGCCGGTGGCAAGCGCGCGCCAGGTCTGAACGGCGAGCTTGGCTTCCTGGATGTTTTCGAGAAATGCGATCTCGGAGTGGTAGCGGCGCCAGCGCCCGGTCTCGAACATCTCGGAGAGATGCACCAGCCGCTGCTCGGCGAGAGCGCACCAGCGTGCCGCAACGTCGCGGCCAATAGCAATGTCGCGAATAGCTTCTTGGCGATGTGTCATAAATCAGCCCGTCAGGAGACAATACGGACGCGACGCAACGCACACGAATCAATTTAGACGCGACGTGAATATTTTGTGGAAAAGTTTTGACTTGTCCAGCAACGACGATGTTTTCGTCACCAAACTCCGTAGTCGTGCGGAGATTCAAGGGGTTTTGGAGTCAAGCTTCGCACAAGCATAGCGCGCTTGCGGCGTGCCGGCGGAGCGGTCGCGCTGAGTGAGCTACGATCTCTCAACCGGAAGCTGATCTCGCGTAGGGCTTCGAGGAATTGGACGTCCAAAAAGAAAAGACCCGTCCGGGGGGACAACCGGACGGGTCGAGCCATATGGGCGCTTGGGGTGGATGGGCGCTCGCGCCTAATATGACTTATGGGGAGGGATAACCGCTCCCACATAATTTGGTCGTGGCAGCGGGCCGAACGTTCAACGCGGCGTTTGATTTTTCGACCTTCGCGCCGCGCGCAAAGTTGTCGCAGCCGCTATCGCGTCGTCGGCTTATCCGCTTGAGAAACCGTGGCTTTATCCTCGGTGCTCGACAACGAAGGTTGCTCTAATGCGCGGACGCCAGGCTCGTCGCGACGCTTCCCGATATCTTCACGTTTTGTTGTACCGGAGGCGGCCGCGACCGGCGTCGCGCCGGCGGCAGGAACGGCCATGACCGCGGCAAACGCGTCTGCCTCACCGTCGCCGAACAGATCATCACGGCCGGGTGAACCGAGGTCGCGCGCCGTCTTCGCCAGCGTCGTGCGCAGCGCTTCCGGCTTCAAGGCGTAGTTGCGCTCGAGCAGCAGCGCCGCGACGCCGGAGACATAGGCGGCCGAGAACGAGGTGCCCGACGTCATCTGGTATTTGCCGTCAGGCGCCGGCAGGAAGATGTCGACGCCGGGTGCCGCGACCGCGATGTAGTTGCCACGGTTGGAGGCGGAGAATAGCCGGTCCTGCTGGTCGGTCGCGCTGACCGCGATCACGTTGGGATTGGCGGCCGGATAGAGCGGCGGAGACTTCGCCCCGGCATTGCCGGCGGCCGCGATCAGCACCAGGCCACGCGCGGCCGTCGCCGCGATAGCGCGCTCGATCACCGCGTCTTTGGGACCGGCAAAGCTCATGTTGACGATCTGCGCGCCGTGCTCGGCGGCATAATTCAGCGAGCGCAGGATGATGTAGGACGAGCTCTCGGCCCCGCCGGTGGTGCCGCCGAAGGCGCGGATGGCGATGAGGCGCGCCTCGGGCGCGCTGCCCATCAGCTTGGCATGCGCCACGATGGCGCCGGCAATGCCGGTGCCGTGAATGTGCGGGCCGTCGGCGCTGCCAAGCGCATCGAAATTGTCGGCAATGGAATTGGCAAGTTCCGGATGTTGGACGTCGATGCCAGAGTCGATCACGGCGACCGTCACATTGGCGCCATGCGCGAGAGTATGTGCCTGCGGCAGGCGGAGCTTGGCCAGCGCATATTGCGCGGGATCACCCTCGGTCGGCACCGACGATTTCTGGTCCTGGAGCAGGTAGCGGAAGTTCGGCTGGACCGAGCGCACGCTGCCGTCGGCCGCGAATTCACGCCGCACCGTCGCGGAGGGCCGGCCGTCGGTGATGCGGAACAGTCCGAACGTTGCCCCGATCAGCGGAAAATTCTCGGAGGACACGCGGGTCAGGCCATGGCGGCGCGCAAGCTCGTCGGCTTGGCTCAACGACAGCCCGCCGTCGATTTCGGCGACGAATTCGCCGGCGAAGGTGCGCAAATCCGCGGCGACGGGCGTGTTGTTGCCGCGCCCCTTTCCAGCGGTCTTCTTGCCCGATTTGCCCGAGCCATCGCCGCCTGCGTTCTGCTGCGCCAGGCACTCGCCGGCGGCGTCGCGATCGGGCGCAGTACAGGCGGGATAGAGGTTCGGGGAGTAGCGCGCATAAGGCAGCACCGGCGTCGGTCCCATCCGCGCCGAAATCCTCGTCGTCACAATCGGACCGGGACCACGGCCAACGGCCACCGCTCTGGCGGCAACACCGGGACTGACGCGTGCGGCGACGCCAGGAGAAATCGTCGGCATTCGGGAGGGGACGCTGATCGTCGGCGTGCGCATGATCGCCTGCGCCTGCGCAACCTCGACGCCGAGACAGGCGGCGAGCAGAAGCGCGGCTGCGACCGACGAAGCGCAGGCCCCGGCTCTTACTCTACTTTCAAACTTGCGCGTCATTGGTTTGGAAGCGCCTTACGGCGCTGCGACGGCGAGGTTGACGAACTTCTCGCGCTGCATCTTGCCGAGCAGCGAGGCGAGTTCGTCCCGGCTCATCGCCTTGTCGAACTGGAGGCGGAACATGCCGCCCTTGGCATCACCAATGATCGAAGCCTGGTAGCCGTCGAGCAATGCCGTGATGTCAGCGACGCGCGCCTCCGGCGTGAAGCGTACCAGCGCGCGCGCTGGCGGGACGGTCGTGCCGAGGTCGCGGGTGATCGGAGCGCTGGTCGAGAGCGAAGCAGTCTGGAAGGTCGCAGTCTGGGTCTTCGTCAACACGGCGCCGATGATTCCGGCCTGCAGCACCAGCGCCATGGCGCCAAGGCTCGCCGACCAGGCCAGAGTGCGCGGCGACAGGCTCGCAAAGAAGCTGGCGATGCGCGCCGACAGCGGCAGCGAACCGGCCGCCCGCGCGGGCTCAGCGTCGATCGCGGCGAACAGCTTCTGCATCGCACGCGCCGACGGAGCACCCAGGCTCTCGTTCAGATGGATGGTCTCTTCATACTCGCCGCGGATCGCGGCATATTGCTTCGCGAGCTCCGGATCGCGCGCCAGCGCCTCGTCGACGCGGCGCGCATCGCGCGGGTTCAGCGTGCCGGCGGCGTGCCACGGCAGCAGCAGTTCAATTTCACCGGGCTCTTGCTCCAGCATCTTCTTGCTCAAAGCCATCATGGCCAGCCTCGCTCAATGCCGGCTGCCTTCAGCAGTTCGGCCAATTTCTTGCGCGCATAGAACAAGCGCGTCTTCACAGTGTTCTCCGGGATGCCAACGATTTCGGCCACCTCTTCCACGGATTTCTCGTGGTAGTAGACGAGATCGACGATTTCCCGATGATCCGGCGAGAGGCCCGTCAGACACTCCCGCAACGCTTCACTGGTATCCTTCTTCTGCACCGCCGTTTCCGGATTGTCGGACGTATCCTCGATCGCGTTCGCGGCGTCGTCGTCCAACTCAAAATCCTTCCTGCGCCGAAGCGCAGACAGGGCCTTAAATCGGGTAATGGCCAGCAGCCAGGTGGAAACGGCGGATCGGCCCTCGAATTTGCCGGCTTGACGCCAGACGTCGAGAAACACCTCGCTGATGAGGTCTTCCGCCGCCTGCTCGTCCCGCACGAGCCGGAGGCCGAACCGATACACCCTGACATGGTGCCGCCCGTACAGCACCTGCATGGCGAGCCGGTCACCTTGAGCGATCCTGGCGATCAGGATCTCGTCCGAAGCCGCTTGTGTCACGCTCAAAGACCGTCTCGCAAGGTTGGTCGGGTCGATGCGGCAGACGGTTCGACGGGAGGGGTAAAATTGTTCAACCTACCGCAGTCATACGGGAGGCTGTGTGATCTACCCCACATACGCGAAATTTCCTGTTGCCACCCGCGGCTGGGCGCTTCGCTCAAGAACGGTAACATAGTAATGAAGCACTTTCCTGAGCAATGCCGTCCCAGTAGAGACGGCCCGACGTGCATGGAACCTTAGCAGCCTAGCACGACATATGTCTTCCGAAGCCCTGCTTTGGCTCGACCGCGTCGCACACGATACCTAATCGCCGGCAAATTCCTGGAGCGATCGACGTCCCCTGCTGCCGCGCTGCACAGCGTGGATTCGGTTTCGAAGGATACCAAACCTAAAGGCTTGCGACGTAGATTTTTAGGCTGACATCCACCACTGGCGGGGACCATGAGCACGGCTGCGACGTCCTTTCCCGAGAGGAATGCCGCTGAGGCCGCGGATCTCGCCTTGACGACCGAGGCAGCGGCACCCGAGGTCCTGGCGCGCCGGATCCGGCAGCGGCGCCAGATGTATGTCGGCCAGGTGGCGAGCTACTCGCTCGGCGCCTCCGTCCTGCTGCTCTACGCCTTTGACGGCGTGATCTCCGCGGGCGTTCCGTCACTGTTCTGGCTCGGCGGCCTTCTGATCATCGGGACCTTCACCGTGCTGTCGGAAGCGGGCTTCGGCGACCGGTTCGAGGATCATTACCTCACCGTCTTCCAGATCTCGGCGCATATGACGCTGCAGCTGCTGTTCCTGCTCGCGGTGCCGACAGTCGGAGTCGCGTTCCTGGCCGTGCTGTTTCTGATCTTCGCCTTCGGCACGCTTCGTATGACATCGAGCCAGGCCATGCTCACCTGGGGTCTCACCACTTGCGGGCTCGCGCTTGTCTTCCTCGCCTCGGACTTGCCAATCGGACTGCCGGTTACGACCCAGCTGCAACGGGCGGCATCGATGCTGTGCTTCGTGCTGGTGATCGGCCAGTGCGCCTTCCTCGGCCTGTTCGGCGCCACGCTGCGCAAGATCCTGTACCGGCGCAGCATCGAGCTGAAGGCCGCCTATCGGCGCATCGAGGAGCTGGCGGAGCTCGACGAGCTCACCGGCTCCTACAACCGCCGCTGCATCATGCGGCTTCTCGACGACGAGATCGAAAAATCGCGGCAGACGTCGACCCCTTGCGCGATCGCGCTGATCGATCTCGACTGGTTCAAGCGCATCAACGACGCCCATGGCCATCCCGTCGGCGACGAGGTGCTGCGCACCTTCGCGATCACCATTTTCGCCAACATCCGCCCGGCCGACTGCTTCGGCCGCTACGGCGGCGAGGAATTCTTGCTGCTGCTGCCGGGGATGGACGGCGATGCGGCGTCGCGCATGCTCGATCGGCTGCGCGGCATCGTCGCCGATCTGGACTGGAGCGCATTCTCCCCGGGCATGCGCGTGACCATTTCCGCGGGCGTCGTGACGCTGCGCGACAACGATACTGCCGACACGTTTCTCGTGCGCGCCGACAGCGCGCTCTATTCCGCCAAGGCACAGGGGCGCAACCGCATTGCAACCAGCTGACCAATCCATTTTCTCCCGGCGCGACAGAAGCCGCGGCCGGGCCGAACGCTCCAGGACAGGGCAATGAGATCCAAATCCGCAAAATCATCCGAGAGTCTGCTCGAGGAATTGCAAACTGCGCTCTCGCACGGCACCGTTGCGCACCGGGTCGAGACGTTGCGCCGCGTCACCGATCTGTTCGTGAACAACGCGGTGGACTATTCCGACGACCACGTCCGCGTGTTCGACGACGTGTTCCAATGCCTGATCGAGCGGATCGAGACGTCCGCCAGGGCGCTGCTCGCCGACCGCCTCGCATCAATCGCGGCTGCGCCGCCGAAGATCATCCGCACGCTCGCGCTCGACGAGGTGATCGAGGTTTCCGGCCCGGTGCTGTCGAAATCCGAACGGCTGGACGAGGCGACCCTGATGGAGATCGCGCGCACCAGGGGCCAGGCCCATCTCAAGGCGATCTCGCTGCGGCGTGTGCTGTCGGAAGCGCTGAGCGACGTGCTGGTGACCCGCGGCAACGAGGACGTGGTGCAATCGACCGTCAGCAATCCGGGCGCGCAACTGTCCGAGGGAAGTCTCGCCGACCTCGTGACCCGCGCCGAACGTGACGACGACCTCGCCAGCTGCATCGGCCTGCGGGCCGACCTGCCCCGCCATCATTATTTGAAGCTGGTCGCGAAGGCTTCCTTGACCGTGCGCCGGAAGCTGGAGGCCGCGCATCCGGAACTCGCGGACGACGTGTCCAGCGTGGTTCAGGAAGCGGCTCAGCGGATCCGCGCCGCCACCACGACCCGGCAGACCGAGATGGCGCGGGCGCTGGTGAAGTCGCTGCACGAGGACGGCCGCCTGACCGAGCTCCAGGTCGCCACCTTCGCAGAGCAGGGCAAGTTCGACGAGACCAATGCGGGGCTTGCGGCGCTTGCGGGCGTCGCAGTCGAGACCGCCGAGACCATGATGATCGAAAGCCGGGTCGAGGGCGTGATGATCCTCGCCAAGGTCGCGGCCATGCAATGGTCGAGCGTCCGCGCCATCATCGCCCTGCGCGAGAAGCTCTCAGGCGGCCCGGAGACCGACATGCTGACGCTGCGCGACGCTTACGAGGCGCTGCGCAGCTCGACCGCGCAGCAGGTGCTGCGCTTCCACCGCATGCAGCAGGGCGCGGCGCCGGTGGCGTGAAGCCGGCGAGCTAGTAGCGTAGGACCCTCGCCCCCACCAGCGCGCCAATTGCCGTCACCAACGCGGTGGCGAGCGTGTACCAGGTCGCGACGAACAGCGGCGAGTCATCGGTGCAGTGCGAGGCGTACAGGGTCGCGGCAAGGCCCGCCGACACCAGGCCGGCGAGCGCACCGGCGAGCGCGGGATGCGACGGCGCGCCGTGGCGCAGGCCGAACAGGGCCCCCGCAAGCAGCGGCAGCGACATCGCGGGGATTGCGAACAGGCAAACTCTGGAATTCTTGCCCATCAATCGCATCGTCACCGGCATGGCCGGCGCCATCATCGCCTCGCTGCCGATCGCCACCGCGAGCAGCCCGACGGGCAGCAGCAGCAGCCAGCCCCAGCCACGCAGCAAGGCTTCGGGACGCGACAGATGCAGGCTGACGATGATCGCCGGGATCGCGAGCGACAGCGTGACCGCGAACTTCATGTCGAAGAACGGGTTGTGCATCGCGCTCATCACGTCGTGACGCACACCGAGGAAGGTGGCGAAGATCAGGATCGACAGCGGCGCGGCGACCAGCAGCGCCATGGTCAGCACCGCGCCGACGCGCGGCGGGCGATGGGCGTTGTCGGCCGCGAGCGAGCGAATGAGTTGATCGGTATCCATGACTAGTGGTCCCGCAGTTTGGCTGTCAGCGCCGCAAGTCCGCGATGCAGCGCGACCCGCACCGCGCCCTCGCTCATCGAATATTTCGCCGCCGTGTCCTTGATCGAGGTGCTGTCGACCGCGATCGACTGCAACACGTCGCGCTGGCGTTGCGGCAGCGTATTGAGCTGGCTGGCGACTTCGCCCGCCGAGGCCGTCTCCTGCGGCGCCTCGCCCGGCAGGATCTCGGCGAAATCGTCGATGTTGACGAAAATCCGCCTGCCCCGTCGCCGCAGCATGTCGATCAGCTTGTTGCGGCCGATCGCAAACAGCCACGGGGCGAAGGGGGCTTCGCTGTCCCAAGTGTGCCGCTTCAAATGCACCGCCAACAGAATCTCCTGCACGATATCCTCGGCCTGGTCGGGAGGCTGCCCGGCCCGCGCCAGGCCGCGCCTCGCGGCAGCGCGCAGCACAGGCGTGACCGCCTTCAACAGACGATGATACGCCGCGTCATCGCCTGCCATGGCCGACCGCATCAGGTCGGTCCACTCGTCCTCACGTCCGCGCACGCGCGCCCTCACCATGCAATTCGGCCGTTCTTTCAGTTTGTTACGCCGGCGGCAGTATGATCACGAATTCGTGATCATACTTGGCCACGCAACCGATACGGCCGTCAGGATCTGCGACGGCTCATAACACCGATCGGTCCCGTACGCACCCGCGGCCGGCCAAGACGGCAAGGGTTTGCCGCGCTTTTGCCCGGTGTGGCCCGAAGATTCCCATTTTCTGCCCCGCTGTCGTCACGCCCCAGGGTCTCTGTTCGGTCCGGGACGGGCGGACTTGGGGAGATGTCAACATGATGAAAGCCAGCGGGCGCGCGGCCCTGATTCTCCTGGCCGGGCTTTTCGTGCTGTTCGGGGGCGTTGCACAGGCGGCGCCGAGTTCAGCCGCTAGCAGCAAGCCGGACAATGCAGGCAAACAGGCGGACGAGGTCAAGCCGAGCAAGCAGCGGCGTCACACGTCGCGCCACCGCGACAGCACCAAGACGGCGCAGAAATCCGACGACAAGGCCGACAAGAAGGACGCCGTGGCGACGGCCGACGAGGCCAAGGCCGACAATCGTGACATACCGGCCTCAAGCCAGATGCCGCCGGAAGTCGCCAACGCCAATGCGCAGCTCGCCGCCGCCGATACGCCGACTGCGGCAGCCGCCTCCGCAATGACGGGACGCGCCAACGACAACGTCCAGGCCGCGGCCGATAATACCGCCGCCCCGAACGCCGAGGGCCAGGTCGTCCCACCCGATCAGCTCAACGACATCGACCGCGCCCTGCAACAGGACAACGCGCCGGTACAGAAGGCGGTAATTGCCGCGATCGACGCGCAGCCGCGTCCGGCACCGGTGATGGCAAGCAGCCAGCAGAGCTCGGCCTGGGACCAGAGCTCCCTGATTGGAAAAATCTTCATCGGCGTCGGCACGCTGCTGACGCTGGCCTCCGCCGCGCGCATGTTCATGGCGTGACTTTGGCTTGATCTCCGGTCCGCGGGACCTCGGCCGGAACGCGCATCTCACCGCGTGTTCCGGCCGTTCCTGCTCCGATGGCTTTAGCGCCTCTTGAAGCCCACCGCGCCAGCGGGCACATTGCCCGCTCAACCAAAAGCGTGGGTGGAGCATGAGCACGTTCGAACACATCATCGTCGAAAGCAAAGGCGCGGTCGGCATCATCAAGCTGAACCGGCCGAAGCTGCTCAACGCACTCTCCTTCGGCGTCTTCCGCGAGATCGCCGCGGCCGTCGACGATCTCGAAGCCGATGACGCCATCGGCTGCATCGTCGTGACCGGCAGCGAGAAGGCATTTGCCGCCGGCGCCGACATCAAGGAGATGCAGCCGAAAGGCTTCATCGACATGTTCTCGGAGGATTTTGCCGCGATCGGCGGCGATCGGATTGCACGCTGCCGCAAGCCGACGATCGCCGCAGTCGCGGGTTACGCGCTCGGCGGCGGCTGCGAGCTCGCGATGATGTGCGACTTCATCATCGCAGCCGACACCGCCAAGTTTGGTCAACCCGAAATCACGCTCGGCACCATCCCCGGCATCGGCGGCACCCAGCGCCTGACCCGTGCGATCGGCAAGTCCAAGGCGATGGACCTTTGCCTCACCGGCCGCATGATGGATGCAGCCGAAGCCGAGCGCAGCGGCCTCGTCAGCCGCATCGTGCCGGCCGACAAGCTGATGGACGAGGTGATGGCCGCGGCCGAGAAGATCGCCGCGATGTCGCGGCCCGCGGTCGCGATGGCCAAGGAAGCGGTCAACCGCGCCTTCGAGACCACGCTCGCCGAGGGCATGAGCGTCGAGCGCAACCTGTTCCACTCGACCTTCGCGCTGGAGGACCGCTCCGAGGGCATGGCGGCGTTCATCGAGAAGCGGAAGCCGGTGAACAAGAACCGGTAAGGAGGCGAGCGGTCAGGCTGGTGTAAGACTCTGCCCTTCCCGCAGAATCCCTGTGATGTAGCTGCAACAAGCACGGAATACATGGGGGTTTCCCCCGCGGCAGTTTGCCTGCGAGACCTTGGCTGGTTAAACAGTTAAGAGAGCCGCCGTCGGCGGGGGCGGACAGCCGGGATTTGCGGATTACATGATTGGGCGTGCCGCCAGAGCTGGTCGCGTGATGACGCGGCGTCGATCGGGCGTGGCTCCTGTGCTCGCGACATGGACCACGCTGGCACTCTGTTGCGCCCTGCCCTCCGCCGCACGGTCGGAAGCGCTGCCGGAGGCGCTCGCCAAGGCCTATCAGACCAATCCGCAGCTCAATGCCGAACGTGCGCGGCAGCGCGCCACCGACGAGAACGTGCCGCAGGCGCTCGCCGGCTACCGGCCCCAGATCGTGGCAAGCCTCAGCGCCGGGCTGCAATCGGTGCGCAATCTGCTGCCCGACAACACCATCCAGACCGCCAATCTGAAGCCATGGATCATCGGCGTCACCGTGTCGCAGACCCTGTTCAACGGTTTCCGCACCGCCAACAACGTGCGGGCCGCCGAACTCCAGGTGCAGTCGGGCCGCGAGGCGCTGCGCAACGTCGGCCAGGGCGTGCTGCTCGACGCGGTCACCGCCTACACCAATGTCCTCGCCAACCAGTCGCTGGTCGAGGCGCAGCGCTCCAACGTCGCCTTCCTGCGCGAAACGCTTTCGGTCACCCAGCGGCGCCTCAACGCCGGCGACGTCACGCCGACCGACAGCGCGCAGGCCGAGGCGCGGCTCAACCGCGGGCTCTCCGATCTCAACGCCGCGGAAGTCGCACTGGCGGTGAGCCAGGCGGTTTACGCGCAGGTGATCGGCAATGCGCCGTCGCAGCTTCGGGCCGCCGAAGTCGTCGACCGCTATCTGCCGAAGAGCCGCGAAGACGCGCTGACGATGGCGATCCGCCAGCACCCGGCGGTGATGGCGGCGGGCTTCGACGTCGATGTCGCCTCCACCAACATCCGCGTCGCCGAAGGCGCGCTGCTGCCGAGCGCCAGCGTCCAGGGCAGCGCCAGCAAGAGCCGCAACAACGACCCGACGCTGGGCACCTTCGCCGAAGATCAGGCCTCGATCGTCGCCAATGTCACCGTACCGATCTATGACGGCGGCCAAGCCGCCGCACAGACCCGGCAGGCCAAGGAAATCACGGCGCAGAGCCGGCTCGTGCTCGACCAGGTGCGCAACCAGGCGCGCACGGCGGCGGTCAGCGCCTGGGTTGCCAACGAAGGCGCCAAGATCGCGGTCTCGGCCTCGGAGTCTGAAGTGAAGGCGGCGACCGTCGCACTCCAGGGCGTACAACGTGAAGCCGCCGGCGGGCAGCGCACGACGGTGGACGTGCTGAACTCGCAGGCCGATTTGATCCAGGCCAAGGCCCGCCTGATCGGCGCCAATCGCGACCGCGTGATCGCCTCCTACACGCTGCTCAGCGCCGTCGGCCATCTCGACGTCAAGACCTTGAGCCTGAACACGCCGGACTATCTGCCCGAGGTGCATTATCAGCAGGTCCGCGACGCCTGGCACGGCCTGCGCACGCCGTCCGGGCAGTAGGCCGTTGGCCGCGTAAGCAAAGCGCCGGGTATCTTGCCGGCGGGCACCAACAAAAATGTCGAAAACAACCCCATGCCCGTAGCGATACATCTACGGATTTTACGAATCTATTGACGCGTCGGGCAAAATAGGGTCACAAAGTCATCATGGCGATGCGTGGGGAGGTACAGCCGCGGAACCTCTCCATACAGGACTAGCCTAACCTCTTCCGGTCGAAGGAGGTGAAACAGCATCGTATGTTGCTGGATGCTCAGCCGTGACCTCAAAACCACCCATCGACTTGCTGGCCACAGTCGCGCGCTTCGGCCGCGAACAACGAATGTCATTGCGCGATCCGAAGTTCGCGGAGACATTCACGGGCGCGGCCACTGCAAAATTGGCGGAAGCCTTAGATAACGACATTCTTCTTCATGGCCAGCGCACCGAGAATATGTTCGAGGCGCTCGTCGTCAGCCTTGGTTACTACAAGCTGCTGAAGCGCGAAGACATCGGCGTCGTGCATCCGGGGGGCATGTACACAGCTCCCGATTTTCGCGTCCATCTGCACGATGGCGCCCAGTGGTTGATCGAGGTCAAGAATGTTTATGATGCTGATCCGGGGCGTCAGCGCTTCCGGATTCGGCAGCAGGATTTTGATCACCTTAAGAACTATGCGTTGGCCATAAACTGCCCGCTGAAATTCGCGCTGTATTGGGCGCGCTGGCGCGTATGGACGCTGGTCGATGCTGACGATCTGGCCCTCATAGAAGGCAAGCTCACCATCGACATGTTCAAAGCTTCGCCCTTGAACGAGATGGCCCGTCTTGGCGACCGGATGATCGGAACGAAACCGCCGCTCAAGCTGCGCCTTTTCGCAGACGAGTCGAAACCTCGCTCAATCTCAGAAGAGGGCGAGGCCTCCCTTACCGTCTCGCATGCCGCCTTGTTCTGCGGCGACATCGAAATTACCGATCCAGTTGAGCGGAACATCGCATGGATCTTTATGGAGTTCGGCGATTGGGAATGCGGAGAGCCGCAAGCCGACATGAACGGAAGTGCATTGAGAGCGATCCAATTTGAGTGGACGCCACGCGAACGAGCAAATGAACGTGGGAATTTCGAAATAATCGGTACCCTTAGTTCGATGTTCTCGCGCTACTACGCGACGCAACGTTGACCGAAGAAGGAGTTGTGCAGACTGAAGCGGAACTAACACCCGACTGGTTTGCGCCGTTGGTAGGTAATGATCAACGCGGCGGCGGGCTACCACTGTGGCGCTTCATCCTCCAAGTCGATCGTCCGACGCCGAAAGCATAAGTTTGGCGTTAGCCAGAATGGCCGTTGTGAACGAATAAGAACAAATGCTCGTCGGGGCGGCGCTTGGACTGCCAATCCACGCCATCGCGTTCGAAGCCACACCCGTTCAGCGCCTTGTGCATCGCGATTCGCGTGGTTATAGAAGTGGCAAAAATCTTTCGGCCGTTCGCGCAGGCGACCAATGCCTCTGCAACGTGCCGCGAATATGAATGCCCCCGATGAGCCTTTTCGACCACTACCCATCCTAGTTCGAGGCCGAACTCGTCGGCCAGCTTCTTGGCGCCAGCATTCTTAAAGACGCCTCGCGAATATTCGCGACCAGGTCTCTTTAACGCGCCGACGCCGACAATCTCTCCGCCGACCCGCAAAAAGACCAGGATTTCGGCTCTCGCCATTCGGTTGTCAAATCCAGCTGCCTGGACTTCTCCCGCTTCAAGGACCATTTGGCGAAAGCGATCAAGTTGGTGCCTTGAACATTCAGCCAGCAGCTTCGGCGTGACTATCGGCTCTTGCCCCGTCATATTTCGATCTTCCAGTAAGCCAGAACCTTGCGGACATCGTCGTGAGGATAGTGACTTCCGGCGTGCTTCAGGTCGTTGCGGATATTCTTCAACCGCAGCGCCGCGCTTTCGCGGATACCGGCATCAAGCCTCATGACGCCCATAGGTAACGAAGCTCGATCGGCTTTAGGCCAGCTCTCGGGATACGCGCCCCAGTCCGCCCATCCTTCGACGGCGGCCAGTCCATCGGCAGCGCCTTCATGCTCGCAGTGCCAGCCATAGAGGTACCGCGCGCAAATCCGCAGCATGGCTTTCACTTCCAGCATAGTGTCGGTGAAAGCCTTCAGCGGCGTCGGCAGCAGCACCATATTGGCGACGCATGAAAAATAACGGCGATCCTGGACGATCGCATTAGCTTCCTGATACTGCGCGTCATCAATCCCCCAGATGTGGCAGCAGGACCAGTTCGGCCGGTCATCGGAGCGCAGGCCCAGCGCGTGAGTAAGGGCCTTATTGGCGTGGACGTTGCCCTCGCGCTTGTGCTCCGTGTGACCCGTTTGCCGGTTCTTGTTCATCAATGGCTCGGACCAATTTTTCTTGTAGAAATAGGTCCGCCTGGCGTGCTCGGGATACCATAGCGGCAACAGCCGGAAGGTTTCGGGATCAACCCAACGCGCCGTATGTTCGATGAGCCGCATCACCTCACTTAGCTGAAGCACGCCGCGCAGCGCGATTAGTCCATCCGGTAAAGGCGTGCCTGACATTTTCCTCCAACCCTGCTTATGCAGTGAAGTTCTATCCTAGTTTAAATGCAGTCAATTCGGCCCGTCGAAAAGGCTTTGCAGGCGCAGAATATGGTTGCAGGATCATCCCGCGAGCGGGGCTTTGAAAGCAACGGCATGAACGGGATTGTTGTTCCGACGGAGCTTGAGGGGGTGCGGGAGGCGGCAAGGCGCGCCCTTGCGCCTGTCAAACCGGCTGGCGCAAACAGCCAAGCCGCCCCCAACTTTTTGTTTGCGGCCGAGCGCGCGGATGCGAGCCGCAATCTGCCCCCGTACTATCTGATCTACTTCCTGCTCGTCGATTTTCTTGGCTTTCGGAATCTCGGCCGCTTCGAAAAACTCGATTGGTCGATCCCGGTTGATCTTGAAGGGCAAGCCTATCTGATCGAATATCGCAAATCCGGCGTGGGGATTTTCGCGCACGATGCCGCGGGAGAAAAGCAACAGGCAGAGCGCATCGTCGCCCTGATCAGAAAAGGCGTCAAAGCCGCAGCTCCCTTTTTCAAGTGGATGGCCGACAACGCGGTCCGCGACTCCAAATTCAACGTCAGGAACGTCGGGGGCAAGCTCTTCGCGCGATATATCTATTTTCGGGACAGTTTCAGAACCGCCTCCGTCGACGCAGAGAAAAGCAAACACGACCACGAAGCCTCGCAGAAGCAGCGGGAGCTTCCTGTCGCTGGCTACTCCGTCAAAGACCGTTCGAGCGCGACGACATCCGAGCTGGCCGCCATGTTTACGTTCCCGTTTGCGCATATGGAGGATCGTTCGGGTTGGCTTGCGCTGGCGACAATCGATGCGTTCTTCTCTTGGACTGAGCATATTTTTATCCATCTCGCGATCTTGCAGGGACGCATAACAACGGGCGAGGAAGTCGCGAAGCTTGTCGATACGGAGTGGAAGGAGAAATTCAAGTCCGCCCTCGATATAACGGAAAACGTCGCCAAAAAACACCTCGACGCTCTGGTAACGATCAAGCGTCAGCTCCGGAATTTCATGGCACACGGCGCCTTCGGAAAAGAGGGCGAGGCATTCAGCTTCCATTCGAACGTTGGCGCCGTGCCAGTCGCTCTCCACTACAGGACCACCACCAGGTGCCAGTTCTCATTGACGCCGGAACTGGCGTTCGATGACAAGGACGCGCTCGTCGCGATTGAGAATTTCATAGCTTATCTATGGTCGGGCCAACGCGAGCCAGCCAGACTCTACATTCAAGAATCTAACTTGCCTCTGATCCTTCCGATGGCGAGCGATGGCACTTACGCTGCGGCTATGGCCACTGTTGACGACATGAACACATTCGTTGACCGCCTGATGAGGAAGTTTGATGCCGCCGCAAACATGGATTGGTGGCTAGTCGACTGAACGCTCCTCGCTCCGATTGGCGGTCCGCAGCGACAGCGCTCGCCCAAGTCCGGGTCGTTCTATAGAATCGGAAGTTGCTGACGCTGCGCCAAACCGACTCGGTCAGTCTTAGGATGTGAATATGAAAAGCCGCCGCATCCATCTGATGGGAGCTTCAGGCTCCGGCGTGACGACGCTCGGTCGTGCGCTCGCCGGCCGGCTTGCGCTGCCGCATCACGACAGCGATGATTATTTCTGGCTCCCGACCGCGCCGCCCTACCAGACGACACGCCCTGCCGCCGAACGTTTGCGGCTGATGCGCGAGATGTTCTTGCCGCGGCTCGATTGGGTGCTGAGCGGAACCGTCACCGGTTGGGGCGACGAGCTCGTCCCATTCTTCGATCTCGTCGTCTTTGTGACGACGCCGCGCGAGCTTCGCTTGCAGCGCCTGCATGACCGCGAGGCTACGCATTTCGGAGCGGATGCCGTCGCACAGGGCGGCTGGCGTCATGAGGAGGTGGAGTCGTTCGTCGATTGGGCCTCGCACTACGAAGCCGGCGATCGCGACGGTCGAGTCTCGCAAAAGATGAAGCGTGGCTCGCGAAGCTGCCCTGCCCGGTCGTGCGCGTCGACGGCTCACGCCCGCTTGCGGACCTCGTCGAGCAGCTATGCAGCGAAGCGCAGCGGCTGCCGGGTTGATGTGCTATTGTCGCTAGGCCACTGCCAAATAATAAAATAGGGGGAGAAACCATGCTCAATCGACGCAGCGTTCTGCTTGCCTCTCTTGCCGCCGGAGTATCCATGACCAGCAAAGCCCACGCCCGCGCGGCGCAGCCCGCGACGCCGGTCAATTTCGACGTCCCGGCGCATGCCTGCGACTGTCACACCCACATCCATGGCGATGTCGAAAAATTTCCGTTTTTCGCGGGGCGTGTCTACACGCCGGAGCCGGCTTCGCCGGAAGAAATGGCCGCGTTGCACAAGGCGCTGCATATCGAGCGCGTGGTGATCGTGACGCCGAGCGTCTACGGCACCGACAACTCGTCGACGCTGTTCGGCATGAAAGCGCGTGGCGCGGCCGCGCGCGGGGTGGCCGTGATCGACGACAAAACGACCGAGGCCCAGCTTGACACGATGCATGCAGACGGCTTTCGCGGTGTCCGCCTCAATCTTGCGACCGGCGGCGTCAACGACCCCAATGTCGGCCGGCCGCGTTTCACCGCCGCAGTCGAGCGCATGAAGGCGCGCGGCTGGCACGTGCAACTTTACACCACGCTTCCCATGATCTCGGCGATCAAGGACCTCGTCGAGACGGCGCCAGTCCCCGTTGTATTCGACCATTTCGGCGGCCTCGAGGCCTCGCTTGGGCTGGAGCAGCCGGGATTTTCCGACCTGGTCGCGCTGGTGAAATCCGGCAAGGCCTATGTCAAGATTTCCGGCGCCTACCGCTCCTCGAAGCTCGCGCCCGACTATCAGGACATGGTGCCCTATGCCCGCGCACTGATCGCAGCGAATGCGGACCGCGTCGTCTGGGGTACGGACTGGCCGCACCCGGATTCGAGCCGTGTCGAGGGACGCAAAGCCACCGACATCGCGCCGCTCTACCAGATCGACGACGGCCGCCTGCTCAACCAGCTTCCGGTATGGGCGCCGGATGCGGATGTGCGCAAGAAGATCCTGGTCGACAACCCGGCGCAACTCTACGGGTTCTGAGTCGCGCCAAGCGCAATTCGGTTCAACGACCGCGACACGGTTCCACAGTGAGGCGTGGAACTGTTGTCGCGAAGGCACAAACTCGTTGGACTCACACGAACGTGTTTGTGCTCTCGCTCGTTTCTCACCCTTCTGGTTGAGGCGGCGATTCATTTTCGGGGCTACGCACACGCACAGATTTCATTTGTTCGTGCGGGTGCATGCCTTTATCGCATTATCTTGCCGCGCTTTTTTCCGGCATTGGAATTGGTTTCACCGTCGCCGCCCCTATCGGACCGATGGGCATGCTGTGCATTCAGCGCACATTGGCATCAGGAATGGCCACGGGCCTCGCAACCGGCTTCGGCGCGGCGACCGTGCATCTCACTTACAGCGCCCTCGCGGTTTTGGGCCTGGGCTCGCTTGCACAGCCCTGGGTCGAGGCCAATGCCGCCAGCTTCGGCATCGTCTCGGCGCTCACGCTGCTGTGGTTCGCGATCCGAACCCATCGCGGCTCGGTCGCGCTCCAGACGACCGACGACATCGACAACGTACGTCTGGCGCGCGCCTATCTCAGCGCCATCGCGCTTGGGTTCACCAATCCGCTGACCGTCATCCTGTTTCTGGCTGCGCTGCACGCCTTTTCAATGCAAGCCGCGGCAGCCCCGCTGATCGCCGGCGTCTTCGTCGGTTCCGCGATCTGGTGGACCGTGCTCAGCACGATCGTGGCAACGGCGCGGTCACGGCTGACGCCGCGCATGCTGTCGATGAGCAGTCGGTTGGCCAGCCTGATGCTGCTGGGCCTCGGCACCATGATGCTGGTGCGGATCGCGCAGCGAATGCTGTGATCGGCGGCGTCAGCGTGCGCGGCGGGAGAAGAAGGAGATCAGCACCGGCAGCGTCACCAGGATCACGATCGGGGCGAGCATCATGCCTGTTACCACGACCACCGCGAGCGGCTTCTGCACCTGCGAGCCGATTCCTTCCGACAGCGCGGCCGGCAACAGACCGATGCCGGCGACGACGCAGGTCATCAGCACCGGCCGAAGCTGCAATTCGCCGGTGCGGATCACCGCACTCATGCGGTCCATGCCCTCTTCGATCAGCTGGTTGAATTGCGACAGGATGATGATGCCGTCCATCACGGCGATACCGAACAGCGCGATGAAGCCGATCGCCGCCGAGACACTGAAGGCGGTGCCGGTGATCAAGAGACCGAGCACGCCGCCGAAGATCGCCATCGGGATCACGCTCATGGCGAGCAGCGTGTCGGTCATCGAGCCGAAATTGAACCAGAGCAGGACGCCGATCAGCGCGAGCGAGATCGGCACCACGATCGACAATCGCCGGATCGCATCCTGGAGATTGCCGAATTCGCCGACCCAATCCATGTGCGCGCCGGGCGGCAGCTGCACCTGATCGGCGATCTTCTGCTGCGCCTCGCGAATCGCACTGCCGAGGTCGCGTTCACGCACCGAGAACTTGATCGGCAGATAGCGTTCCTGCTGCTCGCGATAAATGTAGGCCGCACCCGAGACGAGGCTGATGGTGGCGACCTCGCTCAGGGGGATCTGCGTGACGGTGCCGTTCGGTCCGGGCGCGCCGATCCGCAAATTCTGGATCGCTTCGGCGCTCCTGCGGAATTCCGGCGCGAGGCGAACGATGATCGGGAAGTGGCGGTCGCTTCCGGCCTCGTAGATGTCGCCTGCGGTGTCGCCACCGATCGCGACCTTGATGGTGGCGTTGATGTCGCCCGGCGCGAGGCCGTAACGCGCGGCCTTGGCGCGGTTGATGTCGATCTGGATGGTCGGCTGCCCGAGTGAGGTGAACACCGCAAGATCGGTGACGCCCTGCACGGTTGCCAGCACCGACTTGATCTTGTTGGCGGTGTCGGTCAGCGCCTGGAGGTCGCTGCCGAACAGCTTGATCGAGTTCTCGCCCTTCACGCCGGAGACGGCTTCGGAGACGTTGTCCTGGAGATATTGCGAGAAGTTGAACTCGACGCCGGGGAAGCGATCGTCGAGCTGCTTGAGCAGCTGCGCGGTCAGCTCTTCCTTGTCGCGGGTGCCGGGCCATTGGCTCGCGGGCTTGAGCGGCGCGAAGAACTCGGCGTTGAAGAAGCCGGCCGCGTCGGTGCCGTCATCGGGGCGGCCGTGCTGCGACACCACGGATTCAACTTCAGGCCGTGCGCGGATCACCTTGCGCATCTCGTTGACGTAGGAGTTGCCCTCCTGGAGCGAGATGGTCGGCGGCAGCGTGGCGCGGATCCAGAGATTGCCCTCCTCCAGCTTCGGCAGGAATTCGAGGCCAAGCAACCGGCTGAGCGCAACCGTCATCAGCACGAGGCCGAACGCGCCACCGAGCATGACGCCGCGGTTGGCGACCGCCCAATGCAGCACCGGCATGTAGATCCGATGCAGGATCAGCATCACCCTGGTCTCGGTCTCCCTGACATGCGCGGGCAGGATGATCGCGGACAGCGCCGGGGTGACGGTGAAGGTCGCAAGCAGTCCGCCGGCCAGCGCGTAGGCATAGGTGCGCGCCATCGGCCCGAAGATGTTGCCCTCGACGCCGGAGAGCGTGAACAGCGGCAGGAAGGCCGCGATGATGATCGCCGCGGCAAAGAAGATCGAACGTGAGACATCGGCCGCCGCGCTGAGGATGGCGTGGCTTTTCATGCCGAACAGCGTCTCGGACGACATCTGCTCGGATTCCGACATCGGCGTGGTCTGCGTCAGGCGCCGGAAGATCGCCTCCACCATGATGACGGTGGCATCGACGATCAGGCCGAAATCGATCGCGCCGACCGACAGCAGGTTCGCCGATTCCCCGCGCAGCACCAGGATGATCACCGCGAAGAACAGCGCGAACGGAATGGTGGCGCCGACGATCAGCGCACTGCGGAGATCGCCGAGAAAGATCCACTGCAGCAGCACGATCAAGAGAATGCCGACCACCATGTTGTGTAGCACGGTGTGGGTGGTGAGTTCGATCAGGTCGCCGCGGTCGTAGATGCGTTCGATGCGCACGCCGGGCGGCAGGATGCTGGACTCGTTAATGGTTTGAACGAGCTGGTGGACGCGCTTGATGGTTGGCGAGCTCTGCTCGCCACGGCGCATCAGGACGATGCCCTGCACGATGTCGTCGGCCTCGTCGAGGCCGGCAATGCCGAGACGTGGCTTCTGGCCGACGGTGACAGTGGCGACGTCCTTGACCAGCACCGGATTGCCGTTGGTCTGCGAGACCATGGTGTTGGCGAGGTCGTCGATCGAGCGGATCAGGCCGACGCCGCGCACCACGGCCGATTGCTGACCGATATTGACGGTGTTGCCGCCGACATTGACGTTGGAATTGCCGACCGCCTGGAGCAATTGCGGCAGCGTTAGGCCGTTGGCGACCAGCTTGTTGAAGTCGACCTGGAGCTCGTAGGTCTTGCTCTTGCCACCCCAGCCGGTGACGTCGATCACGCCGGGCACGGCACGGAAGCGCCGCTGGAGGATCCAGTCCTGGATCGTCTTGAGGTCGAGCACGCTGTAGTTCGGCGGACCGACGAGACGGTAGCGGAAGATTTCGCCAATCGGGCTGAGCGGCGAGATCTGCGGCTGCACGTTGCCGGGCAGCGGCGCGAGCTGCGCCAGGCGGTTCAAGACCTGCTGCAACGCCTCGTCATAGGTGTAGGCGAAGGAGAACTGCAGTTTGACGTCGGAGAGGCCGTAGAGCGAGATGGTGCGAATGGTCGTCACGTTCTTCAGACCTGCAACCTGGGTCTCGATCGGGATCGTGATGTAGCGCTCGATCTCCTCTGCCGACAGGCCCGGGCTCTGCGTCACGATGTCGACCATCGGCGGGGTCGGATCGGGATAAGCCTCGATGTTGAGCTGGTTGAACGCGATCAGGCCGCCGATGAGCACGGCGACGAACATCCCGACCATCAGGAAGCGCCGGTTGACGGCAAGGGCGACGAGGCGATCCATTCAGGTCTTCAGCTTGTCTTTTTCCCGGCCCGTCGATCAGCTGCCGGACGCCGCGCGATCGATGAACAGGCTGCCTTTGGTGACCACCTGCTCGCCGGGCTTCAGATTGCTGGTGACCTCGACGAGGTTGCCATTGATGAGACCGATCTTGATCTCGCGCAGCTCGACCGACTTGTCCTCGCGTGCGACCCAGAGGCGGACCTTGTCGGCTTCGTAGATCAAGGCCTGCTTCGGTACCGCCGGCGCGGCGCGGTCGCCGGACGAATAGATCGTGACGTTGGCGAACATCTCCGGCTTCAGCAGACCGTCCTTGTTGTCGATGGTGGCGCGGACCAGCAGGCGGCGGGTGTTCGGATCGATCGCGGCGGCGACGTAGTTGACCTTGGCGGTCAAGGGGCGGCCCGGGAGCGCCATCACGTTGACGGTGATGTCCTGCCCGATGCACACGGCAGCCGCATCGCTCTCGCGCACGAAGGCGGTGAGCCAAACCGTGGAGAGGTCGCCGACGACGAAGACCGGATCGCTCGCGCCCGAATTGACGTACTGGCCGGGGCCGATCTTACGCTGCACCACCGTGCCCGCAATCGGCGAATAGATCGTGACTTCCGGATTGATGACGCCCTTGTCCTGGAACGCCTTGATGGTCTCGTCGGTGAAGCCGAGGATACGCAGCTTGTTGCGCGCGGCTTCCAGTGCCGTCGCCGATGAGCGCATGTCGTTCTGCGCCTGAACCTGAGTCGCTTCCGCCTGCTGATAGTCCTTCAGGGGGATGGCATGGCCCTCGTAGAGGTCCTTGGCGCGCTTGAACTGGATGTCGGCAAGATCGATCGCCGACTTCGCCTTGTTCTGCGAGCTCATCGCCGCAATGAAATCGTTCTGGGCCTGCACGGTGTCGGCGGCCTCGATCGTGAACAGCGGTTGACCTTGCTTCAGCACCTCGCCGGGCTTGGCGAGCAGCTTGGTCACGCGGCCCGCATAGGGCGAAAACACCGGCGTCGAACGGTCCTCGTCGACTGCGACCTTGCCCTCGGTGACATACTCGGCGCGGAAGGTCTTGGCCTTGACCGGCTCGATCGTCAGCGTCGCCCATTCCGACGGCGTCGGCGTGAAGTTCTGCGCATTCCTGCGCGACTGGCTGGAGATCTCGGAGTGGTTCTTCTCCTTCGCTCCCGCATGGAGGAAGCCGTAAGCCCCGGCACCGGCAAGAGCTAGTAAAACTACGGATGTAATCACCCGTTGTTTTGTAAGCACCTGCAATCGCTTGGTATTTTCAACTACCATGGGGCCCGGTCATGTCTGCGATGATAGCGGCGGATGCCGGCGTCATCGGTCGCGCTAATAGTGCCGAATTGTGATTTCAAACAACCTAAAAAACGCCGGGCGCCTTTCGGTTTGCGTTAAAAATTTGCGACACGTCAGCTTCACGTCAGCTTGTCACCGGCCACTCTGCCGGATGACTGCCGAGCGGCATCGCCGGACGGCTCCATTGCGCCGGCGTCTTCGACAGCAGCGCTGAATGGCGCACCGCCTTCAACGTGCCGAAGCCAGATGGCATGCTCTCGATGAATGCAGCGTGTACGGCCTCGCCCGTAATATCCGGGGTATTCAGGCCATTTTCGAGCCGTCCGAGATTCCACAGCCAGCGCCCGGTCTGCGCCAACGACACGCGGACGTGCCAGCTGCCGCCTTCGCGGGCCTGGCGGACCTTGGCCATCATCGCGCCGAACGCCATCAGATAGCCGGTGGCGTGGTCGAGCATCTGTGCCGGTAATTCCTTCGGTCCATCGATGCCAGCAGCCTGTCCCTCGGCATGGTTGAAGCCGGTCGTGGTCTGCACCAGCGAATCGAAGCCGCGCCGTTCCGCCCATGGACCGGCATGGCCATAGGCCGACAGCGTCACGTAGACGATGCCGGGATTGATTTTCGCGGCGTCCTCCGGCGTGAAGCCGAGAGCGGCGAGCGCGCGCGGCCGATAGCCTTGCGAGAAGATGTCGGCGTCCTTCAACAGCGCGCGCATCTGCGCTCTGCCCGCCTCGCTCTTCAGCTCGATGAAGGTGGTGAGCTTGCCCCGGCCGGTGTCGATGGTCAGCCACGGAATGGCCGGCAGTTCGGGGCCTGACACGAGCAGCACATCCGCGCCGTGCACGGCGAGCGTGCGGCCGGCAACGGGGCCCGCGATAACGCGAGAGAGATCGAGCACGCGCAGGCCTGCGAGCGGGCGATCGCCTTTTGGCAATCGTTGCGGCCATGGCTTCGGCGGGGCCTCGCCGATCTTCTCGATCGAGACCAGCGGCAATTCGGCGAGCGCGCGGGCCTGCGGCAGCGCCGACCATTCGTCGTAGGAGCGCATCAGGGCAACGACGCCGCCCGCGGCATAGGCCGCAGTCTCGAAATCCTCGCCCTTCCATTGCATCAATGCGGCCTGCACCTTCTCGCGCTCGGGCTCGCAGCCGAGCACCTTGCAGACGGCGTCGCGATGATGCGGGAAATTGGTGTGGCAGCGGACGAAGCGGTTGTCGCCGGTTCTGTAGACGCCGGCGATGGCGTCCCAGGCGGGCGGCGGCGGCTTGTCGTCGACGCGCAAATAGCGCTCGGAGCGGCATTCGGCGACGGCATGGCGCAGCTCGACGCTGACGTCCTGCGCCTCGCCGCTGCGCAATCTCCAGATTTCGGCGGCGGCAAGACCGGCGGCGGCGATCGTCGTCTGGCCGGCAATTGCGACGCGAAACGAGGACGGGATTTGCGGCTCCTCGCCCGTCAGCCGCACGCGCGCGAGCGCGGCGGCATCACCGCCGGCGGAGGTCCAGATGCCACTGAGAATTTCGGTGGGGCTTTGCATGACCCTTCTCTCCCTTTAGTTTGCAATCATCGCATTAGCACACAAGGACAGGCAATGGCCGCCATCGATCCCCTCACCGCAGGCGCCGTGTTCATCGCAACGGCGGCCACCGACGCGGTCTATGTCATGTTCACCTCGGCCGTGATTGCGCGCAAGCGCGTGCCCGCGGCGAACTGGAGCGCGGTCTGGTACATGCTCTCCTCCTATGCAGTGATCAGCTACACCGAAAACGCGTTCTATGTGGCTTTCGCGGCGATCGGCTCCTGGGCCGGCGCCTACGTCTCACTGACATTCCTGCACCGCCCGCCCGGCGGCCCGCCGGTGGGGGCGGCACCGGAGTGAGGGCCGCTGTTTCCACACGGTCATTGCGAGCGAAGCGAAGCAATCCAGAGTCTTTCCGCGGTGGCAGTCTGGATTGCTTCGTCGCAAGAGCTCCTCGCAATGACGATGTGGAGGCTTTTGGGCGTCTCTCGAAACAGCTACACTCGCTGCGACCAACAAAAAGGAAAACCAAACAATGGATCTCGGTCTCAAAGGCAAGAACGCCGTCGTGCTTGGCGGCACGCGCGGCATCGGACGGGCGATTGCGGCGACGCTGGCCGGCGAAGGCAGCAATGTCGCGGTGTGTGCACGCAACGCCGATCAGGTTGCCGCCACCGTTACGGAGTTGAAGGCCAGCGGGATCCGCGCGACCGGCGGCCCGGTCGACGTCACCGACGGCGCGGCACTGAAATCCTGGATCGAGAATGCTGCAAAGGAGCTTGGCGGCATCGACATGCTGTTCTCCAACGCGGGCGCGATGGCACAGGGCCATGATGCCGCATCGTGGGAGCAGAATTTTCGGCTCGACCTGCTCGGCGCCGTCCACGCGTTCGATGCCGCGCGGCCGTTCCTCGAGGCCAGCGGTGCGAGCAGCGGCGACGCCGCCTTCGTCATCATCTCCTCGATTTCAGCGGCGCAAGCGGACACGGCGAGCTCCTACGGCCCGATCAAGGCGGCATTGATCCACATGGCCAAGGGGCTGGCACGGCAGTACGCGAAGAAGAAGATCCGCGTCAACGTGGTCTCGCCTGGCACGGTCTATTTCAAGGGTGGCGTCTGGGAGATGATCGAGCAGAACATGCCTGAGCGCTACAATGATGCGATGAAGCGCAACCCTACCGGCCGCATGGCCACGCCACAGGAGATCGCGAGCGCAGCGGTGTTTCTGGCGAGCCCGGTGTCGGGGTTCACCACGGGCTCCAATCTGGTGGTGGACGGCGCGATCTCGAACCGGGTGAATTTTTAGAATATGCTCGTCATTGCGAGCGCAGCGAAGCAATCCAGTATCTCTCCGCAGCGACAGTCTGGATTGCTTCGCTACGCTCGCAATGACGGTGCGAGAGGGGCGCGTCCCACAACCTCAATGAAAATCCCGCGACGGCGGCAGGATGCGGACGTTGCGGGGGTGGCGAAGTTTTTGCGCGGGCGCATCCGCATGCGCCCGGGGATCGTCGTTGAGCGGTTCGACCACGGTGGCGCCTGCCGGCACCGGACGCTTGCGGCCGAGGGCGTTGTTGGCGAGGCCGACCAGATCGTGCGAACGGTCGATCATCCGCTGGGCGATCAGATGCGTCACCTTTTCGGGGCTGCTCTGGATGTAGCCTTCGACCAGGATGAGGCGCGCGCCCATCACCTCTTTCCGGTACTGCTCCATGATCTTCGGCCACACCACGACATTGGCGATGCCGGTTTCGTCCTCCAGTGTCATGAACACGACGCCGCTGGCGCTGCCCGGCCGCTGCCGTACCAGCACGACGCCAGCACAGCGGACGCGGCGCCGCTCGTTCTCATGATTGATGTCCCTGCAGGCGACGATGCGTTCGCGCGTAAACATCTCGCGCAAAAATTCCATCGGATGCCCCTTCAGCGATAACCGAATGGTCTGATAGTCCGCGACCACCTGTTCGGCCCGCGGCATCACCGGCAACGGCCTGGCGTGCTCGTCCGGCTGCTCGCGTGCGGTGGCCACCTCGAACAGGGGCAGCGGCACATCGTCGGGCAGGCGCCGCACCTGCCACAGCGCCTCGCGGCGGTCGAGTCCGAGCGAACGGAAGGCGTCGGCATCGGCGAGCAGGATCAGCGCGCGCTTGGGCAGGCCGGTGTCGCGTGCGAAGTCTTCCAGCGAGGTGAAGGGCCGGCGATTGCGGGCGGCGACGATGCGGTCGGCCCAGTCGGGCGCTCTCTCCACATACTCATTCCGAGGCGCGCCTCTTTTCAGCCTTTCCTCATCCTCATCGAGCCAATGAAAACCGTCGATCTGGCGGAAGCCCAGGCGCACGGCGCAATATTTGCCACTTCCTTCTTCCAGCGTGTTCTGCGCAAAGCTGTAGGACACATCGATATCGCGCACCTCGACGCCGTTCTTGCGGGCGTCGCTGACGATCTGCGCCGGGGCGTAAAAGCCCATCGGCTGCGAGTTCAGGAGGCCACAGCAGAATGCATCAGGATGATAATGCTTCAGCCATGAGGAGATATAGACAAGCTGCGCGAAGCTTGCGGCATGGCTCTCCGGAAAGCCGTAACTGCCAAAACCCTTGATCTGTTCGAAACAGTTTCTGGCAAAATCAGGCGCATAGCCGCGTGCGATCATGTTGCCGATCATCTTGTCTTCGAACTTGCCGATGGTGCCGACATTGCGGAACGTTGCCATCGCACGGCGCAGGCCGTTGGCCTCCTCGGCCGTGAACTTCGCGGCCTCGATCGCGATCCGCATCGCCTGCTCCTGGAACAAGGGCACGCCGAGCGTCTTGTGCAGCACTCTGTAAAGCTCGTCCTTGTCGCCATGCTCCGGTGACGGCGATGGATAGTTCACTTTTTCCAAGCCGTTCCGCCGCCGCAAATAGGGATGCACCATGTCGCCCTGGATCGGCCCCGGCCGCACGATCGCGACCTCGATCACGAGATCGTAGAAGGTCCGTGGCCTCAGCCGGGGCAACATGTTCATCTGCGCGCGGCTCTCGACCTGGAACACGCCGAGCGACTCCCCGTCGCACAGCATGTCGTAGACTTTGGAATCATCCTGCGGGACGCTCGCCAGCATCCAGCGTTCGCCCTTGTGCTGCTCGATCAGATCAAAGCACTTGCGGATGCAGGTCAGCATGCCCAGCGCGAGCACGTCGACCTTCATCATGCTGAGCGCATCGACATCGTCTTTGTCCCATTCGATGAAGGTGCGATCGTCCATCGCGGCATTGCCGATCGGCACATAGGTGTCGAGCCGGTCCTGCGTGAGCACATAGCCGCCGACATGCTGGGACAGATGACGGGGGAATTCGATCAGCTCGGTCGCGAGCTCGACCGCGAGGTTGATCATGGAATTTTGCGGATCGAGGCCGGCCTGCCTGACCTGCATGTCGTTGAGGCCCTTGCCCCAGCTGCCCCAGACGGTGTCGGCGAGTGCGGCGGTGACGTCCTCGGTCAGGCCCAGCGCCTTGCCGACATCGCGGATGGCGCTGCGCGGGCGATAATGAATGACGGTGGCGATGATCGCGGCGCGATGGCGGCCGTAACGCCGATAGACATATTGCATCACCTCCTCGCGCCGCGAATGCTCGAAATCGACGTCGATGTCGGGCGGCTCCAGCCGTTCCTTGGAGATGAAGCGCTCGAACAGCAGATCGACCTTGGTGGGGTCGACCGAGGTGATGCCGAGCACGTAGCAGACCGCCGAATTCGCCGCCGATCCCCGCCCCTGGCACAAAATGTTCTGGCTGCGCGCGTAATGCACGATGTCGTGCACCGTGAGAAAGTAATGCGCGTATTTCAGCTCGGCGATCAGTGCGAGTTCTTTCTTCAGGGTGGCGCGCAGCTTGTCGTCGATCTTGCCGCCAAAATATTTGTCGACACCGGCCCAGGTCAGATCCTCCAGATGCCCCTGCGCGGTCTTCCCCGGTGGCACCGGCTCATCCGGATACTGGTATTTTAGCTGGTCGAGCGAGAAGGTGATCTTGTCCGCAAAGCGCATGGTCTCCGCGATAGCCTCAGGGAAATCGCGGAACAGCCGCGCCATCTCCCTGGGCGCCTTCAGAAACCGCTCGGCATTGGCTTCCAGCTTCCGGCCGACCGCCTCGATCGTGGTCTTTTCCCGGATGCAGGTCAGCACGTCCTGGAGGGGACGGCGCGCGGGATGGTGATAGAGCACCTCGTTGGTCGCAAGCAGCGGCACTTTTGCTTTTGCGGCGAGATCATCGAGCTGCGCGAGGCGGCGGCGGTCGTCGCCGCGATAGATTAGGCTCGCCGCCAGCCACACGCCCTTGGCACGACTTGCTTTCAGCTTGGCGAGGATGTCCTGCGTCTGCGCCGCATCGAAGCGATGCGGCAGCGTCAGGATCAGGAGCTGGCCTTCGGAAAACGCAAGGAGATCGGCGAAGGTGAGATGGCATTCGCCCTTCGCGATCCGCGTGATGTCGTCGCCGCGCTTGCCCCGGGTAAGAAGCTGGCACAGCCGGCCATAGGCGGCGCGGTCACGCGGATAGACCAGAATATCGGGCGTACCATCGATGAAGACGATGCGGGTGCCGATCAGAAGCTTCGGCTTGTGCAGCACCTCGTCATTGTCGAGCTCCTTGTAGGCGCGCACCACACCGGCGAGCGTGTTGTGATCGGCGATGCCGATCACGGGAATGCCGAGCTTGCTGGCCTGGTGCACATAGGCGCGCGGATCCGAGCCGCCGCGCAGGAAGGAGAAATTCGTGGTGATGCCGATCTCGGCATAAGCGGGCGTGTTCATGCGAAGAGACCGTGCACATACCAACCGGGAAGAGCGGGCTTGCCGTCGCCGTCGAAGCACTCCCCCTCGTAAAGACCGTCGCGAAAGATCCAGAAGCGCAGGCCCTCGGCATCCTCGATGCGGAAATAATCCCGTGTCAGTTGCTTGCCGTCCTGCCGCCACCATTCCATGGCGATGCGCTCGGGGCCCTCCACCCGCACCACCGCATGCTGCGCGCGGCGCCAGGTGAATTGATGCGGCGGCCCGTCGGGCACGGTCGCAAACGGCACATTGATCGGCTCAGGCTTGTCGAACAGCCGCAACGGACGCAGTGGCGGCTCAGTCTCGGTGCGCGCGGGCCATTCGGCCTGCATCGCCACGGCGAGATGATGCTGCGCCGGCGCCGCCAGCACCGCACATTCAGGGATATGGGTATCCTCAGGCAGATGCACGACGACGCGCTTTCCGCCGATGCGTGCGGCGATGCGGTCGATCAGCGCGGCAAGCTCGTCATTGTCGTGGACATGGGCGTCGAGATCGCGCTGCTCCTGCACCACGATTTCGGTGCGGCTTGCCGACAGCCGCACCATGTCGAAGCCGAAGCCGGGATCGAGGGGATCGGCGAGCGCATCGAGGCGCTCGCGGAACAGCCGGTCGATGACTTTGCTTTGCGTCACCGGCCGCCCGGTCTCGACCATGATCGCGCGCACCGCGCCGTCGGTACGGAAGAAGGTAGCCTCTAATCGTCGCGCGCCCTTGCCCTGCTTCTCCATCGACGCGATCAACGTGTCCGCCAGGCGCGACAGCGTCATCGCGATCATGGTGTCGGTAGCGATCGGCTCGGCAAAGCGTTTCTCCACGATGTAATCGGGCAGCGGCTTTCGTGGATTGATCGGTGCATCGCCCTGCCCCAGCGCATGGGCGAGCAACGTGGAGAACCGTGCACCGAACCGCGCCGTGATTTCGCTCGGCGTGCGCGAGGCCACATCGCCGATGGTCTTCAGGCCGGCGCGTCGCAGGCCGGTGCTGATAGCCTCACCCGCGCCAAGCGCGGACACCGGAAACCGGCTGATTGCCGCCGCCTCCCCGCCATCGGCAACGATGGTCCCTGAAGATTGCCGCGTCAGCGTGCGCGCGCAGACCGAGGTGCCGGCGATCGCCGCGCTGACGGCAAAGCCCTGGCGGTCGAGGGCACGGACAAGGGTTTGCAACAGCGCAGCCTCGCCGCCGAACAGATGCGCGCAGCCGGTGATGTCGAGGAACAGCCCGTGCGGCGGATCGAGCGCCACCAGCGGCGTGAAACGATCGCACCAATCGGCGATGTCGCTGATCGTCTTGGCATCGGCCACGGCATCGGCGTCGAACACCTTTAGATCCGGACACATCGCCCGGGCATTGGCCAGAGGCTGGCCGATATACAGACCGAGGCGCTCGGCCGCCTCGTCCAGCGCATGGATCACCAGCGCGTTGCTATCCTTGGCAACGACGATGCTGGGCGCATTATTTTCATGCAGTCCGACGTTGCCGAAGAACCGCTGGATCCGATCGATGGGCAGGCGCGGCAGCCACAGGCTGAGGATACGCCGACGATTCAGAGAACTGGCACTCATCACATTTCCATTCCATGATCCACCGGCCGCACGGGCCATGACGATTGCGCAGGAGCTCGGCATCGAATCGCGGCGCGCCCCAAGCGCTCCACATCGCGCCCGGCGGCGAATGCGCCGCGCGCAGCATCCATCTGGTCTCGGCGGTCGAGGGTAAAGGTTGCGCGGCCATCCGCAGCAACAGGCCGGTGACACCGGAAGATTGCGCAGCCAATGTCAGCTTGCGGCTCGCCACCAGATCGAACTGCCTGGTCTCGCCCCAGAGCTCGAGCACGACGGCGCCCAGCGCGTCGCAGGCGAGTGCATCAGCCGACGTGCGCAGCGCGCTCTCCACGTCGGCGGCGCGCACCATCACCATGCGGCGCGGATCGAGACCGATCTCGGCGAGCCCGCTCATCGACAGCGCACCGGTTTCAATGTCTGAAAAATCCTGCCGCACCCACAGCAGCGGCTTGCGCGCCGTCACCCGCCCCGCAAGTCCGGTGACAAAGCCCGTCGCGGCTGCGCCCTGACGTCCTTCGCAAAACACCTCGTGGATTGCCGCGCGCGCGAGCCCGCCCTTCAGCGCGTTGTCGGCCTCGCTATGGCCAAGCGCGACACGGTCGCGATGATGCACGACCTCCGCCGTCTCGATGCGCTCGATCTGGCCACGCAAGGCTGCAAGCGCGCTTATTCGTGCGCCGCTCATACGCCGCTCCTCAAGGGTGATTGCCGATGGCTCTCAAAAAGAGAACCAGCGGCTAGCTCATTTGTTCATGATATGTTCTAATATAAAGCTAACGACGCCCCGGGAGTCAATCGAATTGGCGGGCCTTGGGATTCATGAGCTGAATCAAAGGGATTCCAATATGGACGTGCAACGCAAGCTGGAAATCCTGGCGGACGCCGCCAAGTACGACGCGTCCTGCGCCTCCAGCGGCACCGAGAGGCGGGATTCCAGCGACGGCAAGGGCATGGGCTCGACCGCGCCCGGCATGGGCATTTGCCATTCCTACGCGCCGGATGGCCGCTGCATCTCGCTGCTCAAAGTGCTGCTGACCAACGCCTGCAATTACGACTGCCTCTATTGCGTCAACCGCGCCTCCTCCAACGTGCCGCGTGCCCGCTTCACCATCGACGAAGTGGTCAAGCTGACGCTCGACTTCTACCGGCGCAATTACATCGAAGGACTGTTTCTCTCCTCCGGCATCATCCGCAACCCCGACTACACCATGGAGCAGGTGGTGAGCGTCGCGCGCAAACTGCGCGAGGAGCATCACTTCCGTGGCTACATCCATCTCAAGACGATCCCGGAGGCCGATGATGCATTGATCTCCGAGGCTGGCAAATATGCCGACCGTCTCTCCATCAACATCGAGATGCCGCAGGAGACGAGCCTGCAGCAATTCGCGCCAGAGAAAGACGTGCGCGCGATCCGCCGCACCATGGGCCGGCTGCGGCTGAAGCTGGACGAGGCCGAGGAAAGCCGCAGCGCGAACACGAAAGCCAAGCCGCAGCGCTTCGCGCCGGCCGGCCAGAGCACGCAGATGATCGTCGGCGCCGACGCGGCCTCCGACCACACCATCCTCCACACCAGCGCCAATCTCTACGGTTCATACAGGCTGAGGCGCGTCTATTATTCCGCGTTCAGCCCGATCCCCGATGCCAGCCGCGCGCTGCCTCTGCGCGCGCCGCCCTTGCTGCGCGAGCACCGACTCTACCAAGCCGACTGGCTGATGCGGTTCTACGGTTTTGATGTCGGCGAGATCGTCGACGACAGTGCGATGCTGCCGCTCGACATCGATCCAAAACTCGCCTGGGCATTACGCCACCGCGACCGCTTCCCGCTCGACGTCAACCGCGCCAGCCGCGAGGAATTGTTGCGCGTGCCGGGCTTCGGCACCAAGGCCGTCGAGCGCATCATCGCGGCGCGCCGCACGACCACGATCCGCGTCGCCGATCTCGCGCGGCTGCATGTGCCCCGCAACAAGGCGCTGCCGTTCATCGTCCTCAGCGATCACCGGCCCCCGCCGCATCGCCTCGACGAGGCACGGCTGATCGAACGGTTCAAGCCGAAAGCAACGCAACTGGGATTTGGCTTCTGATGCAGTACATCACACTCGAGAACGAAACCGATTTCGATGGCTGGCGCAAAGCCGCACGTATCCTCGTGCTTCACCAAATGAAACCGGCCGATGTCACTTGGGCCGTGCAGGGCGGCGAAGCGGAGCTGTTCGCGACGCCCTCGCCGTCTCCGCTGCCGGCGGCTGGCGATAGCACCTTCAATGTGCCTGCAAAATTCGTCGAGCTCGCCAAGGCCGCGATCCTGCATCGCGATCCCGAGCGTTTCGCGATCCTCTATCGCCTGCTGTTTCGGCTGAAGGACAATCACGACCTCATCGAGGTCGCGACCGATCTCGATGTCGCGCAAGTCACGGCCATGGCAAAGGCGGTCTACCGCGACGAGCACAAGATGCACGCCTTCGTGCGCTTCCGCGAGATCGGCAGGGAACGCGAAGCACACTACGTCGCCTGGTTCGAGCCGGAGCATCACATCGTCGAGCTCGCCGCGCCGTTCTTCGCCAAGCGCTTTGCCGACATGCCCTGGTCGATCCTGACGCCAGATTTGTGCGCGCATTGGGATGGCCACGCTCTCTCGTTCACATCAGGCGTCAGCAAGAGCGAGGCGCCGAGCGAAGACCGGCTGGAGGAAACCTGGCGGCGTTACTACGCCAGCATCTTCAATCCGGCCCGCCTGAAGGTGAAGGCGATGCAGGCCGAGATGCCGAAGAAATATTGGAGGAACCTGCCCGAGGCTTCGATCATTAAGCCTCTGATCGAGGACGCCGAGCGCATGACCGGCGCCATGATCGCCAATGCCGCAACCGATCCGCACAAGCCTCAAAGGCGGCCGGAGGCTCCGATGAAACGCAAGCTTGCTGCCGACGATCTCGAAGCGCTCCGCGAGGAGGCCGCTCACTGCCGCGCCTGCCATCTCTACAAGGACGCGACCCAGACCGTGTTCGGCGAGGGCCCGAAGTCCGCCAATATCATGCTGGTCGGCGAACAGCCCGGCGACAAGGAAGACCTCGCGGGCCATCCCTTCGTCGGTCCGGCCGGCCAGATGCTCGACCGGGCGCTGCAAGAGGCCGGCGTCGACCGCAAGAAGGTCTATGTCACCAACGCGGTGAAACACTTCAAATTCGTGCCGCGCGGCAAGATCCGCCTGCATCAGAAGCCGAATACGCCGGAGATAAAGGCCTGCCGGCAGTGGTATGAGCGGGAGGTCTCCGTCATCCAGCCCGATCTCATCGTCGCGATGGGCGCGACCGCCGCACAGAGCGTGTTCGGCAAGATCACCCCGATCGGAAAGAACCGCGGCCGGCTGATCGACCTGCCCGACGGCCGCAAGGCGCTGGTGACGGTGCACCCGTCCTATCTGCTGCGGTTGCCCGATCCGGAAGCCAAGGTGCTGGAATATCAGCGCTTTGTCGAAGATTTGAAGATCGCCGCCGGCTTGCAGAAGAAAGCGGCGCGCGCCGCCTGAATACGGGCGGGAAAACCCCTTTCAGGCGCCGTCTGTCATCCAGCCTTCAAATCCATCGGGGACAATAGCCCTTACAGAAAGTTAAGGGGCGTCCAGACATGACCGATGTTGCATTCGACCGCGCGGTAGCAGATCCCGCGCCGATCCAGCCGGCCTCGCGGCCAAATCTCGACAAGGGCTTCAATCCGCTGACGATGATCTTATTCTTCGGCATCCTCGCCGCGGGCCTGCTCTATGTGGCCTACAGCATCTATTCCGATGTCGATGCGACCGGTACCAGGGTCACGAGCTACCTACCCTATATCCTCCTTATCGTTGCGCTCCTGATTGCGCTCGGCTTCGAATTCGTAAACGGTTTCCACGACACCGCCAACGCGGTTGCGACGGTGATCTACACCCACTCGCTGCCGGCCGAAGTCGCGGTGATGTGGTCGGGCTTCTTCAACTTCCTCGGCGTGCTGCTCTCGTCCGGCGCCGTGGCCTTCGGCATCGTCTCACTGCTGCCGGTCGAGTTGATCCTGCAGGTCGGCTCTAGCGCCGGCTTCGCGATGGTGTTCGCGCTGCTGATCGCCGCGATCCTTTGGAACCTCGGCACCTGGTATTTCGGCCTGCCGGCCTCCTCCTCGCACACGCTGATCGGCTCGATCATCGGCGTCGGCGTCGCGAACGCGCTGATGCGCGGCCGCGACGGTACCTCGGGCGTGGACTGGGGCAAGGCCACGGAGATCGGATATGCGCTCCTGCTGTCCCCGCTGGTCGGCTTCGTCTGCGCCGCCGGCCTGCTGTTGCTGCTCAAGGTGATGATCAAGAACCCGGCGCTCTATGCCGCTCCTGAGGGTAACAAAGCCCCGCCGATCTGGATTCGCGGCCTGCTGATCCTGACCTGCACCGGCGTCAGCTTCGCCCACGGTTCGAACGACGGCCAGAAGGGCATGGGCCTGATCATGCTGATCCTGATCGGCACTGTGCCCACGGCCTATGCGCTCAACCGCGCATTGCCGGAGTCGCAGGTCGCCCAGTTCGCGAAGATTTCGGAAGCCGCCTCCAAGGTGGTTGCGGCCAAGGGCGCCGGCCATGCGATCATCGGCGATCCCCGTCCTGCGGTGACGCAGTACGTCACCTCGCATCACATCAGCGAAGGCACTTATCCTTCGCTGTCAGTGCTGGTGAAGGATGTCGGCGAGCAGGTCGCGAAATACGGTTCGCTGAACAAGGTGCCGGCGGAAGTCGTCGGCAACACCCGCAACGACATGTACCTGACCTCGGAAGCGATCCGCTTCCTGATGAAGGACAAGGAAAACGACCTTAGCAAGGAAGAGGTCGCGACCTTGAACGCCTACAAGGGCGGCCTCGACAGCGCGACCAAGTTCATCCCGACCTGGGTGAAGGTCGCGGTCGCCATCGCGCTCGGTCTCGGCACCATGATCGGCTGGAAGCGCATCGTCGTCACCGTCGGTGAGAAGATCGGCAAGACCCATCTCACCTACGCGCAGGGTGCCTCCGCCGAGCTCGTCGCCGCCGCCACGATCGGCGCCGCCGACGTATTCGGCCTGCCGGTCTCGACCACCCACGTGCTGTCTTCCGGCGTCGCCGGCACCATGGCCGCGAACGGTTCGGGTCTCCAGGTCGCCACCATCAGGAACATGGTGATGGCCTGGGTGCTGACCTTGCCCGTCGCCATCCTGTTGTCGGGCACGCTGTACGTGATCTTCTCGCGGATCTTCTGAAGCCGATCACGTCACTCGAAGATAAAGGGCCCGTGCGGTGCGCGGGCCCTTTTCGTTTGTGCTTTCGGCTTGATGTTGCGCTTGGCCTTACGATGCCGCGAGCGATTGCTCGACCAGCTTGACCCAGTACGACGTGCCGTAAACGATCGCCTCGTCATCGAAATTGTAGGCGGGGTGATGCAGGCCGGCGCTGTCGCCGTTGCCGCAGAAGATGAAGGCGCCGGGGCGCGCCTCCAGCATATAGGCGAAATCCTCGCCGCCCATCAGCGGCGACATCTCGAGGACGTTGGTCTCGCCCGCAACTTGCCCCGCGATGCGACGCGCGATCTCGGTCTCCGCGGCGTGATTGTTCACCACCGGATAATTCCGCTGGTAGCGCAAGTCGATCTTGGCGCCGGTGATCTGCGCCACGCCCGCCACAACCTCGTGCACGCGCTTCTCGACCAGCTTGCGCACCTCCGGCGACAGCGTGCGGATGGTGCCCCTCAGTGTCGCGGTTTGTGGAATCACGTTACGGGCATTGCCCGCGTGGAACTCGCAGATCGAGATCACGGCCGATTCCAGCGGATCGATGCTGCGCGCGACGATCGACTGCAGCGCCGTGATCACCTGCGCGCCGACCAGAACGGAATCGACGCATTTGTGCGGCCGCGCGGCATGGCCGCCGAGACCCTCGATCATGATATCGACTTCGTCAGTCGCCGCCATGATCGGACCCGGCCGGATCGCGAACGAGCCGACCGGGATGCCAGGACCGTTGTGCATGCCGTAGACCTGCTCGATGCCGAAGCGCTCCATCATTCCGTCCTTGACCATGGCCAAGCCGCCGGCGCCGCCCTCCTCGGCCGGCTGGAAGATCACCACGGCATCGCCGGCGAAGTTGCGGGTCTCGGCGAGATAACGCGCAGCACCGAGCAGCATCGCGGTGTGGCCGTCATGGCCGCAGGCGTGCATCTTGCCGGGAGTCTTCGAAGCGTAAGGCAGGTTGGTCTGTTCCTCGACCGGCAGCGCATCCATGTCGGCACGCAGGCCGATGGCCTTGAGGCCCTCGCCGGCCGGCTTGCTGCCCTTGATCACGCCGACCACGCCGGTCTGGCCGATCCCCGTCACGACCTGATCGCAACCGAATTCGCGCAGGCGGTCCGCGACGAATGCTGCGGTGCGGTGGACGTCATAGAGCAGCTCCGGATGCTGGTGGATGTCCCGGCGCCAGGCCTGAATATCGGGTTGAAGGTCGGCGACGCGGTTCACGATGGGCATGGAGGGTCTCAAGCTTTGTTGAAAATGCAGGCCTGTCTACCATGCAAGCACCAGTCCACCCAACTGGCGGGGATCGGGGTGTAGCCCTGACTCACAGGCATGGCCGGACTTGTCCCGGCCATCCACGTCTGACTATTAGAACGGAAAGCGCGTGGATGCCCCGGACAAGCCCGGGCATGACGCCTGTTGGGTGGAAGCAGCATGCCAAGGCGGCTCGAAGGTGAGTTTGACTACATTGTCGTTGGGGCCGGCACGGCGGGCTGCATCCTCGCCAACCGGCTGTCCGCCAATTCCAGCAATCGCGTCCTCGTCCTCGAAGCCGGCGGCGACGACAACTGGATCTGGTTCCACATTCCCGTCGGCTATCTCTTCGCCATCGGCAATCCGCGCTCGGACTGGATGTTCAGGACCGAGGCCGAGCCCGGGCTGAACGGCCGCTCGCTCGCCTATCCCCGTGGCAAGGTGATCGGCGGCTCCTCGGCGATCAACGCCATGATCTCGATGCGTGGACAGGCCGCCGATTACGATCACTGGCGCCAGCTCGGCATGACCGGCTGGGGTTATGACGACGTGCTGCCGCTGTTCAAACGGCTCGAGGATCATTTCCTCGGCGCGAGCGAGCATCACGGCGCCGGCGGCGGCTGGCGCATCGAGGCGCCGCGGCTGTCCTGGGAGGTCCTCGATGCCGTGGGCGATGCAGCCGAGGAGATGGGCATCAAGCGCATCCCGGATTTCAATACCGGCGACAACGAAGGCACCAGCTATTTTCACGTCAATCAGAAGCGCGGCCGGCGCTGGTCGTCGGCGCGCGGCTTCCTCAAGCCAGCGCTGAACCGCCCGAACCTGCGGCTCGAAAAGCATGTGTTGGTCGATCGTCTGATCATCGAACAGGGCCGCGCCGTCGGCGTGCGCTTCATCCAGAATGGCGAGATCATCGAGGCGCGTGCCAAACGCGAGGTGGTCCTCTCGGCGGGCGCGATCGGCTCGGTGCAGGTGCTGCATCGATCCGGCATCGGACCTGCCGACTGGCTGTCACCGCTCGGCATCGACATCGTGATGGATAAGCCGGGCGTCGGCCGCAATCTGCAGGACCATCTCCAGCAACGCGCGATCTACAAGGTCGAGGGCGTGCGCACCCTGAACGAGACCTATTACAATCTGGTTCGACGCGGCCTGATGGGCCTCGACTACGCCTTCCGCCGCCGCGGGCCGCTGACGATGGCGCCGTCGCAGCTCGGCATCTTCACCCGCTCCGATGCGACGCGCGCACGCGCCAACATCCAGTTCCACGTGCAGCCGCTGTCGCTCGACAAGTTCGGCGATCCCCTGCACCGCTTCCCCGCGATCACGGTGAGCGCCTGCAATCTCCAGCCGACCTCGCGCGGCACCGTAAGTCTGCGTTCGGCGGCCCCAGACGAGAAGCCGATCATCGCGCCGAATTACCTTTCAACGGATGACGACCGTCAGGTCGGCGCCGATGCCATTCGCACCACCCGCCGCCTGATGCAGCAGAAGGCGCTGGCAAAATATCGCCCGAGCGAATATCTGCCCGGCCCCGGCGTCGGCGACGACGATGCCTCGCTCGCGAAGGCCGCCGGCGACATCGGCACCACCATCTTCCATCCCGTCGGCACCGCGAAGATGGGCGCGGCAAGCGATCCGATGGCGGTCGTCGACGAACGCCTGCGCTTCTACGGCCTCGGCGGCCTTCGCATTGTCGATGCCTCGATCATGCCGACCATCACGTCGGGCAACACCAACACGCCGACCGCGATGATCGCCGAGAAGGGCGCGGCGATGATTTTGGAGGATGCGAAGTGAATGCGTAACCTCGATCGGGCGTAGCGAAATCTGGGAGAGGACGCTCGATTTGTCCCGCATTCCGGTACGCTCCATATGGCTACGCGTCCAACCACCTCACGAAAACGTCATCGCGTCCGGGAATAACACCCCCGCTCCCCCAATCACCTCCCCGAAGCCCAATTCCGGGCGAAGAGGAGCTGCGCGATGAGCGGACACGATCACGGCGAGGACGGCTTAAGCCGCCGCAAGGTGTTGGAATGCATGACCTGGGCCGGCACCGGGGTGCTCTGGACCATCACCGGTGGCGTGCCGCGCTCGCTCGGCATCATCGATTCCGCGCAGGCTGCGACCGCGGCCGCGCCCGGAATGACCTTCCTCCAGATCAGCGACAGCCATGTCGGCTTCGACAAGCCGGCCAATCCCAACGCACTCGGCACGCTGGAGGAAGCCATCAACAAGATCAACGCGATGCCGGTCAAGCCGTCCTTCATGATCCACACTGGCGACATCACGCATCTCTCCAAGGCCGCCGAGTTCGACAATGCCGATCGCATCATCTCGCAGAGCAAGCTCGACGTGCATTACGTGCCCGGCGAGCATGACTTCCTCGACGAGGACGTGAAGTTCTACCGCGAGCGCTACGGCCGCGGTACCAAGGGCGCAGGCTGGTATTCGTTCGACGCCGGCGGCGTGCACTTCATCGGCCTCGTCAATGTCGTCGACCTCAAGGCCGGAGGCCTCGGCAATCTCGGTGCCGAGCAGCTGGCCTGGCTCGAGGACGATCTGCGCGGCAAGTCGAAATCGACGCCGATCGTGCTGTTCGCCCACATCCCGCTCTGGACCGTCTACCCCGAATGGGGCTGGGGCACCGAGGACGGCGCCCGCGCGCTGGAACAGGTGAAAGGCTTCGGTTCGGTCACCGTGCTCAACGGCCACATTCACCAAGTGATGCAGAAGGTCGAAGGCAACGTCACCTTCCACACCGCCCGCTCCACCGCCTTTCCGCAGCCGGCGCCGGGAGCTGCCCCCTCGCCCGGACCGATGAAGGTCGAGGACGCAAAGCTCCGCGCGATGCTCGGCGTTGCCAGCATCAACTTCAAGCAGAACGAGCAGCGGCTCGCGATCATCGACACGCCGCTCCAGGGTTGATGCAGGGCTAACGGAAGCTGACAATGAAGACTCTCAATCGCCGCGACTTCGGTGTCGCCTTCGGTCTCGCTTGGGCCGCGGCCATGCTGCTACCCGCCACAACCGCCCGTGCCGACGACATGGAGGTGCATATCGACAATTTCGTCTTCCAGCCGGCCGAGCTCAAGATCAAGGTCGGCACCACCGTGACCTGGACCAACCGGGACGACATCCCCCACACCGTCGTGTCGGCCGGCAAATTCAGGTCCAAGACGCTGGACACTGACGACAAGTTCTCGTTCACCTTCACCAATGCGGGCGACTACAAGTATTTTTGTTCTCTGCACCCGCACATGACGGGGATGATCAAGGTTGAGTAACATCTCGAACCAAGGCATCAACGTCTTGCCCGGCCGGTGGTCCCACGCCGGCCGGGCTCGTGTGCCTTCGGTCACACACAGAGACAAGACGAACAGGGACGAAACGAACAACGACGAAACGAAGCAACGAGCAGAACAAGAGGCAAAGCGAGGAGCGATGCCCGCCAACGACGATTTGCAGAAGGCGCAACGCTTCCGCGAGGCGGCGCTGCCCTATCTCGACGACGTCTACACGCTCGCGCGCTATCTGTTGCGTGACGCCTCCGATGCCGAGGACGCGGTGCAGGAGTGCTATCTGCGCGCGCTGAAGCATTTCGACAGCTATCGCGGGCCGGCGATGAAGCCTTGGCTTTTCGCGATCCTGCGTAACGTCTGCAATGCCGAATATGCGCGGCGCGCGCACAGACACAGCGCGATCGACGACACGCCCGGCGCTGCCGAGCAGACGCCGATCTGGCAAGAGACCGAGGCAAGCCCGGAAACCGAAGTGCTGCGCAGCCGCGATGCGGGCGCGATCCGCAAGCTGATCGACGCTCTCGCCGAGCCGTTCAAGGAAACATTCGTGCTGCGGGAAATCAACAACCTGTCCTATCGTGAAATCGCCGAGGCCGTCGGCGCGCCCGTCGGCACCGTGATGTCCCGCCTCGCCCGCGCCCGCGCCATGCTGCGCGCGGCCTGGACGGCGGATGAGGAGCAAGCAAGATGACCTGCGACGAAGCAAGGATCCTGCTTCACGCGCTGCTCGACAACGAGCTCGATGCCGGCCATGCGCGCGAGGTCGAAGCCCATATCGCCAGCTGCCCGGCCTGCGCTGCGGAGCTTTCGGCCCAACGCGACATGCAGCGCGTGCTCGCGGACGCCGATTTGCGCTACACCGCACCGGCGAGCCTGCGTGCGCGTATCGAGGCTTCGCTGCCGCAGCCGCAGCGTCAACAGCCGAGCCGCCGCTCCGTGCTGCGCGGCTTTGCGATGGGCTCGGCAGTCTCCGCGCTCGCCGCCTCCGGCGTCGTCGCATTGGTGCTGCGCCAGGACGACCAGCAGCGCATCCTGTCGGAGGTCGTCTCCGCGCATCTGCGCTCGCTCCAGGCCGGCCACCTCATCGACGTGGTCTCGACCGACCAGCACACGGTGAAGCCGTGGTTCAACGGCAAGCTCGACGTCGCCCCTCCCGTGATCGACCTCACCGCACAAGGCTTTACGCTGGTCGGCGGCAGGCTCGATTATATCGACGCACGTGCCATCGGCGCGGTCGTCTACAAACGCCGGCAGCACGTGGTCAATCTGTTCGTGTCGCAGACGTCGAACGCGGAATACCGCGCGCCCAAGACCGAAACCATGCAGGGCTTCAACTGCCGGCGCTGGGGCAATCGCGGCCTGAACTTCTGGGCCGTCAGCGATCTCGGCGCCGACGAGCTCGCCGAATTCGTCGACAAGTTCGAGGCGGCGATGAAAGCGAATGTGGAGGGATAGCTGCCTCGTTGATGCGCGGGACCTTGAACCGTGTATCAGATAGTGATACATTGTCTGAGTGATCAAGACCTTCAGGGATAAGACGACTGAGGCAGTCTTTGACGGCGAAAGCCCTAAAGGCTTTCCGGCTGATCTGGTGAAGGTTGCGCGTCGGAAATTGCGCTATGTGCACGCAGCCAGCGAACTCAGCGACTTAAGGGCGCCGCCCGGCAACCGTCTTGAGGCCCTCGCGGGCGATCGCAAGGGACAGCACTCGATCAGGATCAACGATCAGTTCCGAGTGTGCTTCGTCTGGACAGCGAAGGGCGCCGCCGAGGTCGAGATTGTGGATTATCACTAGGAGACGCGAGGATGGCCAAAAAACTAAAGCCCATGCATCCTGGTGAGGTTCTTCGGGAGGAATTTCTGGCTCCGCTAGACATATCGGCAGGTGCGCTCGCCAAGACATGCGGCCTTCCCCGCACGCGAATCGAGCGAATCGCGAGCGAACAGACTGGGGTCACCGCCGACACAGCACTTCGACTCGCCAAAGCCCTCGGTACGACGGCCGAGCTTTGGCTCAATCTTCAGAATGACTACGATATTCAGATTGCCAAACGCGATCTCGGCAAGGCTCTCGACCGCATCGAGACTGTGAACAAGCCCAAGGCGGCCTGAGCGATCAGGTCACGCCGACCGCCGCACCGCGTTGTCCACCAGCGTCTTGCCGAGCGACCAGATCGCGCCGGGAACCTTGTGGCTGCCGGCGATGACGTCGTCGAAGGCGCGCTCGATCCAGCCGCAATCTTCCTCGGTGATGGTGAGCGGCGGCAGAAGCTTGATGGTGTGGCTGCCGTGGCCGGCGACCTGCGTGAGGATCTTGTGGTCCTTGAACAGCGGCACGGTGATGAGCTGGCAGAATAGGCCCTTGTTGGCTGCCTCTAGCACGTTCCAGGACGCTCGCAGCCGCAGCGATTTCGGCGGGCCGAACTCGACGCCGATCATCAGGCCCTTGCCGCGGACTTCCTTCAACAGCTCGTAGCCGGGCACCATGCGCGTGAGCGCGAGGCGCAGCTCGGCACCGCGCTTGGCGGCGGACTCGATCAGCTTCTCGGACTCCATGATGTCGAGCGTGGCGATGCCCGCAGCCATCGCCAGGTCGTTCTTGGAGAAAGTCGAGCCGTGCACGACTGCACGGTCCATCTGGTTGAATATCTTGTCGAAGATGCTCTTGCGCGTCAGCACCGCGCCGACCGGCACGTGGCCGCCGGACAGCGACTTCGACAGCAGCACCATGTCGGGCTCGACATTCCAGTGCTCGACCGCGAGGAAGCGGCCGGTGCGGCCCATGCCGGTCTGGATCTCGTCGGCGACGAACAGCGTGCCGTATTTCTTGCAGAGCGCAGCCGCACCCGGCAGGAACTCGTCGGTGGGCATGTTGACGCCCTTGCCCTGGATCGGCTCGACGACGAAGGCCGCCACCTCGCGCGAGGCCAGCGCCTTTTCGAGCGCGGCGAGATCGTTGAACGGGATCGAGGTGCAGCCCGGCAGCAGCGGCTCGAAGCCGGTGCGGAAGTTCGAATCACCCGTGAGCGACAGCGCGCCATAGGTCAGGCCGTGATAGCCGTGGGCGCAATAGACGATCCCCGGACGGCCGGTGGCGCCGCGGGCGAACTTGATCGCGGCTTCGACGCATTCGGCGCCGGAATTGGCGAAGAACGCCTTGTCGAGATAGGGAACGTACTTCAAAAGCCGCTCGGCAAGCACGCCGGCAAGCACCGAGACGTCGAACTGGACGAGGTTGGGCAGGTCGGCATCGAGCACGCTCTTGAGCGCCTCGCGCATGACCGGATGATTGCGCCCGATCGCAAACACGCCAAAACCGGACAAGAGGTCGAGATAGCGCGCCCCGTCGCGGTCGTAAAGGTACTGTCCCTGCCCCTTCTGGAAGCCGACATCGTAGCCGATGGTCTTCAGGACCCGAACGAATTGCTCGTTCAGATGCCGATTATGCAGGGCGCTGCGCTGGGCCTGGCGGTCCGCGAACAGCTGAGACATGTCTGGATTTGGGCTGTGCATCCGCTACATACTTCGGTTGAGGGCCGTCTCGTCAACTGAAAACGGAACGTCGCTGAAAACGGTCTGTGCGGCCTTTTGCCCTTTTTCGGACCATCTTCGCAAGCAGAGCTTTAGACCATGTTGCACTGCCAAGGAACTATCATGCGTTTAGCCCTTTACACCGGACTAATACTGGCTGGCGGTTACACCTGCCTGAACCCGGCGCTCGCGGCCGATCCGACCGGCGACTGGCGGGTTGCCGACGGCGTCGCCAACATTCGTGTCGCCCAATGCAATGGCAGCATGTGGGGCGCGGTTTCCTGGGAAAAACAGCCTGGCGGCCGCGACGAGAACAATCCGGACGCGTCGAAAAAGACCCGCCCCACGCTGGGCATGGCGACCTTGATCGACATGAAGAAGAAGCCCGGCGCCGATCAGTGGGAAGGTCAGGTCTACAACGCCAAGGACGGCCAGCTCTACAGCGCGACCATCACGCCGGTTGGCACCGACCAGCTCGAGATCAAGGGCTGCGTGATGGGGTTCCTGTGCGGTGGCGAGACCTGGACCCGGGTCAGCCCCCCGATTCCCTTGAGCCCCGCCAACGCCATGGCCAAGGGCGCGCCGAAGCCCACCGGCGCGGCGCCGAAAGCCCCGGCAACGACGGGCGCTACAGCGGCGCAGGCTGCGCCCGCAGCCCCGAAGGCCACCGGCACTGCCAAACCCGGTCAGAAGGGCGCCGCCGATCAGGTCGGCGACATCTGCCTACTCCCTGAGATTGCGGGGTTTGCCCATTAGGGCGGGCTGAAACAGCAGCACGGCGGCAAGCGTCGTCACCAGCGACAGCGCGAGCAGCTTGCCCATGCTGGATGTGCCGGGATGGCTCGACAGCCAAAGGCTGCCGAAGGCGGTCGCCGTTGTCAGCGCGCTGAAAAAGATCGCGCGCGTCAGGCTGGTCTGGAGCAGGTTTGTCCTGCCCGAGCGCCAGGCCACGACATAGTAGATCTTGAAGGCCACGCCGACGCCGAGCAGCAGCGGGAACGCGACGATATTGGCGAAGTTGAGCGGCAAGCCGATCAGCACGCAGATCTCGAGCGTCACCGCGCCGGCCACCAGCAGCGGCACCAGCGTCATCAGCACGTCGACGAACCGGCGCAGCGTCACCCACAGCAACAGGCCGATCACCAGCAGCGCATAGATTCCGGCATGGATGAACGCCTTCACCACGGTGTCGCCGGATTTCAGGATCGAGACCGGACCGCCGATCGCGGTCGGCTCGGCAACGAGCACCGCCGCCGCAAATTTGCGCAGCGTGTCGTTGTCGTTGGGATCGCCCTTCGGCAGCGCCTCGACCCGGATGATGCCGTCCTTGCTCTTCCAGGCGCTGACGAGATCTGCCGGCAATGACTTCAGGGTGACCGGCTCGGCCTGCATCGCGTTCCGGAGCTGGTCGAACACGATCTTCATCGGCGCGACGAACACGTCCTGCGCCTTGTTCCGCGTGGCCTCGTCGCCATTGGCGAGCTTTTCCAGCGCGTCCGCGAGCCGACGCGAGGCGACCGCTCCCGGGCCCTTCGCATCGCCCGCGGTCCGGCGCAGATTGTCGACCGAGGATTTCAGCGCATCGACGTTTTCCTTGTCCGATGGCGCGGCGTCGATCTGGTCGGGATTGAGCGCGGGGTTCAGCACCTTGGCGCCCTGCGCGAGCAGCTTCAGCTTCGGCGGCTGGTCTTCAGGAACGAAGCTGTTGAGCGACATCACGCGCAACACCTCCGGCACCTTCTCCAGCTTTGCCTCCACCTGTCTTGCCTGCTCTTCCGACGTGGTCATCACGTTGATGGCATTGGCGCCGGTGTTGGGATCCTTGCGCAAATCGAGGAAGGTCGCGATCGACTCTGCCTTCGGGTTGCGCAGGTTCATCGGGTTGAAGTCGAACTTCATGAAATAGAGCAGCGGCAGGCCGGCGACCGCCAGAAACATCGTGCCACCGACGACCAGCACGCGGTGCTTCTCCAGGAAGTGATCGAGCGGCGCCAGGAAGGCATAGCCGACCGGCTCTTTCTCACCGGGCGGGTTCAACAGCTTCAGCATCGCCGGGAGTACCGTGATGCTGGTGAGGAACGCGACCAGCATGCCGACGCCGGCGATCTGGCCGAGTTCGGCGATCCCCTTGTAGTCGGTGGGGATGAAGCAGAGGAAACCGGCCGCGGTCGCCATTGCCGCCAGCGACAACGGAATTGCCGAGCGCTTGGCAGCCAGGATCAGCGCCCCCGAGAGATCGTTGTGCTTATACCGCTCGGAGCGATAGCGGACGCTGTACTGGATGCCGAAATCGACGCCGAGGCCGACGAACAGCACGGCGAACGCGATCGACAGCAAATTGAGCGAGCCCACCATCATCAGGCCGGCGGCGGTGGTCAGCGCAAGACCGACGAAGAGATTGACGAACACCGCGAAGATGATCTTCGCCGAATGCAGCGCCAGCCACAGGATGAGCAGCACGACGAGGACCGTGCCGATGCCGTTGACGACGGCGCCTTCCTGGACGGTTGCATATTCCTCGTTGGCGATCGGGACCGGTCCGGTCAGCCGGACCCGCGCCTGGTATTTGGTGGCAAAATCCAGATCGGCTGCGGCCTTGCGGATCGCATCGGTGGCGCCCTTGCCGGGCTCCAGCGCGTTGTAGTCGAGGATCGGCTTGAACTCGATGAAGGCGCGCTTGTCCGAATCCGTCAGCGGCTCGTCACTGACGAGCTGGCGCCAGGAGAACGTCGCATTTCCCTTGTTGAGCACGGTCTCGACCGTTTGCGCGATCTGGTTGAAGGGCCGTTCGGTGTTGTCGAGCTTGACCTGCCCGCGCTTGACGCCGGCAAGTCCGGTTTCCAGCGCGCCGGTCAGGCCGCGGATCGAGGGATCGCCCGCCATGATCTCGATCAGGGGTGCTGCGGATTCGAACTGGCCGGTGACCTTGGCGACTTCCTCTGTCGGCAGGAACAACAGGCCGTTCTTTTCGAAGAACTCGCCGGTGCCGAGCTGCTGCATCGACTGGAAGTCGGTCTTGTTGTCCTTCAGCTTGGCATAGAGCGCGTCCGACGCCGCGGTCGCCATCTCCGGCGTCTTGGCTTCCACCACCGCCGTAATCGTCGCATCGCGGTCGAAGGCGCGATCGAACTGCTGGTCGCGTTGGCGCCAGTCCAGATTTTGGGCAATCAGCGAATTGATGTCGGTGTTGATGGCGAAATGCTGGGACGTGTAATAGCCCGCCCCCACCGCCAGCAGGAGCCCGAGAACGACGACGAGGGAGGCAAACCGGGTGCAGGCCCTGACGATGGCAACGACGACGCTTTGCAGCACTACTTTTCTTTCTGCGGTTAACAGCTTGCCGGAAACGCCCGCTGTTTAACGGAGTTCCCGGCCGAAACCTATTGCTGTTTTGAGTGGTTATCGCCGTCAGAAGGTTCGAGGTAAACGGCGGAAGACCATGGCAAAATCATGCGGGGCCGTCGGTATAGCCGGGGAGTTGAGGCGGGAAAGTGACGAAGCGTGCGCACAAATGTCGCCACCTTGCTGCCACGGGCGCCCTCTACTATAATACCGCGAAGCTGATCGGGCAGGGAACCAAAGTTCATTCCACCTTTCCTTACTGCCGATTTTTTTGACACAAAGTACTGCGCCTCCATGCACCGGGGCCCCGGCAGGGGTGGGCGGCTACCGCGTGCGCGAAACCGATGGTGCGGATATTGCAACTCATTGGTTCGTATCGGGGTGTCCCCTGAACTTGAGACCGGATTGGTGCAACTTGCGTGATGGGCGTCCAATGGAAGTTTATCTGGCGCAACCGCGCGGCTTTTGCGCGGGGGTGGTGCGTGCGATCGAGATCGTGGAACGGGCGCTGGAGAAGTACGGCCCGCCCGTCTACGTGCGCCATGAGATCGTGCACAACAAGTACGTCGTCGAGAGCCTGAAAAACAAAGGCGCGATCTTCGTCGAGGAACTGTCGGAGGTGCCGCCCAAGGCCGTGACAGTCTTCAGCGCTCATGGCGTCGCCCGCAGCGTCGAGGAAGAAGCGGCCGCGCGCGATCTTCCGGTGCTCAATGCCACCTGCCCCTTGGTCACGAAGGTTCACAATCAGGGGAAGCGCTACATCGCCAGGGGCCGCACGCTGATCCTGATCGGCCATGCCGGCCACCCCGAGGTCGAGGGTACGATGGGCCAGGTTCCCGCCCCCGTACTGCTGGTCCAAAGCGTTGAAGAGGTTAAGGCCCTTGAGCTGCCGGCGGATACGCCAGTGGCCTATATCACCCAGACCACCCTGTCTGTTGATGACACAAAGGACATCATTTCGGCCCTGCAGGCCCGCTTTACAGATATTCAAGGCCCGGATATCCGGGATATCTGCTATGCGACACAGAACCGCCAATCTGCGGTAAGGGACTTGAGCAAGCTGGTCGACGTGATCTTGGTGGTGGGCGCTGCCAATAGCTCGAATTCGAACCGGCTCCGCGAAATCGGCACTGAGGCCGGTGTCGCGAGTTATCTGATTGCCGACGGCAGCGCGCTCAATCCGGAGTGGTTGAAAGATGCCAGGATCGTCGGCGTCACGGCCGGCGCTTCGGCGCCCGAGGTACTCGTGGATGACGTGATCGAAGCGATGCGGCGGATCGGACCGGTCAAGGTCTCGGTGCTTCCGGGCCGCGAGGAAAACATCGAATTCCGGCTTCCGGCCCAACTGGCTGCGAGCTGACCCACCCGAATTTCAAGCCCAGAAAGAAACTTGTAATGGCTATCCCCTTCTTCAAGGAAATGCGTATCGGCGGCTATTTGATCAAGCAGAAGCTGCTTGGCCGCAAGCGCTATCCGCTCGTGCTGATGCTGGAGCCGCTGTTCCGCTGCAACCTCGCCTGCGTCGGCTGCGGCAAGATCGACTATCCGGATGCGATCCTCAACCGCCGCATGACCGCACAGGAGTGCTGGGACGCGGCCGACGAGTGCGGCGCGCCGATGGTCGCCATTCCCGGCGGCGAGCCGCTGATCCACAAGGAGATCGGCGAGATCGTGCGCGGCCTCGTCGCGCGCAAGAAGTTCGTCTCGCTCTGCACCAACGCGCTGCTGCTCGAGAAGAAGCTCGATCTGTTCGAGCCCTCGCCCTACCTGTTCTTCTCCGTGCATCTCGACGGCCTGAAGGAGCACCACGACAAGGCCGTGTCGCAGAAGGGCGTGTTCGACCGCGCCGTCTCCGCGATCAAGGCGGCCAAGGCCCGCGGCTTCACCGTCAACGTCAACGCCACCATCTTCGACGGCCACCCGGCCGAGGAGATCGCCAAGTTCCTCGACCTCACCGTCGAGCTCGGTGTCGGCGTCTCGATGTCGCCGGGCTATGCCTATGAGCGTGCGCCGGACCAGGAGCACTTCCTCAACCGCACCAAGACCAAGAAGCTGTTCCGCGACGTCTTTGCGATGGGCAAGGGCAAGAAGTGGAATTTCATGCATTCCGGCCTGTTCCTCGACTTCCTCGCCGGCAACCAGGAATACGAGTGCACGCCGTGGGGCATGCCCGCGCGCAACATCTTCGGCTGGCAGAAGCCCTGCTACCTGCTCGGTGAAGGCTACGCCAAAACCTTCAAGGAGCTGATGGACACCACCGACTGGGAAACCTACGGCACCGGCAAGTACGAGAAGTGCGCCGACTGCATGGCCCATTGCGGCTACGAGCCGACGGCGGCAACCGCAGCCATCAACAACCCGCTGAAGGCGATGTGGGTGTCGCTGCGCGGCGTCAGGACCACGGGTCCGATGGCCCCCGAGATCGACATGAGCAAGCAGCGTCCGGCGCAGTACATCTTCTCGGCGGAAGTGCAGAAGCGCCTGTCGGAGATCCGCAAGGACGAGGCAGCCGCCGCACAGGAGAAGGCCGCACGGAAGGCGTCGACCGCCGCGTAAGCGCGAGGTGCCCTGTAGCCCGGATGGAGCGCAAGCGAAATCCGGGACAGTCCCTCCGCGTTGAAGGCCCGATTGCGCCCCCGCTCCATCCGAGTGACGCAGATCAAACAAAAGGCCCGATCGCCAATGGCGACCGGGCCTTTTGTTTTTAATGATCGATAGAACCCGCTCAGGCCGCCTCTGAAACCAGCGCCTCGCTCTCCACGAGCTCGGTGCCGATCAGGAAGTCGCGGCAGCCGCGAAGTGAGCGCAGCGCGCGGTTGAAATCGAGGCCGGTCGAGACCAGCCCATGCAGCGCGGTCGGGTTGCGCGCGATGCCGCGCAGCACGGCCAGCACGTCGATCTGGCCGTTCGGCTTGATGGCGGCGCGGGCGAGCGCCGGCAGCGCGCGATGGGCGGGATCGCTGATGACGCGGACCGCGGCGAACGGCAAGCCGGCCTCGGCGGCATAGGCGGCCGCGATGTGGCTTTCCATGTCGACGGCGGCAGCTCCGGTTTCCGAGTGCAGCGCCGCCTTGCAGGAGCGCCCCGTGACCACTTCCTCGGCACCGGCGAGGCTGCCGCGCACCACGCGGCGGCGCCCGGACGTCAGGCGGTCGATCAGGTCGTCGCCGAGCGACAGCCCTGCGGCCCAGCGGGTATCGCCCGCGAGCACCTCGGTCGCCAGCACCACGTCGCCGGAGCGCAGCGTCGGGTCGAGCCCGCCGGCCACGCCAAAGGAGATCACACCGCGAATCGTCTCGGGATCCAGCACCGTCAACAGCGCCCGCAACTGGGTCGGGCTGCTCGACGAACAGATGACCGCCATGCCAGGGCCGGCCGCGATGCGGGCCTCCTGAACCAGTCCAGTCACGATCAATATCGGCCTCGGATCAACGGTTTGACCCGCGGTAAGATAGTCCCCCGTCCCCAAAGTCACATTCCGACCCCTACCACCCTGCTGTTGGTGTTCCGCAAGTTCCGATACCGCGCCAACGCCCACAGCGGGAAGAACTTCGGATAACCATGGTACCGTAGATAGAATACACGGGGAAAGCCTGTGGCGGTGTACCGCTGTTCATCCCACAGTCCTTTTTCGTTCTGTGTTGCAATCAGGTACTCCACCCCGCGGGCGACGGCCGGGTGATCAACCTCGCCAGCAGCCATCAGGGCAAGCAAGGCCCATGCCGTTTGTGAGGCGGTCGAGGGGGCGGCCTCCCAGCCCCGGTAGTCCAGCCGGTAGCTGACGGCATCCTCGCCCCAGCCGCCATCCTGGTTCTGGATCGAGGCCAGCCAGCCGGCAGCCTTGCGCATCATGGGGTCGTCATGGCGGACGCCGGCCATGTTGAGGGCGCACAGCACCGACCAGGTTCCATAGATGAAGTTCATGCCCCAGCGGCCGTACCACGACCCTTCCGGGTGCTGGGTCTTGCGGAGGTAGGCGATCCCGTCCGCGACATGCTTGCTGGTCTCCGCGGTCTCGCCGAGCTGGGCCAGCATCGAGATGCAGCGCGCGGTGACGTCCTCGGTCGGCGGGTCGAGCAGCGCGCCATGGTCCGAGAACGGGATGTTGTTCAGGTAATATTCGAGGTTGTTGACGTCGAAGGCAGCCCAGCCGCCGTCGTCGCTCTGCATGCCCTCGATCCACTCCCGGGCACGGTCGATCGCGGCGTCATAGCCGGCCGCACCGTGCTCCCGGCGCATCCGGTCCATCGACATCACGACCACCGCGGTGTCGTCGAGATCGGGATAATGGGCATTGTTGTACTGGAAGGCCCAGCCACCCGGGCGCACGTCGGGCCGCTTCACCGCCCAGTCGCCCTTCACCTCGAGCTCCTGCTTCGGGATCAGCCAGTCGAGACCCTGCTTGGCCGCCGGCACCGCCTTGTCACCGCCGGCTTCGAGCAGCGCGTGCGCGGTCAGCGTCGTGTCCCACACCGGCGAGACGCAGGGCTGGCAATAGGCTTCGTCGTCCTTGATCACGAGCAGCTTGTCGATGCCCCGGCGCGTGATCGCGCGCGGCGGATAACTCTCGTCCTTGCCGAGCGCGTCGTACATCATGACGATGTTGGCCATCGGCGGATAGATCGCGCCCATGCCGTCCTCGCCGTTCAGCCGCTCCTCGGTGAAGGCGAGCGCGGCGTCGATGGCGCGCTTGCGCAGGCTCTTGGGAAACATCGGCTCGACCACGCGCAAAATGCCGTCGAGCGCGCGGAACAGCACGAACCAGGCCATGCTCTGGTGCGGCGCCTTGGCGGTCATGCCGATCGAGCGCGGATCCTGCAGGAACAGCTCGTCGATGCCTACGCCCTTGGGATTCCTCGCCCGTGGCTTCAGCGCGGCGATGACCATCAGCGGCACCATGGTGGTGCGCGCCCAGTAGGAGATCTTGTTGATGTGGAACGGCGACCAGAACGGCAGCAGCACGATCTCGATCGGCAGCACCGGTACCGCGCGCCAGGTCACGACGCCAAACATCGCAAGCATGAAGCGCGTGAAGACGTTGCTGTGAATGGCGCCGCCGCGGGAATGGATCGCCTCGCGCGCACGCACCATGTGCGGCGCATCGATGGAATCCCCGATCATCTTCAGCGCGAAATACGCTTTCACGCTCGCGCTCATGTCGAACTCGCCGTCATGCACCAGCGGCCAGCCGCCATGGGCACCCTGCACGCGGCGAAGATAATTGGCGATCTTGGCTTCGAGCACGGCATCGACCGGCTCGGCGAGATAGTGGCGCAGCAGGACGTATTCGGCCGGAATCGTGCAATCGGCCTCGAGCTCGAACACCCAATGGCCGTCGGGTTGCTGGAAGCCGAGGACGCCTTCGGTGGCCGACGCAATGCTCGATTCCAAGTTCCTGAATTCTTGGGCTTCGCGGCTGGTCGCGTTCACGGAATCCATCTCGCTCGATTGCTCCGATAGTCGATTGAATGGGCCGAAATTGACCGGGACAAATGCCCGTCAGGGCCGCCTGTCACTATCCCTTGGCGGCCAGAACCAGATCGGCGGCGCGATCACCGGATCGGACCGATCCCTCGATGGTTGCAGGCAATCCCGTAGCAGTCCAATCGCCTGCAAGAAACAGGTTTTTCAGCGCAGTGACCGGCCCCGGACGCAGGGCATTCTGCGCCGGCGTCGCCGCAAATGTGGCGCGGCGCTCGCGCACGATCTGCCAGGGGGGCAGCTCGCCGGACACACCGCCCGCCTTGCAGACGTCGTTCCAGATCACCTGCGCGAGTTCCTCGCGCGGCATGTCGACCAGGCGGTCGCCGTTGCTGATGGTGACGGACAGCCGGTTCGGGAACGCAAACAGCCATTCCACAACGCCGCCGATCACACCGAGGATCGGAGCCGATCCCGCCGGCGGCTCGACGCGGAAATGCGCATTCACGATGGCGCGGAATTCGGTCGGCGTCTTCAAGCCCGGCAGCAGGTTGGAGGCAGCGCGCGGCGGCACCGCCATCACGACGACGTCGCCCGCGCCGATCTGGATCACATCCTCGCCGCCGAAATTCAGCGCGCCGACCTTGCCGTCATGGGTCGCAAACGAGCGCAGCTCATGGCCGAGCTGAACGGTGTGCCCGCGCTCCTGCAGGAACGTCACGGCAGGCTCGATCAGCACCGCGCTAAGCCCGTCGCGCGCGATCAGGGGACGGCAGGCCTGGCCGCCAGCGAGCAGCGTCTCGCGCACGATCGCGCCGGCAAGCCCCGCCGAGCCTTCGGGTGGATCGACGTTGAGCGCCGCGAGCAGCAGCGGCTGCACCAGGCGCTGATAGAGGACGCCCTCGCAGGGAATGGACTTGCCGACCAGCGTCTCTTCCGAGGCCCAGATCAGCGGCGCCAGCTTCAGGTAATCGGTCAGCCCGGTGTCGGGGACGCGGCGGCTCTCGTCGAGCACCCAGGTCGGCAGCCGGCCATCGCCGAGATCGATCTGCCAGCGCTGCCCGGTCGTGATATCGACGAAGGGAAACTGCGCGCGCGCCGGACCGACGAGGCCCGCCTCGGTGCCGATCGAGCGCGCATAGGCGCGCGCATGGCTGTTGCCGGACAGCAGCAAATGGTTGCCGTTGTCGATGGTGAGATTGGTGGCGCCGTCGAAATAGGAACGGCAGCGGCCGCCGGCCTGCTGCGTCGCCTCGTGCACGGCGACCTTGAAGCCGGCATTGGCAAGCCGCACGGCGGCGGAAAGGCCGGAGATTCCAGCACCGATGATGTGAGCTGTTTTTTGCATCAGATGAGAGCGTGACGGAGCAGGATGGCGATGCGTGTGACCTTCGACACACGCACCGGTTCGCGCGGCGCGTTGAACCCGCGCGCGATCAGGAGATCCAGAATGGCATGATAGTATTTCGACATCATCCGCGGCGCACGCACCGCGCGGCGGCGGTTGCGGTTCATGATCTCGTCCGACTTCTCGAAATACACCTTTGCGCGCTGCGCCAGCGGCAGGCAGACCTTCGGCAGCGCGCGCTCGACGATCACGCGGTCCGGATCGTTGGAGGTGATGCCGGCATGCAGCAGCGCTTCGCGCGGCAGATAGAGCCGGCCGAGGCCCGCGTCCTCGTCGATGTCGCGCAGAATGTTGGTGAGCTGGAGCGCGCGGCCGAGATGATGCGCGAGCTCGATGCCGTCTTCTTCCGGCAGGCCGAAGACCCGGACCGACAGCCGCCCCACGGCGCTCGCGACGCGATCGCAGTAGAGATCCAGCGTCGCCATGTCGGGCGCGCGGATGTCCTGCGGCACGTCCATCTCCATGCCGTCGACGATCGCGAGGAAATCCTCGCGCTTGAGGCCGAAGGTCTTCACCGAGGCGACGTAGTCCTTCAGCCGCGGCGGCGGATTGCCCTGGTAGAGCGCATCGATGTCGTTGCGCCACGCCTGAAGCGCGGCGAGCCGCTCGTTGCGCGGACCATCGGAATCGGCGATGTCGTCGACCTGGCGGCAGAAGCTGTAGATCTGGAACATCGCTTCGCGCTGGTCGTGCGGCAGGATGCGCATCGCGGCGTAGAACGAACTGCCGGATGCGGTCGAGCCATAATTGGCGCTGGGCGAGGTCGCCTCAAGCGTCATGTGCAGTCCCCGGTCTGGAAATGGCCTTGCGTCCGACCGCGCGGCGGCCGACTTCGCCGATCATGCCGGCGAGGCTGAAGGTGAGAAGCTCGAGCTTGTTCAGGTGCACGCGCTCGCGCAGGGGATCGCGCACCTTCAACAGGCGCACGATGCGGTCGGCATAGGCCTGGATCACCGAGACCTCGACGCCGAGGCGGAAATCCCGGATTTCCGCAGCTAGCGACCTGCCCTCGTTGAGCAGCGCTTCGTTGCGCACGGCGAGAGCCTGAAGGCAGGCCAGCATCGCCGGGGGCGACTGCGCCAATCCGAGCTGCTCGACCGAGGCGCCACTGGCGGCCAACGCATCGCGCGGCAGATAGACCCGGTTGAGCTCGCGGAAATCCTTGCCGCAATCCTGAAGGTGGTTGTTGATCTGCAGCGCTGCGCAGAGCGCATCCGACGCGGCCCAGGTCGAGGTGCTCTCACCATGGACGTCGAGCATGAAGCGGCCGACCGGCATCGCCGAGTAGCGGCAATAATGGATGACCTCGTCCCAATTCTCGTAGCGCAACTTGGTCACGTCCATACGGAACGCGATGAGCACGTCGAGCGCGTGGCGCGGCGCCATGCCACGTTCGGCCAGTGCGTGCCGCAATCTGACGGCCTCGGCCTGGGTATCGCCCGTGCCGAGCAATTCCGCCTCGAGCAGGTCGAGATAAGCGAGCTTCTCGTCTGGCGGCAGCGTGGCGTGGTCGGCGATGTCGTCGGCGGTGCGGACGAAATTGTAATACGCCAGGATCAGCGCGCGATGACGCGGATGAATGATCCAGGACGCGACGGGAAAATTCTCGTCGCGCTCACCCTTGCCGGATCGCAATTCGCTCGCAGAGGTCATCGAGGGCTGGTCTACAATCGTTTGGACAGGAAGGGCTTTTTCGCTCGCTAGCCCGTGCCGGCGGTGCCGCCGCGGCCCCCATATAGGGGAATACGGCCGCAAAACCAATCCTGTCTCTCGATGGCTGCCCTTTGCGAATCAGGTCCGAAAAGGCGGCCCCAGGGGCCGCCTTTTGTGGGCCAGTGGCCGAGCTTACTGGTTGTGGTTCTTCAGGACCTGGTCGCAGGCCTGCGAGATCTTGGCCCGGTTCTCCTTGAGGCAGGCCAGGATGGTGAAATCGCCCTGGTCGATGACCGGACGGCAGAGCTTCTGCACATCGCGCGAGCAGGCCTTCTGCTCGGCGTCGGTGCCGCGCCCTTGCTGGGCGAACGCTGCGGTCGAGAGTGAGGCCGACAGCAAGGTGAGAGCGACGAGAAGCTTACGCATTGTATTCCTTCATTCTGACGGCAGAATCGCACCAATCCCGGGCAGCACTGGGCGACGACCGGAACGGATTGCTCTGATGGCAAGTCGCCGCGGGAGTAGCGGCCTCGGAGAAGGCACAAGCACTGGCAAATGCGGCCAAATTGGCGCCACGTCCACCAAATCAGGTCTTCCCTGCGCCTTCTCTGACAAATGTAAGAGACTGATACTACGTCATAATCCAGGTGCGCCGCGTTTTGCTGCGCACCTGTTGCAGAGCTGCATCTCTCCATCCCGCCTTGGCCGCCAGAAACATGCCGAAACGCAGAGAATCCGCAGGCCAACCATGGCAAGCGCGCTTCGCGATGCCGACATGTGGGCGGCCGGCCATTGAACCTGACACAGGCTCGGAACACTAAACCTTCGATGTGGCGAGACGTTCTTAGTGATAAGCGGACGTCGTTCCAAAAACGGGATATTTTGAAGATGAAATTCTTTGGGCGATCTGAACTGGCAATCAAGGCGGCCGGCATCGGCGCTGTGCTGCTCTTCTCGGTTTCGACAAGTCAGGCTCAGTCGTCCGGACCGTTTGCAGGTTTCGAGGGCGCGTGGACCGGCACGGGTACGGTGTCGCTGTCCGACGGCTCCACCGAGCGCATCCGCTGCAAGGCTGACTACAAGGTTGCCGGCACCGGTCTCAGCCTCAAGCAGGCGCTGCACTGCGCGTCCGACAGCTACAAGTTCGACCTCACCAGCGACGTGACCAGCCAGGGCGAGCGGATCTCCGGCAATTGGAGCGAGACCAACCGCAACATTTTCGGCAATCTCCAGGGCACCGCCGGTGGCGGCCAGATCGAGGTGTTCGTCGAGGCCAACGGCTTTGCCGCCAATCTGTCGCTGCGCACCAACGGCACGAAGCAGACGGTGCAGATCTCATCCAAGGGCGAGATTCGCGGCGTCAACATCACGATGACAAAGGGCTGACAGCTCTTACCGCTTCGAAAGCAGCAAGCCCCGGTTCTCGCGAACCGGGGCTTTGTTGTTTTTCGGAGACGCAGCGCAGTCGCCCGGACCGTGCAGACTTCATGCCTGATGAATGAAGCCGCTCAGATCGCCGGCTTGTCGGTGCCCTGAAGCTTGGCGTGCAGATTGATCAGCCACATTGCCGTCGGCCGCAGGATGAAGAGGTCGGCGACGAGCGCCATCACCATCGAGAAGGCGCTGAGCCAGCCGAACAGCCGCAGCGACGGCAGGTCGGAGAACACCGTGACGACGAGACCGCAGGCGAGCACCAGCGTGGTCAGGATCAATGCCGGGCCGACCAGCACGGTCGCGCGCTCCACCGCGAGCGCCGAGCCGACGCCCGGCTTGCTCTCGAGCCTGAGGCGGTTGAGGAAGTGGATGGTGGCGCTTAAGCCCAGGCCAAACGAAACGGTCAGAGCCACGACACTGGCGAATTGCAGTCCCTCGCCCATCGCCCACAGCACCGTTCCCGACATCACGACGGGGAAGATGCCCGGCAGGATGCAGGCGAACATCACCACCCAGGAGCGGAAGGCCAGGCCGATGAAGATCGCGACCAGCGCGAATTCGACGGTGAGCCCGCGGTTGAGCTTCTCGATCATGCCGGCCGAGTTGCGCGCGGCAATCGCGGCAAGACCCGTGACCGCTACTTCATAACCGGGATGCTTCTTGCGGACGGCGTCGAGCTCGGTATCGAGCTTGTCGACGATCGGCAGGAGCTGGCTGGAATCCTTGTCCGGCACGCGACCTGCGACCACGACGGCGTCCTGCTCGGCATCGATGAACCGGCGCACCAGATGCTCCGGAATGACGCTGACATATTCCTTCAGGGTGGCCACGTCGGCGCTGCCGGCCTTGTCCGCGAGCCAGCGGCGCAGGGTCTCGACCGACCAGACATTGCCGACACCGGCTGCCTTCTCCACCGTCGCGTGCACGTCGGCGATGGTCTGCAGCGTCTCCGGCGAATAGAGCGATTCACCCTTGGGGAACTGGATCAGAACGTTGACCGGGTTGGCGCCGGTGAGCTTGGCGTCGAGCCGGTCGCTAGCGGCGACCGCCTGGCGCTTGTCCGGCACCTGGTCGGCGAGCCGGTAGCGCGGCTCCAGATTGGCGTAGATGACGCCGAGGCCCGCCACGAACACCACCGCGATCAGGCTGAACAGGCCGGGACGGCCCACCATGCGCACCGCGATCCAGTAACAGAAATTACGCAGCGCCTGCACGCCGGCATCCGCGCTCTGGAACTTGGTCGCAAAGACCTTCTCGTTGCGCACCAACAGCACGCCGAACACCGGCACCAGCGACAACACCGCGACCAGCGCGATGATGGTGGCCGCGAGACCCGCCTCGCCGAACTTGCGGATCAGATCGGAGTCGGAGAACTGGAGCGCGATGAAGGAAATGCCGGCGGTGCCGTGCGTCAGCACGCAGGCCGGTCCCACCACCAGCACCGCGTTTTTGAATGCCGTGAACTTGTCCTGGCCCGCGATCAGCCGGTCGCGCGCGGCGAAGGTGAGCTGCATCGAGTCCGAGAAGCTGATGACCATGATAAGCGGCGTCATCACGTTCAGGAACATGTTGAGATTGAAATTGGCCCAGCCGAGCGCACCGAGCGCCAGCAGGATCGCGATCATCGGCGGGAACGCCGCCGCCACCATGAACGAGATCTTGCGGAAGAAGATGATGGCGATGACACAGCCGGCGAGAATGCCGAGGATGTTGTAGGTGAGCCCGTCGCGCTCGACCGCGTTGCGGATCTCGAGCTGCATCACCGGCACGCCGGAAAGCTGCACGTTGAGCCCGGTGTCGCCGAGGTCTTCCTTCATCAGCGCGCGGATGTCGGCGACGGTCTTGGTCAGCTTGTTGGAGGCGACCACCTCCGGATCGAGCGACAGCACGATCAGCGCCAGCGTGCCGTCCTCGGACAACAGCTTGCCGCGGATGATCTCGTTGGCTTTGACGCCCTCGATGAACTTGTCATAGGCCGCGCCCTCGGGCAGCTCGGGCGGGAACAGCGCGGCGGGAAGCTTGCCCGGCGCCGGCGCCTGACGCGCGGAGAACAGCGAGACCAGTCCGCGCGTCCCCTCGACCAGCTGCATGTCGGTGACGAAGTCGCGCAGCTTCTCGAGGTTGTTCCGCGCCAGCAGGGTCTTGCCCTCGACCACGACGAGGACGTCGAATTCCTCAGCTGGGAACTTCTTGGTCACCGCTTCGTACTGGCGGAATTCCGGCGTGTTGGACCGGAACAGCTGCGACAGCGAATCGTCGATCTTGATCCGGTGGATGCCGAACACGGCGCCGACGATCAGGACGACCAGGACGATGCAGGAGACGATGGGCGCCCGGACGGCGAACAGCCCGATGCGCTCCAGCCCGAAGGCGATCGAGGACGCAGGTCCCTGCTCGACCTTGTCGACATGAACCTCACTCTCGCTGTGCTTTTCGAGCATGCCTTGTCCAGTTCCTAAATCAGCTCGGGTCTGTGAGCTTGTCGCGCCCCGCGAACGGCTTGAAAATGCCATACCAATGGGAGGCTTGCCCTTTGAAAATGCGCAGAAAATCGCCGCGAGGGGTTTAGCAGGTCAATCACCCTTCTCGCAAGCAGGCGGAGTGTGGCCGAATCGATCAAGATGTGGCGATTTTGCCTTAATGCCCTTCATTCGGGCAAAGCCGTGCCAATTCGACGCGGCGCGCGGTCCGCGCTCTCGTCCTTCAGCGCCACACCGGTCGCTTCCCGCGCGAGCCCCTCGCGGACCAGCCAGGCGATCTTGAAGGCAGCCTCGTCATAGCTCAACCCGGTCTTGTGGATGTTCGACACGCAGTTGCGCTCGGCATCGGTGCGATCAGGCTTCGGGGCGAAAGTCAGATAGGCGCCGAGACTGTCGGGCGCCGACAGTCCCGGCCGCTCGCCGATCAGCATCACGACCATGCGCGCGCCGAGAATGGCGCCGATCTCGTCACCCAGCGCGACGCGCGCGCCTGAGGCGACGACGACATGGCCGATCGCGACACCATCGTCGGCTGCGAGCAACGGCAGCAGGCGCATCACCAGCGCGACCGCATGGGCGTGGACCGCCGCCGCCGACAGCCCATCGCCAATCACGACCGCGAGTTGGCACGGCTCCGAGGCGCTCCGCGTCAGGGCCTCGACTGATCCGGCATCGAGCCGTCTGCCCAGATCGGGCCGCCGCAGATAGTCTCTGCGGTCGACCGCCCGGCTGTTCGCCGCGGTGACGACGAGGCCAAGCGCGCGGAGATCCGCGACCAGCCGCGGTGCATCGAACACGGCATGCACGGCATCACGGGCGCGGGCATGGTCCAGCGTGAAATCGAGCAGTGCCCGCGTCGGCAGGCTCGCGCCGCTGCGCCCGAGCGCGACGCGCGCGGGCGTGAGCGACCGCAGATCGAGGGTCGGACGACGCGGGATAGCCGGATCAGACATGTTGTGTCATTCGGCGGGGACGGAGGCCTCGCGTAGCCGGATCGAATAGTTCGAGGCGTTCTGCTGGCCGGTCGAGGCCGCCCGCGCAAAGGTGATGAGATGGTGCGCGATCAGGGTGCAGCCGATCAGGCCTTCGAGATCGCGGTGCTTGATGCGGCCCAGCGCGAACTTCCAGAACACGCGCTTGTAGTCGCCGAGCACGCCGACCTTCCAGAATATGTTTCGCAGCATGACGAGGCCGCGCCTGATGTTGGGCCAGGTCTTCATCTCGTCCGGTTTCGGCATCTTCAAGCGGTGCACGTAAACGTGGTCGCATTGATACTGGAAGCGCGCGTAGACCTTCTCGGGCTCGTAGGCGACGGCCATGGCGTGCTTCCAGGACGCGACGACGTCGTCGTAGGGCAACAGGAAATTGACGTTGGAATCGCGGCCGTCGTCCTCGACCAGGCGTCCCTCGCGCTCCAGACGGTCCCACAGCGGCGTCTTCGGCAGCGCCTGAAGCAGGTTGATCGTGAGCAGCGGAATTCGGGAATCCTCGACGAAGGCGAGCAGCGCCTCCGACGTGTTCGGCTTGTCGGTATCGAGCCCCATGATGATGCCGGACACGACCTCCATGCCGTAGGAGTTGATGGTTTGCACGCCCTCGAGGATCGGGACCATCATGTTGTGGTCCTTGTGCATCGCCTTCAGCGCATCGGGGTCGGGTGTCTCGATGCCGCAGAAGATGGTGACGAAATAGGCCTCGCGCATCTTCTCGAGGATTTCCGGCCGCTTCGCGATGTTGAGCGTCGCCTCGCAGGCGAGCCGCACCATGTAGCCGGTCCTCTTCTGCCATTCGATCAGATGCGGCAGGAGGTCCAGCGCCGCCTTGCGGTTGCCGATGAAATTGTCGTCGACGAAATACACCGTGTCGGTCATGCCGCATTCGCGCAGGCGGTCGAGCTCGGCGATGATCTGCTCCGGCGACTTGAGGCGCGGATTGCGGCCGTAAAGGCCGGGGATGTCGCAGAACTCGCACTGATAGGGACAGCCGCTGGAATACTGGATGCTGCCGAGGAAGTATTTCTTCACGTCGGCGAGCTCATAGGCCGGGATCGGAAACTCCGTCATCGGCACGCGGTCCTTGGTGGTCAGCACCACCTGCGCTTCCGGACGCGAGGTATCGCGCGACAAGATCTCGAGCAGCTGATTGGTGGCGTCGCCGAGCTCGCCGACATGGAGATAGTCGAAGGAGGGATAGTAATCCGGGCAGGCGCTGACGGAGGGACCGCCGAGCGCGACCGGCAGGTCGAATTCATGGGCACGGCGGCAGATGTCGTTCATCTGCTGGCGCTGGATGTGCATGCCGCTGACGAAGACCGCCTCCGCCCATTCGAACTCTTCCCTTGTCGTACGGCGAAGGTTCTCGTCGACGAATTTGACCTGCCACTCCTCGGGCAGATAGGCCGCGAGCAGCAAAAGTCCCTGCGGCGGCATGAAGGCGCGGACGCCATCGGTCAGGGGGTAGGAATGCTCGAACGTCCCGAACGACGATGTGTATCGCGGAAACACGCAGAGAATCCGCCGGGACGTCCCGTTACTTTCAGCTCGCATCAAAGCTCCCCCGCCACGCTCGACTTAGCCGCGGAAATTGCCAGACAGACACATAGCGTAATGCTGCCGCCGGAATTTCTCAATATTGTGGCATGAGCCTAATTCCCTAGGGCATCAATGGTTTCCTCGGGCCGCCGGGTGCTCCGCCGCGTCACGCGATCAGCCGTGACGCAAAATCGGGCAGCAGGCCTGCATCGCCGGCAAGACGGAAGTCAGCGCCCGCAATGCCGGACCGCACCAGCCAATCGTCGAACTCCGGCGCGCGGCGCAATCCAAAGACGTCGCGGACATAGAGCGCGTCGTGAAAAGACGTGGACTGATAGTTCAGCATGACGTCATCGGCGCCGGGAACGCCCATGATGAAGGTGACGCCGGCGGCGGCGAGCAGCGTCAGCAGATTGTCCATGTCGTCCTGGTCCGCCTCGGCGTGGTTGGTGTAGCAGATGTCGATCCCGAGCGGCAGGCCGAGCAGCTTGCCGCAAAAGTGATCCTCCAGCCCGGCCCGGATGATTTCCTTGCCGTCGTAGAGATATTCCGGGCCGATGAAGCCGACCACGCTGTTGACCAGGAGGGGCGCAAAGGCGCGGGCGACCGCATAGGCGCGCGCCTCGCAGGTCTGCTGGTCGACGCCGTGATGGGCATTGGCCGACAGCGCCGAGCCCTGCCCGGTCTCGAAATACATCACGTTCTGCCCGACCGTGCCGCGCTTCTGCGACAATCCAGCCTCCTGCGCCTCCTTGAGAAGCGCGAGGTCGATGCCAAAACTGCGGTTGGCAGCCTCAGTGCCGGCGACCGACTGGAACACGAGGTCGACCGGCACGCCCTGCCCGATCAGCGACAGGGTGGTGGTGACATGGGTCAGCACGCAGCCCTGGGTCGGGATCTTCAGCCGCGCGATGACCTCGTCGAGCAGCCGCAGCAATTGGCCGATCACGGCCGGGTCGTCGCTCGCCGGGTTGATGCCGATGCAGGCATCGCCGGCGCCGAGCAGGATGCCGTCCAGGACGGAGGCGGTGATGCCCCTGGCGTCGTCGAAGGGATGATTGGGCTGGAGCCGGGTGCTCATCCGGCCCTTCAGGCCGATGGTGTTGCGGAAAGCGGTGGTGACCTCGCATTTCCGCGCCGCCAGGATCAGATCCTGGTTGCGCATCAGTTTCGAGACCGCGGCGGCCATCTCCGGGGTGATGCCGCCCGCCAGCTTGCGCAGGATTTCGGGCGTCGCGGCGTCCGACAGCAGCCAGTCGCGGAAGGCGCCGACCGTCAGCGAGGCCACCGGCACGAAGGCCTTGGCGTCGTGGCTGTCGATGACGAGGCGGGTGACCTCGTCGGTCTCATAGGGGATGACGGCTTCCTGCAAAAACTGCCCGAGCGGGACGTCGGCCAGCGCCATCCGCGCCGCGATCATCTGTTCGGCACTGGCGGCGGCGATCCCGGCCAGCCGGTCGCCGGAGCGCGGCGGCGTCGCCTTGGCGAGCAGGTCGCGCAAATCCGGGAACGTGTAGGTCGTTGCGTCGATGGTGTGGCGGTAGACCAAAGGTCTCTCCGGGGTTCGTCGGCCAGAGGCCGACTCCAGGGCGATCCCAAGACTATACCTTCAGATCAAGACGCTGAAATATCTACCTTTCCTTCGGCCGAGGGCAAAGCGGGCCAAACCCGGCGTTAACGCTGCGTCCATCTTCATTCTGCATAGTTTTGCAATAGTTTGCACGACCGCGCTCTCCGGCCGCTCCCGGCCATTCGGGCCCCTGAAAACCATGACAACCGATCAATCTGGGAATGCCGCCGGCCTTGCCGGCCGCTTCACGCTTGCCAACAAGCTCTACGCGATCTTCGCGCTGTTCGCGCTGCTCACGGCGGCGATCGCGATGCTGTCCGACTACAACAGCCGCCGCGGTGCCGAGCTGACCACCGCGATCGAGACCGCGAACGCCGCCGCGCTGAACGTCGAGCGGGTCAACTCGCTGGTCTATGCGGTCGTGATGGAATCGCGCGGCGTCTACATGTCGACCGAGCCCGCCGTGGTAAAGAAATACGGCGAGGGCCTGCTCAAGTTCAACGCCCAGATCCTCGACGTCGTGAAGCGCTGGGAGACCATCGTCAAGGCTGACGATGCCGAGCAGTTCGCCACCTTCAAGAAGCGCATCGAGCAGTTCGTCGAGTTTCGCAAGGAGCTGGTGCGCCGCGGCGTCGAGATCAATGCGGCCGCGGGCCGCGAATGGGGCGACAACGACGCCAACCGCGCCGTGCGCTCGGCGCTGAACAAGGATCTCGAGGCGCTGTCCAAGGTCTATGCCGAGCGCGCGAGGCAAATCGCGCACGAGACCGAGACCAATCGCACACTGTCCTTCGTCCTGACCTGCCTCGCCGGCGTGGCGCTCGCCCTCGTCGTGATCGGCATCGTCATCATCGCCCGCTCGATCGCACGCCCCCTCTCCGCCATCACCGCGACCATCAAGCAGGTCGCTGACGGCGCCGAGAACGTCGTGGTGCCCCACTCTGACCGCGCCGACGAGATCGGCGCACTTGCACGCGCGATCCAGATCTTCCAGGACGCGATGGAGCGTAACCGCAATCTCGCCTCGCAGGTCTCGCAGGACTCCGCCGCGCGCGAGGAGCGCGCCCGCCACATCGAGCAATCCGTCGACGCGTTTCGCGAGGCGATCGGCGCGATCATGCGCGGCCTCAGCGACAACGCCTCCGTGATGCGCGAGACGGCGCAGACCATCACCCGCGTCACCGCGGACGCGAGCAGCCGCGCCGGCACGGCGGCGAACGCCACCGAACAGGCCTCGCACAACGTCACGGCGGTGGCAGGCGCGGCCGAGGAGCTGTCGGCGTCGGTGGTGGAGATCGGCCGGCAGGTGCGGCAATCCGCCAGCGCGGTCGAGCAGACCGGCCAGCGCACCGAGAAATCGATCGCCGAGATCGAGAGCCTGGCCGCAGCCACGCAACGCATCGACGGCGTGCTCAGCCTGATCCAGGCGATCGCCGAGCAGACCAATCTGCTCGCGCTCAATGCCACCATCGAGGCCGCGCGCGCAGGCGATGCCGGCCGCGGCTTTGCCGTCGTCGCGCATGAAGTGAAGGCACTCGCGGGCCAGACCGCAAAGGCGACCGCCGACATCAGCGAGAACGTCTCGATGATCCAGTCCTCGACCCGCAACGCGGTCGACGCCGTCCGCGAGATCGGCGGCGCGGTGCGCGAGATCAACGACGTCACCTCGGCGATCGCCGGCGCCATCGGCCAGCAGGACGCCGCCACGCGCGAGATCTCGTCTAACGCGCAATCGGCGGCCCAAGGCAACGAGACCCTCGTCGCCAACATCAGCTCGCTCCGCGATGCCATCGGCGAGACCGATACTGCGGCTTCCTCGGTGCTGACGGCTGCGAGCAGCGTGACCGAGACGGCGGAGACGCTGTCGCGCGAGGTGGAGAAGTTCTTCCAGAACCTGCGCTCAGGCGCGGCGGACGGCCGCGTCGCCAAGGCGGGGTAGCAGCACGTCCATCGCCAGCGGCGCCGGCGTTGGGGTCGCTCCATCAAAAAGCGCGAAAACAACCCCATGCACAGTAGCCGGGGATAGCGATATCAATGGCTTGGCTACGCCGAAAGCTATTCGTATTTTACGAAATGATATTTGACTCGTCGGGCAAAACACTGGCATGATGTCAATGTTGGAGCTTTCGCGCTGCGCCGGCAGATCGTGAGAAGCCGAAGGCTGGCTGAGGCCGCCTCCCTGTGAACCAGAGCCGCGGAGCAGTCCGCGGCTTTTTGCTATCGCCACCATCTAGCTTTAGCGGAAGCGATGCAGGAGACAGTGATCCTTGGAAGCGGCCCGAATGCTCAGGCTTTTCGGCGGGAAGCAGGCCGGAAAGATCGCACGCCGAGTCGCTATCGCGAGCTGAAGCGGGGCGCCATACCGCGCTCTTGGAGCAGCGCGCGGAACTAAACCCGGCGTGACATGTTCATTCCCAACGTGGCTTGGCGCTCCCGATTCAATGCCGCCGTTAGCGCACCATCGTTAGCTCCAGATGCTCATGGCAACAATGCGTACCCGTCGGGATCGTAGCCCTAGCCGATCGGGCTTGGTCAGTTGTGACCGGCTCGCAAACCGGCCTGAAGCTCATGCACCGACTTCGACAGCTCGCTTCATGTCAGGACTGGACGACCTTCCCAAAGATGTGCCGTCCGAACTCACCGGACCCTCAACAAACTCGCCGCTTTTCCCGGCCTAGCGAGGAGCTGTGATCAGGCAGCCATTCAAAGCACGAACACCGGAAGAACTGATTTCGCTATTGAGCGCCGTGGCGATGGCTATTCTCGCCGCGATCATTGTCATGGTGCTCTATTACGGTCGCGAGATCATCATTCCAATAGCGCTGGCCGTCTTGCTCAGCTTCGTGCTGGCGCCCCTGGTTCGACTGGTTCAGCGTCTGCGCATTCCACGCAGTTTGGCTGTGGTGAGCGTGGTCGTGATCGCCTTCGCGTTCATATTTGCGATGGGCAGCCTGCTCGCTACCCAACTCGCGCAGCTGGCCGGCGATTTGCCGCGATATCAGTCCACAATAAGCGAGAAGATCCAATCCTTCCGTGAGACGACCGCCGGTCGAGGCACGCTCGAGCGGGCTTCCAGCATGTTGAAGGACCTCAGCAAAGAACTCGACAAGCCCAAGGAGGCCGCGAATTCGTTGGGGACCATAGCAGCTCCGAAAGCGGCCCCGCCGAAGCCCGTTCCTGTGGAAGTGCTCCAGCCCGATCCGGGCGCGCTGGAGAGCTTGCAAACACTGATTTCACCATTGCTTCATCCGCTCGCAACGACCGGGATCATCGTCATATTCGTGATCTTCATTTTGCTTCAGCGCGAGGATCTTCGTAATCGCCTGATCAGGCTGGCCGGTTCGGATGACCTGCAGCGCACCACGGCTGCCCTTGATGACGCGGCGAGCCGTCTCAGCCGGCTTTTCCTTATCCAGCTTCTCGTGAACGGGGGCTTCGGCATCATCATCGGAATGGGTCTTTGGCTGATCGGCGTTCCAAGCGCGATCCTGTGGGGTATTCTGGCAGCAGTGCTGCGCTTCGTGCCTTACATTGGGGCGGTCATCGCCGCCGCCTTCCCTCTCGCTCTTGCGGTTGCGGTCGATCCAACCTGGACGATGCTGCTTTGGACGATCGCGCTGTTCGTGGTGGTAGAACCAATCGTCGGCCATGTGCTGGAGCCGATGGTCTATGGACACAGCACGGGACTATCGCCGGTGGCCGTTGTGGCTTCCGCGACGTTCTGGACGGCGCTCTGGGGTCCAATCGGCCTCGTTCTGGCGACACCCCTTACCGTGTGTCTGGTCGTCCTGGGCCGCCATGTCGAGCGCCTGGAGTTCCTCGACGTCATGTTTGGAGACCGACCAGCGCTCTCTCCGCCTGAGATATTCTATCAGCGGATGCTCGCCGGCGATCCGACAGAAGCTTCGGCAAAAGCAGAGGAGTTCTTGAAGGAGCGATCTCTTAGCTCCTATTACGACGAAGTAGCCCTGCGAGGACTGCAACTGGCTCAAGCAGATGCCGAGCGCGGCGCTCTGGCTCCCGACCGGCTGACCAAAATCAGGGATGCGGTCCAGGAATTTGCCAATAACATTTCGGAGCAGGATGAGCGTCCGTCGCTGAAGGTCAACCCGACCACAGATGTCGAAGCTACATCTGCCATAGAGGGCGTGGCTGAGGACGCGCCTTATGAGAGTCTGCGGGTGCTGCGCAAGGAGGACTTGCCTTCTGAATGGCAAGGCGATCATCCCGTGCTCTGCTTGGCTGGACGAAATCCGATCGACGAAGCGGCTGCGATCATGCTGGCGCAACTGACGGATGCGCATGGCTTGTCGGCGCGAGTTGAAGCAGCGGGAGCATTATCGACGGCGAATATCTTCCGGCTGGAGACCGCCGGGGTCGCCATTGCCTGTCTTGTCTATATGGACGCAAGTAGTCCTGCTCATATGCGTTACTCGGTGCGACGGCTTCGCCGTAAATTGCCGAAGGCTACAATCATTCTGGGTTGCTGGATGAAGGACATCGACCCAGCGGCGCTGGAAAGCCTGCGGGAAGGTGCCAAGGCGGATCTGGCTGCTGCAACTCTGGGCGGAGCGCTCAGACTCTGCATAGAGGCGACAGGTGTGGACTCCCTTGGCACTGGAGCCGAAGGCCCGGCTTCGAAGATCACGGCCGCTTAGCAGTTTGTACGCTAGACGTGGCTGCTTTCAGCCCAAGAGGCCGCGTCTCCACGTCTCAGGCGCGCTTCCCGCCGATCGAGACAAACGCCATGAGACAGGGTTCGGGCAATGGGTTGCGCCAGCGATGGCGCGTTCCGTTTTGCACGATGCAATCACCCTGACGCAAATGGACCTTCTGTCCGTCGTCCAATTCCAGCGTCATCTCGCCGCGAACCACGACTCCGTAGTCTATGGTATCCGATGTGTGCATCCCTGGGGCGCCGCGCTCAAAATGGTCTCCCATGCCGGGGATCTTGTCCGACATTTCTCTAAGCCCACTCTCGAAAGTAACTCCGGGCGGCGGCTTCCAACCTTCCGGGCGCTTCGGCGGATACGAGATCAATCGAAAGATGGTCCCCTCAGGGCCTGGAAAGGCCTTCGTTCCTGCCGACATCGGATCCGGCTCCAGTCCGCTCAGTCCTGGCACTCCCTCAGTCATGTACAGCTCATAGAAAGTCAGTCCTGGATTGGCATCGATTTCCACCAGCTTTGGAGTCACCTCAAAAGACTTCAACACCGACTTGCCGGCTGCATCGCGGCCGGTCAATGCACGTCTTGGAGGTGGCAAATCACTGGAGTCTTTTGCTTCGGCGGGGTTTGACATCTCCCCCAACGCGCTACCGGCGGCGAAGACGGATAGCGCCTGCAGCAGGTGTCGCCGACCCCTGCCTTCGAACTGTTCGGAAGAAGGCTCCGCCTTGTCCGAAGGAGACTTTGCATTGTCCAGAGATTTGTTCTTGTGCTTTTGCCACAAGCGCCAAGGGAAGTGCCAAGGGAAGCTGCTCATCTGCGTTCTCCATGGTTACGTGCAATCGCACACCGCTCCAGCGGCACGACCTCGCAATGACAACGATATTGGCGAACATGCGTGGACGTAGAACGCAGATAGAAACCGTCGGAAAAAGCAAGTTGATGAAGACCGCTGGAGCAACGGCTGCCCGCCCCACCTGCCTTTCCGTCTTTCAATCTAGACGCGCAGATTTCAACCCGCTATTCGGCTTTGGTCGAGCATGGAGGTGTGTCGGTTTTCCCAAAACATCCGACCACCGTCGCACCGGCGAGCAACGCCTTGCCGACAGCATGGAGAGCCATCGAGGCCTTCTCAACTTCTGGAAGGGCCGTGCTGCGCGACCTCCCAGTGCGACGGTTCAGCCAACCGGTCCAGGGGTCCAATCGCCGCCGGCAAGCGGCCGGACTTTGACGTCAGGAATGACCCCACGCTCAAGGCTCGGATCGAAATGGCGCATGGTCCGCTCATTGAAGTCGATGATGCGGCCAGGCCTTAGCGGTCCCACATCATTTATCCTGACGATGACCTTCTTGCCGACGGCTTCGACGAGGGCGTATTTCGGCTTCGCGCCAAATTGGACCCCACCGAATTTCTTACGCAAGCTCGTCTTGATGGCAGCCGACCAGACCGAGGGATCATAGCGCTCGCCGGAAGCCGTCTTCGGGCCGCCCTCCTCTTTGCCCGGCTTGAACGGATTGTACATGGATGCCGCGCCAACGATCGCTTCCCCGGAAGCGGCATCGTCGACAGCGTTTGAGTGAACCCCACCAGCTTCACATCGGGCAATAGAAACCGAAACAGCAAGCGCAATCACGGCGCCGCAAATTGCGGCGCTCGAGCGGAACACCATTATATCTCCTGTGATTTTCGATCGTTTGGTTCCGATGCCGCAATTCGTTTTGCGGATCGAGCCAACCCCTGGCTCCGGAACCGTTTGTAGGAACCCCAACAGTTCCAGCACGTGTTTTACTTGTCGCCGTCTAAGACAGACATTGCGTCAACAGCATGACGACGAGAGCGACAGTGAAATAAGTGCGACGACATGATTCTCACAGCGCCACTAATCAAGACAATCCGTGCGCTCGCCTGCCTGACCGCCGTTTGATTCTCATCGGCGTTGTTTTTGCAGAAGCGATCGTCGCAGCGACGGAGGCCGCCACCTAGCGTGAGAAGCTTGCTTGCGCGACGTCGCAGTGGGAGTTTGCGATGTCCTCGCGCAGCAAGGCCCGCTGCCGAACGCGTTCATGGACAACGAACTGACGCACAGATCCGATCAGCTTGTCCACTCCGTCCTTGTCGGCGGACATGGGACAGAAATGCTGAACTTGTCTTCCTTCACTTGCCCGGCATCAGTCGCAACTGCTCACAGCATCTAACAAGCCTTAACGAGCCATTGGCCAGCTTCCGAGCCATGTTGCAGAGCCAGACGAAGGACTGCCCTGCTCCGCAGGCTCCGATCGCCTGAAGCCAGGAAGGTGTCCCATGCCGATGCCATACAATTCCGAGAACACCATCGACAGAAGCCGGCGCGCGCTTTTGAGCACCGCAGCGATTGGAATTGCAGCGGTGATTTCCACGAGCGTGTTTCCGCTGCGTGGAGCGGCGGCCGCGGGCGAAAGCACAATTCGCCCCTTCCACATTGCCGTGCCGGAGGAGGACCTTGTCGAGCTTCGGCGGCGCGTGTTGGCGACGCGATGGCCTGATCGCGAGACTGTTTCCGATCAGTCCCAAGGTATCCCGCTGGCGAAGCTCCAGCCCCTCGTCAACTATTGGGGGACGGCCTACGACTGGCGCAAGATCGAAGCGAGGATGAATCGACTTCCGCAGTTCATCACCAACATCGACGGCATCGATATTCACTTCATTCATGTCCGCTCCAAACATCCCAATGCCCTGCCTGTCGTCATAACCCATGGCTGGCCGGGATCGGTTTTCGAGCAGCTCAAGCTGATCGATCCACTCACCGATCCAACGGCCCATGCGGGGCGGCCTGAAGACGCGTTCGACGTCGTGATTCCCTCGATGCCCGGCTATGGCTTCTCCGGCAAACCGGTCGATACCGGTTGGGGTCCTGACCGCACGGCGCGCATCTGGGCAGAACTGATGAAGCGCCTGGGCTACACCCACTATGTCGCCCAGGGCGGCGACTGGGGCTCGCCGGTCTCGAGTGCAATGGCACGGCTGGCGCCGGCAGGTTTGCTCGGCATCCATATCAATTTGCCGGCGATCGTGCCGCCCGATATCGCCGCGATCCTCGCGGCCGGCGGGCCCGCCCCAGCAGACCTTTCCGCTAGCGAACGCGCAGCGTTCGATGCATTCAGTGCGGCGGGCAAGATGGGCAACCGGTCCTACGCGCTGATGATGGGAACGAGGCCGCAAACGATCGGCTACGGCTTGACGGATTCTCCCGCGGGCCTGGCGGCCTGGATGCTCGGACATCCCGGCTTCACGCATTGGAAATTCGACGACACCGACTCCGAAAAGTCCCGCGACGAGGTGCTGGACGACATCACGCTGTACTGGTTGACGAACAGCGCCACCTCCTCGGCGCGCCTTTACTGGGAATATAGCGGGCGCAGTCCCGCCCTTGCAGGTCCGGAGAAGACCGCGGAGATCTCGCTGCCGGTGGCCATCACGGTATTCCCGGGCGAGAGCTATCAAGCCCCGGAGACGTGGGCCCGTCGGGCCTATCGCAACCTGACCTACTTCCACGAGGTCGACAAAGGCGGTCATTTTGCTGCCTGGGAGCAGCCGGCGCTTTTCTCCGCCGAGCTGCGCGCCGCATTCAGGCCGCTTCGGCTCGCACATTTGGTCCAGTGACGGTGGTCAAGGACGCCGCCGGCAAGGGGTTCATGCCGCCTTGCTTGGCGCGGGAAAGAAGAAATAGGGCGGTTAGTGATGGCGTTGCTCAGCCCATCACCCCGCCGCGCTTGATCAGTTCCTTCCCCACCGCGGCCAGATGCACCTGGTCCGGCCCGTCGCCGATGCGGATGAAGCGGGCGTAGACATAGGCGCGCGCGAGGAAAGTATCCTGCGAGACGCCGGCGGCCCCGTGGATCTGGATGGCGCGGTCGATGACGCGGGCCGCCATGCTGGGCACCACGATCTTGGCGGCCGCGATCAGGTCGCGCGCGGCCTTGTTGCCTTCGCGGTCCATCCTGTCGGCGGCCTGCAGCGTGAGCAAGCGCGCCTGCGCGATCTCGCAGAACGAGTGCGCGATGTCCTCGCGCACCGAGCCCTGCTCGGCAAGCGGCTTGCCGAAGGCTGTGCGGGAGACCGCACGCTGGCACATCAATTCGAGCGCGCGCTGGGCGCAGCCGATCAGCCGCATGCAATGATGGATGCGGCCGGGACCAAGCCTGCCTTGCGCGATCTCGAAGCCGCGGCCCTCTCCCAGCAGGATGTTCTCGGCGGGCACGCGAACGTTCTCGTAGACAATCTCGGGATGGCCGACCGGCGCGTCGTCGTAGCCGTAAGTGAGCATGTCGCGGACGATGCGCACGCCGGGCGTCGCCTTCGGCACCAGGACCATGGATTGCTGGCGGTGGCGGTCGGGATCGTCGGGCGCCGTCTTGCCCATCACGATCAGGATCTCGCAATCCTCGTTCATCGCGCCGGAGGTGAACCATTTGCGGCCGTTGATGACGTAGTCGCCGCCGTCGCGTCTGATCTCGCATTGAATGTTGGTGGCATCGCTGGAGGCGACCTGCGGCTCCGTCATCGAGAAGCCGGAGCGGATGCGCCCCTCCAAAAGCGGCTTCAGCCAGCGCTCCTGCTGTGCCGGCGTGCCGTAATTGGCCAGCACCTCCATGTTGCCGACATCGGGCGCCGAGCAATTGAACACCTCCGGCGCCCAGAGGATGCGGCCCATGATCTCCTTCACCGGTGCATATTCGAGATTGCTGAGGCCCGGGCCGTGCTCGCCGGAGAGGAACAGGTTCCAGAGCCCCTGCTCGCGCGCGAGCCGCTTCAGGTCCTGAAGGACCTGCGGCGTCCTGTAGCGTGTCGCTTCCGGCTTGACCTGCTCGTAATAGAGCTCCTCGACCGGCTCGACATGCGTCCGCATGAAGCGACGGACCCGCTCCTGCAGCTCCAGCGAACGTTCGGAGTGGTGAAAGTCCATGGCGGTCTCCTCTGTTCACAACACCTGATGTCGTCATGCCCGGGCTTGTCCCGGGCATCCACGTTCTTTCGTGCCATGGGAAAGACGTGGATGGCCGGGACAAGCCCGGCCATGACGATGTGGAGACATCGGTGTCTCCAAAGCGGGCGCTCGCTTGCCCTCACGTGCCGCGCAGCAGCTCGCTCGCGACGATCCAGTCGTTACCGTTGAACTGGAGCATATAGCCGTCCTTGATCGGGCGGAAATCCTGCGGCGTGGTGTTGAGCGTGATGCCGGGCATCAGCAGCGACAGCGGCACGTTCTTCAAATTGGCCGCCTGCGCCATGATGTTCTCGCGCGTCAGATTGTCCTTGCACTGCTTCAGCAAGACCACCAGTGCCTCGGCGACGGTGTAGCCGTAGAGACCCGCGACGTTGTTGACGTCGGCATTGGGCAGGCGCTTCTTCATGAAGTCGATATAGGCCGTCATCGCCGGATCGTCCTTCGGCGCCTCGACGAACGGCTTGAGCGAGCCGAGCGAGAGCACGCCCTTGCCGGCATCGAGGCCGGCCGGCACCATCACGGTGGCCTTGTTGGCGCAGCCCGAGGCGAGGAAGCGCGTCGCCTGCCAGCCGACCTCATGCGCTTTCCGGATCGCCTGGGCGCAGGCGCGCGGCGTCACCGAATAGATCATGAAGACGTCGGCCTTGGTGTTGGCGAGCGTCAGCACCTGGGAATCGACGGTGGGGTCGGCGACCTCGAAGCTCGACGCCATCGCGATCGCCTTGTCGGCGTCGGCACCAAGCGCCTCCTTGACGCCGCGCAGATATTCCTTGCCGGCGTCGTCGTTCTGATAGAGCACCGCGAAGCGCGCATTCGGGTTCTTGGCGCGGGCATAGGCGACGTCGATGGCGGCCTCGCTGGTGTAGTTCGGCGCCCACGGCAGCGCCATCGACCAGGGCATGTTGGCGGGGTCGTTCCACTTCGAGGCCGAGCTGATCAGAAACAGCTGCGGCACCTTGTTGCTGTTGAGATATTTCGCGATCGCCGAGCTCGGCGCGGTGCCCATGGTCGCGAAGATGAAGGCGACGCCGTCGCCCTCGACCAACCGCCGCGCCGCTTCCATGGTCTTCGGCGGCGAAAAGGCGTCGTCGAGCGACAGGAGATTGAGCTTGCGGCCGTTGATCCCGCCCTTCTCGTTGACCTCGTCGAAATAGGCCGAGATCACCCTGCCGGTGATGCCGAGCGGCGAAGCGGGGCCGCTATAGGGCATGGTGTTGCCGATCTTGATCTCGGTGTCGCTGACGCCGGGACCGTAGGATTTTTGCGCGGAGACAGGCGTGGACAGGCAGGCAGCCAAGGCTGCAGCCAGGACCAAAGCGGCTTTCATGGTTTCTCCCCGGTGATAATCGCCGCGCGACTCGGAAGCCGCGACGTGCTGCTTTTTGCCAGCACGTCAGATCAGCGGAGTTCCACAAGGCGGTCTTGCGTCGAGTTGCTGATCAGCCGGTGCACAGTGGCCGTCGCGGGCAGCACCATTGACGCCAATCAAGTTCGGATGCGGCGCCTCAGCCGCGCGTCCGCTCCATCTCCAGCTCGGCCTTGAGATTGTCGAGATCCCGATAAATTGAAGCAATCGCAAGGATGCGGCCGCCCTTGCGATACTTCAGCAGGCAGTCCTTGCCGGAAATGCTGCCGTCGATCGCGATATCGTCAAAACTCTCGGCGTGGCCGACATAGTTGATCGGCACGTCATAGTGCTGCGACCAGAAGAACGGCACGGCCTCGAAACGCTCGCGCTTGCCGAGCATGTTGCGCGCCGCGGTCTGGCCCTGCCGCTCCGCCACCACCCAGTGCTCGACGCGGATGGTTTGCCGCGAATGCGGATCCGGCCAGCGCGCGATGTCGCCGGCCGCGAAGATGCCGGCTATGCTGGTCTCCAGATACTCGCTCACGCTGACGCCCCGGTCGGCCGCAAGCCCCGCCTGCTCGGCGAGCGCGAGGCGCGGTTTGACGCCGATGCCGACCACGACCAGTTCGGCTTCGATCACGCCGCCGCTCTTCAACGTGGCGCGCGTGCCGTCCAACTTTTCCACGGTGTTATCGAGATGGAAGTTGACGCCATTCTCCTCATGCAGGGCGCGCACGAAGTCGCCCATCTCGGGACCGAGCACCTTCTGCATCGGCCGTTCGTCCGGTGCGACCACGTGCACCTCGATCTTGCGTGCCCGCAAGGAGGCCGCAACTTCCAGGCCGATGAAGCTGGCGCCGATCACCAGTGCACGTTCGGCGCTGCCGGCCGCCTTGATGATGGCGCGGCTGTCGGCGACGGAGCGCAGCGTGTGGACATGAGGCTGGTCGGCACCCGGAATCTGCAATCTGACCGGCTCGGCGCCGGTCGCGAGCAACAGCCGGTCGAACGGCAGCCTGTCGCCATTGCCCAGCGTCACGCTGCGCGTCTTCGCCTCGATCGCGGCGACATTCGTGTTGAGCCTGAGGTCGATGCCGGCGCCCTGATAATAGTCCTCGCCCCGCAGCGGCAGCCAATCCTCCGGCGCGTTGCCCGCGAGGTAGTCCTTGGAGAGATTGGGCCGGTCCACCGGCATCGCGCTGTCATTGCTGAGCATGGTGATGGCGCCGGCAAAGCCCTCGCGACGGAGCGTCTGCGCCGCCGCGAAACCCGCCGCGCCGCCGCCGATGATGACGAATTTTTCCGGCGTTGGCGCTGTCCGGTGAGACACCGAAGGCTTCGGCACCTCGTGCTTGCGCTGGACGACGATCTTGTCCCGATCGCGCGAGACCTCCCACACTGCCAGCGCATTCAGCGCCGGCGGACGGGTCGCCTCGCCTGACCGCAAGGAGAAGCAGGCGTGATGCCAGGGACAGCGGATGGTGTCGCCCACCACCAGTCCTTCGACGAGCGGACCGTGATAGTGGCTGCAGGCGGGCTCGATCGCGAAGATCTCGCTGCCGGCCTGCACCAGCAGGACGTCTTCCTCGCCGACATGGCCGAGCAATTTGCCGTCCTTGAATTCGGCGAGCGTCACGCCTCGGCTCAAGTCGGGTCCGCTTGGCTTCTTGTCTTCGGTCATGGCGTTGCCTCCTTGAGCCGTCGCGGATCAATCGTCCGAATTGGCCAGCCCCAGCAGCTCCTGGCGCGTCAACGCATTGTCGCGGAACACGCCGAGCATGCGGCTGGTGACGAGATCGGTCCCGGGCTTGTGCGCGCCGCGCGTGGTCATGCAGTGATGCGTCGCCTTGATGATGACCCCGACACCTTCGGGCCTCAGCACATCGTTGATCGTGTTGGCGATCTGCGCGGTCATCTTCTCCTGGATCTGAAGCCGCTTGGCGTAGATGTCGACGAGACGCGCGAGCTTGGAGATGCCGACGACGCGCCCTTGCGGGATATAAGCCACCCAGGCGCGGCCGACGATCGGTGCCATGTGGTGCTCGCAATGGCTTTCGAAGCGAACACCGCGCAGGACGATCATCTCGTCATAGCCTTCGATCTCCTCAAAGGTCTTTTGCAGGATTTCGGTCGGATCCTGCGCATAGCCGGAGAAATACTCCTCGAAGGCGCGCGCGACCCGGTCCGGCGTGTCGCGCAGACCGTCGCGCGCGGGATCGTCGCCGGCCCAGCGGATCATGGTGCGGATCGCCTGCTCGACCTCCGCCCTCTCAGGCCGCTCGCTCGGCGCCTGCGCGACCGCGACACGTTCCAGCCTGCGCGTTTGCGTCTTCATCGAGAACCTCCCCTGCAACGAACCGCAGACAGAAGGCGGCCCACAGCTTGGACGGCTGCGATTGGAAAAGGTTCCCGGGATCAGGAAAAATTGGAAGCTGCGAGAGCGGCAAGACAGCGGGACGAGAAATCCGGCTCTATGCGGCCGCTTTCCGCACGTCGAGCACGGCTTGCGCCCATTCGGCCGGCCGCTCCTGCGGCAAATTGTGGCCGGCCCCTGCAAAGACGCGCCGCTCGAAAAAGCCCTCGAACTTGCCTGCATGGTGCGCGGTGCCGGAATTGACGCCGTCGCTGTCGCCGTCGATCGCGATGGTCGGCACCCGAACCGGCGGCTGGGCGGCGAGCTTCGCCTCGATCGCGGCATAGGCGGGATCGCCCGCGACCAGCGCGTAACGATGTCGGTAGGAGTGGATCACGACATCGACGAAATCGGGATTGTCGAACGACATGGCGCTGGTCTCGAACGTCGCGTCGTCGAAGGCCCATGTCGGCGACCACATCGACCAGAGCTGGCGCGCAAAACCGCGCCGGTTGCGCTCCAGAGCGCGGCGGCCGCGTTCGTTGTGGAAGAGATATTGATACCAGAGCGCCGCCTCCTCGGTTGGCGAAGCCGGCTCCATCGAACGCGCGATATTCTGGATGTTGTAGGAATTACCCGAGACGAGACCGATCACCCGCTCCGGATGCAGCACCGAGACCACGCAGGCCGCGCGCCCGCCCCAGTCGTAACCGCCGACCACCGCGCGCGAGATTCCAAGCGCATCCATGAAGGCCAGGAGATCGGCGCCAAGCGCCGCCTGCTCGCCGGAGCGCAACGTCGCAGCGGAGCGAAACCGCGTCGGCCCGTAGCCGCGCAGCCAGGGCACCAGCACGCGCGCGCCCGCTTGCGCCATGATCGGCGCAGTCTCGGCATAGGCGTTCACGTCGTAGGGAAAGCCGTGGCCCATGATGCAGGGCCAGCCGTCCGGCGCGCCGTATTCGCGATAGGCGATATCGAGGATATCGGTGGCGACAGTTTTTTGTTGCATTACGAGGCGAAGCTATTTTTGCGGCCCGGACAACGTGATCTCACGCTCGGCGCGGAACACGTTGCTGTAGAGGTTGGCGATCCACTGCCGACCGATCTCGGTCTTGTTGAGATAGCCGATCTCGGTCTGGATGTGCGGTGCGACGCTGTTCCAGTAGAACTGCGGATAGCGGTTCACGATGTCGGCCGGCGAATCGTAGCCGAGCTGGCGGTTCATGCCGACTTCTTCGAACTCGTAATAGAGCGCGTTAGCCTTGCGCAGATAGTTGGGATCGCCGAGTTGCCCGATGAAGTCGGCGGCGCGCAGGATCGAGGCGTCGTCGTCGTATTCCTGCCCTTCGCGGGCCGGGAAGCGGGTGCCCTCGATGGCGCGGGCGACGCGCTCACTGTCCACGCCCCGGATCTGCGGCAGCCGCCGCCGCACAAACAGTTTCGAGCGATCGACGTGATACATCATCAGGCTGGCATCCGAAGCGCCACGCGGCAGCGCCACCTTGGTGCCGGAATCATCGATGATGAAACCGTCTTCATCATCCTCCGGAAACAGACCGCGGACATAGCCGATGTCGTGCGCAAGGCATGCGATCAGGACGTTGATGTAGTCCTCAGCCGCAAGATGCGTGTGGAGATTACGTCCCATCAGGATCGCCTGAGCGGCCAGCGTCACCAACATCGTATGCTCGATGTTGTGATAGAGTGCGTCGCTGTTGCCGATGCATTCCATCGCCGTGCGGGCCGAGCCTTCCAGCACTCTGGCGTAGGACTCGTCGTACCGACGACGCATGAACGAGCCCAGCAACTTCTCCAGGGTCTCCGCCGCCAGTTTCGGTAACGTGATCATGGATGCAGCCCCGCTTGTCGGTGGTGTTCCACGCCAACTCCCGACGTCTCATTCATGTCCTCGACGCAAAGGCCAGCTTAGCCCATCTTGGGCCGACTGGCCAAACCCGGGAACGAAAATACGGAAATATGTTGCGGTTGTGCCCCGCGGTATCGCGGTTGCGGTGCCGGCCCGACACACCCGGGCTGGCGTCGCCGGGACGGCAAAAATGGCAATCATTCCACCAGCAGCACGTCGACGGCGACGTCGAGCTTCTGCTTCGGCGAGCCGACAATGATGCCGTCGACCGGCGAAACGTCGGAAAAGTCGCGGCCGACCGCGAGCACGATATGGTCGCCGGCGACCATAAGATCGTTGGTCGGATCGAAATCGACCCAGCCAAGCTCCTCCCCGCACCACAGCGACACCCAGGCATGGGTGGCATCGGCGCCCTGCAGGCGCGGCTGGCCCGCCGGCGGAATGGTGCGCAAATATCCGCTGACATAGGCCGCGGGTAGGCCCAGCCCGCGCAAGCCCGCAATCATCACATGGGCAAAATCCTGACAGACGCCATGTCGCTTGACGAAGACCTCGTTGAGCGGCGTCGAGATTACCGTCGCCTTCGGGTCGTAGCGAAATTCGGTGCCGATGCGATGCATCAGATCGACCGCCCCGGCGAGGATCCCCGCGCCGGCCGCGAAGCTTTCCGCGGCATAGGCGCTGACGGGTCCCAGCACCGGCACCAGCGGGCTCGCAAAGACATAGCCGACCGGCGAGGACGGCCCGAGGCTCGTCGCCTCGAAGGCGATGTCGCGAATGCTCTCCCAGCCCGGACTGGCAGCGGCGCGCGCCGGCGGCTGGCGCGACACCTTCACGCGCGAGCGGGAATCGATGCGCAGAGTGCGATGCGCGGCCTCGATCACCACGCTCTCGGTCAGGGTGCCGAAGAAATCGCGCCGGACGCTACGCTCCGCGGGGCGCGGACGAATCTCGACCTTGTGCGAGATCAGCTCCTGGCCATGGCCGCTCCTCGGCTCCAGCCGCAGCGTGCAGCGGGCGAAGCTGACCGGGCTCTCGTATTCGTAGGTGGTGACGTGACGGATATCGTAGATCACGCCAGCCCCGTCAACTTTTCCGGCCGGCTGGCATTGGGGCCGTGCGGGAAGTAGTGCTGCCCGACCGCCTCGGCGAGGCTGAGCAGATCCTGCTCCAGGGCGAACAGCGTCTTGACCTCGATCCTCTCGGCCTCCGCGGTCGCGAGCATCGCCTGCAGCGCGACCGCAAGCCGCTGCGGCTTCTCGATGAGGCCGTGCTCCTTCAGGCTCGGCAGCGCGGCGATATGCTCGTTCAGCGCCGTCACCTGGAACGCCACCGAACGCGGATTGTAGCTGTCGAGCACGGCGAGGTCGCGCACCGGCGCCAGGATCGGCGCCAGCAGATAACGCGAGCGGTAGGTGATCTGGCAATCCACCAGCGTCAGCAGAATATCGAGATCCTCGTCGCCGGCCTCGTCATAGGCAAACTGCCGGGCAAAACGCGTGGTGTTGATGGCGCGCTCGGTGCGGCGGCCGATATCGAGGAAGCGCCAGCCGGCGGCGCGGTTCATGTTCTCATGCGCAAGGCCGGCAAAGCTCGCGAGCTCCTGCAAGGTCAGCTCGGCAGCGCTCAGCACGCTGTCGTCGTCCTCGACCTCGACGGCTAGCCGCTCGACCATTTCGGTGATGACTTGCCAAGCATCGGGCGACAGCCGCTCGCGCAAGGAGGTCGCCGTGCGCTGGGCCGCGCGGACCAGCGACAGTGCCGAGCCGAAACGCTCCGGGCTCTGCAGCGCTTCGGCGACGATGCGGCCGGGCGCCGCCCGCGAGGTCTGCGAGATCGCGCCCCAGGTCACCAGCAGGCGCTGGATACGCTCGGCCGATTGCAGCGAGGCGGCGGTGCCCTTGTTGGGCCCGCTCGGCGAGCCCAGCGCCCGCACCAGCCGCAGCGTCGCCTCGGCGCGTTCGAGATAGCGGCCGAGCCAGAACAGATTGTCGGCGGCGCGACTCGGCAGCACGCCAGCGATACGGCGGATGCGCACCTTGTCGACCGCCGGCAGCAGCGTCGCGGTCGAGACCTGCTTGTCCGAGACCACCCAGACATCGGCGGAGCGCGCGCCGTCGCCCATCGACACCGCGCGCGCATCCGGCTGCTCGGCGATCCGGCAGAAGCCGCCGGGCATGATGGCCCAGCCGTCGGGCGTCGCGGCTGCGAACACGCGCAGCACGAAGGGACGGGGCGTGATCTGCCCCTGCTCCCATACCGGCATGGTCGAGAGCCGCACCACCTCCTGGCCGACATAGTCCATGCCGCGCGCAGCGATCGCGTCGCTCAGGCGCCGGCGGCCGGCGGCATCGAGCTCGCTCGCCAGCACCGGACCGTTGCTGTCGAAACCGGGGACGCCGCGCCGATAGGCGCCTTCGATCGCAACCTCGTCGAGCCGCGACAACACCTCGTCGCGCGCCGAACGCTGGCCGCACCACCAGGTCGCGATGTGCGGCATCTTCAGCTCTTCACCGAGCAGGCGGCGGCTGAGCGCCGGCAGGAAGCCGAGCATCGCGCGCGCCTCCAGCACGCCCGAGCCCGGCATGTTGGCGACGACGACGCCGTCCTTGCGCAGCACGTCGATCAGGCCGGGGACGCCGAGCCGCGAGGAGGCATCGAGCTCGAGCGGGTCGAGCGAATTGGAATCGACGCGGCGCAGCAGCACGTCGAGGCGCTTGAGGCCCGCAACCGTGCGGATGTGGATATGGTTGTCGCTGACGGCGAGATCGTCACCCTCGACCAGCAGGAAGCCGAGATAGCGCGCCAGCGTCGCGTGCTCGAAATAGGTCTCGCTGAAACTGCCCGGCGTGAGCACGCCGATTCGCGGCTCGTCGCGGTCGGCGCGCGCGCGAAGACTGTCGCGAAACGCCTCGAAGAACGGCGCGACGCGCGGCACGTTCATCGATTTGTAGAGATCGGAGAAGGCGCGCGAGAGCACCAGGCGGTTCTCCAGCGCATAGCCCGCACCCGACGGCGCCTGCGTGCGGTCGCCGAGCACCCACCAGCGGCCGTCAGGCCCCCGGCCGACATCGGCGGCATAGAGCGAGAGATAGCGCCCGCCCGGCGGCGGCACGCCGCAGACCGGACGGAGATATTCTGGGCTGCCGGCAATCGCGGCCGCAGGCAACGCGCCTTCGGCGACGAGGCGGCCCTCGCCATAGATGTCGCGCAGCACGAGTTCGAGCAGCTCGGCGCGCTGGGTGATGCCGTCGGACAGCTGCTTCCAGTCAGCCTCGTCGATCAGCAGCGGCAGATGGCTGATCGACCAGGGCCGGTCGGCGCTCTCGCCGGGCGCGCGATAGGTGACGCCGGCCTCGCGGAGATGACGGTCGGCCATGCCGAACCGCCGCTCGACCTCGTCGGGCGCGAGCGCGCCGAAGGCATCGAAGAAGCGGCTCCAGACCGCGCGGGGCTTGCCGTCCGGGCCGAGAAACTCGTCGGGGATGCCGGGCAGGCGCCTGTAGTCGCGGACCCATTGCGCGAAACGGCGCTGGCCTTCGCGCTGACCTTGGCGTTGACCTTGCGCCTTACCTGCCTTGTCGTCCTCTTCGGCTGCGCCCTCGGCCATGCGCCTCTCCCTGCCCCCGCATCATACTCATTGCAGGAGCGGGGACCGCAAGTCGAGGGTCAGCGGAAACTCATTTGTGCGTTCCTCAGGCGGCGGCTGCATCGGGCCCGGCGTATGGCCGTGGTCCTGGAAGCGCGCCAGCCGCCGCGCCTCGGCCTCGTAGGTGTTGACGGGCTTGGTGTCGTAGCTGCGGCCGCCGGGATGGGCGACGTGATAGACGCAGCCGCCGAGCGAGCGGCCGTTCCAGGTGTCGATCAGGTCGAATGTCAGGGGCGCGTGAACGGGAATGGTCGGATGCAGGCCGGAGGCCGGCTGCCAGGCCTTGAAGCGGACGCCGGCCACGGCTTCGCCGGAGCGGCCGGTGGCGGTCATCGGCAGACGGCGGCCGTTGCAGGTGACGATATGGCGGCCCTCGACGAAGCCTTCCGCCTTGACCTGGAGCCGCTCGACCGATGAGTCGACATAGCGCACGGTGCCGCCGGCCGAGCCCTCCTCGCCGAGCACGTGCCAGGGCTCCAGCGCCTGACGCAGCTCCAGCGTCACGCCGCCATGATGGATGCGGCCGAAGGCGGGGAAGCGGAATTCGAGCTGGGCCAGATACCATTCAGGCTCGAACGGATAGCCGGACTGCTTCAACTCGGTCAGCACTTCGAGGAAATCCTCCCAGATGAAGTGCGGCAGCATGAAGCGATCATGCAGCGCGGTGCCCCAGCGCACGAACTTGCCTTGTTGCGGCTCGCGCCAGAATTTCGCGATCAGCGCGCGGATCAGCAGCTGCTGCGCCAGCGACATGCGTGGATCGGGCGGCATTTCGAGCGCGCGGAATTCGACCAGGCCGAGCCGGCCGGTCGTGCCATCAGGTGAATAGAGCTTGTCGATGCAGATCTCGGCACGATGGGTGTTGCCGGTGATGTCGACAAGGAGATGCCGGAACAAGCGATCCACCAGCCACAGCGGCGCCTGAACGCCCGGCGGCGGCACGTGCGTGAGCGCGACCTCGAGCTCGTAAATGCTGTCGTGGCGGGCTTCGTCGATGCGCGGTGCCTGGCTGGTCGGGCCGATGAACAGGCCGGAGAAGAAATAGGACAGCGCGGGATGCCGCTGCCAGTGCAGCACCAGGCTCTTCAACAGATCAGGCCGGCGCAAGAACGGCGAGTCCTGCGGGCTAGAGCCGCCGACCACGACATGATTGCCGCCGCCGGTGCCGGTGTGGCGGCCGTCGACCAGGAAGCGGTTGGCGCCGAGGCGTGTCTTGCCGGCATCCTCATAGAGCCCGACGGTGATGTCGACCGCCTCGCGCCAGTTCTTTGCCGGCTGGACGTTGACCTCGATCACGCCGGGATCGGGCGTCACCTTGATGACGTCGACACGCGGATCGAACGGCGGCGGATAACCCTCGACATGGACCTGGAGCTGCATCTCCTCGGCCGTGGCTTCGAGCGCCGCGATCATCTCGAGATAATCCTCGATCTGCTCGACCGGCGGCATGAAGGCACAGAGCACGCCGTCGCGAACCTCGACCGACATCGCGGTGCGGACCGGGACAGAGGTGTTGAGCTCTTCGGGCTCGAGCCGCTCCGGCGAGTCCGGACGCGCCGGAAGGCTGAACACCGGCAGCTTGCCGCGGGCCTCCATCGGATCCCGCTCGACGATGTAGGGATATTGATCGGGCGCGACATAGCCCAGCGAGTCCAGCGGCAGGCGCAAGCCGAGCGGCGAATCCCCCGGCATCAGGAACAGATGACTGCGCCGGAGCTGCCAGCGCTCGCTGCGCCAGCGCGGCGCCGCATTCCAGCGCTGCACCGGCAGCACGAAGCCGCGAGGGTTGTTGAGACCCTGCTCGAACACCCGCGCCATCCGCGCGCGGGCCTCCGGATCGGACAATTTGGAATCGGACGGATCGACGTTGACGGGAAGCTCCGATTCCTTCTGCAGCCAGTACGCGGTGTCCTCATAGGCCGGCATGATGTAGCCAGGATCGAGCCCGAGCCGCAGCGCCGTGCCCTCCACGAACGCCTGGACGTCCTTGGCCTGCGCCGGCCGCGGATTTTCGATGCTGGCGATGAGGTCGGCATTCTTCCAGATCGGCACGCCGTCCTTGCGCCAGTACAGGCCAAAGGCCCAGCGCGGCAGGCTTTCGCCCGGATACCATTTGCCCTGACCGAAGTGCAGCAGGCCCCCGGGTCCGAAACGCGCGCGCAGGCGGCGGATCAGATCGTCGGCGAGCCCGCGCTTGGTCGGACCGACGGCGTCCGTGTTCCACTCGGCGCCTTCGAGATCATCGACGGAGACGAAGGTCGGCTCGCCGCCCATGGTCAGGCGCACGTCCTGCGCCGCAAGATCGCCGTCGACCTGCTCGCCGAGATCGTTGAGCCGTATCCAGGATTCATCCGAGAACGGTTTTGTGATGCGCGGCGCCTCGCGAATGCGCTTGACGCTCATGTCGAAGGCGAATTCGACCTCGGCAAAACCGGCGCCGCCGGAGATCGGTGCGGCCGAGCGGTAGTGCGGCGTCGCGGCGACCGGGATGTGGCCCTCGCCCGCAAGCATGCCCGAGGTCGCGTCGAAGCCTATCCAGCCCGCGCCCGGCAGATAGACTTCGGCCCAGGCGTGCAAATCGGTGAAATCGTTCTCGACCTCCGGCGGCCCCTCGATCGGATCGATGTCGGGACGGACCTGGATCAGATAGCCGGAGACGAAACGGGCGGCGAGACCGAGGTGCCGGAAGGTCTGGATCAGGAGCCAGGCAGAGTCGCGGCACGAGCCGGCCGCGGAGGAGAGCGTCTCCTCCGGCGTCTGCACGCCCGCTTCCATGCGGATGACGTAGCCGATCCTTTTCTGCAGCTCCCTGTTGAGATCGACCAGGAAGTTGACGGTGTTCGGGGCTTCGTGCGGGATCGTGTCGAGATATTTCGCGAACAGCCGATCGGGCTTGACGGTCTCGAGATAAGGCGCGAGCTCCGTCTTGAGATCTTGCGTATATTCGAACGGAAAGCTGTCGGCATAGGGCTCGACGAAGAAGTCGAACGGATTGACCGTGGTCATCTGCGCCGTGAAATCGACCTCGATCTTGAGCTCGGTCGTCTTCTCCGGGAAGACGTAACGGGCGATCCAATTGCCCAGCGGATCCTGCTGCCAGTTCACGAAATGATTGGCCGGCGTGACCTTGAGCGAATAGCTCAGGATCGGCGTGCGGGTATGCGGCGCCGGCCGCAGACGGATGGTCTGCGGGCCGAGATCGATCGGGCGGTCGTATTTGTAGTGCGTGACGTGGTGTAATGCGACGTAGATCGACACGGGGTGCGGTACTCCAGCAGCTTTTTTGAGCAGAACACCGCTGGTGACCTCGATCAAGCACTAACAACGGGCAAAGGGTGCCTACGCAAGGTGCGGGCGGTCGCTTTCTTCCTTCTCCCCTTGCGGGAGAAGGTGGCGCGAAGCGCCGGATGAGGGGTATGTCTCCGCGAATTCCGGCGTGAGAGGTGCGCGCGGAGAGAGACCCCTCACCCGTCTCGCCGCAAACGCGGCGAGCCACCCTCTCCCACAAGGGGAGAGGGGAAGAATGCGCGTCCTCTCCGCGATGTCCTACGCCGCTGACGTCAGCCGCTGCAAAAACTGCGTCACCTCGCGCCGGAGCGTCTCGACCTCGCCATGGACGCGTTCGGAGGCGCTGTTGACGCGGCTTGCCACGCGGCCGGTGTCGGCGGCGGCTTCGCTGATGCCGGTGACGTTGGCGGACATTTGCGAGGTGCCGGCCGAGGCTTCCTGGACGTTGCGGGCGATCTCCCGGGTGGCGAGCCCCTGCTGCTCGATCGAGGTCGGGATCGAGGCGGTGATGGCGTTGATCTCAGTGATGGTCTGCGCGATCGCCTCGACGGCGGCGACCGAATTGGTGGTCGATTGCTGCATCTCGCCGACCTTGGCGCTGATCTCCTCGGTCGCCTTCGCGGTCTGGTTGGCGAGGCTCTTGACCTCGGATGCGACCACGGCGAAGCCGCGGCCGGCCTCGCCTGCCCGCGCGGCCTCGATGGTGGCGTTGAGCGCCAAGAGATTGGTCTGCGAGGCGATCGCGCTGATCAGCTTGACGACATCGCCGATCCGCATCGCCGCGTCCGCGAGTGTGCGGATCTCGCTGCCGGCACGATTGGCTTCGTTCACCGCCCGCCCCGTGCTCGTGCTCGAGCCCGCCACCTGGCGGCTGATCTCGGCGATCGATGATGCGAGCTGCTCCGCGGCGCTCGCGACGGTGGCGACGTTGCGCGAGGCCTGGTCGGACGCACTGAGCACGCCGGAGGTCTGCCGGCTGGTCTTCTCGGCCGCCGCCGCCATCTGGCCGGCGTCGGATTCAAGATCGGTCGCCGCGCCCATCAGAGTGCCCGCGACCTGGTCGAGATGCGTGCCGAACTGGTTTGCGAGGTCCGCGATCTCGACCACGCGACGGCCGAGGCTGTCGGTGCCGGAATTGATGACGGTGGCTGAACGGCGGAACGAGCCGGGTAATCCGCGCGCGAGGATCTTGCGGAAATATTTGCCGCGGCTCGCATAGTCCATCGACGCCGAAGCTTCCCGCAAATAGGCATCGGTGATGTCGAGCATGTCGTTGACCGACTTCTGAATGGCGCCGATCCGTCCGGCCTGGCGGATGCTGAGGATGCGCGCCTCGAGATCGCCACGTGCCGCCTTGCAGCACACGTCTGCCGCCTCGTCGACGGCCACCGCCGTGCGGTGCTGGCACCAGATGGCATAGGCGAGCAGCACGACCGTCGCGCCAAGCAACGCCGCACCGGAAATTCCAGTCGCCCCAGTCAGCGAGAGCACGAACGCAACGAGGGCAAGAACGGATGCGAGCGCGGTCGCTCCCTGCGCCTTAGAGAGAGAGCACAAATTCATCGTAGCCGACACCCTGTTGCTTGAGCAGCCCGACCATCGCCTCGAAGCCCGCATGCATGCCGTCCTTGGCATTGGCATGCCGCGCCTCTTCCGCGCACAGCGCCTTGTAGATCGGCTTGATACGCTCGATCTGCGCGGGATCGGGCTTGCGACGGTTGGAGTGATAGCCGACGATATTGCCACGCTCGTCGAATGTCGGCGTGACGTGGGCGAACACCCAGTAGTGGCTGCCGTCCTTCGCGAGGTTGACGACGTAGGCGAAGATCTCCTGCCTGGACTGAAGCGTGTCCCACAGCAGCTTGAAGACGGAGCGTGGCATCTCGGGGTGGCGGATCAGGCTGTGGGGCGCGCCCATCAGCTCGTTCCAGGAGTACTTCGCCATGCGGATGAAGACATCGTTGGCGTAGGTGATGCGGCCCTTGAGATCGGTCTTCGACACGATCAGCTCCTCCTCTCCGAGGAGATTTTCCACGCCGGTCGGCCGTATCGCACGCGTCATCGTCGACGAATCCTCACGAAGGGCGAACGCCCCACATGAGTGGAGCTCGCATCCCTCCTGGGATTACGGCAGAAGATGTTAATCAGGTGTGACCGCGGGAACCCCCGTGTTCACTTGACGGCTCCGTATCATTACTTAGGAGCGTCGCTTGCCGTGCAGGGTTACCGCCGACGCGCAACGAGGAATTACATCGTCGCGCCCAGCACCCAGGGCGCGAACTCGGCGCCGCCGAAATCAAAACTCTCGCTCTTGGTCGGCTGTCCGGACGCGGTCTTGAGGATAAGATCGAAAATGCGCTGGCCGCACTGCTGGACGCTCTCCTCGCCTTCGAGGATGGTGCCGCAATTGACGTCCATGTCCTCTTCCATGCGCTTGTACATCGGCGTGTTGGTGGCGAGCTTGATCGAGGGCGCCGGCTTGCAGCCGAACACGCTGCCGCGGCCCGTGGTGAAGCAGACCAGATTGGCGCCGCCGGCGACCTGCCCGGTCGCGGCGACGGGATCGTAGCCAGGCGTGTCCATGAACACGAAACCCTTCTTGGTGATGGGTTCGGCGTAGCGCAGCACCTCGACGAGGTTGGTAGTGCCGGCCTTCGCCATCGCGCCGAGCGACTTCTCCAAAATGGTGGTGAGACCGCCGGCCTTGTTGCCCGGGCTCGGATTGGCGTTCATCTCGGCGCCTTCGCGCGTCGTGTATTCGTCCCACCAGCGCATGAGATCGACCAGCTTCTCGCCGACTTCGCGGCTGACGGCGCGGCGCGTGAGCAGATGCTCGGCGCCATAGGTCTCCGGCGTCTCCGACAGGATCACGGTGCCGCCGTGACGCACGATGAGATCGCTGGCCGCACCCAGCGCCGGATTGGCGGACACGCCGGAATAGCCATCCGAGCCGCCGCATTGCAGCGCCACGGTCAATTCGCTGACCGGAACGGACTCGCGCTTGACCTTGTTGGACTCCGCGAGTGCCTCGCGCACGAAGGCGATGCCGGCTTCCACCGTCTTGCGGGTGCCGCCGACCTCCTGGATGTCCATCGCACGCAGACGTCCTGCGAGCTTCTGCTCTTCCATCAGGCCGCCGATCTGGTTCACTTCGCAGCCGAGGCCGAGCACGATGACGTGGGAGAAGTTCACGTGCCGCGCATAGCCACCGAGCGTGCGGCGGAGCAGCGCCAGGGGCTCGTTCTGCGTCATGCCGCAGCCGGTCTTGTGGGTCAGCGCGACCACGCCGTCGACATTGGGGAAGTCGGCCAGCGGATTGTCGCCGGTGAACGGATTCTTCTTGAAGACGTCGGCGACGAGGCTTGCGACATGCGCGCTGCAATTCACCGAGGTCAGGATGCCGATGTAGTTGCGCGTGGCGACGCGGCCGTCCGGGCGGCGGATGCCTTCGAAGCTTGCCGGCAGATCGAAATTCGGCGTCGGTTTGACGTCGGCGCAATAGGCATAGTCCTTGGCGAAATCGCCCATGCCGCAATTCCGCACGTGCACGTGCTGGCCCGGCGCGATCGGCACCGTCGCAAAGCCGATGATCTGGCCGTAGCGGATCACCGGCTCGCCCAATGCGATCGGCTTGACCGCGACCTTGTGGCCGGAAGGAATGCGCTCGACCGTCGTCACGCCGTCGGCCACCAATGTTCCCGGCGGCAGGCTTGCGCGCGCGATCAGCACGCCATCATCGGGATGCAGGCGAATGACGGGGCTGATGGTCATGGGAGGTCTCCTTGGTCTTCTTTCTTCACCTCTCCCCGTTCTTACGGGGAGAGGTCGGATCTCGCCCGGCGATGCATCGTCCGGGGCGATCCGGGTGAGGGGCAAGCGGCGCGCTCGATCGTTGGATTAGTCGTGTTGAGAGAGCCCCTCACCCTAACCCTCTCCCCGTAAGAACGGGGAGAGGGAAAAGGGAAGAGATCAGGCCTTGCCGCCGGAATCCTTCCGGGTGGCGTTGACCTGCATCTTGGCGTAGGTCGTCATCAGGCCGACCTCGTTCGAGAGCGTCACCAGCTTGAAGCCCATGTTGATGGCGCGCGCGGCACCTTCGGCGCCGCTGCAATGGATGCCCGGGTTGAGGCCGCGCTTGCCGCACTCCTTGATGATCTTCTCGTAGATCGCCAGGATCTCCGGCTCGGTGCGATCGAGCTTCGGCTCGAGGCCGTAGGAGAAGCCGAGGTCGGACGGGCCGATATAGACGCCGTCGATGCCTTCGACGTCGAAGATCGCTTCCATGTTCTCGACCGCGGTTTTGGTCTCCATCATCGGCAGCAGGACGATGTCGTCGTTGGCCGTCTTCTGGTAGGAGCCCGCGGTGCCGTACATGCCGGCGCGGATCGGGCCGTTGGAGCGGACGCCCTTCGGCGGGTACTTGGCATAGGAGACGAGGTTCCTGGCTTCCTGCGGGGTGTTGACCATCGGGCAGATCACGCCATAGGCGCCGCCATCGAGCACCTTGCCGATGATGCCGGGCTCGTTCCAGGGCACGCGGACCATCGGCGTGATCGGATGCTTGTCCATCGCCTGGAAGCACTGCACCATCGACAGATAATCCTGCACGCCGTGCTGCATGTCGACGGTGACGCTGTCGAAGCCGCATTGCGCGATCATCTCGGCCGAGAAGCCGGAGGGAATCGCGAGCCACGCGTTGACCACGGCCTTGCCCGATTTCCAGATTTCCTTGACCTTGTTCGCCACGTTGCCTTCCTTCTTTGTTGTTTGGACCTTCGTCACCATGACGAGCGCCGCGACAGCACGATGCCGTTATTAGCGCGAACCCGACTGCCGCGCTACGCTCGCGATGACGCAAGGTTTCACTTGGCAAAGACGGCGCTATCCGTTCCGCGCGCCGATTTTCGAGCTATCGGCTCGGGCGGCACTTTGAGCGAAAAAGCACGTCAATGTCCATTGCTGTCGCTACGCGCTCGCGCATATCTGCTTTCACTCCTCGGCACTTGCTTCCTCGCCCGCGCCAAGCCCTGCGAGACTTTGTTCGAGCTCGCCGAGCATCTCCTGCAACTCGACGAGCTTGCGTGCGCCAAAGCGTCGCGTGATCTCCGCATAGATCGCTTCGGAGGACGGCGCCACGGAGGCCATCAGCTTCACGCCCTTTTCCGAGATCGAGACCATGCTGCGGCGCTGGTCCGCCTTCGCGGTCTTGCGCTCGATCAAATTGCGCGCCTCCAGATCGCGCAGGATCCGCGACAGGCTTGGTCCGAGCAGGAATGCGGTGCGCGCCAGTTCCGTGACCTCGACCGTGTCGATCGCCGCGAGCGCGCGCAGAATGCGCCATTGCTGCTCGGTCAGGCCATGCTCGCGGAGCGAGGGACGGAATTGCCGCATCACCGCTTCGCGCGCCCGCAGCAGCGACATCGGTAGCGAGCGCGAGAAGTCGCGCATCGGCACCTGCCACACGGCGGGCTCGCTTCCGTTCGCAGGATCAGCCGGTCTCTTCACCATGACGCCCCTTCATGCCGCAAAACGTTTGCAGTGCAGCAAGCCAATTTGCGATTGACGCATTCACTTAACATGTTAAGTATCTTCCCGCACCACGATTTGTAAGATCACAAATGGCGCTTTCCAACGACGATATCCGAGCTTGCGCGAACCGTCTGCACCAGGCGGAAAAGACCCGTACACAGATCCGGCAGCTCTCGCAGGACTTTCCCGACATCAGCATCGCTGACGCCTACGCGATTCAGAAGGCCTGGGTCGACGTCAAGATTGCCGAGGGGCGCATCGTCAGGGGACACAAGATCGGCCTGACCTCGAAGGCGATGCAGAGCGCGCTTGGCATCAACGAGCCGGATTCCGGCGTGTTGCTGGACGACATGTTCTTTGCCGATGGTGGCCTCGTCCCGACCGAGCGCTTCATTGCGACGCGCGTGGAAGCCGAGCTCGCCTTCGTCATGAGCAAGCGCCTCGCGGGCCCCGACTGCACGCTATTCGACGTGCTCAACGCCACCGACTTCGTGGTGCCGGCGCTGGAGATTCTGGACACGCGGATCGAGCGCGTCGATCCTCGGACCAAGGCGACGCGAAAGATCTTCGACACCATTGCCGATAACGCGGCGAACGCCGGCATCGTGCTCGGCGGACGGCCGATCCGCCCGCTGGAGGCTGATTTGCGCTGGATCGGCGCGCTGTGTTTCAAGAACGGCCAGCTCGAAGAGACCGGACTTGCCGCCGGCGTGCTCAACCATCCCGCCACGGCCGTTGCCTGGCTCGCCAACAAGATCGCGCCGCTTGGGCTAGCGCTCGAGCCCGGACAAATCGTGCTCGCCGGCTCCTTCATCCGTCCGATCGAGACCCGCAAGGGCGACACAATTCAAGCCGATTATGGCGCCTACGGCTCGGTCAGCTGCTACTTCGCTTAGACGAACAAGAACACGCTACAAGACTACAGAGGGAGTGAAACCGCGATGCCGCATTTCACGATCGAATATTCGGCCAATCTCGACGAGCGCCTCGACATCGGCGCGGCGTGTGAGGTGGTGCGCAAGGCGGCGGTCGAGACCGGCATCTTCCCGCTCGGCGGCATCCGCGTTCGCGCCGTCAGATGCGAGCATTATGCGATTGCGGACGCGCGGCAGGACTACGGCTTTCTCGACATGGTGCTGCGCATCGGCGAAGGCCGCGATCTGCCAACCCGCAAGAAAGCCGGCGAACACGTGTTCCAGGCGCTCTCCCGCCATCTCGATCCCGTCTTCGCAAGCTCGAAATTCGCCCTCTCGTTCGACATGCAGATCAACGACAAGGACACGAGCTGGAAGCGCAACAACATTCACGAAGCCCTGAAAGCGGAGGCCGCCCATGGATAAGCCCACGCCGAAAGCCGATGTGTTCCAGGCCAATCGCGACCGCATCGCACCGCTGCTGAAGACGCTGCGGGCCGACGGTATCGGCCACATGATCGACGGCAAGATCGTGCCGTCGATCTCAGGCGAGACCTTCGAGACCAAGTCGCCGGTCGACGGCGCCACGCTCGCAAGCGTCGCCCGCGGCAGCGCCGAGGATGTCGATCGCGCCGCCACCGCTGCTTCGCTGGCCTTCAAATCCTGGCGCGACATGGGCCCAGCGATGCGGAAGAAGCTGCTGCATCGCGTCGCCGACGCCATCGAGGACAATGCCGAGGACATCGCGGTGCTCGAATGCATCGACACCGGCCAGGCCTATCGCTTCATGGCCAAGGCCGCGATTCGCGCCGCAGAGAATTTCCGCTTCTTTGCCGACAGATGCGGAGAGGCGCGCGACGGCCAGAACACGCCGAGCGACGAGCATTGGAACGTCTCGACGCGCGTGCCGATCGGCCCGGTCGGCGTGATCACGCCGTGGAATACGCCGTTCATGCTTTCGACCTGGAAGATCGCCCCTGCCCTCGCCGCCGGCTGCACCGTCGTGCACAAGCCGGCGGAATGGTCGCCGGTCACGGCGGCCATTCTTGCAAAGCTCGTCAAGGAAGCAGGCGTGCCCGACGGCGTGCTCAATACCGTCCACGGCTTTGGCGAAGAGGCCGGCAAGGCGCTGACCGAGCATCCCGCCATCAAGGCGATCGGCTTCGTCGGCGAAAGTTCGACGGGCTCCGCGATCATGGTTCAGGGCGCGCCCACCTTGAAGCGCGTGCATTTCGAGCTCGGCGGCAAGAACCCGGTGATCGTGTTCGACGACGCCGATCTCGACCGCGCGCTCGATGCCGTCGTGTTCATGATCTACTCGCTCAACGGCGAGCGCTGCACGTCGTCGAGCCGCCTGCTGATCCAGGCCGGCATCGCCGAGAAATTCATCGAGAAACTCACGGCGCGCGTAAAAGCCCTGAAGGTCGGCCATCCCCTCGATCCCGCCACCGAGATCGGGCCGCTGATCCACGAGCGTCATCTGGCGAAGGTGTGCTCCTATTTCGACGTCGCCCGCCAGGACGGCGCGACGATCGCGGTCGGCGGCAAGGCCTATGACGGCCCGGGCGGCGGACATTACGTCGAGCCGACCCTGGTGACCGGCGCACACGGCAAGATGCGCGTGGCGCAGGAAGAGGTGTTCGGCCCCTTCCTGACCGTGTTGCCCTTCAAGGACGAAGCAGACGCGATCGAGATCGCCAACGACATCCGCTATGGCCTGACCGGTTATGTCTGGACCAACGATGTCGGCCGCGCGCTGCGTGTCGCGGATGCGCTGGAGGCCGGCATGATCTGGCTGAACTCGGAAAACGTCCGCCATCTGCCGACGCCGTTCGGCGGCATGAAGGCATCAGGCATCGGCCGCGACGGCGGCGATTACTCGTTCGACTTCTACATGGAAACCAAGCACGTCTCGCTGGCGCGGGGCACGCACAAGATTCAGAAGCTGGGAATCTAACGCTCGCGGTTCCTCGACGCGCGAAGCGCCAAAGGGGAATGACCGAGTCTAGAGAGGGGAACCGCAATGCCCGTACCGCAACATATCTTCGAGCCGCCGTTCAACATCATCCGCTCCAGCCACGCCGTGCTGGACGTCACCGACCTGAAGCTCAGCCGCGAGTTCTATGAAAGCGTTGTCGGCCTGCATGTCGAGGACGCCGACGACAAGGTCGTCTATTTGCGCGCCGCCGAGGAGCATCAGCATCACTCGCTGGTGTTGCGCAAGGCGGCGGCGCCTGCCTGCAACCGCCTCGGCTTCAAGGTCGGCAATGACGGGGATCTGGACAAGGCTGCAAAGTTTCTGTCCGAGAACGGCCTGGGCTACGCCTTCGTCGATCAGCCCTTCCAGGGCCGCACGCTGCAGTTCACCGATCCCTTCGGCTTCCAGATCGAGCTATATGCGTCGATGGACCGGCGGCCGCACCTGCTGCGCCGCTACGATCTCTACAGGGGCTGCCATCCGCAGCGGCTCGACCATTTCAACGTGTTCGCCGCCGAAGTGCAGGACACCGTTGAATTCTATGCCCGGCTCGGCTTTCGCCTCACCGAATACGCCGAGGAGGACGGACCGAACGGGCGCATCGCCGCTGCCTGGATGCATCGCAAGGGCAATGTCCACGATTTTGCCATCACCAACGGCAAGGGCCCGCGGCTGCACCACTTCGCGTACTGGACGCCGACGGCGATGAACATCATCCACCTCTGCGACGTCATGGCCTCGCAGGGTTTCGTCAAGAACATCGAGCGCGGTCCCGGCCGCCACGGCATCTCGAATGCGTTCTTCCTCTACGTCCGTGACCCCGACGGACACCGGCTCGAGCTCTACACCAGCGACTATTTCACCGGCGATCACGACCACGAGCCGCTGCGCTGGTCGCTGCGCGATCCGCGCCGCCAGACATTGTGGGGCGCGCCTGCCCCGCGCTCCTGGTTCGAGCAGGGCTCGCCGTTCGCTGGCCAAGCCGTGCGTGAGCCGAACTTCGTGGCCGACGTGCTGGTGGCGGATTAAGCAATGACCCTCCCTCGCCTCGCCACCTACTCCGTCAGGGGCGCCATCAGCTACGGCGCCGTCGTTGACGGCGGCATTGTCGATCTCTCCGCGCGCCACGATAAAGACTATCCGACGCTGCGCGAGGTGATCGCCGCAGGAAAGCTCGCGAGCCTCGCCGAGGAGGCCGCCGGCCGCACGCCCGATCACGCGCTCGGTGACATCATCTGGCTGCCGCCGGTGCCGGCGCCGGAAAAGATCATCTGCATCGGCGTCAACTACCCCGACCGCAATGCCGAGTACAAGGACGGCCAGGACGCGCCGAAATATCCGAGCATGTTCATGCGGAGCCCACGCTCCTTCGTCGGCCACGACACGCCGCTGGTGCGCCCACGCGCCTCAGCGCAGCTCGACTATGAGGGCGAGATCGTGCTGGTGATCGGCAAGGCCGGCCGGCACATTGCGGAAAGTTCTGCGCTCGAGCACATCGCCGCGCTCACGCTCTGCAATGAAGGCTCGGTGCGCGACTGGCTGCGCCATGCAAAGTTCAACGTCACGCAGGGCAAGAACTTCGATTCCAGCGGCAGCCTCGGCCCGTGGCTGGTGCCCTACACGCAGGAATCGCAGGTCGCCGACATCCGCCTCACCACGTACGTCAATGGCGAGCTGCGGCAGGACGACCGCACCAGCCGATTGATGTTTCCGTTCCGCTATCTCATCAGCTATATCTCGACCTTCGCGACGCTCGTTCCCGGCGATATCATCGTCACGGGCACGCCAACCGGCGCCGGTGCGCGGTTCGACCCGCCGCGTTATCTGAAGCCCGGCGATGTTATCGAAGTCGCGGCCGAGGGCATCGGATCTTTACGCAACGGCGTCGTCGACGAAGCCTGAACAATAATCGAAATGGAATAATGCCATGACCACCCTCACCGGCGGCGAAGCGATCGTAAGCGGCCTCGTCGCCCATGGCGTCGACACCGTGTTCGGCCTGCCCGGCGCGCAGGTCTACGGCCTGTTCGACGCGTTCCACCAGGCCCAACTCAAAGTGATCGGCGCGCGACACGAGCAGGCCTGCGGCTACATGGCGTTCGGCTACGCGCGTTCCAGCGGCAGGCCCGGCGTGTTCAGCGTGGTGCCCGGCCCCGGCGTGCTCAACGCCAGCGCCGCACTGCTCACCGCCTTCGGCTGCAACGAGCCGGTGCTGTGCGTCACCGGCCAGGTGCCGACGCAGTTTTTGGGCAAGGGCCGCGGCCATCTGCACGAGATGCCGGACCAGCTCGCGACCTTGCGCACCTATGTGAAATGGGCGGACCGGATCGAATATCCCGGCAACGCGCCGACCACCGTCGCGCGCGCCTTCCAGGAGATGACATCCGGACGGCGTGGCCCCGCCTCGGTCGAGATGCCCTGGGACGTCTTCACCCAGCGCGCGGATACGGCCGCCGCAAAGGTGCTGGAGCCCTTGCCCGCGCCGCAGCCCGACCCTGATATGATCAAGCAGGCGGCCGCGCTGATCAGGAACAGCAAGGCGCCGATGATCTTCGTCGGCAGCGGCGCAATCGAGGCGCGCGAGGAGATTCTCGAACTGGCCGAGATGATCGACGCGCCCGTCGTCGCCTTCCGCAGCGGCCGCGGCATCGTCTCCAATGCACATGAGCTTGGACTGACCATGGCGGCAGCTTACAAGCTGTGGCCGACAACCGATTTGATGATCGCAATCGGCACGCGCGCCGAGCTGCCGGCGTCGGGCTTCCGCTGGCCGTATCAGCCGAAGGGGCTGAAATCCATTCGTGTCGATATCGATCCGGCCGAGATGCGCCGGCTCGCTTCCGATGTCGCTATCGTCGCCGACGCCAAAGCCGGCACGGCCGATCTCGTCGCAGCCGTGAAGAAGGCCGGCTATGCCAGGACCAGCGGCCGGCGGGGAGAGATCCGCGAGGCGACTGCGGCGGCGCAAGCCGAGATCCAGCGCATCCAGCCGCAGATGGCGTATCTCAATATCCTGCGCGAGGTGCTGCCGGCGAACGCGATCGTGACAGATGAATTGTCTCAGTTCGGTTTCGCCTCCTGGTACGGTTTTCCGATCTACGAGCCGCGCACCTTCATCACATCAGGCTATCAGGGCACGCTCGGCTCGGGCTTCCCGACCGCGCTCGGCGCCAAGGTCGCCAATCCCGACAAGCCGGTGGTGGCGATCACCGGCGACGGCGGCTTCATGTTCGGCGTGCAGGAGCTCGCCACCGCCGTGCAGTTCAACATCGGCGTGGTGACGCTGGTGTTCAACAACAACGCCTACGGCAATGTCCGCCGCGACCAGCGCGAGCGCTTCGACGGCCGCGTGGTGGCGTCCGATCTGGTCAATCCGGATTTCGTCAAACTCGCGGAGTCCTTTGGTGTCGCGGCAGCGCGCGTCACCGCGCCGGACCAGTTCAAGGCGGCGATGGAGAAGGCGCTGGCGCATGGCGGGCCGTATCTGATCTCGGTGGAAGTGACGCGCGACTCGGAAGTCAGCCCGTGGGCGTTCATTCACCCGCCGAAGCCTTGAGGTGAACGCCGCCCTGTAGCCGCGCTGCCGCGATAACCAGCAAGCCCGCGCCTGCGACCGCCCAGCAGGCGACCGGGGCCCAGTGCAGCAGCGGCGCGTAGTCAGGCATTTTCTGCAAGCCGCCGGCGACCGCCGCCATCCGCGCGAAGGTTCCGAGTGCGAGCGCCGAGAAAACGAGGCCGGTCACCTTTCCCTCCGCGCCGGTCGAGCCGATGGCCAACGCAGCCGAGATCGCGCTCATCAGCATGCAGCCCCACGCCGCTCCGGCGAGAAACTGCGCGATGATCAGCGTGTTGAGGCTGCCGGCGAATTCGGCCGCAGCAATCGCGACCGCACCAAGCAGTCCGGCCGCGCCCATCACGATCACGCCGCCACGGTGCTTGACGACGAGGCTTGCCGGAAACATCGCAATGTTGAAACCGATCCAGAACACCGGCATCAGCCATTGCAGCTCATCCGGCTTGGCAAAGCGCAGATAGAACGGCGCGCTGTTCAGAGCGAAGTGCAGCTGATAGCCGAGCGCCAGCGCGACCATCGCGACGATGAAAATAATGGACGTCATGCCGAGCGGCTTTGCCGCCTCGGCCGGCAGGGGCGACGACGTGTCCCGCACAACATCGTGTTCGATCCGAGACAGTCCCAGCGCCGTGAGCAGCAGCACGACGCTGGAGAGCACGAACGGCAGCCGCGCATCGTGCTCGCGCATCACCACACCGAGATAGGGCGAGACTGCGCCGGCGACGCCATAGCCGAGCATCGCGAGCGCGGCGAGGAACGGCACCTGCGGCCGGGCGCGGTATTTGCCGAGCAGGGTCAGCGGCGGCGCGCGCAGTGCGGACGAGGTGATCGACCAGACCACGATCAGGGCAATGAACCACCCCTGCGCGGCCACGCCGCGCCCTGCGACGAACGGCAGCGCGACGAACGCGCCGCAGGAGATCGCGGCCAGGAGCCCGACGAACAGGCCAAGCCTGCCGAGATGGGGAGCGATCTTGTCGGCGGCGATCCCCATCTCGGTGTCGGCGATGGTGAAGATCGCCTGGTCCAGCATCAGGATGAGGATGACGGCTGATGGCGCGATGCCGACCTCAGCCGCGAGCTTTGGCAGATAGATGACGTAGGTGGTCCAGCCAAGCGTGAACGCCAGTTGCAGCACGGCCAGATACAAGCCGGTACGGTTGGCCGCGCCAGTGCCGGCCGAGAGCTGTGTGGTCGCCATATCGCCGTCTCCCCCGCCGGAAGCTTAGACGAGCGGCGGCTGCGAGGAAACGCGTCAGCGGACCTTTCGGAACGTCAAATTGATCCGCTTCCGCCCCAGCAACGCATGCTCGCCGTCGGCGAGCGGCGCGACGCCGTGATAGGCGAGCCGTGACGGCCCGCCCCAGACCACGACATCGCCATGGATCAGCCGGAAGCGGCGCGGCTTGTCGTTGCGTGCCAGGCCGCCGAACAGGAAGGTCGCAGGCAGCCCGAGCGAGACCGAGACGATTGGCGCGGAATAATCCAGCTCGTCCTTGTCCTGATGCAATGACAGCCGCGTGCCGGGCTCGTAGCGGTTGACGAGGCAGGCATCGGGCGCAAAGCCTGTAAAGCCGCCCTGCTCCGCGGCGCGCAACGCCAGATCGCGGAGCACCGGCGGCATCGCCGGCCACGGCGCCCCGGTTCGCGGGTCGATGGGATCATAGCGATAGCCGGTATGATCGGTGATCCAGCCGCGCTCGCCGCAATTGGTCATGGCGACCGACATCAGATGCCCGCCGGGCGTTGTCATGCGGCGGAACGGCGATTGCGCCACGATGGCGCGTACGGCTTCGATCAGTTCGCTCTCGATCGGCTTGACGAAGCCGCGCAACAGCACAGCGCCGTCGGCGATCTGCTCGCGCGACGGCTGGGCTTCGGCGACATTGTCGAACAAATCCGCCATCAGCGGCAGCGTTTATTTCGCATCGTGGAAGATCACACCCAGGGTGTGGCGCTGGCCAGAGCGAATCCGGCTGACGCCATGGCGGAGATTAACGCGGTAGGTGCCGCGTGTCCCCTGGACCGGGCGATGATGCACGGCAAAAGCAACCGCGTCGCCTTGCGCGAGCGGAACCACTTCGGCGCGGGACTGCATGCGCGGGCGCTGCTCGGTCAGCACGAACTCGCCACCGGTGAAATCGCGGCCGGGCTCGGACAAGAGGATCGCGACTTGGAGCGGGAACACGTGCTCGCCATAGAGATCCTGATGCAGGCAGTTGAAATCGCCCGCCTCGTATTGCAGCAGCAGCGGCGTCGGCCGCGCCTGCCCGGCCTGGTGGCAGCGCTGCAGAAACGCCGCGTGTTCGGCGGGATAGCGGATGTCGATCCCCATCGCCTCGTTCCAGCGATTGGCGATGCCCTGGAGATGCGCGTAGAGCGCCGGGCGCAATTGCGCGATCAGGTCGGGCAGCGGGTAGGAGAAATATTTGTACTCGCCGCGGCCAAAGCCGTGGCGGCCCATGACGATGCGGCTGCGGAAGTTGGCGTCGCCGGGATAGAGCGCAGCGACGGCGCGGCATTGGTCCGGCGTGAGCAGGCCCTTCAGGAGCGCGCAGCCGTGGGTGTCGAGTTCGGCGGTGATCTGGGGCCAGTCCAGGGTATCGACATGGGCGGCGAGGTCGGCTGTCGGGGATTGAGGCGATTTGCGTGCTGTTGCTGTCATGGTTCTGACCTTCGCAGGACCGCCCCGTCCTCTACCACCCGATTCCCGTCTCTCCCCCCGTCATTGCGAGCGAAGCGAAGCAATCCAGATTCCGTCCGCGGAACCAGTTTGGATTGCTTCGTCGCAAGGGGTCCTCGCAATGACGGCGGAGAGACTTCAGCCCCTCACCGGCAGCGTCACCACGTCGTAGCCGTGCTTGATCGTGCGCTTCAGCACGGGGTCTTCCAACTCGAAATCGAAACGGTCGGCGGGGCGGATACCGCCTTTCGCCGCAAACGTGCCGCCGAACATGGCGCAGCCGTCGGGAAATTTCCCTCCCTCGAAGCCACGCGCGATCAAGTCAGCGACCGGCAGCATCGCGTCGAGCGTGCCCTCCTGGTAGAGCACGCGCTCGCCCTTGATGGTGGCCCAGGAGCGCAGGATCATCCTGTCCCAATGGCCGATGACGTCCTCGAGTTCCCACAGTGTAGATGCGATCGGCTTGTCGCACATCTGCTTTGACACCGTGACGCTGTAGGCCTCGACCTTGCGGTCGGTGTGGTCGGAGCCGCAACCGACGAAAATACGGCCCTGCCAGCCGATCAGCACGAATTCGACCTCGCCGCTGGAATCGCCGCCAGTGCACTCGATGCTGTCTTCCATTGTCAGGCGCCGCGCCGAGGCACGGTAGTAGATCGGCGTCGAGGCCGGCGGGGCGATACCCATCTCCTGCAGCTCGGCAATGTGCTTGTCGCGCGCGACCGGATCGCGGCCGGTCCAGCCGGCGATGACCATCTGGTCGATCGCCAGCGTCAGCGGCGTGGTGGTGTCCTGGGCGTCGACGGTGAAAGTCAGGTCAAACACGAATTACAGCCTCCATGCCGGCAGCAAGCTCGAAGATACGGCGGTCCGATCCGCCCGCGCCCGCCAGCATCAGGCCGACCGGAATCTCGCCCTCGCGATGCGCAGGCAGCGAGATGGCGCAGCCGTCGATCATGTTGATCAGGGTGCAATTGCGGAGCGCCCGCAGGTTTTCCCTGGTAAATGCCTTGTCGTCGGCAAGGTCCGAAATTTTCGGCGGCGTGTTGGCGGTGGTCGGCAGCACCAGCGCGTCATAGGGCGCGACGCGCGCATTGACGCGGGCGATCAGCGAGCGGCGCTCGTGGAGGAGATCGATGTAGTCCGCCGCGCTCTGCGCCTCGCCACGCATGATGCGCACGAAGACTCTGGGATCGTAGACGTCGCCCTTGGACGTGAGGAGATAGCGATGCCAGGCATAGCTTTCGGAAGCCGCAAAGCCGCCCTTGGCGTTCATCGGCCCGATGTCGTGGAATTCGGCCATCTCGATGCGCTCGATGATCGCACCGTGATCGGCAAGGCTCTTGAGCGCCCGCTCGAATGTCGCGGCCACGGCCGCGTCGAGATCGTCCAGCGCAATCGTGGTCGGCACCGCCAACCGCATGCCCTTGACCGGGCGCGGCTTCAGCGGAGCGATCGGCTCGTTCGCGAGCACGGAATCGAGAATGGCACAGCAACTGACCGATCGTGCCAGCGGCCCGATGCTGTCGAGCGAGAACGACAGCGGCACGGCACCGTCGAGCGGCACGCGCCGCTGCGTCGGCTTGTAGCCGACGATGCCGTTATAGGCCGCCGGAATCCGGCAGGAGCCGCCGGTGTCGGTGCCGAGCGCGCCATGCGCCATGCCGTCGAGCACGGACACTGCGGCGCCCGAGGACGACCCGCCGGGCACGTGGCCCTCGGCCCGGTTCCAGACGCCCTTTGGCGTGCCGTAATGCGGATTGATGCCGATGCCGGAATAGGCGAACTCGGTCATGTTGGTGCGCCCGATCACGACGAAGCCGGCCTTGCGCAGCCGCGCCACCGTGGGGGCATCCTGTTCGGCCGGCGAGGAATCGTCGAGCGCGCGGGAGCCGGCGCGCGTCACCTGGCCCTTGATGTCGAAGAGATCCTTGATCGAGACCGGGATACCGGCGTAGCGCGACGGTGCCGCCTTCACCTTGCGCAAACCGTCCATCGCATCCGCCGCCACGAGCGCGGCATCCTTGTCGACGTGGATGAAGGCGCGCTGCCCCTCGCCGGCCGGATCGGCGATTTTGGCGATGCAAGCCTCGACCAGCTTGCGGGAGCTGGTGCGGCCGCTTTCGAGGTCTTCGGCGAGCTTCGTCAGTGTCGAAAAATCAGGCATGTCTGTCTCACGGAATATTTGCGCGCAATGTATAGCGCTGCCTCACTTCGACACAAGCATTGTGCGCATGATGGCATGCATGCGCATTGCTGGACCGTTGACGCGCCATGGTCGATTGTCGCATCAAGATCGCAAGAGCCGGGCTAAGCTTGGCCTTGGGAGGACCTGCCGAGATGGCCGAACCGCAGCGCGCGCGACCGAAACCGACGCCCGAGACCCAGCATTTCTGGGACGGCACCAGAGCGGGCGAGTTGCGCCTGCAGCGCTGCGACGCCTGCGCGCATGTCTATTTCCCGCCTCGCCCGTTCTGCCCGTCCTGCGCCTCGCGCAAGGTCAGCATCTTCAAAGCGAGCGGCAAGGGCTTTCTCTACAGCTACGTGATCAACCACCGTCCCGCCGCGCCCGGCTTCACGCCGCCTTACGCCATCGCGGTGGTCGAGCTCGACGAGGGGCCGCGGATGATGAGCAACATCATCGACTGCCCGCAGACGCCGGAGGCGCTCGAGCTCGACATGAAGCTCGAGGTCGCCTTCGAGGCCCTCGACGACAAGATCACCCTTCCCGTATTCCGTCCGGCGAAGGGGTAAGCCCATGCGCAGCAACCAAGTTGCCGTCGTCGGCGCGGCCGAGACCACCGAGCTCGGTGTCATCCCCAACGCCTCGCAGCTCCAGCTTCACGCGGACGCGGCGCTCAATGCCATTGCCGATGCCGGACTGAAGCTGTCGGACATCGACGGCTTCGCCACCGCGGTCGAAACGCCGCAACAGGTTTGCCACTATCTCGGCATCAAGCCGACCTGGGTGGACGGCACATCGGTCGGCGGCTGCTCGTTCATGCTGCACGTCCGCCATGCCGCCGCGGCGATCGAGGCCGGCCTGTGCAAGACCGTGCTGATCACCCATGCCGAGAGCGGCAAGTCGATGATCGGCAAGGCGCCGCGCTCGATTCCCGCCGACAGCCTGCAAGGCCAGTTCGAGGCGCCGTTCGGCGTCTACGGACCGCCTAGCATGTTCCCGATCCCCGTGCTGCGCTTCATGAAGACCTACGGCATCACCCACGAGCAGCTCGCCGCGGTCGCGGTGGTGCAGCGGGAATGGGCGGCGAAGAATCCGCGCGCGATGATGAAGGACCCGATCACGGTCGCCGACGTCCTCAACTCGCGCATGATCGCCTATCCGTTCCGCCTGCTGCAATGCTGCCTCGTCACCGACGGGGGCGGCGCGCTGATCCTGACCTCGGCCGACCGTGCCAAGGATTTCCCGCGCAAGCCGGTCTACATCATGGGCACCGGCGAGAGCGTGGAGACGCCGATGGTCAGCCAGATGGAGACTTTTAATTCCTCGCGCGCGTTCAAGACCGCCGGTCCTCTCGCCTTCAAGGAAGCCGGCATCGCGCACAAGGACGTCGACCATCTCATGATCTACGACGCGTTTGCGCATCTGCCGCTGTTCGGCCTCGGCGATCTCGGCTTCATGCCGCATGAGGAGACCGGCAAGTTCATCGCGGACGGCAACACGCGGCCTGGCGGCAAGCTGCCGCTCAACACCAATGGCGGCGGCTTGAGCTACATGCATTCGGGCATGTACGGCATGTACGCGCTCCAGGAGAGTGTCCGGCAGATGCGCGGCATTGCGCCGGCGCAGGTGGCGAATGCGAAGATTTCGGTGTGCCACGGCGTCGGCGGCATGTTCGCCGCGTCGGGCACGATCGTGTTTACGAACGAGAGGTAATGAGCTGCTCGCCTCTCCCTCTCCCCGTTCTTACGGGGAGAGGGTTGGGGTGAGGGGCTGCTTCCACACACTCTGACTCGCGGAGAGTCCCCCCCTCACCCGGATCGCATCTTCGATGCGATCCGACCTCTCCCCGCAAGCGGGGCGAGGTAAGACAACAGGAGAATCCACATGAGCAAATCACTGCAAGACAAGGTCATCATCGTCACCGGCGCAGGCCGCGGCATCGGGCGGGAGATCGCGCTGCTCTGCGCTGGCGAGGGTGCCAAGGTCGTCGTCAACGATCCCGGCGTCGCCGCTGACGGCGCCGGCACCAGCGCCGCGCCCGCCGAGGAGGTGGTCGAGGAGATCAAGAAGCGCGGCGGCACCGCCGTCGCCAATTTCGAGTCGGTGGCCGAAGCCATCCCGGCGAGCAAGATCGTGAAGACCGCGACCGATCATTTCGGCCGGCTCGACGGCGTGGTCAACAATGCCGGCATCCTGCGCGACATGATCTTCCACAAGATGAGCGTGGAAGCGTTCGAGGCCGTCATCAAGGTGCATTTGATGGGCTCGTTCTACGTCAGCCACGCCGCAGCGCGAATCTTCCGCGAGCAGGAGTCCGGATCGTTCGTGCACTTCACCTCGACCTCCGGCCTGATCGGCAACTTTGGCCAAGCCAATTACGCCGCCGCCAAGCTCGGCATCGTCGGCCTGTCGAAGTCGATTGCGCTCGACATGGGTCGCTTCAACGTCCGTTCCAACTGCGTCTCGCCGTTCGCCTGGACCCGCATGATCGGCACCATCCCGACCGAGACCGAAGCCGAGAAGGCGCGGGTCGAGAAGATCAAGCAGATGGGACCGGAGAAGATCGCGCCGGTCTGCGCCTATCTGCTCTCCGATGCCGCCAAGGACGTCTCCGGGCAGATCTTCGGCGCACGCATGAACGAGCTGTTCCTGTTCAGCCAGAACCGTCCGCTGCGCTCGGTGCATCGGAGCGAAGGTTGGACGCCGCAATCGATCGCGGAACACGGCATGCCGGCGCTGAAGGGCTCGTTCTACAAGCTCGACCGCTCCGCCGACATCTTCCCGTGGGATCCCGTGTAAGGATCCCGCCTGGCCGCATTTCCGGCATTTCTGCCCTGCGATCTCCGGCTATCTGAGTCCGGAGATCGCTCCGCTTTACGCCCGATTGCTGGCGGATCATTTCCTCCCAACACAACTTTGGGAGGAAACCATGACAAGAATATTGACCAACTCCGACGACACGACTGCAAGCAGCGGCCTCGCCCGCCGCACTCTGCTCAAGGGCGCCGCGACCGTCGCCGCATCCGCCCTGCTCGCCTCACGTGCGGACGCCCGCGACTTCGGCGCCAACGCCGAGCCGCAGCGCTATCCCGACCCTGACATCATCGCCATCGATCCCAAGCGCTTCAAGGCCAAGGTCGGCAACACCGCAATCAAGCGGCTCTATACCGGCTGCCTGTGGGCGGAAGGGCCGGCGTGGAATGCGCAAGGGCAATATCTGGTCTGGAGCGACATCCCGGCCAACCGGCAGCTGCGCTACCTCGACGACGACGGCCACATCTCCGAGCAGTTCCACAAGCCGTCGAACGAGGCCAATGGCAATTCGTTCGATACCGAGGGGCGCCAGCTCAGCGCCGAGCGCACCCGGCTCGTCCGCTACGAGCACGACGGTTCGGTGACGACGCTGGCCGAGCAGGCCGGCGGCAAGCCGCTCAACGGTCCGAACGACATGGTGGTGCATCCCAACGACAAGGCGATCTGGTTCACCGATCCCGGCTACGGCGCGATCAGTATCTACGAGGGCAAGCTTGCCAATACCGGTTCGCTGCAGCCGCATCAGAAGGAAGCGGTTTATCGCATTGATCCGCAGAGCGGCCAGGTCGCGAAGGTGGCCGACGAGCCGTTCAAGCCGAACGGCATCGCTTTCAGTCACGACTACAAGAAGCTCTATGTCTGCGACACCGGCATCACGCATTATCCCGAAGCCAAGAACGTGGTGTGGTCGTACGACATCGATGGGGCGAAGCTTTCGAACCCGAAGAAGCTGATCGACATGACGCTCGACGGCAAGTCAGGCTTCCCCGACGGCCTGCGCGTCGACACTGAGGGCAACATCTGGGTCGGCGCCGGCTGGGTCGGACCCGGCTATGACGGCGTGCAGGTGTTCGCGCCAAACGACGGCGCGCGCATCGGGCAGATCCTTCTTCCCGAGACCTGCGCCAATGTCTGCTTCGGGGGCAAGAAGCGCAACCGCCTGTTCATGACCGCGAGCCAGTCGCTCTATGCGGTGTATGTGGAGACGCAAGGCGCGCATTTCTGTTGAGGGGACACCGCCCTCTCCACGCGTCATGGCCGGGCTTGTCCCGGCCATCCACGACTTGACGCGGAGCACTGAGAACGTGGATGCCCGGGACAAGCCCGGGCATGACGGCTGAGGATGTGGCCGCCGTGAACTACCCCGTATTCCTCAGCCCCGCCGAAATCCCGTTGATCGTGAGCTGAATCCCGCGCAGCACCTGCTCGTCCGGGTTCTGCGCGCGGTGCTCCTTCAGCAGCTCGACCTGCACGTGGTTGAGAGGGTCGAGATAGGGGAAGCGGTGACGCACCGAGCGCTCCAGCAGCGGGTTGCCCTGAAGCAGCCGGTCCTGGCCCATGATGTCCAGCAGCGTCTCGATGCAGGAATGCCATTCGCGGCGGATGCGGCCGAAGATCTTTTCGCGGAGCGCCTCGTCGGGCACGAGCTCGGCATAGCGCGAGGCGATCGCGATCGAGCTTTTCGCCAGCACCATGTCCATGTTCGACAACAGCATGCGGAAGAACGGCCATTCCTTGTAGAGCTCCTTGAGGAACGGCATGCCCTTGTCGGGATGCTCCGCGATCCATTGCTCGACCGCGCTGCCGAATCCGTACCAGCCGGGCAGCATCAGGCGACATTGCGCCCAGGAGAATACCCAGGGGATCGCCCGCAGGTCCTCGATCGCGCGAGTCTTCTTGCGCGAGGCCGGGCGGCTGCCGATGTTGAGCGTCGCGATCTCGTTGATGACGGTGGACGCCCAGAAATAATCGACGAAGCCGTCGGTCTCGTAGACGAGGCCGCGGTAGGCCTTGAAGGCGAGACTTGAAAGCTCGTCCATCGCGGTCAGATATTCGCGGCGCGGCGCGCTCTGGCGCGGATGCAGCAGGCTCGCCTCCAGCGTCGCGGCGGCAAGGATCTCCAGATTGTTGCGGCCGACTTCGGCGTTGGAATATTTCGACGAGATGATCTCGCCCTGCTCGGTGATGCGGATCTGGCCGTTCACCGCGCCGCCGGGCTGGGCGATGATGGCATCGTAGCTCGGGCCGCCGCCGCGGCCGACCGAACCGCCGCGGCCATGGAACAGACGCAGGCGCACGCCGTGGCGCTCGAACACGTCGACGAGGCCGATCTCGGCCTTGTAGAGCTCCCAGCCCGAGGTGACGAAGCCGCCATCCTTGTTCGAATCGGAATAGCCCAGCATGACCTCCTGCACGCTGCCGCGGCTGTCGACCAGCCGGCGGTAATCATGCAGCGACAGCATGCGGTCCATGATGGTGGAGGACGCCTGCAGATCCTCGATGGTCTCGAACAGCGGCACGATATTGATGGCGCTGCGCCCGGAGGGATGGACGAGGCCGACCTCTTTCAAGAGCACCGCGACCTCGAGCATGTCGGACATGCTCTTGCACATCGAGATGATGCATTGGGGGATGGCATCCGAGCCGAACTTCGCATGCGCCTCCGCGGCCGCATGGAAGACATTGAGCTCGCCCATGGTCTCGTCGCTGTACTTGACGAACGGCGACACCAGCGAACGCGTCGAGCGCAGCTCGTTGGTGAGCAGCGAGATGCGCGCGTCCTCGCCGAGCGCGAGATAGGACATGCCGGGATTGGCGGCGTCCATCAGCTCGGCGATGGTGCGCTCGTGCACCGCAGAGTTCTGGCGGATGTCCAGCCGCGCCAGATGGAAGCCGAAGCAGTCCACCGCACGCCGCAGCAGCCGCAGCCGGCCGCGGGCGATGACGCCGGCGTTGTTGGAGATCAGCGAGCGGTGCAGCACGTCGAGATCGGCCTTGAGCTCCCCGACGCTGTCATACGGCGCGCCCTTGCCGACCGGTCGGCGCGTGATCTCGACCTGAAGCATTTCGGCCGTTGCAGTCAGGCGCGCATAGATGCCGGAGACCGCAAGACGATAGGGCTCGCCGCTCCGGTGCGGCGAGGTATCGGGCGAGCGCTCCGCCAGCGTGCGCAGCTCCTCGGAGACGTCGGCGAGATGCGCCGCGATCGAGAGCTCGGAGCCGAGCACGTGCAGCTCATTGAGATAGAACTGCATCACCCGGCTCGACTGCAGCCGCAGCGTGCCGCGCATCACGTCGGCGGTGACGAAGGGATTGCCGTCGCGGTCGCCGCCGATCCAGCTGCCCATGCGCAGGAACGAGGCGAGCTCGCCAGCCGCCGGCTCGCCGCCCTCCTCCAGCCGGTCCTCCAGCGTATTGACCAGCCGCGGCACCTCGCGCAGAAACGTGTAATCGTAGAACGACAAGCCGTTGGCGACCTCGTCGAGCACGGTGAGCTTGGTCCGGCGCAGCAGATTGGTCTGCCACAGCGTCAATACCTCGCGGCGGAGCTGCTCGTCGCTTGCGGCGGCCTCCTCCGCCGTCAACGCGACGCGCTCGCGACGATCGAGCAGGCTAGCTACCTCCATCTCGCGGTCCATCGTGCTCTTGCGGCGGACCTCGGTCGGATGCGCGGTCAGCACCGGGCTGACCAGCGCGCTCTTGAAGAAGTTGCGCAGGGCATCGGCGCCGATGCCCGCAGCCCTGGCATGGGCAAGCGTCTCGGCCAGCACGCCGGAGCCGCCGCCTTTGTTGGCGCGCATCTGACGGATGTTGTTCTGATCCTCGGCGATGTTGGCGAGGTGGGAGAAATAGCTGAAGGCGCGGACGATCCGCACCGTCTCCGAGGTCGACATGCTGTCGAGGATCTGCTCGAGCTCGCGGCGGGCGAGCCGGTCCTCGTCGCGGTGGAATCGGATCGAGGTCTGCCGGATGCGCTCGACCAGATCGAACAATTCAGGCCCCTCCTGGTCGCGCACGGTGTCGCCGAGGATGCGCCCGAGCAGGCGGATATCGTCCCGCAGCCGCGCATCTGCCTCCAGCGCCAGGACATCCTCGGGGCGGTTGGGGCGTTGGTCGGCGCTGTCGGACGATATGGTCTGGAGGGACATTGGCTCGCTCCCCTTGTCGAGCTCACTTGACTGCCCGGCTCAGCCGAGTGTGCAAGTTTTTTGCCGCAGCGCAAGATGAAGTTGGGGGCGGCGCGGCAACATCACCGATCATGGGCGGGAATGCGCCTTGCTGACGGGCGCAGACATACATTCGCGGTCTCGCGGCGCGAGCGCCCGAGTTTTGCTGTCCGTTTCGCCCTCATCGCAAAGAAAGGGCGCAGGGAAGGCCGGGCGCCGGCTGGCACCCAGGGTCCGCACGCGAAAAACGCACGCGGGGGTGACCACAGGTGATGCCGGAACATCCGGCCTTCCCTGCGCAATGGTTTTACGGCTTATGGCGCGCTCTCCCCGGGGAGCGATGCACTATTGCCCCCGTCGCCTTGCGGATGATCGATGCGCGCACCCGGTCGGGCCGCACATCACCGCAAGCCTTGACGCACAGACCCCCGGGCGTCAGGACCACACGCTTTTGCCGTCCGCGGACGTCCCTCCCCGGAGCTCCGGAAGCTTGCGCGTGCTCGCCACCGAAGCCGAAAAGAACCGCTGTGACCGCGCCGGGTCGTTCGCGCGGGTCGCGATGGCTCACGGGCATAGCCCGCCCTGCCACCTCGTCACGCGCCGGCGCTGCCGCGTCCATCGCGTCCCGGCTCACGTATCGTGACGATCGCGAAACGCCCTTTTTAGCGGGCCGGGATGCTTTGCGGTTTACCCGAAGAGATGAATTCGGTCAATCAGAATATTAGACGGTCTTGTGCTTGACCTGCATGTGGCGTGTTTTGCCCGTCAGGCAGCGCGAGGGATGGTGGACGCGGTGCCTGAGCGTGTGTCGGCTCTGGTACTGTGAAGCTGCAATCTCCCACTCTGCCATTTCCAAGCGGCCCGTCCCCCACGGATTTGCTTGAATCGCGCATTTTGATAAGCACTCAGCATGGGAACGCTGACAGTCGAGAACCGAACTGTGAAATATCGATGGGCGAGCGATGTCGACTTTGACGGCATTCGTATGGAAATCCTTTCGGACGACGGGGGTGTGCTCTTTGATGTTAGCGTGCCCGATGACGGTCCAATCACCATCAACACGTTCGGCAAGGAAGTTGCAGCATCTCTGATCGATACAGCAATCCAAGTCGCGCGTCGTTCAAGGTAGAACGTTCTCGCATGCGCTCTACCCGTCCTACGAGCTGAGCAAGCGCCTCGTCCTTCGAGACGACCGCTTCGCGGTCTCCTCAGGATGAGGCTGAGCCACGTCGGGTTTCGTTGAAATTGCAGCGCGTAGGGTGGGTTGAGCCGTTGCGAAACCCATCATGCCCCGTCATCGGCGGACGGATTGATGAGTTTCGCTCACGCTCTATCCTTCCTACGAACTGACAGTGTGCTTATCGCCTTCCCGTCAAATCATGCTCGCCATGCCGAGCGCGCGGAGGAGATCGTTCTGGATCGGGGCGACGGCCTCGTTCAGGCGCTCGACACCGAAATCCATGCCTTCGGGCATCACGACCGTCCGCAGAGGCCGCCGTTCCGTGGCCTCGACCAGCTGCACGATTGCATTCGCGACGCGCTGGGGCTGTGGCGGATTCTGCGGATCGTTTCCATCGTTGGAGTGCTGCTTGATCTGACCTGGGATCGCCGCAACACCGCCATAGGTTTTCAGCACGGCCTGGTCGGATGGTTCAGGGCTGGATGGAAGAAGGTTGCTCGGGAACGGGCCTGGCTCGACGATGACCGAATCCACGCCGAAACTCGAAAGCTCGTAGCGGTAGGCTTCCGCGAGGGCTTCGAGCGCGAACTTGCTGGCGGAATAGACACCGAAGAATGGGAAGACCACCCGACCCATGAGCGACGTGACGTGGATGAGGACGCCGCTGCCGGCGGCCCGCATGTGCGGCAGAACGGCACGATCGGTGCGAACGGCGCCGAAGAAGTTCACGGCGAACTGCGCTTCGATATCCTTGACGGTATAAGCTTCCGTGACGCCGACGGGCATCATTCCCGCGTTGTTGACCAGGGCATCGACCCTGCCGTGCTGCCGGATGACAGCCGCGATCGCGGTGTTGACGGATTGTTCGTCGGCAACGTCCATCTCGAGGACCTGGAGCGCACCCCCTTCGGCCTTCGCCGCTTCGACAAGCTCGTCGCGAGCACGGCTATTTCTCCCTGCGACTTCGCGCATGGCAGCGATCACCGTGTGACCCCGCTTTGCGAGTTCCAAGGCGGTGAGTTTTCCAAAACCACTGCTCGCACCCGTCACGACCACAACTTTTCCGCTCATCTCACGATCTTTCTCTGAAATCCAATGGACGACGGAAGCTATAGACAGACCTGTATGTCTTTGCAATCTCTAAATTGACAGAATAGTCTGTCCAGTGACGCAAACGGCTGGGTTAAGGACCATCGATGGGCACGGTGCTTGATTTCGTGGACGTGGATATTCAACCGCTCGATGCGCTCGCCCCGCGCGAGCGCATTTTGAAGACGGCGTCAGACCTGTTTTACCGGTTCAGCATCAACTCTGTCGGAATCGACCGGATCATCGCCGAAAGCGGCGTGGCCAAGATGACGTTCTACAAGCACTTTCCCTCGAAGGCCGACCTCATCGCCACCTACCTGCGCTACAAGAGCGCCGTCTGGTTTCAGATGCTTTCGACCTCCACCGAGCGAGCCGGTCTCACGCCAGTGGAACGCGTTCTCGCTGTTTTCGACGCACTCGAACAACCGCTCCTTTCGCCTTCGTTCCGCGGCTGTCCGTTCGCGAAAGGCATGGCCGAATTCGGCCCGGAGGCAAACTCGCCGGGCGTAGAGGGGACCATCGCAGCGTATTTTACAAAGTTGCACGACTTCGTTGCGTCACTCATTGAGCCGTTGTCATTGAGCAAACCCGAAAGGGCCGTGATCCAGATCCTGTCGCTGTTTGAAGGCTCGCTCGTGATCGCACAGTCAACGCGTGATCCCGCCATCGTCCAGGCTAATCGCGAGGCAGCCAGAGTGTTGCTGGAAAAAGGGATCGTCTCGTCGTCTTAATCTGGAGCCTTTGCGAAACCCATCATGCTTCGGCATCGGCAAACGGACTGATAGGTTTCGCTTCGCCTACCCATCCAGCGGGCTATGGACTGTTTCTCTGCCCAAGAAAATTGCCCCATTCCTCCCTGAGGACTGCGCGAAAGATTCCGGGTGGTAGCGCTTCCTCGGCGACCTTTCCTTTCGAGGAGGCGTTGGGGTCAAGGAAAATCCCAAACAGCGGCAGACACGCCCTCATCGCGTAGCTTGCGGCGTCCTCAAGTGTCCGAACCCCCGCCGCTTGCGCATCATGTGCATGGCTACGCACACAAGTGCGGAAGCCGGAAACCGATGGCGGCTCTTCACTGTGCGCCTGCGCGGATAACAGCGGCGACAACGTCAGAAGCAAGATCAAAATAGCTGCTCTCAATGGACTGGCTCCCCAGGCGTTCAAGCAAAACTCATCAGAGAGTTTTTCGCGCTTCGTCGCAGACCAATTGATGCACCTTCGATAGCAAGGCTTGAGCGCGCTTCAGGTCCATATTGGTCATTACCTCGGAGACCTTGGCGGCACAGTCAAAGTGAAGCTCGAACAGATTGCTCTTGTTGAAAATTTCGCCGTCCATGATGTATGCGGTGACGTAATGGGCGGCCTTCTTGCTCAAATCAACTGCGAATTGAGTGCCGTCGTCGGCGCTCATCACCTGCCAATCCGGCTTTACGAGTTTGCCCCGCCAGTTGACATAACCGTCACGCCAGAGAAGCGGCGACGTTTCCGGTATGATGTGATCCGATGACTGGGCCCATATATCAGACGGCAACACCGCTAGAACGAACATGAGGACAATCGTTCGATATTCATTGAGCCCACCGACCCTCGCAACCTTACATGCAGCAACTCACGTGTTCCGCCGCTGAGTTGAAGGATGTATTGTGGCCGTTTCGGGTCATGAGCCGGCGCAACGGCCAGGACGGGTAGAGCCCTTGCGAAAGCATCCCGCATCGGCATCGACGGACGGTGATGGGTTTCGCTGACACTCTACCCATCCTGCGAGCTTAGTTGGTGATCAAGCTCCCGGATGTGATTCGCGGTCCGAATTAAACGTGATCACCAACTCCGATCTCGGGACAAAACTGACGCTTACCAGTGGTGATGGTGCCGCCAGCCATAATGATGGCCTCGGCCTCTGCCCCAACCGTAATGATGACCACGGCCGCCGCGATGACCCCACCCGTGGCCACCGCCATGTCCGTGGCCGCCCTTGACCTCGATGGTGTCAGTCTGAGACGCGCCCAGTGCGTCCGGCTTGGCAACGGGCATCGCCGAAGCAGAAGGTGAAGGTATCGAAGCAACGGCTCCCGCCACAACGCCGACCAAGCAAAGCCACTTCATGCAATCGCCTCCCGATAAGAATGAAACCAAGGGCCAGTCAGCCGCGGCACATTACGGCCGCGTTCGCTCCCGTTCTTCAACAATGAAGCCGGGAAAAAGTTGCAATGAAATTTAACGCATTGCGGAGGGCGGGATACTGATGCCACGTTGAAAGCAGCACGGGCAGGATAGCTTGACCCTTGCGAAACTCAGCATGCTTCCGGCTTGATGGGTTTCGCTGGCGCTCTACCCATTCTACGAGCTGAGCAAGCGCCTCGTCCTTCGAGACGACCGCTTCGCGGTCTCCTCAGGATGAGGCTGAGCTGCGTCGGGATTCGTTGCAGGTGCAGCCACCTGCTCCGCCCTCATCCTGAGGGCCCGCCAGCGGCGGGCGTCTCGAAGGATGTGCCGCAGGGACGCTTACAAGCTCCCCTAAGCCGGTACGATCACCTTGCCGATCGGCCAGAGCGCGATGCCTGCGAGCTTCAGATGGGCCCAGGCGAAGGGGATGCCGATGATGGTGATCGCGAGGGCCAGGGCGGTGAGCAGATGGCCGAGCGCCAGCCACCAGCCGGCCAGCACGAACCAGATGATGTTGCCGATCACCCCGAGCGGGCCGGTGCCGATATCCTCGACACCGGTGACCTCATAGCGGTTGACCGCCCGCGAGCCGAACGGCATCAGCGTGTAGACTGCGATGTTGAACGCCGCCCGCGCCCAGGGCAGGCCGATGATCGTGATCGCCATGATGACCGCGGCGACCAGCCAGCCGAGCGCCATCCAGGCGCCGCCGATGAGGATCCAGAGCAGGTTGAGCAGGATGGAAACGGGAGCCATGGGATGATCCGCGAGACGATGATCCCGTCTATATAGCACGATGAGCGAGGTTGCGGTCCATGAAGCCGCTCACGTATTCGCGGGCTCGTGTAGCCCGGATGAGCGAAGCGACATCCGGATCTTATTATCCCGGGTATCGCTTCGCTCACCCGGGCTACGCACTACGTACCGTCAGATCTTCCGCCCCGCCTGCTCCCAATAGGGATCGCGCAGGCGGCGCTTGAAGATCTTGCCGGAATCTTCGCGCGGCAGCCCGGCGCGGATCTCGATGTGCTTTGGGACTTTGTAGTCGGCGAGCGACGCCTTCAGCCGCGCGCGGATATCACCGGCGTCGAGCGCGATTCCCGGCTGCGGCTCGACCACGGCCATCAAGGCTTCGCCGAACTCGGCATCGGGGATGCCGAACACCGCGCAATCATGCACGCCGGGGACGGCATGCAGCACCGATTCGATCTCGGCCGGATAGATGTTGACGCCGCCCGAGATCACCATGTCGCGCTTGCGGTCGCAGATGAAGACGTAGCCCTCTTCGTCGATATAGCCGACGTCGCCCGAGGTGATGAAGCCGTCGCGATCGATCTCGGCGCGCTTCTCCGGCTTGTTGTGGTAGGTGAAGTCGGCCATCCCTGCCATGCGCGAATAGATCTCGCCGATCTCGCCCACGCCCAGCACGCGTCCGTCATCGCCGATGAAGCGTAGCTCGGCGCCGGGCGATATCTTGCCGACGGTGCCGGGCTTCCTCAGCGCGTCCTCGGAGGTCGCGAAGGTGACGGCGCTGGATTCGGTCGAGCCGTAGAATTCGTAGATCACCGGCCCCCACCATTCGATCATGGCGCGCTTGACGTCCGCCGGACAAGGCGCTGCGGCGTGAATGATGTGGCGCAGCGAGGAGACGTCGTATTGCTTGCGCACGTTCTCCGGCAGCTTCATCAGGCGGATGAACATGGTCGGCACCATGAAGATGGTGTCGATCTCAAAGCGCTCGATCAGCTGGAGAAATTCCTCGGGCTCGAAGCGGGGCATCAGCACCAGTGCGCCGCCAAGCTTGCCGGCGCGGATGCCGAACGAGTTCGGCGCGGAGTGATAGAGTGGACCCGGCAGGATCGTGCGGGCGCCGGGCTTCAGCCCGTAGATCATCGCGCGCATGCGCTCGCCGGCGGCCGCCTGTTCCGGCGTCGGTGCATTGCGCCGTACGCCCTTGGGATGGCCTGTCGTCCCCGAGGTGTAGATCATGTTCATGGGCTGCGGCACGATCGGGCCGTCATAGGGCTGGAATCGCGCAAGCCAGGATTCGAAATCGATCGCAAAGTCCGGCGTCTTCAGATGATCGGGATCGATCTTGTAGCTGGACAGGATCTCCGGAGGCGTCGGCACGCTGAGCACGGTGACGCCTTTCGGGATCGCATCGCGCAAGGCATGCAGCATGTCGGCATGGCCGATCAGCACGGAGGTGCCGGTATCGTTCAGGATGTAATTGATCTCCTCCGGCTTGAAGTGCCAGTTGATCGGCACGCCATAGGCGCCCAGCCGCATCGCGGCGTAAGCGGCTTCGACGAAGGCGATGTCGTTGCGCATCAGCATGCAGACGCAATCGCCCTGCCTGACGCCGATCTGGCTGAGACCGCTCGCGATGCGGTCGGCACGATCAGCAACCTCGGCATGGGAGCGGCTGCGCCCGCCGGAGACGATGCCGAGGAAATTTGACGTTTCGCTCATTTGTTTTTCTTTGTTGTTTAGCGACGATGTCCGTTAGTCGTCATCACCGGGCTTGTCCCGGTGATCCACGTTCTTGCTTGCCGCTTCGTACCAAGAACGTGGATGGCCGGGACATCTAGCGCGAAGACGCGCTTCGCGCTTTTGCCCGGCCATGACGGAGAGTTTGTCAGTCCGCAAACTTCGGCGCGCGCTTCTCCAGATTGGCACGCACCGCCTCGGTCTGGTTCGCGCTGCCGATCAACTTCTGCTGCTCGACGGACTCGGCGAGTAGCGCGGGGCCCGGATCGACCGAGAGATTGTTGAGCATGCGTTTCGCGGCGCGGATCGCATCGGGGCTTTTTCCCGCGATCTCGCGCGCGACGTCGAGGGCGCTCCCGCGCGGGTCGTCGCAGATGCGCGTAGCGAGACCGTAAGCCATCGCCTCCTGCGCGGAGAAGATGCGGCCGGTGTAGGTGAGATCGCGCAAGACGTCGTCGCGCACGAGCGAGGCCAGGATCGGCGTGCCCGCCATGTCGGGCACCAGACCCCATTTGATTTCCATCACCGACATCCGCGCATCCGGGGTGAGGAAGCGCATGTCGGCACCGAGCGCGAGCTGGAAGCCGCCGCCGAAGGCGACGCCCTGGATCGCGGCGATCACCGGCACGGGAAGCTGTCGCCAGCCCCACACTGCCTGTTGCGCAAAATTCGCTTGGCCGTGCGTGCGCTTGGTGAGATCGCGATTTTCGCCACCCGGAATTCCGTTGCCGCCCTTCTCTTTCATGGCGGCAAAACGCCCCATGTCGAGACCGGCGCAGAAGGCGCGGCCCTCACCGGACAGGACGACGGCGCGCACACCTTTTTCCTTCGAAAGCCGATCGGTTGCGGCGACAAGGGCCTCGAACATGGCCTGATCCAGCGCATTCATCTTGTCCGCGCGCACTAGGCGCACGTCGGCGACGCCTTCCGAGATCGAGATCGAGACGCGCTCTTCCATGGATGAATTCTCCCCTGGTTCCCTGCTGTTCTTGTTCGGTGCCGCTTTACAGGACGACGGCAGCCGGATTTAGTCAATTGATCAATTAACCGACAATCGCGACCGGGGAAACAGCCATGTTCAAGGAAAATCTTCTGGCGGGACGACGCATCCTCGTGACCGGCGGCGGCACCGGGCTCGGCAAGTCGATGGCGGCGCGCTTCCTGCAGCTCGGCGCAGAGGTGCACATCTGCGGCCGGCGCAAGATCGTCTGCGACGAAACCGCGACCGAGCTGATGGCCGAGTATGGCGGCCGCGTCACCAGCCACGGCGTCGATATCCGCAACGCGCTCGCGGTCGAGGAGATGATCGAGACCATCTTTCGCGACGGCCCCCTCACCGACCTCATCAACAACGCCGCCGGGAATTTCATCTCGCGCAGCGAGGAGCTGTCGCCGCGCGGCTTCGACGCCGTCGCCAACATCGTCATGCACGGCACGTTCTACGTGACGCAGGCGGTCGGCAAGCGCTGGATCGCGTTGAAGCAGCCCGGCAACGTCGTCTCGATCACCACGACCTGGGTGCGCAACGGCTCGCCTTACGTGGTGCCGTCGGCGATGAGCAAGTCGGCGATCCATGCCATGACGATGTCGCTTGCGACCGAATGGGGCCGCTACGGCATCCGGCTGAACACGATCGCGCCGGGTGAGATCCCGACCGAGGGCATGAGCAAGCGTATCAAGCCGGGTGATGAGGCCGGCGCGCGCACCAAGGCGATGAACCCGATGGGCCGCGTCGGCACCATGGAGGAATTGCAGAACGTCGCGGTGTTCCTGATTTCCGGCGGTTGCGACTGGATCAGCGGCGAGACCATCGCCATGGACGGCGCGCAGGCGCTCGCCATGGGCGGCAATTTCTACCAGCTCCGCGACTGGAGCGACGACGACTGGAAAACCGCGCGCGAGAGCATCATGGCGCAGAATGAAAAGGATCGGGCGAAGCGGGGGTGACGTAGTCGTCCTGGCGAAAGCCAGGACCCATTACCACCGAATGTTTTTTGGCGAAGATTGGTCATGACCAGTCTTCGCCAAATTGCGTTTTGTGGCTATGGATCCCGGCCTTCGCCGGGACGACAATGTTGAGAGAGCGAACGACCCTCTCCCGTCTTGTCATCGCCCGCGGATGACGCCACACTCCGCACCATAAAAACAAGACGTCACGGGAGAGACATGTCCACCACACAGCCATTGGCTGACCTCGCCGACATGGTGCGCGAGCGCGCCAAGAGCCGCGGCAATGCGATCGCCTTCGAGTTCGAAGGTCGTGTCACCAGCTTCGCCGAATTCGACATCAAGACCAATCGCGTCGCCAATGCGCTGATCGCGATGGGTGTGAACAAGGGCGAGCGCATCGCCTATCTCGGCAAGAACAGCGACATCTATTTCGAGCTGCTGATGGGCGCGATGAAGGCCGGCATGGTGATGGCGCCGGTGAACTGGCGGCTCGCGGGCCCCGAGGTCGCCTTCATCGTGAGCGATTGCAAGGCGCCGGTGCTGTTCGTGGGACCTGAGTTCATCACCCAGGTCCGCCAGATCAAGGACCAGTTGCCGGGCGTGCGTAGCGTCATCACCACCGAAGGCGGCGCACCGGAATGGCAGGACTTTGCGGCGTGGCGCGATGCACAGAGTGGCGACGATCCCAAGGTGCCGATCGCGACCCGGGACATCGCGATCCAGCTCTATACGTCGGGTACGACAGGCAAGCCGAAGGGCGCGATGCTGTCGCATGCGAACTTCCTCAACCTCGTGCAAACCGGCAATGCCGAGGACAAACCCGAGTGGAACCGGTGGTCGACCGACGACGTGTCGCTGGTCGCGATGCCGATCTTCCACATCGGCGGCTCCGGCTGGGGCGTGATGGGACTCTACCACGGCGCCCGCGGCGTGATCGCGCGCGAGTTCGATCCGACCAAGGTGCTGGACTTCTTCGAGCTATCAGGCATCACAAAGCTGTTCATGGTGCCCGCCGCGATGCAGTTCGTCGTGCGGCAGCCGCGCGCGAGGACTGTCGATTTCTCCCGATTGAAATACATGCTGTACGGCGCCTCCCCCATTCCGGCCGCGCTGCTGAAGGAATGCATCGAGATCTTTAAATGCGGTTTTGTGCAGATGTACGGCATGACGGAGACCACCGGCACCATCGTCGCATTGCCGCCGGAAGATCATGTCGAGGGGCTGGAGCGGATGCGCTCGGCCGGCAGGGCGCTGCCGGGCATCGAGATCGCGATCCTCGATGTCGACGGCAAGCCGCTGCCGCCGCGCGAGGTCGGCGAGATCGCCACGCGCTCGGGCTCCAACATGGCCGGCTACTGGAACCTGCCGGAAGCGACCGCCGCGACGCTGCGCGAAGACGGCTGGCTGCGCACGGGTGATGCCGGCTACATGGACGAAGACGGCTATCTCTACATCCACGACCGCATCAAGGACATGATCATCTCTGGCGGCGAGAACATCTACCCGGCCGAGGTCGAGAGCGCGCTGTGCGATCATCCCGACGTCGCGGAAGCTGCCGTGATCGGCATCCCCGACGACAAATGGGGCGAGGCGGTGAAGGCCGTCGTGGTGATGAAGCCCGGCAAGCAGGCGACCGCCACCGACATCATCAACTTCACCCGCGAGCGTATCGCCGGCTTCAAGACGCCGAAGAGCGTGGAGTTTTTGCCGGCGCTGCCGAGGAATCCGTCAGGCAAGATTCTGCGGCGGCAATTGAGGGAGCCGTATTGGGCAGGGAAGGATAGAAGGGTGAATTAGCTAGCCTCGTCGTCCTGGACAAGCGTAGCGCAGCGAAGCGCCGATCCAGGACCCATTACCCCAAGGAGTGGTTTGGCGAAGACTCGTGTTGCCAGCCTGCCTCGACCACTTCTCCCTGGGGTAATGGGTCCTGGCTTTCGCCAGGACGACGTGGAGAGATAGCCCGACGTGGAGAGATAGTTCGCAACAATCCCTCAATGCTTCCCCGGCCCCATATAGCCGAACAAAAATCCCGCCACTTTGCGGATCTGGATCTCCTCGCTGCCCTCGGTGATGCGGTAGCGGCGGTGGTGGCGGTAGATGTGCTCGAACGGCTTGTGGCGTGAATAGCCCATGCCGCCGTGAACCTGCATGGCGCGGTCGGCGGATTCGCAACAGAGGCGGTTTGCCCAGTAATTGCACATCGAGACGCGGTCGGAGAGCGTGCGCTCGATCTGCTCCTCGGTGAGCTTGTCCATCTCCCAGGCGGTCTTGCGGATCAGCAGCCGCAGCATCTCGGCCTGGGTCGCAAGCTCGACCAGCGGGAACTGGATCGCCTGGTTCTCGGCCAGCGCCTTGCCGAACGGTTTTCGCTCGCGCGCATACTTTACGCTCTCGTTGATGCAGTAGACCGCTGCCCCCAACGAACTCGCCGCCTGCCGAATGCGGTTCTGATGGACAAAACATTGCGCCAGCGACAGGCCGCGGCCGACCTCGCCGAACAGCGCATCCTCGGGAACGAACACGTCCGTGAAGCTGACGCGGGGATGATCGGTCGGCATGTTGAAGGTCCACATGTACTCTTCGATCTTAACGCCATGGCTCTTGGCCGGCACCAGGAAGCAGGTGATGCCGCGCGCGTCGCCGTCATTGCCTGACGTCCGCGCGAACAGAGCGCAATGCGTGGCAACGTGCATGCCGGTCGTCCACATCTTCTCGCCGTTGATGATCCAGCCCTTGACGTTGTCGCGGGTCGCCGGCACCGCGCGCGTTTCCATATGGGTCGCATCCGAGCCGTGCTGCGGCTCGGTCAAGCCGAAGGTGATGCGATACTTGCCCTTGATCGAGCCGTCGATCATCGCCTTCTGATCCTCGCGGCCGTAGCGATCGAGCATGGTCGCGACGGGGAAGTTGCCGACGATGGAATGCTCGTTCTGGAGATCGTTGTGAAGGCCGAGCCCCTTGGCGGCAAAGTGCTCGCGGATCACCGCCATCCAGAGGTTGGAGCCATTCTTGCCGCCATATTGCTTCGGCACCGCAAAGCGCAAATGACCGGCGGCGTCCGCGAGATCCTTGGCCTTGCGCAGCAACGCTTCCCATTCGTGGCGCGGCAGCCCGTCATTCTCGAAATCGGTGCGCGCCCATTCGCGACGATGATCGAAGAAGCGGATATTATCATCGGCCTCTTCCAGCGGCTTGATCTCGCGTTCGATGAAACGGTCGAGCTCCGCGAGATAGGCGACGAGATCGGCAGGCAATGAGAAATCCACGGCTCTCTCCCGGGTGTTTTTTCGTTTTGCGTTAAGGCGCTGGGCGCAGCTTTGCTTCGCACGATTAAGGTGAGAAGAGCGCGCGCAAGTCAAGCAATGGGAGGCGTGCCGAATGCGCAGGGCGCATTGCGCAATTCGATGGTGCTCTAGCGCGGAGGCGCGGTAGTATTCCGGCGATATTCCTTCACGAGAAACTGCGGGAGCGCGCGATGGAGCTGAAATTTTCCAAGGTGGAACGTAAGGGGGCGATCACGATCGTCACGCTGTCGCGGCCCGAGGTCTACAACGCGCTGCACACCGACGCGCATTTCGAGCTGCAAAAGGTATTTGACGATTTCTCCGCCGATCCCGAGCAGTGGATCGCGATCGTCACGGGTAGCGGCGACAAGGCGTTCTGCGCCGGCAACGATCTGAAGTGGCAGGCGGCCGGCGGCAAGCGCGGCTGGGACAAGGGCGGCTTTGCCGGCCTCACCGCGCGCTTCGACTGCGACAAGCCGATCATCGCCGCGGTCAACGGCGTCGCCATGGGCGGCGGTTTCGAGATCGCGCTCGCCTGCGACCTCATCATTGCCTCGGAGAACGCGACCTTCGCCCTGCCCGAGCCGCGCGTGGGGCTGGCCGCACTCGCCGGAGGCCTGCACCGGCTGCCGCGCCAGATCGGGCTGAAGCGCGCCATGGGCATGATCCTCACCGCGCGCCATGTCAGCGCCAAGGAGGGTCTCGAACTCGGCTTCGTCAACGAGGTGGTGCCGCAGGGCGAGGCGCTCGCGGCCGCGCTGCGCTGGGCCGAGATGATCACCAAGAATTCGCCGATGTCGATCCGCGCCTCGAAGCAGGCGATCCAGAAGGGCCTCGGCGTCTCGCTGGAGCAGGCGATCGAGGAGCAGCGCGACTATCCGGCGGTGAAGGCGATGGTGGCCTCGCAGGACTACATCGAGGGCCCGAAGGCGTTTTCCGAGAAGCGGCCGCCGAAATGGATGGGGAAGTAGGACCTCCTCTCTCCTCGTCATTGCGAGCGCAGCGAAGCAATCCAGACTGTCTCCGCGGAACGACTCTGGATTGCTTCGCTGCGCTCGCAATGACGGAGGATGGGACTGCGCCCTACCCGTCTCTTGAAAGCTCGCGCTTGTACGACGCGTAATTCGGCTGATCCACCGCAAGCTTGTCCATCGTCGTCTGCCACAGATGCTCGGCAAGGCCCGGCGTCGCGAGATCGACCTCGCCCGTGGCGATGCGCTCGGCGAGTGCGCGGTTCAGGTCCGTGACCGACCCGTCCAGGCCGAGCAGAGCACGCAGCCGCTCCACCTCCGCAGCTTCGCTCCCCTCCTCCCGCGTCAACTGCCGTGTGACGAGATCGAGGATGTTGATGGCGACGCGCAGCTTGAAGGCCTGGTGGCCGGAGATCAGCGGCGTGATGTCGTTGCGGAGGAAATCGGCGACTGACTTGGTCAGCTCGATCGGGGTCGGCTCGTCCTGCATGGTCAACTCCCCCGCGGCGCCAGCAGCCGCAACAGATCGATCTCGGTCTCCGAAGCGCGACGGCCGATCATGGCGCGTTCCATCGAATGGTCCGGACTTTCGCGAAAGCGCTGCATCATGCCGCCGCACATGATGCCCCAGCGCAGCGTGCCCATCACTTCCCAGAATTTGACACGCGATGAATCGACCTTGCGCCCAGCCGCCTCATAGCCGGCGAACAGCTCCTCACGCGAGCCAAAGCCGCCGACCGGCTTGTCGATCTCGCCAAAGCGCCAGGAGTTCACGCAGACCCAGCCGAGATCCTCCATGGGATCGCCGAGATGGGCGAGCTCCCAGTCCAGCACCGCGCGCACGCCGTCGGCACCGATGATGAGATTGCCGTTGCGGAAATCGCCATGCACCAGCGTGGTCTCGGCCGACGGGCCCGGATCGTGGTCGCGCAGCCACCGCAGCGCCAGCTCGAACACAGGCTTGGGCCAGTCCAGGCTGCGATAGTCGCGTTCGAACTCAGAGATCTCCTCTGTCGCGGACCGGCTGCGCAGCTCGGGCAATTTGTCGCCTGGCAGCCTGTGCAGCTTCGCGAGCACGCCGCCGATCTGCCGTGCGAGAAGCGGCCGCGCTGCCGCGAACTCGTCGTCGCGCAGGATCTTGCGCGCAATGGTTTCGCCCTCGACGCGCTGCATGATGAAGCCGGTGCCGAGATCGTCGTCCGGCGTCAGCACATGCATCACGCGCGGCGACGGCACGCCGGCCTCGAATGCGAGCTGCATCAGTTGCGCTTCGGCGGCAAGACCCGCCGCGCGCGTCGGCGCCGCGCCATAACCTTTCGGCGAGCGGCGCAAGATGGCACCGATCGGCCCATCGGGATGCATGATGTCGAAGCGCCAGGTCTCCTGGCTGGCGCCGCCGGACAGCTTGGCCGCGCCGGTCACGCCGGTCGCCCCCTCGCACCAGCGCGCAACGCTGCGGGAAAGCTCAGCCTCGATCATTTGCCCTTGAACTGCGCAGGGCGCTTCTCCAGGAACGCGCCGACGCCTTCGCGGAAATCATCCGTGTCGCCAGCACGGAGCTGGCACTGGAATTCGAGATTGAGCTGATCCTCGAAGGAATTCTCCGGGCTGTCCCAATAGAGCTTGCGAATCAGCGACAGCGCGACCGTCGGGCCGCTGGCGAGGTCGCGCGCAAGCTTCATCGCCTCCTCCATCAGCACGCCGTCATCATAGACGCGGTTGACGAGGCCCCATTCCAGCGCCTTCTCGGCGGGAAGTCGCTCGCCCATCAGCGACAATTCGATCGAGCGCGCCTTGCCGATCAGCCGCGGCAAGAGCCAGGTCGAGCCGCAATCCGGCACGAGGCCGATACGGCGGAAGGCTTGCAGGAAATAGGACGAGCGCGCGCATAAAATCATGTCGCCGAGCAACGCGAAGCTCATGCCGGCGCCGGCCGCCGGACCGTTGACCGCAGTCACGATCGGGCAATGCAGATTGCGGATGCGGCGCAGGAAGGGATGAAAGCCGGTCTCGAGCGTCAGGCCGGCCTTGGTCTTCTTCGACTGGTTGTTGCGGCCCTGCAGATTGGCGCCGGTGCAGAACGCCCGCCCCGCGCCCGTCAGCACGACGCAGCGCACCTCGTCCTTCTTCTCCTCGATCGCGTCGAGCGCTTCCGCGAGACCGCCCAGCATGTCCACGGAGACCGCGTTCATCACCTCCTGATGGTCGAGCTTGAGGATCGCGACCGAACCATCGAGATCGAGCGTGACGTGTTTGAACCGCATGGTTTCCTCGTGAGTTGCGGCCTGTGTCAGTTTCGCAGACCGGAATTGCTTTTGCCGGGGCGCATATTTGATTTTTGGCGCGGTCTTGTCCATGGTGATCGGAGCATAGCAAGCAATCTTGCGCGCAGCGGCTGATGCGCGCCAAGCAAAAACAAGGAAACGCGCCATGAACCTTTTCGACCTTTCAGGCCGGGTCGCCGTGATCACCGGCGGCAATGGCGGCATCGGGCTCGGCATCGCACACGCGCTCGCCGGCCAGGGCTGCAATGTCTCGATCTGGGGTCGCAATCCTGACAAGAACAAGGCCGCTGCCGCGAGCCTGGCGGGGTTATCAGGCAAGGTCGACGCGCGGGTCTGCGACGTCACCGACCCGGCCTCGGTCAATGCCGCGATGAAGGCCACGCTCGACACATTCGGCCGGGTCGACGGCTGCTTCGCCAATGCCGGTATCGGCGGCGGCGGCCGTCGCTCCTTCATCGAGCGCACCGAGGACGAATGGCGCACGATGTTTGCGACCAATCTCGACGGCGTGTTCCACGCGTTCCAGGCGGCCGCAAAACACATGACCCAGCGCGCCGAGGCGGGCGATCCCTTCGGCCGGCTGGTGGCGACCTCGAGCCTCGCCTCGATCTTCGGCACCGCGCGCAACGAGCACTATGCCGCGACCAAGGCCGCAATCAACGCGCTGGTCCGCGCGCTCGGCGTCGAGCTGGCGCGCCACGGCGTCACCGCGAATGCGATCCTGCCCGGCTGGATCAAGAGCGACATGACCTCGGGCCTGATGGCCAACGAGAAGTTCGTGGCCAACGTGATGCCGCGCATTCCGGTGCGGCGTTTCGGAGAGGCCAGCGATTTCGGCGGCATCGCGGTATATCTGATGAGCAAGGCGTCGTCGTACCACACCGCGGATACGTTCGTGATCGACGGCGGCTATACGGCGTTTTGAGTCTCGTAGCCCGGATGGAGCGCAGCGCAATTCGGGATTTTCAAAAGTAAGCAAGACTCGGATTACGCTTCGCTCCATCCGGGCTACAAACTCTGAGGGGAATGGGCAATGTTCTCGCACATCATGATCGGCACCAACGACCTCGACAAGGCCAAGGCCTTCTATGACAATTTGCTGTCCACGCTCGAAGTGCGGCCGGCGCGCGTCGATGGCCACCGCATCTTCTACATCACCAAGACCGGCGTGTTCTCGGTGACGAAGCCGATCAACGGCGAAGCGGCGACGCCTGCGAATGGCGGCACCATCGGCTTTGCCGCCAACTCGCCCGAGCAGGTCAATGCATGGCATACGGCCGGCATCGCCGCTGGCGGCGTTCCCTGCGAAGATCCTCCCGGCATCCGCCAGGGCCCCGGCGTCAACCTCTATATTGCCTATTTGCGCGACCTCGACGGCAACAAGATCTGCGCGATGCATCGGATGGCGAACTAGCCACACACGCACGGTCGTAGCCCGGATGGAGCGCAGCGTAATCCGGGGTTGCGCAACGCTCGCTCTGTCCCGGATTGCGCTGCGCTCCATCCGGGCTACGGCTCCTCAACAGCCCATTCAAACAACATTTCAAACGCCCTCGCGATATTCCATCGCATGGCATGGCTCGGATTGGAAAATGCGCGCTCGCACTTTGGCGACGCTGCGACTATTCTCCGGCTCCAACGAGCTCAGCGACCCCGGGAGGAACAATGACAAAACACACCTATATTCCCCGCACCACCAACTACACCCTCAATCCCGGCGACGAGCTTAACGACCTCAGGATGTCGGACCAGGTGCGGCCGCTCTACGATCACGTCAGGAAGTTCATCCGCGACACCGTCGAGCCGATGTCGATCGAGTTCGCCAAGGCCGGCGAGGGCAAGGAAGACCGCTGGAGCTTCACGCCGAAGCAACTCGAGGTGCTGGAGAAGGCCAAGAACAAGGCCAAGCAGGAAGGCCTCTGGAACTTCTTCCTGCCCGACGACGAGACCGGCCAGGGCCTGAAGAATCTCGACTATGCCTATATCGCATCCGAGCTCGGCAAGAGCCCGCTGGCCTCGGAGAGCATGAACTGCTCGGCGCCTGATACCGGCAACATGGAGGTGCTGGAGCGCGTCGGCACCAAGGAGCAGAAGGAGAAGTGGCTGAAGCCGCTGATGAACGGCGAGATCCGCTCCGCCTATGTCATGACCGAGCCGAACGTCGCCTCCTCCGATGCCAAGAACATCTCGACCACCGCCAAGCTCGTCGGCGACGAATGGGTCATCAACGGCGAGAAGTACTACATCTCCGGTGTCGGCGATCCCCGCTGCAAGATCCTCATCGTGATGGTGAAGACCAATCCGGATGCGGCGCCGAGCAAGCAGCAGTCGCAGATCCTGGTGCCGCGCGACACGCCCGGTGTCGAGGTGCTCGGCCCCATGTACGTGTTCGGCCAGGACCACGCGCCGCGCGGCCACATGCACATGCGCTTCAACAACGTCCGCGTACCCAAGGAGAACATTCTGCTTGGCGAAGGCCGCGGCTTCGAGATCTCGCAGCTCCGGCTCGGCCCGGGCCGCATTCATCACTGCATGCGCACCGTCGGCAAGGCCGAGAAGGCGCTCGATTTGATGGTGCAGCGTGGCCTCACCCGCGAAGCCTTCGGCAAGAAGATCGCCCATCTCGGCGGCAACATGCAGATCATCGCGCAGGCGCGCTGCGAGATCGAGGCGATGCGGCTGATGGTGCTGAAGGCCGCCAAGGCCATGGACGTGCTCGGCAACAAGGAGGCCCGCGTCTGGGTCTCCATGGTCAAGGCCATGGTGCCGGAGCGCGCCTGCAAGATCATCGACCAGTCGATCCAGATGCACGGCGCCACCGGCATCTCGCACTGGACCCCGCTCGCCGAAATGTACCAGGACGTCCGCCATCTGCGCTTTGCGGATGGTCCGGACGAGGTGCACTGGATGGTGGTGGGACGACACGAGCTGAGCATGGGGTGATCTTCTTCCCCTTCTCCCCGCTTGCGGGGAGAAGGTTGGGATGAGGGGGAGTCTCCGCGAGGATGCTGTCAGTCGGACTCGCGGAGAGTCCCCCTCACCGGGAATTTGCTTGCGCAAATTCCGGGGAGAGGCGAAGGGACTACGACGCGGCGGCCTCGCCGACCTTGTCCTGCGTCCTGGTGTCGAAATCGCCGGCATCATGCCGCTCGTGGAGCTGGCTGGCGGGATCGCCGGAGACACGGTTGACCATGCGGCCGCGCTTGACGGCAGGGCGCTTGGCGATCTGGTCGGTCCAGCGCTGCACGTGCTTGTAGTCCTGCACCGAGAGGAATTCGCCGGCGCCATAGACCAGCCCCTTGGCGAGCGCGCCGTACCAGGGCCACACCGCCATGTCGGCGATGGTGTATTCGCTGCCCGCGAGATATTCGTTGTCGGCGAGCCGGCGGTCGAGCACGTCGAGCTGGCGCTTGGTCTCCATCGCGAAACGGTCGATGGCGTATTCGATCTTGGTCGGCGCGTAGGCGTAGAAGTGGCCGAAGCCACCGCCGAGATAAGGCGCGCTGCCCATCTGCCAGAACAGCCACGACATCGCTTCAGTGCGGCTCCTGATGTCCTTCGGCAGGAAGGCGCCGAACTTTTCCGCGAGGTAGAACAGGATCGAGCCGGACTCGAACACCCGGATCGGCTCCGGGCCGGAGCGGTCCATCAGCGCCGGGATCTTGGAATTCGGATTGATGTCGACAAAGCCGCTGCCGAACTGATCGCCGTTGCCGATCTTGATGAGCCAGGCGTCGTATTCCGCGCCCTTGTGGCCGAGCGCCAGAAGCTCCTCCAGCATGACCGTGACCTTCACCCCGTTCGGCGTCGCCAGCGAATAGAGCTGGAAGGGATGCTTGCCGACCGGCAGCTCCTTGTCATGGGTGGGACCGGCAATGGGACGGTTGATGCTGGCGAACTGTCCGCCGTTCTCCTTGTTCCAGGTCCAGACCTTGGGCGGCACGTAGGCGGGGGTGTCGGTCATGTGAAGGGCTCCGGCGAAAAAGATGCGCTTGCATTAATTAGCCCACGGACGGCCGATGGCAAGCCCTGCCGGCCCTGCGTCCGGCGCGGGCCTCGCGACCGCGTCATGCATTCGACATCGCCGCGGACGACCTGCACCAGAGCCCGCATCTGTCGAGCCAGGCGTACGGCTTCGCGCAACACGGCGTGTGCACGCAAGATGCGACGCCAAATCCGGATTGGCATGGCGCGAGACGATGGTCTAGCGTCGATGAGCCTTCGCTCAAGATTGCAATGACAGCAACGCGAGGCCGCCGGGAGAGAACGATGAAATCGCCGATCTGCGACATGCTGGGCATCGATTTCCCGCTGCTCGCCTTCAGCCATTGCCGCGATGTCGTCGCCGCCGTCAGCCGCGCCGGCGGCTTTGGCGTGTTGGGTGCGACCGTGCACACGCCGGATACGCTGGAGCGCGAGCTGAAATGGATCGACGAGCACGTCGACGGCAAGCCTTACGGCATCGACGTTCTGATCCCCGAAAACATCTCGACTGCGGGCGAGAAGAACGTCACCTGGAAGAGCCTTGAAGCACGCGTGCCACAGGAGCACCGCAACTACACGCGCGATCTCCTGAAGAAATACGACATCGAACTCACGACCACCGAGGTCGCTGACAACCAGCCGCAGCCGTTCGATGGCAGGACCGCGCTGGAGCTGCTGGAGGTCTCGTTCAAGCACCCGATCCGCCTGATCGCCAATGCTCTCGGCGTGCCGCCGAAGGCGATGATCGAGATGGGCAGAAAGCACGGCGTGCCGGTCGCGGCGCTGGTCGGCGCCAAGGAGCACGCGCTGCGGCAGGTCGCGGCCGGTGTCGATATCCTCGTGGTCCAGGGCACCGAAGCCGGCGGCCATTGCGGCGAGGTCTCGACCATGGTGCTGGTGCCGGAGGTGATCAAGGCGATCAAGAAGATCCGCGACGTGCCGGTGCTGGCGGCCGGCGGCATCATGACGGGACGGCAGATGGCGGCCTGCATGGCGATGGGTGCCGCGGGCGCCTGGACCGGCTCGGTGTGGCTTGCCACCGTCGAGGCCGAGACCACGGAGATCTTTCGCGAGAAGATGATCGCGGCGTCGTCGCGCGATGCGGTGCGCTCGAAGGGCCGCACCGGAAAGCCGGCGCGGCAACTTCGCTCGGTCTGGACCGACGCCTGGGACCGCGCAGCCGAGAGCCCCGGCGCATTGCCGATGCCGTTGCAAAGCATCGTCAGCCGTGACGCCTTCAACGCGATCGACCGCGCCGCTGCGGGCGGCAACGCGAAAGCGCGCGATCTCGTGAGTTACTTCGTCGGCCAGGGCGTCGGGCTGATCGACAGCGTGAAGTCGGCCGGCGCGGTGGTGCAGGAGTTCAAGGAAGAGTTTGCCGAAGCCGTCGAGCACATGAATGCGCTGGTGGCGGAGTGATTGCCACACACCGTCATTGCGAGCGCAGCGAAGCAATCCAGACTGCTGCCCACGGAAAGATTCTGGATTGCTTCGCTGTGCTCGCAATGACGAAACAACTGACATTGTGAATTGAGGCCATGACCGACAAGAGCAGCATCCCCCCAGACCGAATCCCCGTCATCGTCGGCATCGGCGAGATCGTCGACCGTCCAAAGGAGATTACCGACGGCCTCGAGCCGCTCGATCTGCTCGAACAGGCCTTGCTGCGCGCGGAAGCTGATGCCGGCGCAAAGCTGCTCGGCGAGGTGCAGTCGCTCGACGTCGTCAACTTCCTGAGCTGGCGATATCGCGATCCGGAGCAGCTGCTGGCGCAACGGCTCGGCATCTCGCCGTCGCATTGCTATTACGGCCCGGTCGGCGGCGAGAGCCCGATCCGCTACATCCACGAAGCCGCAAAGCGCATCGCGCGCGGTGAATGCAGTGTTGCCGCAGTTTGCGGCGCGGAGGCACAGTCGACGGCGACCAAGGCGGAGCGCGCCGGCACGAAGCTGCCATGGACGCCGTTCGCCCATGACGTCGAGGAGCCGAAGCGCGGCGCAGCGTTCCAGAAACCCTTGGCCGTGAAGCTCGGCGTGTTCCGGCCGGTCACGGTGTATCCGTTCTATGAAGCGGCATCATCCGCCCATTGGGGCCAGACGCCGCGCGAGGCGATGGCGGAGTCAGGCGTGCTGTGGTCGCGCTATTCGGAAGCCGCCGCGCAAAATCCAAATGCCTGGCTGAAGCGGCGCTATGCGCCCGACGAAATCACGACGCCGACCGCGGACAACCGCCTGATCGCCTGGCCCTACAACAAGCTCATGGTCGCAAACCCCGGCGTCAACATGGGCGGCGCGCTGCTGCTCACCAGCCTCGCCAGGGCGCGTGCGGCCGGCATCGCCGAGGACAAGCTCGTCTACCCGCTCGGCGGCGCCTCGGCCGAGGAGCCGCGCGACTATCTCTTGCGCGACCAGTTTTACGAGAGCCATTCGCAGAATGCCGTCTTGAAGGCCGTGATGGATCTCGCCGGCGGCGACGGCAAGACGTTCGATGCGATCGAGCTCTATAGCTGCTTCCCGTGCGTGCCCAAGATGGCGCGGCGGACGCTGGGCCTGGGTGCCGACGTGCAGCCGACCGTGACAGGCGGCCTCACCTTCTTCGGTGCGCCGCTCAACACCTACATGACCCATGCCGCCTGCGCGATGGTGCGGCGGGTGCGCGACGGCGCAACGCTCGGCCTGCTCTACGGCCAGGGCGGCTTCGTCACCAAGCATCATGCGCTGGTGGTGTCGAAAGTGCCGCCGCGTGAAGCATTGGCACAGGAGACGAGCGTGCAGGCGGCGGCGGACGGCAACAGGCGCGCGGTGCCGGAGTTCGTCACGGATGTCTCGGGCAAAGGCAAGGTCGAGAGCTTTACGGTGCTCTACGGCCGGGCCGGCGATGTCGAGCACGGCGTGGCGATGCTGCGGACGGAAGATGACAGGCGCACACTGGCGCGGATTCCCGCGAGCGATACCGCGACGTTGGCGCATCTGCTGAACATGGACCGCACGCCGGTGGGCTCGCTCGGCGAGATCGCGATGGCTGCGGATGGCGTGCCGGAGTGGCGGGTGGCGTAGTCTCGTAGGGTGGGTTAGCCGAAGGCGTAACCCACCTCTTTTGCTTGCGCGAAGACGAACAGTGGTGGGTTACGCTTCGCTAACCCACCCTACAAACTCGCCCTACCCCTTCGGCGCCTGCTTCTCCGACGCGGTCGCCGGCTTGCCCTTGGCGCCGGTGCCGGTGACGCGGACCTGGTCGCCGTCGGAAAGGCCGTCCGGTGGTGCGGTGATGACGCGATCATCCGCTGCAATTCCCGAGGCAAGCTCGATCTCGCGGCCGAGGTCGCGGGCGATGGTCACGGGCTTGAACAGCACCTTGTCGTCCGGACCGACGGTTGCGACGCGCAGGCCGCTGCCGTTGAAGATCAGCGCGCTGGCGGGAATGCTGAGCGGCGCGGAGTCGCGCTGCAGGCTGAGCTTCACGCTGGCGTAGCCGCCGGGCATCAGCTCGCCTGAGGAATTGTCGAGACCGAGTTGCATGCGCGTCGTGCCGGAGGCGACGTCAACCGCCTGCGAGGAGGCCTCCACCGTCGCCTGGAAGGTCCGGTTCGGATACTCCGGCAGCACGATGGCGGCCTTGGCCCCCATCTTGATCGCGGGCACGTAGTTCTGGGGCACGTTGATGTAGACGCGCAGCTTGGTGATGTCGGAGACCACGAACATCGCCGGGCCCGAGCCGCCGCCTGAATTGATCAGCGCACCGACGTCGGTGTCGCGCGCCGTGACCACGCCGTCAAACGGAGCGGTGATCTTCTTGTAACCGGCCAGCGCCTCGAGCCGCTCGACATTGGCCTGGCCCGAGCGAACCGCCGCGTTCTTGTTGGAGAGATCGGCGGTACGCTCGTCGATCTCCTGCGCGGAGACGAAGTTGGAGGCGACCAGCGTCTTGCGGCGGTTGAGGGTGGCTTCCGACAGCCTGGCGCTGGACTGCTGGCTGGCGAGGTCGGCGCGGGCCTGAAGCAGTTGCTGGTCGAGGTCGGGCGCCTCGATCTCGGCGATCACCTGACCGGCTTTCACCCGCGCACCGATGTCGGCGCTCCAGCTTTTGAGATAGCCGGGAACGCGGGCAAAGATCGGCGCGCGATAATAGGCTTCGAGACGGCCCGGCAAGTCGATGGTCGCATTGAGAGCCTTGGCATTGGGCAGCGTCACCGCGACGCTGGGAATGGCCTGGTCATCGGTCCAGGCCTTCAGCTTGGAGCCCTGCTCCTCGCGGGCACGGATGCCGGTGCCCACGACCAGGCCCGCCGCGATCAGCGCCACCACGCCGAAGATGCCCAGTTTCCGGTGCGACACCGGGGAGCGGGATTCAGTGGGCGACATGCGGGGTCTCCAGGGAGGCGGCGGCTTTGGCGCCTTGCTTCTTGTGTACCATGCTGAACACCACGGGAACAAACATCAGCGTGGCGAAGGTTGCAAAGATCAGGCCGCCGATCACGGCGCGGCCGAGCGGCGCATTCTGCTCGCCGCCCTCGCCGAGCCCAAGGGCCATGGGCGCCATGCCAATGATCATGGCGAGCGCGGTCATCAGCACCGGGCGGAACCGGACGAAGCCGGCTTCCAGCGCCGCGGCGATGGGATCGCCGAGCTCTTCGTAGCGCTCGCGCGCGAACGAGATCACGAGCACGCTGTTGGCGGTGGCAACGCCCATGCACATGATGGCGCCGGTCAGCGCCGGCACCGACAGCGTCGTCTCGGTGGCGAACAGCATCCAGACGATGCCGGCGAGTGCTGCGGGCAGCGCGGTGATGATCACGAACGGATCGGACCAGGACTGGAAGTTCACGACGATCAGGAAATAGATCAGGACGACCGCGCCGAGCAGGCCGAACAGCAGGCCGGTGAAGGCGCTGTTCATGGTCTGCACCTGGCCGAGCAGGACCACGGAAGAGCCCTTCGGCACGTCCTTGGCGGTGTCGGCGATCACCTGGCGGATGTCGGTCGCGACCGCGCCGAGATCCCGGCCCGAGGTCGTGGCGAAGATCTGCACCATCGACTGGATGTCGTATTGCGAGACCACTGCGCTCGAGGTCGAGCGCCTGATGTCGGCGATGCCGCCGAGGATCGGCGACTGCGAATTGCCGGCCGCCGTGATCGGCAGCGTCTGAAGCGCGCTGAGCGAATCCATCTGGTATTGCGGCGTCTGCATCACGATCGAATAGGACACGCCGTTATCCGGATTGAGGTAGTAGGTCGGCGCCACCTGTGAGGAGCCAGCAAGGTTGACCACGAGACTGTTGGTGACGTCGCGCTCGGTCAGGCCGACATATTGCGCGCGGGTGCGGTCGACGTCGATGTTGAAGGTCGGATTGTTCGGCGATTGCTGGATGCGCGCATCGGCGACGCCGGGAATCCTGCGGACCTTGGCCAGCAGATTGTTGGCATAAGCGAAGTTGGCGCTGAGATTGCCACCACGGATCTGCAGGTCGATCGGCGCCGGCGCGCCGAAATTCAGGATCTGGCTGACGATGTCGGCCGGCAGGAAGGCGAAGCTGACGCCGGGAAACAGCCGCGGCAGTTGCTCTCGCAGCACGCGCACATGCTCCTCGGTCGGCTTGTGGCCTTCCTTCAGCTTGATCTGGATGTCGCCATCCTGCGGGCCGATCACGCCGGTGTTGTTGTAGGTCATGTTGATACCGGAGATCGGCATTCCGATGTTGTCGGTCAGCGTTTCGATCTCGCCCGGGATCAGCTTGCGGATCGCCTTCTGCACGTCGGCGAGCTGGTTCGCGGTCTCCTCGACGCGGGTGCCGACCTGAGTGCGGACGTGCATCAGGATGTTGCCGGCATCGACCGCGGGGAAGAAGTTGCGCCCGAGGAACGGCACCAGCGCGAAGGACGCGCCGACCACGCAGAGGAAGCCGATCACGAACACCGGACGGTGCGCGAGCGCGAGTCCGAGGAAATTGTGGTAGCCGCCGCGAATACGCTCGAAGCGAGCCTCGAAACCGCGCTGGAACCAGACCAGGGGATTGCGCGACTTCGGCGGACCGTCCACGTGATGGACATGTGCCTGCAACAGATAGTTGGCCATGGTCGGCACCAGCGTGCGCGACAGCAGAAACGACCAGATCATCGCGAACATCACCGCTTCCGCCATCGGCACGAACAGGAAGCGCGCCACGCCGGTGAGGAAGAACATCGGCACGAACACGATGCAGATGCAGAGCAGCGAGACGAAGGCTGGCGTCACGATCTGGTTGGCGCCGTCGAGGATCGACTGCTCGACCGGCTTGCCCTGCTCCAGATGGTAGTTGATGTTCTCGATCGTGACGGTGGCGTCGTCGACGAGAATGCCGACGGCGAGCGCCAGGCCGCCGAGCGTCATGATGTTCAGCGTCTCGCCGATCGCCGACAGCATGATGATGGCGCCGAGCACGGAGAGCGGGATCGAGACCGCGATGATCACGGTCGAGCGCCAGCTGCCGAGGAACAGCAGGATCATGACGCTGGTGAGCAGCGCCGCGATCACGCCCTCGAACGCGACGCCTTCGATGGCGCCGCGGACGAATACCGACTGATCGCCGATGAAGCCGATCTTGAGCGCGTCCGGCAGCTGGTCCTTGACGTCGATCACCTTCTGCTTGATGCCTGCGATGATGTCGAGCGTCGAGGTCGCGCCCGCCTTCAGCACCATCATCAGCACCGAGCGGTTGCCGTCGACATGGACAATGTTGGTCTGCGGCGGGTTGCCGTCGCGCACAGTCGCGACATCGCGCACATAGACCATCGCGCCGTTGACGGTCTTGATCGGCAGATTGCCGAGCTCCTCGATCTTCAGCGGCGAATTGTTGAGCTGGATGTTGTATTCGAACTGCCCGATCTTCTGGGTGCCGACCGGCGTGATCAGGTTCTGGGCCGCGAGCGCGTTGGCGACGTCCTGGCCGGACAGGCCGCGGGCCTGGAGCGCGGTCGGGTCGAGGTCGATCTGGATCTGGCGCTGCTTGCCGCCGAACGGATACGGGATCGCAGCACCCGGCACGGTGACCAGCGGAGTACGGAGCTGGTTGATGCCGATATCGGCGAGGTTCTGCTCGGTCAGGCCGTCACCCGACAGCGCCACCTGGACGATCGGCACGGTGGAGGCGGAGTAGTTCAGGATCAGAGGCGGCGTCGCGCCCGGCGGCATCTGCTTGATCAGCGTCTGCGAGATCGCGGTGACCTGCGCATTGGCGGTGCGGATGTCGACGTTCGGCTGGAAGAAGATCTTGATGATGCCAAAGCCGTTATAGGAATTGGCGGTGATGTGCTCGATATCGTTGACCGTCGTCGTCAGCGCGCGCTGAAACGGCGTGGTGATGCGACCCGACATCTGGTCGGGCGGCAGGCCGGTGTATTGCCAGACCACCCCGATCACGGGGATGCGGATGTCCGGGAAGATGTCGGTCGGCGTCCGCAGCGCCGCCAGCGGTCCGATGATCAGAAGCAGGAGCGCGAGCACGACAAACGTGTAGGGCCGGCTCAGGGCAATACGGACCAGAGCAATCATTCGTTGGGCAATTCCAGATCAGGGACCGGAAACACCGCCCCCGCGGGTTCCTCGGCTGATTTACCTGAAGACCGCACAAATGGCCAACGACGCTGCGGCACCTGCGGTAACTTCCCTGCTATCGCACTGCGAAATCGCATTCCAGATATGCAGCTCAGGCCCGAAAGATGACAGAAGCCGCTGTTCCCCGCGTAAAAAAAGCGGCGCCCGCGGACGCCGCTTTCAGGAATTCCGTGCCTGCCAGCCTAGGCCGCGCGGACGTTGGTCAGGAACTTGCTGACTTCGGTCTTGAGCCGGTTCGAGTCGTTCGACAGCATCTGCGCCGCCGACAGCACCTGCGAGGAGGCCGTGCCGGTCTCGGTCGCGCCGCGCTGCACGTCGGTGATGTTGGAGGAGACCTGCTGGGTGCCCTGCGCCGCCTGCTGTACGTTGCGGGCGATCTCCTGGGTCGCCGCGCCCTGCTCTTCCACGGCCGCCGCGATCGCCGATGAGATCTCCGACAGACGCTCGATGGTCGACGAGATCTCCTTGATGGCGCCGACCGAGTCGTTGGTCGCCGCCTGGATGCCGGAAATCTGCTGGCCGATCTCACCGGTCGCCTTCGCGGTCTGCTCGGCGAGCGCCTTCACCTCGGAGGCGACGACCGCAAAGCCGCGGCCGGCTTCGCCGGCGCGTGCGGCTTCGATGGTCGCGTTCAGCGCCAGAAGGTTGGTCTGGCCGGCGATGGTGTTGATGAGCTCGACGACGTCGCCGATGCGCGAGGCTGCCTTGGAGAGCTCGCTGACGCGTTCGGTGGTGGTGCGCGCCTGGCCGACGGCGTCGCCCGCCATCCGCGCAGATTCCTGCACCTGACGGCTGATCTCGCCGACCGATGAGGCCATCTCCTCGGTGGCCGAGGCCACCGACTGCACGTTGGTCGAGGCCTCCTCCGACGCTCCGGCAACCGTGGTCGCCAGCCGCTGGGAGCGGTCGGCGGTCGAGGTCAGCGTCGAGGCGGAGGCCTCCAACTGGGTCGAGGCCGACGACACGGTCTGGACGATCTCGCCGATCATCGTTTCGAATTCGCGGGTGATGTTGTCGACGCGGCGGCCGCGCTCGATCTTGGCTTCGGCATCGGCGGCGGCAGCCTCGTCGGCGGCCTTCTTGGCGATCAGCGCGTCCTTGAAGATCTGGAGCACGTCGGCCATGGCGCCGATCTCGGTCTTCTCACCACGGTGCGGAACCTCGGCGGAAAGGTCGCCCTTGCCGAGTGCCTGCATCGGCTGGGTAATCGAGTTGATGCCGTTCGAGACGTCCTGCACCAGGTAGAAGCCAACGCCGGAGCCGACAAGGACGGCGGCGCCGAGAATGATCGCGACCAGCATGAAGGCATAATAGTAGCTGTTGGCGGCATCCTGCGCGGCCTGGTCGCCACCCTTGGTGTTGAGCTCGATGTCCTTGCGCAGAACCTCGTCGGCCTGAAGCCCGATCTTGTTGACCGTCTTGGTGTTCAGCTCATGCGCCTCGTGCGGGACCTTGCCGGCCTCCTTGCGCGACAGCGCCATGACCTCCTGGGTGCCCTTCTTGTAATCGTCCCAGAACCTGGACCATTCACCGTAGAGTGCCCGTTCTTCAGGCGAGGTAATCATGTCCTCGTAAGTTTTGCGGAATTTGGTGTTGGCCTCGATCACGGTCGCAAGCGTCTTCTCTGCCGCGAGCTTCTCGTCCAGCGTTTCCGACAGCATGTGCTCTCGGATGACGTTGCGGTAAGTGATGACGCCGGCACGCAGGTCGCCGAGCACGCGCACGCTGGGCATCCAGCTCGTGGTGATGTCGACGGTGTTGGCATTCATCGACCGCATCTTCACGACGGCGAGCAGGCCCATGCCGGCCATCGCGACCAGCAGGAACGCCACGACACTGATGATCTTGGCGCGGATGGAAATGGTGGCGAGCATATGGAGTCTCTTTGTGCTGGCGCGGCGGCGCGTCCGGAAATCTACGAATCAACCTAAGGGAGCAGCACCGACATCCAACACCAGAGCACCTGAGCAGACGTTAACGACGACTCCGTACGAGTACGGAAGCCTGAAATAAGTGAACACGACGCTAAAAATGCCCTGCGCTCAGCGCATGAGCCTAAGCGCATCGGAGAAAAACTCGGGCCCGCCGAAATTTCCGGACTTCAAGGCAAGCAACATGTCGCTTTTCTCAGCACCGACCGCGCGCAGCACCGGGACGCCCGCCGCAATCTCTACTCCGACGAGAAATCCGGGGATCTTCAGGCGGTCGACCACGGCACCGGATGTCTCCCCGCCGGCAATGACCAGGCGCTTGACGCCGGCCCGCACCAGACCCTCGGCGATGTCGGCCATCGCCTGCTCGATGGCGTGACCGGCCGCGTCGCGACCATGGCGCGCCTGGAGCTCGGCGACCTGATCGGGCGTCGAGCTCGATGCGATCAGGACCGGACCGTCCGCCAGTCGCGGCTTCGCCCAGGCCAGTGCGCGCTGCGCCTCGTCCTCGCCCGTAGTAACACGGTCCGGATCGAGATGCAGCACCGGCATGACACGCTCGGCATTGGCAATCTGCTGAAGCGTCGCATGCGAGCAGCTTCCGGCCAGGCACGCCGCCGGTCCGCCGACCGCTGCCCCCGCCTCGCTGCTTGCCGCGCTCGATGTGACCTTGCCTGTCGAGACCAGCGCCCGCGCTAGCCCAAGGCCCATGCCGGAGGCGCCGACCGACAACCGATGCTGGGCAGCGACGAGGCCGATGGTCTCGAGGTTGCGGTCGAACACGGCGTCGATGATCGCCGCGCCAATGCCCTTGCCCGCGAGTTCGGCCAGCCGCGCCCGCACGGCATCCGCGCCGCGCGTGACGGTGGCAAGGTCGACGAGGCCGATTTGCGTCTTGCTCTGGCGCGCCAGCACCCGCACCAGGTTGGAATCGTGCATCGGGTTGAGCGGATGGTCCTTCAGCGGGCTCTCGTTCAGCGGCACGGCACCGACGAACAGATTGCCCTGGTAGACGGTGCGGCCGGTCTCCGGAAACGCCGGCGTCACCAGCACGGCCGCCTCGCCACAATCGGCGCGAAGCGCGTCCATCACCGGGCCGATATTGCCGGCATCGGTGGAATCGAAGGTGGAGCAGATCTTGAACAGCACGTGGCTAGCGCCGCGGCCGCGCAGCCATGTCTCGGCCGCGCGCGAGCGCGACACGGCGAGGCCGGACTCGATCGAGCGGCTCTTCAAGGACACCACGACCGCATCAACCTCGGGCAGCGCGAGATCGTCCGCGGGCACGCCGATGGTCTGCACGGTGCGCAGGCCCGCGCGCGTCAGCGTATTGGCGAGGTCGGAGGCGCCGGTATAGTCGTCGGCGATGCAGCCAAGAGATATTTTCGCTGCAAGTGTCACGGCTTCACTCCCGCATAAGGCTTGAACCAGGCAAGGCCGTCGGTGGTCTTGCCGCGCGGATTATATTCGCAGCCGACGAAACCGGCATAACCGAGCCGGTCGAGTTCGTCGAACAGGAACGGATAGTTCAGCTCCTCGCCGTCGGGCTCGTTGCGCGAGGGAATGCTGGCGATCTGGATGTGGCCGATCACCGGCATCATATCGCGCAGCCGCATCGTGACGTCGCCATGGATGATCTGGCAGTGATAGATGTCGAACTGGAGTTTCAGGTTCGGAAGCCGCAGCTCCTGGATCAGGTCGCGCGCGAAGCCGAAATCGTTGAGGAAATAGCCGGGCACGTTGCGCGCATTGATCGGCTCGAGCACGATGTCGATGCCGTGCGGCGCAAAGAACTCGGCGGCCCACGCCACCGATTTGTAGAACGCCTCGATGGCAACCCGCTCGCCGCGGTTGGCGATGCCCGCCATCAAATGCAGCCGCTTGACGCCGGTCGCCTTGGCGTAGGGCAGCGCGGTCTCCAGGCTCGCCTTGAGCTCGGGGAATCGCGACGGGAGTGCCGCAAAGCCCTTCTCGCCGGCATTCCAGTCGCCCGGCGGCAGGTTGAACAGCGCCTGAGTCAAGCCGTTGCGCTTGAGCCGCTCGCCGACCGCCTCGGCCGAATGCTCGTAGGGAAAGAGAAACTCGACTGCGGTGAAGCCGGCTGCGGCAGCGGCGTCGAAGCGGTCGAGGAACGGCACCTCGGTGAACATCATCGAGAGATTGGCGGCAAAACGGGGCATCGGAATCCTCTTGTCTATTTGTCGCCGGGCAGCTTGACGCCGGTGACCTGCGCATACATCCGCGCCACCGACGCATCGTCGTCGCGGCCCATGCCGGCGGCTGACGTCATCAAGAACATCTGGAGCGCCGCGGCGGAGACCGGAACCGGGAATCTGGCACTGCGTGCCATGTCCTGGATGATGCCGAGGTCCTTGACGAAGATCTCGACCGCACTGCGCGGCGTGTAATCGCCGTCAAGCACATGCGGCATGCGGTTCTCGAACATCCAGGAGTTGCCGGCGGACGCCGTGATCACCTCGTAGACCTTGCGGATGTCGAGACCCTGCTTGGCCGCGAACGCGATTGCCTCGCTGGCGGCGGCGATATGCACGCCGGCGAGCAACTGATTGATCATCTTGAAGGCGGCGCCCTGGCCTGCGGCATCGCCAAGCTCGTACAGCTTTGCGGCCATAGCATCGAGCGCGGGCCGCGCTTTCTCGAACGCAACTGGACTGCCGGACGCGAGGATCGTCAGCTCGCCCTGCGCTGCGCGCTGCGCCCCGCCGGAGATCGGCGCATCCAGATAGTGCCGGCCGGTCGCCTCCAACTGCTTGGCGAGACGCCGCGCCACGTCGGGATCCATGGTCGCCGACGACAGGAAGACGCTGTCCTTGGCCATGGTTTCGGCGACGCCATCCTTGCCGAACAGGATCGTCTCGGTCTGCGCGGCATTGACGACGACGCTGACGACGATGTCGGCGCCCTTGGCAGCTTCAGCCGGCGTCTTGGCGCCCGCGCCGCCCTCGGTCACGAACCGCGCGACCGCATCAGCCGAGACGTCGCAGCCGGTGACGACATGACCGGCGCGCTTCAGCGAGGTCGCCATGCCAAACCCCATCGAGCCGAGCCCGATGACGGCGATGCGCTGATTCTGTGACGTGGAGGCGGACATGCAACTGATCCTTGCGACGTTTCCCGGAGGGCCACCCTTTGCGGCAGCTTGGCAACCGAATAACACGGCTTGGCCGCGCTGCCAAAGCGTGAGACAAACGGACATGACGGCCATGAGCAACGAGACATTGCTGCGCGAAGACATTTGCCGCTTCGGACGGTCGCTGTTCGAGCGTGGGCTGACGCCCGGCTCCTCCGGCAATATCAGCGTCAGGCTGGACGGTGGCGGCTGGCTGGTGACGCCGACCAATGCCTCGCTCGGCTTTCTCGATCCCGCAAAACTGTCGCGGCTGGACGATCAGGGCCGACTGGTTTCGGGCGATGCGCCGACCAAGGAAGTTCCGCTGCACAATGCGCTCTACGCCACGCGCGGGAGCGCAAGGGCGATCGTGCATCTGCATTCCACCCATTCGGTTGCGCTGTCGATGCTGCCGGAGATCGACCCGCGCGCCGCGCTGCCGCCGATGACGGCCTATTATCTGATGAAATGCGGCGCCACCGCGCTCGTGCCTTATTACCGCCCTGGCGATCCCGCGGTCGCCGATGCGATCAGGGGACTGGCGGGAAAATACTCATCCGTGCTGCTCGCCAATCACGGCCCGGTCGTCGCGGGCGACACGCTGCAAGCAGCGGTGTTCGCGACCGAGGAGTTGGAGGAGACGGCGAAGCTGTATCTCCTGCTGCGCGGGATGAACCCGCGGTATTTGTCGCCGGAGCAGGTGACGGATCTGGTGAAGGTGTTTGGGGTATCGGTGCCGGAGCACGGGCACGAGCATTGAGTCTGGCTCCAACCTCGTCATTGCCGCTACAGCCCCCGCGATCGTAGCCCGCATGAGCGAAGCGACATGCGGGACCACTTGCCCCGGATATTGCTTCGCTCATCCGGGCTACGGTAGTGTGCTTGCAGCTACAGCCCCAGATAGGCCTTGCGCACGTCCGGATTGCCCTTGATCTCGCTTGCCGCGCCCTGCATCAGCACGCGGCCGGTTTGCAGGATGTAGGCGCGGTCTGCGATTTCCAGGCACTCCGCCATGCGCTGCTCGACGATCAAGACGGTCATGCCGGCGTCGCGGATGCGCTTCACAGCCTGGAAGATCTCGTCGACCAGCTTCGGCATGATGCCCTGCGAGGGCTCGTCCAGCATCAACAGCCGCGGGCGCGTCATCAGCGCGCGGCCGATCGCGAGCATCTGCTGCTCGCCGCCGCTTAGCGTCTCGGCGCGCTGCTCCAGGCGCTCGGAGAGACGCGGAAACAGCTTGAACACAAGATCGAGCGGACTCTCGCGATCGGCCTCGCCGCGGTAGAGATAGCTGCCGAGGCGCAGATTGTCGCGCACGGAGAGGCGCGGAAACAAGCGACGGTTCTCCGGCACATAGGCGATGCCGGTGGCTGTGATGTGGTGCTGCGCCATGCCGTCGAGGCGCTTGCCATCGAACGTCACCGTGCCCGAACGCGGGCGCTCGGCGCCGGCGATGGATTTCAGCAGCGTTGACTTGCCCGCGCCGTTGGCACCGGCGACGCAGACGATCTCACCCTTCTGGACCTCGATCGAGACCGCGGAGATCGCGACCAGGCCCTGATAGGCGGTCGTGACTTCACGCACCGACAGCATGACGATCTCCCAGATATGCGCTGATCACCTTGGGATCGCGGACGATTTCAGTGGGCTTGCCCTCGACCAGCACCTTGCCGAGGTCGAGCACGATGGCACGATCGACCAGCGGCATCACGATCTCCATGACGTGCTCGACCATCAGGACGGTAATGCCGGCGTCACGCACCTTGCGCACCAGCGCCACACCTGTCTGCGCTTCGGTCGGCGTAAGACCAGTGAGGACTTCGTCGAGCAGCAGCAATTTCGGTTCTGTTGCAAGCGCGCGCGCGACTTCGAGGCGGCGCTTTTCGGCCGGCACGAGGTCGCTCGCGAGCACGTTGGCGCGCGCGGCAAGGCCGGTGAACTCCAGCACCTCATGCGCCTTGCGGCGTGCTTCGCGCATCACGGTGTTGCGCACGAGAGCCCCGACGATGACGTTGTCGATAACGGTCATGGTCTCGAAGCTCTTGACGACCTGGAAGGTGCGCCCGACGCCGCGCTGGCAGCGCTCGGCGGCCGGCATGCTGGTGACATCCTCGCCATCGAACCAGATCGAGCCTTGCGTCGGCGGCAGCACCCCGGCGATGAGATTGAACAGCGTCGACTTGCCGGCCCCGTTCGGCCCGATCAGGCCGACGATCTCGCCGCGGCCGACCGAGATCGAGACGTCGCTGTTGGCGACGAGGCCGCCGAAGCGCTGCCAGACGCCGCGGGTTTCAAGCAGCGGGGTCATCGCGTGGCTCCCTTCCGCTTCGCACGAGAGAACAGGCTCACCAGACCCTGCGGCAGGGCGAGCGAAATCAGCACGATCAGCGTGCCGTAGACGATCAGGTCGACGCCGCGGCCGGAGCCGCCGATATAGGAGCGCGTCAGCTCCGTCATCGGGATCAGGATGGCCGCTCCTAACACGGGCCCCCAGAGGGTGCCGATGCCGCCGAGCACGGCCGGCAACGCCATCAACAGCGAGAACTGGAAGCCCATGACGCTTTCAGGATCGATATAGGCCAGAAACTGCGCATAGAAGGCGCCGCCAATGGCAACAAGGAAGGCGGAGACGGCGGCCGCGCCCATCTTGGAGTTGAACACGACGACGCCGAGGCTCTCGGCCGCTTCCGGATTGTCCTTCACCGCGCGCCACCAGAAGCCCCATTTGGAGTCCTCCAGCCACCAGGTGACGAACCAGGCGAGGCTGCATAGCACCAGTGCGAAGTAGAAGTACGGCAGCTTGCTGCGCATGAACTGGAATTTCATCCAGCTGTCGCCGCGCACCGGAATGGTGATTCCCATCGCGGCCCCCGCCCATTCCCAGTTCTGGAACAGCAGCAGCCCGATCTCGGCGATCACGATGGTCGCGATCACGAAGTAATGGCCGCGCAGACGGAAGAAGGGATAGCCGAGCCCCATCGCGATCGCGGCCGCGACTGCACCGCCGGCGAGCATGCCGAACCATGGCAGCACGCCGAATTTGGTGAACAGCAACTCGGTGGTGTAGGCGCCGATGCCGAAATAGAGCGCATGTCCGAGCGAGATCTGCCCGCAATAGCCGGAGAGAATATTCCAGCTCTGCGACAGCGCCGCATACATTAAGGTCAGGATCAGGATGTTCTGGACGTAGACGTCCTTGATGAACAGCGGCGCGAGCGCCGCCAGAGCGGTCAGCACCGCGGCGATGACGAGGTCGCGGCGGCGCCGCGCGGCAAAATCCTTGTCCATCACATCGATCCGAACAGGCCGCGCGGCCGGATGAAGACGACCAGCAGGTAGACGGCGTAAATGCCGACCGATTTCAGCGACGGCGGCAGCACCAGCGCGGTGGTGGCCTCAACGAGGCCGACGATGATCCCGCCGGCGAAAGCGCCGAACACGCTGCCAAAGCCGCCGAGCGCGACCGTGACATAGGCGATCAACGCAAAGGACGCGCCGACGTCGGGATAGATATAGAAGAAGCTCGCCATGATCGCTCCGGCGAGGCCGACCAGCGCGGCACCAAGCCCCCAGCCGAGCGCGAACACGCGGTTCTTGTCGATGCCGACGAGGGCCACCGCGCCGGGATCCTCACGGGTGGCCTCCAGCGCGCGACCGAAATCGGTGCGGTGGATGAAGAAGTAAAGGCCGGCAAAGGCCAGGATCGAAACCAGCGCACCCATGAGCTGCGGCTCGGGCAGGAAGACGCCGGCGATCGAGATCGTCTTGCCGCCGAGCCAGGACTGCGGAACGCTGCGATAGTCAGGCGTGAAGAAGAATTGCGCGAGGCCGCGCATCACGATGGCGAGGCCAAAGGTGGAGAAGATCTGCACCATGCCGGCATTGGCCTTGGCCCGCATGGCGAAGCGCACGATCAACAAATAGACGACCGCTCCGAATACGAACAGCGCGGCGGCCACCAGCGGCGCCGACAGCAAGGGGTCGATGGCGAAGAACGTGAACAGGAAGAAGCTCACATACATCGCGATCATCAGGAACTCGCCATGGGCGAAGTTCACGACGTCCATCAAGCCGAAGATCAGCGCGAGGCCGACGGCGACCAGTCCGTAGAGCAGGCCCATGAGAAGGCCGCTCGCGAGACTTTGGATAATGGTTTGGGCTGTCACCGGTGGTCCCCCGCTCGAAATATCATCGTTTGCTCCGTCATTGCGAGCGAAGCGAAGCAATCCAGAATCTCGTCGCGGAGACAGTCTGGATTGCTTCGTCGCTTCGCTCCTCGCAATGACGAGGCTCTTGCGACGATCTCGATTTGCTTCCCTGCTCCCGCAGCGCTTACTTCATCGGCCAGATCGCCTCGGCGATGGCGGCCTGTGGCGGGAAGATGGTGACGAACTTGCCGCCGACATATTGCAGCAGCACAGGGTCAGCATCGTTGTTCTGGCCCATCTCGTCGAACTTGACGCGCTTCCAGGGCATGATGGTCTGCTCGCCCGGGATGTCGGTAGCGGCGAGCGCGTCGCGGATCTTCTCGCCGTCGGTCGACTTGGCGCGGCTGATGGCGTCTGCGAGGATGATCAGACCCATGAACTGACGCGAGGTGAGATCGTTGAAATCCTTGCCCGAACGCGTCTTGAACATCTCGTTGATCTTGCCGACCATCGGGCGCTTCTGCGCGAGATCGAGCGAGAAGGTGCCGCGCGAGATCACGCCTTCGAGCTTGTCGCCGACGGCGTCATAGAGTGCCTTCTCGGAGAAGCCGGCGTCCTGCGCCACGATCGCGTTCGGCTTGTAACCGAGCTCGCCCATGGTCTTCACCAGCAGGATGCCATCGGTGGTGTAGCTCGAGGGCATCAGCACGTCGGCGTTCGCGCTCTTGAGCTGCTGCACCTCGGCCGAGAGCGAGGGCGAGTTGGCGCGATACTTGATGTCCGCGACGATCTTGTAGCCGCGCTCGCCGGCGATCTTGGCCTGGGCATTGGCGGAATCGGTGCCGAAGATGGTGTCTTCGTGGAACAGCGACAGCGTCTCGATCTTGGTGCCCTTCTTCTTCAAGGCATCGAAGAAGTCGAACATCGCGGCCGAGTACATCTCGTCGTGCGGGGAGGCGCGGAAGTAATATTTGAGGCCGCGGCGGTGCAGGCTGGGTGAGGAATTGTCGGCGGAGACGAACGGGATCTGGTAGCGCTCGCAGATCTGGCTGACGGTGACGGCGACCGCGCTCTGATAGGTGCCGATGATGGCGCAGACCTTCTCCTGCGTGATCAGGCGCTCGGCCTCGGCGCGGCCCTTCTGCGGATCGGCCTGGTGGTCGGCGAAGACGAGGCGCACTTTTGCCCCGCCGAGACCCGGCAGGCCTTCGCCCTTGGCCAGCGGCAGGTCGAAATCCGTGGCCTTGTTGATGACCTCGAGCGCGGTCTCATAGGCCTTCTGCGCATCGACGCCCTGCTGCGCGCTGCCGCCGGAGAACGGATAGATCACGCCGATCACGACTTCCGAAGTCTGTGCGCGGGCGGCCAGCGGTACCAGCGCGGCCGTAGCGGTGGCTCCCAACAATACGTCGCGGCGAGTGATCGTCATGGCAAAGTCCCCTGTTACTGAATTTCGGCTGATCGAATGAAGCGATTGATGGATGCGGTAAAGCTCGAAGAAGCAGCAAACGCTGCCCACTAAATCACGGCCATGGTCCTGTTCTTGAGATCCGTCACCAGCATCAGACCCGGCGAATGCGTGATCGCGAACGGCAGCTTTGCAGCATTGATGACCGATTGCGGCGTCACGCCGCAGGCCCAGAACACCGGGATCTCGTCGTCGGCGACCGGCACCGGATCGCCGTAGTCGGGCTTGGCGATGTCCTTGATACCGATCAGGTGCGGATGGCCGAGATGCACGGGTGCGCCGTGCACGGCCGGATAGCGCGAGGTGATCTGCACCGCGCGGATCGCATCCGCCGGCTTGAACGGACGCATCGACACCACCATGGGGCCGGCGAAAGGACCGGACGCGCCGCAGGCGATGTTGGTGCGATACATCGGCACGCGCACATTGTGTTCGATGTGGCGGATCGGCATGCCCTCGTCGAGCAGCGCCTCCTCGAACGAGAACGAGCAGCCGAGCACGAAGGTCACGAGATCGTCGCGCCAATGCTTTGTCACATCGGTCGGCTCGTCCACGACCTCGCCGTCGCGCCAGACGCGGTAGCGCGGCACGTCGGTGCGGATGTCGAGATCGGCGCCCAACGCCGGGATGTGCGGACTGCCGACATCGGACATGCCGATGATCGGGCACGGCTTGGGATTGAGTTGGCAGAAGCGGTGGAAGGCGCCGGCATATTCGGCCGGCAGGATCGCCAGATTGCCCTGGACGAAGCCCGGGGCGACGCCGGCAGTGGAGGCGACCAGCCCTTCGCGGTAGGCGAGCCGCGCCTTGCGGCTCGGGAGCGTGTCGGGTGTTTCAGTTTGCTGCACTGCCACCAAAACAGTCATGGGATCGACCTGCCTATAAACTCGACAAAGACAAGCCAACACCACGCGTGCTATAAAGTCTAATCTTCCTTTCTAATCAATATCGATAAATTTCATTTATCGGACAGGAAAATCCTTCCAATGCTGGACTTCAGATCGATCGAGACGTTTCTGTGGGTTGTGAAGCTCGGCAGCTTTCGCGGCGCCGCAGCACGCCTCAACACGACCCAGCCGGCGATCTCCCAGCGCATCGCCCAGCTCGAGCGCGAGATGGGGGTGAAGCTCCTGAACCGCGACCACCGCGTGGCCTCGCCGACGCCGAGCGGCCGGCAGATGATGGTCTACGCGGAGAAGCTGATCGGCCTGCGCGCTGCGATGATCGCCGAGATCGGCGATCGCTCCGCAATGCGCGGCGTGATGCGGCTCGGCGTCGCCGAGACCATCGTGCACACCTGGCTGCCGCGGCTGGTGAAGAGCATGAACCAAGTCTACCCGAACCTGTCGCTGGAGATCGAGGTCGACATCACGCCGAACCTGACCGCGCGCCTGCTCGCACAGGAGATCGAGCTTGCTTTCGTCGTCGGTCCGCTCTCGGCCTCCGGGGTGCACAATCGCGTTCTCGCCGACTATCCGATCGGCTTTCTCGCCAGCCCCTCGCTGGGCCTCGGCCATGGACCGGTCACGCGGGCCGAGCTCGCGCGGTTTCCGATCATTACATTTCCGCGGAAGACGCGGCCCTACGAGGTCGTGCGCGAAGTGTTCGACCGGCCGGAGCTGCCGCCGATCCGGCTGCATGCCTCCGCCTCGCTTGCGACCGTGATTCACATGGCGGTCGAGGGCCTCGGCATCGCCGTGATCCCCGACGCCATCGTCGAGAGCGAGCTCGCAGACGGGCGGCTGCAACTGCTCGACACCGATCTCAAAATCGCGCCGCTGACATTCACCGCCAGCTGGCTCGCCTCGCCCGACGTCGTGGCGGTGGAGCGGGTCGCAGAGCTTGCATGTCAGATTGCGCAGGGCAGCCTTACAGTTGACGCGCCCGCGCCGGCGCGTCATTGAAACAGGCGCCGGACAATTGAGAGACTGACCGCATGAGCCGAGCCGCCACCAATTTGCAAATCGATTCCGCCCGCCTCTGGGGCTCCATCCACGAGACCGCGCAGTTCGGCGCGACGGCCAAGGGCGGCGTGCGGCGGCTGACGCTGAGCGCGGAGGACAAGCAGGTGCGCGACTGGTTCCGCAAGGCCTGCGAGGACGCCGGCTTGGAGGTGCACACCGATGCGCTCGGTTCGCAGTTCGGCCTGCGCAAGGGACGCGACATGTCGAAGCCGCCTGTCGGCATCGGCTCGCATCTCGACACGCAACCCACCGGCGGCAAGTATGACGGCATTCTGGGAACGCTCGGCGCACTGGAAGTGATCCGCACGTTGAACGACGCCGGCATTGAGACCGAGGCGCCGATCTGCGTCGTCAACTGGACCAACGAAGAGGGCTCGCGCTTCGCTCCCGCGATGATGGCCTCCGCCGCCTATGTCGGCGACTTCACCACGGACGACATCCTGTCGCGCAAGGACGCCGATGGCGCCACCGTCGGCCAGGCGCTCGATAGCATCGGGTATCGCGGCGACAAGCCGGTCGGCTTCCAGAAGCTCGGCTGCTTCGTCGAATTGCACATCGAGCAGGGCCCGATCCTGGAAGCCGAAGGCAAGACCATCGGCGTGGTCGATTCCGGCCAGGGCGTGCTCTGGTACGACGGCAAGATTTCCGGCTTCGAGAGCCATGCCGGGTCGACGCCAATGCCGCTGCGGCGCGATGCGCTGGCGACGCTGTCCGAGATCGTGCTGGCGATGGAAGCCATCGCGAGCAAGCACGGGCCGAAGGCAGTCGGCACCATCGGCGAGGCCGTGATCGCAAACCCCTCGCGCAACGTCATTCCCGGCGAGATCGCCTTCACGATGGATTGCCGCAGCGCCGATGGCGCGATCATGGATGCGCTCGATCGCGACCTGCGCACCGCGATTGCCGAGATCGCCGCACGCCGCAAGGTCGAGGTGAAGATCGACCTGGTCTGGCGCAAGCCGCCGACGCATTTCGATCCCAAGTTGATTGCGGCGGTCGAGAACGCGGCGAAGACGCTCGGCTACTCCTCTCGCCGCATCACCTCCGGCGCCGGCCACGACGCCTGCAATCTCAATACGATCATGCCCGCCGCAATGGTGTTCGTGCCCTGCAAGGACGGCATCAGCCACAACGAGCTGGAAGACGCCACGCAGCCCGATTGTGCCGCGGGCACCAATGTCCTCATGCACACGGTGCTGGCGATCGCCGGCGTCGCATCCTGACCGGAGAGAGAGTCATGCGCGGAGTTTTCGTCGACGCCAACGAAGCCCTGGCCGTGATCATGGAGCGGCTGGAGCTATCAGGCGATCCCAAGGTGCGGATCCACAGGGATCCCGACATCAAGCCCGAGCAATATCCTGAAATCCTCGACGGCGCCGAGATCGCGATCGTCGACCACACAGCGCTGCCGACCGAAGTCGCGAGGAAGTGCACAGGCCTGAAGCATGTCGTGTTCCTCGGCACCGGTGCACGCAGTTACATGAACCCGGAGGAGCTCGCTGAGCTCGGCATCTCGGTGCACCTGATCAAGGGCTATGGCGACACGGCGGTCGCGGAATGCGCGATCGCGCTGATGTGGGCTTCGAGCCGCGTCATCGCGATGATGGACCGCGAGATGCGCGGCGGAAACTGGCTGCGCGAGGACGGCATGCAGCTCACCGGCAAGACGCTCGGCCTGATCGGCTTCGGCGGTATTGCCGCGGAGGTCGCGCGCATTGCATCGGGCAGCGGCATGAAGGTGATCGCCTGGAACCGCTCGCCGAAGAGCTATCCGGGCGTGGAATTCGTCGATCTCGATTCGGTGTTGGCGAGAGCAGACGTCGTATCGCTGCATCTGCTGCTCAACGACGAGACGCGCGGCATGATCACCCGCGAGATGATCGCGAAGATGAAGCCGGGCGTCATCCTCATCAACACCGCCCGCGCCGCCGTGGTCGATGAGGCCGCCATGATCGATGCGCTGAAGTCAGGCCACATCCGCCATGCCGGCCTCGACGTCTTCAACATCGAGCCCCTGCCCGGCGATCATCCGCTGACAAAACTGCCGAACGTGACGTTGTCGGCGCATTCGGCATTCCGGACCCCGGAGGCGAGCGAGAACCTCATTCATGCGGCGTGGGAGCACTGCCGCAGAATCGTAAAGGGATAAGAGCACCAACAATGGCCGACTATCGCACCATCAAGGCACAGCCGCTCATCGAAGCCATCAGTGCCATCGTCAAGGCCGGCGGCTCCACGGACCGCGAGGCCGAGCTCGTATCCACCAATCTGGTCGAGGCCAATCTCAAGGGACACGACTCCCACGGCGTCGGCATGATCCCGCGCTATGTCCAGAGCGTCACCACGGGCGGCCTCGCCGTGAACCAGCACGTCAAGATCGTGCTCGACACCGGTCCGCTGCTCACCCTCGACGGCCTCACCGGCTACGGCCAGGTGATCGGCCATGAAGCGATGGAACTGGCGGCAGAGCGCGCCAAGCGCAATGGCGTGTGTCTCGTCGGCCTCTCCAACTCGCACCATATCGGACGGATCGGCCACTGGGCCGAGCAATGCATCGACCACGGGCTGGTGTCGATCCACTTCGTCAACGTGATCTCGCGTCCGATTGTTGCGCCCTGGGGCGGCAGCGATGGGCGCCATGGCACCAACCCGTTCTGCGTCGGCATCCCGCGCGCGGGTAAGGACCCCATCGTGCTCGACTTCGCCACCAGCAGGATCGCGCAGGGCAAGACCCGCGTCGCCCACAACAAGGGCGTCGAGCTCGAGCCCGGCACGATCATCGACAACGAGGGCAAGCCGACCACCAACCCGCGCTACACCGTGATTCCGCCGCACGGCGCCATCCTGCCGTTCGGCGAGCACAAGGGTTCAGGGCTCGCGCTGGTGTGCGAAATCCTCGGCGGCGCGCTCTCCGGCGGGCAGGTGGTCAAGGGCCCGTCCGATGGCAAGTACAACGTCCTCAACGGCATGCTCTCGATCATCATCGATCCGACCAAGCTCGGCACCGCGGAGAATCTCGCGCGCGAAGTCGAGAGCTTCGTCGCCTGGCACACCGGCTCACCTCCGGCCGCCGGCGTCGATAAGGTGAAGATCGCCGGCGAGCCCGAGCGCGAGACGAAGCAGAAGCGCCTGGCTGAAGGCATTCCGGTCGATCCGACCACCTGGCACGAGATCTTGGAGGCCGGGAAGAAATTCGGGCTGGATCAGGCGGCGATCGAGAAGATCGCGGGGTAGTGAGGCGGAGCACGGTGCTCTTCCCTTCTCCCCTTGTGGGAGAAGGTGGCGCGAGCGCCGGATGAGGGGTTCTGTCCGCGAAGAGAAATGCACAATTGAGAGGTCTGTCTCCGCGGAGACAACCCCTCACCCGTCTTCGATGCTTCGCATCGAAACCACCCTCCCCCACAAGGGGGGAGGGAAAGCAGTGCTCTAATCCACCATATCCGCAACCGCCTTGCCGCAAGCCGTGGTGTCAGCGTTGCCGCCGAGATCCTTGGTGCGGAGCGTGCGCTCCGCCAGCGTGCGCTCGATCGCATCGACGATCGACTTGCCGGCTTCCTTTTCGCCGAGATGTTCGAGCATCATCGCGCCGGACCAGATTGCGCCGATCGGATTGGCGATGCCCTGCCCCGCGATGTCGGGCGCCGAGCCGTGCACCGGCTCGAACACCGACGGGAAATTGCCCTCGGGGTTGATGTTGCCCGACGGCGCGATGCCGATGGTGCCGGTGCAGGCCGGGCCGAGGTCGGACAGGATGTCGCCGAACAAGTTGGAGCCGACCACGACGTCGAACCAGTCCGGATGCAGCACGAAGTTCGCGGTCAGGATGTCGATGTGGTACTTGTCCCACTTCACACTTGGATACTTCTTCGCCATCGCCTCCACGCGCTCGTCCCAATAGGGCATGGTGATGGAGATGCCGTTCGACTTGGTGGCCGAGGTCAGGTGCTTCTTCGGCCGCGACTGCGCGAGTTCGAACGCGAACTTCAGGATGCGATCGACGCCGATGCGGGTCATCACCGTCTGCTGCGTCACGAACTCACGGTCGGTGTCCGGGAACATGCGGCCGCCGACGGAGGAATATTCGCCTTCGGTGTTCTCGCGCACCACCCAGAAATCGATGTCGCCGGGCTTGCGGTTTGCCAGCGGGGACGGAACGCCCGGCATCAGCCGTACCGGGCGCAGATTCACATACTGATCGAACTCGCGGCGGAACTTGATCAACGAGCCCCAGAGCGAGACGTGATCCGGAATCTTGGCCGGCCAGCCGACCGCGCCGAAATAGATCGCATCGTGCTTGCCGATCTTTTCCTTCCAATCGTCCGGCATCATCTGCCCGTGCTTCTCGTAATAGTCCCAGGACGAGAAGTCGAAATGATCGAAATGAAGGGACACCCCGTGCTTCTTCGCCGCGGTCTCCAGAACGCGCAGACCCTCCGGCATCACTTCCTTGCCGATGCCGTCGCCAGGAATGACCGCGATCCGGTATTGTTTCTTGCTCATCGAGAACGTCCTTGATTGCTCCGGCAGCCGCCGCCTTTTTGACCGCACTGCAATGGACCAAACGCGGCGGCAGTGCAACGCTGCACTGCAATGTTGACCATGGCGCGGCCGACCGCCTACTGATTTTATTCCCGTTCCTCTCCTGCGAGTAACTCCCATGGATCTGCATCTGCGTGGCAAGCGCGTCCTGATCACGGGCGCGTCCAAGGGCATCGGCGCAGCTGCCGCCGAGGCCTTTGCCGAGGAAGGCTGCCATCTCCTCCTCGCCGCCCGCAACGGCGATCAGCTCAAGGCTTTGGCCGAGCGGTTGCGCTCGGCGCACCAGATTGATGCCGCCACGAGCATCGTCGATTTGCGTAAGAGCGAGGATTTGACGCGGCTCGCCAAGGAAGCCGCCGACATCGACGTGCTCGTCAACAATGCCGGCGACATTCCCGGCGGCTCCATCGACAAGATCGACGAGGCGACCTGGCGGCACGCCTGGGAATTGAAAGTGTTCGGCTACATCAACCTCACGCGGCAGATCTATGCGCAGATGAAGGCGAAGGGCGGCGGCGTGATCGTCAACGACATCGGCGCCGCCGGCGAGAAATTCGACGCCAACTACATTTGCGGCAGTGCCGGCAATGCGGCGCTGATGGCCTTCACCCGCGCGCTCGGGGGCAAGAGCCTCGCCGACAACATCCGCGTGGTCGGCATCAATCCCGGCCCTGTGGGCACCGACCGCCACGTCACCTTGCTGAAGACCCGGGCAAAGCACCAGTTCGGCGACGAGAGCCGCTACAGGGAGTTCCAGAAGAGCTTGCCTTTAGGCAGGCCTGCGCATGCGCGCGAGATCGGCGACCTCATGGCGTTCCTGGCGTCGGATCGCGCCGGCTATACGTCAGGGGTGATCTATACGGTGGATGGCGGAATCAGCGCGGGATGGGGTTAGGTCTGTCCACGTCATTGCAAGCGAAGCGATGCAATCCAGAAATGTGTCTGCGGCAAAAGTCTGGATTGCTTCGTCGCTTCGCTCCTCGCAATGACGGAGCCTAGAACAAGCACAGGAGTAAAATAGTTGTCTCAAGACCTGATCCGCGAAACCGCTTGCACCGTCGTCGACAAGCTGCGGTCCGGCGATGTCTCGCCGCTGGAGCTCTTGGATGTGTTGGAGAAGCGCATCAGCGAAGTCGATGGCAAGGTCAACGCGCTGCCGACGCTGTGCTTCGATCGCGCGCGGGATAGCGCAAAGGCGCTGATGCGGAAGCCGGCGGGTGCGCGCGGATTGCTCGCCGGTCTGCCGGTGCCAATCAAGGACCTGACCGATGTTGCTGGCGTGCTGAACACCCAGGGCTCACCGATCTTCAAGGACAACATCCCGGCGACGTCCGACATCCTGGTCGAAAATCTCGAGGCCAACGGCGCGGTCGTCTACGCCAAATCCAACACGCCGGAGTTCGGCGCCGGCGCCAACACCTTCAACGAGGTGTTCGGCGCAACTCTCAATCCCTGGGATACGTCCAAGTCGGCAGCCGGCTCGTCAGGCGGCGCGGCCGTTGCGCTCGCCACCGGCATGGCCTGGCTCGCGCAAGGCTCCGACATGGGCGGCAGTCTGCGCAGTCCGGCAGCTTTCTGCGGCGTCGTGGGCATGCGCCCGAGCATCGGCCGGGTCGCGCATACACCAAAATCAGCCATCGATCGTAATCTCGGCGTCGTCGGTCCGATGGCACGCAACGTCGAGGATCTCGCGCTGCTGCTCGACGCCATGAGTGGCGACTATGCAGCCGATCCATTGTCGCTTCCCGCGCCTGCGACCTCATTCCTGTCAGCGGCACAATCAGGCAAGAAACCGAAGCGCATCGCCTACTCGCCCGATCTCGGCATCACGCCGGTCGATCCCGAAGTCAAAGCGATCACACGCAAGGCGGCTGAGCGCTTCGCCGAAGCCGGCGCCATCGTCGAGGAGGCGCACCCGGACTGGCGCGAGGCGCACGAGTGCTTCCACACGTTGCGCGCCTTCGATTTTGCGATCAGCAAGGCCAATCTGTTGCGCACCAAGCGCGACCTGCTCAAGCCCGAAGTGATCTGGAACATCGAAGAAGGCCTCAAGCTCACGATCGAGCAGATCGAACGCGCCGAGGCGCAGCGCGTCGGCATGACCGCGCGTGCGGTCGAGTTCTTCAAGAGCTACGATCTGCTGCTGGTACCGACCACGATCGTGCCTCCCTTCCCGATCGAGCATCGCTATGTCGCCGAATGCGCCGGCACGACGTTCGACAATTACGTCGAGTGGCTCGGCATCGTCTATGCGATCACGCTCGCCTGCTGTCCCGCGCTGTCGCTGCCGTGCGGCTTCACCGCATCGGGACTGCCGGTCGGCCTGCAGGTCGTCGGGGCTCCACGCGCGGATGCGCATGTGATCGCCGGCGCCAAGGTGCTGGAGGATATTTTGGGCCTGCGCGGCACGACGCCGATTGATCCGCGCGTGAAGAGCTAGAACGAACAAGGCGCGGCGGGCTCGGTAGACTCCCTCGCCCCGCTTTTGCGGGGAGAGGGTTGGGGTGAGGGGCTGCTTCCGTGAAGACGGTGGCAGTTCAACTCGCGGAGATTTCCCCTCGCCCGATCGCTTCGCGATCGACCTCTCCCCGCAAGCGGGGCGAGGTGAAGAAGCATCACCTTCCGTCCGTCGCCTCCAGACTCCGGCTATACCGCGACATCGCGAAGCAGAAGACAAAATAGATACCGGCGATGAAGATGTAGACTTCGACGGAGAATTGCTGCCACGCCGGATCGATGATCGCGGTCTTGGCCGTCGTCAGCAGGTCGAAGATACCAATGATCAGGACGAGGCTGGTGTCCTTGAAGAAGGCGATGAAGGTGTTGACCAGCGGCGGGATGACGTGGCGGATCGCCTGCGGCAGGACGATCAGCCGGTTCTTGCGCCAGTAGGACAGACCAAGTGCGTCGGCCGCCTCGTATTGTCCCCGGGGCACGGCCTGGAGGCCACCGCGAATGACTTCGGCAAGATAGGCACCCGCGAAAAGGATGATCGCGACCTGCGCGCGCAGGAGCTTGTCGATGTTGAATCCGTTCGGCATGAACAGCGGAAACATCACGCTCGCCATGAACAGCAGACTGACCAGCGGCACGCCACGGATCAGCTCGACATAAAGCACGCTGAGCGAGCGGATCGCCGGCAGTTTTGAGCGCCGGCCAAGCGCGACCAGGACGCCGAGCGGGAAGCCGAAAGCCAGACCGAAGGTCGCCAGGATCAGCGTCACTGGCAAACCGCCCCAGCGGTCCTGCGAGACGAACGACAAGCCCAATATGCCGCCCCACATCAGCACGCTGATCAGCGCGAGCGCTCCGATCCAGAGATAGGCCAGTTCGCGCCGCCACAAGGCACGGCGGCTGGAGAGATAGAACAGGGCGATGAACAGCAGCACCGCCAACGCCGGCCGCCACTGCTCGTCGAACGGATAGGTGCCGAACAGGATGAAGCGGTATTTTTCGGGGATGATCGCCCAGCATGCACCGACGCCGCGCACCGCGCGGCATGCGCTGGAATCGTTCGCCGGGGTGAGCCAGACCGCATTGGCGATGCCCCATTGCGCGAAGCTGAAGAGGCCCTTTGCGAGCACTGCCAGCAACACCACCGAGAGGATGCCGTTCGGGATCGACGAGAACAAATTGGTGCGCAGCCAGCGCAGCACCGGATTGCCGATCTGCGGGCGGCGGGCGGAGCGCGGTACTTCCGGAATGTCGGCGATCGCCGTCATGGTCAGCGCTCCACCAGCGCGATGCGCGAATTGTACCAATTCATGAAAAAGCTGATGCCGAGGCTGATGGTCAGAAACACCGCCATGATCAAGGCAATGGCCTCGATCGCCTGACCGGTTTGGTTCAGCGTCGTGTTGGCGATCGAGACCACGTCCTGATAGCCGATCGCCACCGCGAGCGAGGAGTTCTTGGTCAGGTTGAGGTACTGGCTCGTCATTGGCGGCACGATGACACGTAGCGCCTGTGGCAGGATGATCTGCCGCAGCATGAAGCTGCGGCGCAGTCCGAGCGCATTGGCGGCATCCCACTGCCCGCGCGGCACCGACTGGATGCCGCTGCGCACGATTTCGGCGATGAAGGCCGAGGTGTAGGTGACGAGCGCGATCAGCAGCGCGAAATATTCCGGCGCGAGCGTCAGCCCGCCGACGAAGTTGAAGCCGCGCAACTCCGGCCATTCGATCGTCCAGGATACGCCGAGCAGCACGGACACTGCCGCAGGCAGCCCAACGAGCAACCCGAGTCCAAACGGCCAGGCCGGCCGCGGCTTGCCGTCGCGCATTTGCTGCGCGATGAGCCGCCGCTGGATGACATAGAACACGACAAGCCCGAGCACCGCCGTGCCGAGCACCCAAAGCTGCGGCGTCCCGATCGGAATCGCCGGCAGGATCAATCCGCGATTGGACAGGAACACGCCCTCGATCGGCCGCCATGCCGCGCGCGCGGCCGGCAGCGCCTGCATCAGCACGTACCAGAACAGGAGCTGGAGCAGCAGCGGGATGTCGCGGAGCATTTCGACATACACCGCGGCTAGCCGCGACAGCAGCCAGTTGGCCGACAGCCGCGAGATGCCGATCACCGTGCCCAGGATGGTTGCAAGCACGATTCCGATCACGGCGACGCGCAGGGTGTTGGCGATGCCGACGACGAAGGCCCAGAGATATGAGTCTCTCGGATTGTAGGTGAGCAGGCTGTCGGCGATGGGCATGCCGGCCTCCCGGCCGAGGAAGGCAAAACCGGTCGTGATGCGGCGCGTGGAGAGATTGGTGACCGTGTTGGACCAGAGGAAGACGATGACCGCGACTGCGATCCCGACCACCAGGGCCTGCCAGAACAGGCCTTTCAGCTCGCGTTGTCCGAAAGCGCCCAAGAAGCGGCGGCGCGGCGGCGGTCTCGGAGCGTCTGACGTCACAGCACAAAAATCCTTCTCAAGACGGCGATTTCCGGCAGCGTACGTCAACTGTTGCACCAAACTCTACTTCGTGCAACAAATGTTTCATGGCCGAGCCCGCCAAATCCTCGCCGCTGAGCGAACTGCGCATTGCATTGCCATCGCTTCCGATGCGATTGCAGGAGGTCGGGCGTTTCGTCGCGGCCAACGATTACGACGCCACCACGCGTTCGATGCGCGATCTCGCAGCCGTTGCCGGCGCCGATCCCGCCGCCTTCACGCGGCTTGCCAAGGCGATCGGCTATTCCGGCTGGGACGAATTGCGCGCGGCACTGACGGAGGCGCGGCGGCCCTCGCAGATAGCGCCCTTCTCCGGCCGCGCCAGGAGCCGCCGTCACGGCCCGAACGCCGATGTCGCCCTCGTCACCGAAAAGCTCGAGGCCGAGGCCGCCGGACTTCCGCGCATCCAGGCCCTGCCGATTGCGGAGGCGGCACTCGCGCTCCACGATGCCAAGCGAGTATGGATCACCGGCTACCGAAGCTGCCGCAGCGTCGCGGAGCTGCTCAACTACGAGCTCCGGCTGTTTCGTCCCGAACAGGTGCAACTCGTCGGCGCGTCCGGCCCCGATGATCTCGACATGGGCGCGTTCCGGCCTGGCGAGGCCGTCATCGTCATAGGCTTCATGCCCTACACCCATGCGAGCGTCCGCGTCGCGCAGGCCGCGTATCGTGCCGGCGCGGCCCTGATCGCGATCGCCGATAGCCCTTCGGCACCGATGGCCGAAGGCGCCGACCACGTGCTGCTGTTCGAGGCGGCCTCCTCTCCCGGCTTTTTCCCCAGTCTCACCGGCGCCATTGCGATCGCGCAATCGCTCGCCGCAGTGACGTTTTCGCTCGGCGGCACGGCCGCCAAGAAGCGCCTGGAGAATACCGAGGCGCGGCTGGCCGCGGCCTCAACTTACGTTTCAGAGAAAGGTTGACCCATGCCCGCTCGCACCAGCCGCGTGCTGCATCGCTCGCTGCGCGAAACGCCGCCGAAGGCGATCGGCGGCGAAGGCGTCTATCTCTTCGCCGAGGACGGGCGCCGCATCATCGACGCCTCCGGCGGAGCTGCGGTCTCCTGTCTCGGCCACCAGCATCCGCGCGTGATCGCAGCGATCACGAAGCAGGCTTCGACCCTCGCTTATGCCCACACATCCTTCTTCTCGTCCGAGCCGGCGGAGGCGCTGGCGGAGAGGCTGGTCGGTCATGAGCCCGGCGGCCTCGCCTACGCCTATTTCGTCAGCGGCGGGTCGGAGGCGATCGAGGCCAGCATCAAGCTCGCGCGGCAATATTTCATCGAGCGCGGCGAGCCGCAGCGGCAGCACTTCATTGCGCGGCGGCAGAGCTATCACGGCAATACGCTCGGCGCACTGGCCGCCGGCGGCAATGCCTGGCGCCGCGCGCCCTACGCGCCGCTGCTCTCCGACGCCTTCAGCCATGTGACCCCGGCCTTCGCTTATCACGAGAAGCACGAGAGTGAATCCGACGCGCAATTCGTCGTCCGGCTCGCGGCCGAGCTCGAAGCCGAGTTTCAGCGCCTCGGTCCCAATACGGTCGCGGCGTTTCTCGCAGAGCCCGTCGTCGGCGCCACCGCAGGTGCCGTGACGGCGCCGGACGGCTACTTCAAGGCGGTGCGCGAGATCTGCGACCGCCACGGCGCGCTGCTCATTCTCGACGAGGTCATGAGCGGCATGGGCCGCACCGGCACCACGCACGCCTGGGAGCAGGAAGGGATCGCGCCCGACATCCAGGCGATCGCCAAGGGTCTCGGCGGCGGCTACCAGCCGATCGGTGCAATGCTGGCAAGCGGCAGGATCATCGACACAATCCGCTCAGGTTCGGGCGCCTTCCTGCACGGCCACACTTATCTCGCGCATCCCCTCGCTTGTGCTGCTGCGCTCGCGGTGCAGGACGTGATCCGCGAGGACGGCCTGCTCGACCGGGTCAAGGAGCGCGGCAAGCAGCTCGAGCAGCGGCTCACGGAGCGCTTCGGCAATCACCGCCATGTCGGCGACATCAGGGGCCGCGGCCTGTTCTGGGCGATCGAGCTCGTCGCCGATCGCGCCAGCCGGAGCTCGTTCGATCCCGCCCTGAAGCTGAACCAGAAGATCAAGGCGGAGGCCCTCGCCAACGGCCTCGGCTGCTATCCCGGCGGCGGCACCGTGGATGGCGTCCGTGGCGACCACGTGCTGCTGGCGCCACCCTATATCACCTCCGCGGAGGAGATCGATCTGATCGTCGACAAGCTCGGCACGGCTGTCGACAACGTATTGCGTCGTGTCAATCACTGAGGGGAGAATAGCATGATGAGGAAAGTGGTTATCGTAGCCGGCGTGCTCGCGGCATCGACTGTGGTCGCGTCGGCGGCAACGCTCGATACGGTGAAGAGCCGCGGCACGCTGATATGCGGCGTCAGCGCCGGTTTTGCCGGCTTCTCCGCGCCGGATTCGCAAGGCAACTACAAGGGTCTCGACGTCGATTATTGCCGCGCGCTCGCCGCCGGCGTGCTCGGCGATGCCAGCAAGGTGCGTTACGTCTCGCTGACTGCGCAGAACCGCTTCACCGCGCTGCAGTCCGGCGAGATCGACGTGCTCTACCGCAACTCGACGCAGACCTATCTGCGCGGTGTCACGCTGGGCCTGCGGCAGGGACCGGTCAACTTCTACGACGGCCAGGGCTTTGTCGTGAAGAAGGACCTCGGCGTGAAGGAGATCAGGGATCTCAAGGGCGCCACCGTCTGTGTCGCGCAGGGGACCACGCATGAGGTCACGCTCGGCGATTACGGCCGCGCCAACGGCATCGACTGGAAGCCGCTGGTGTTCGACCGCGTCGACACCATGTACCAGACCTTCTTCGGCGGGCGTTGCGATGCCATGACCCAGGACGCTTCCGCGCTCGCCGGCGCCGTGACGACCGCGGCGCCGAACGCGGCCGACTACGTCGTGCTGCCGCAGACCATCAGCAAGGAGCCGCTCGGCCCCTTCACCCGCAATGGCGACGAGGTCTGGAGCGACATCATCACCTGGCTGCATTACGGCTTGATCGAGGCCGAAGAGCTCGGCGTCACACAAGGTAATGTAGACGAGATGGCGAAGTCGCAGACGCCCGCGATCCAGCGCCTGCTCGGTGCCTCCGGCGATCTCGGCTCGCGGCTCGGGCTCGACAACAAATGGCTGGTCACGGCCATCAAGGCCACCGGCAATTACGGCGAGATCTACGAGCGCAATGTCGGCAAGGCGAGCCCGCTCAAGCTCGAGCGCGGCCTCAACGGCCTCTGGAGCAAGGGCGGCTTGATGTACGCGGTGCCCTTCAAGTAAAAGGCGCCTCACCTCTCCCCGCTTGCGGGGAGAGGTCGGATTGCACAGCAATCCGGGTGAGGGGGACTCTCCGCGAGTTCAACTCTCACCGCCAACGTGGATAGAGCCCCTCACCCCACCCCTCTCCCCGTAAGAACGGGAGAGAGGGAGAAGAAACGCCGAACCCAATGCGCATCGCCCTGATCCACGCCCTCAAGCATTCCGTCGCCCCGATCGAAGCTGCGTTCGCGAAGGCGTGGCCGGAACCGCGGCTGATGAACCTGCTCGACGACAGCCTGTCGGCGGATCTGGCGCGTGACGGCAAGCTCAACGATGCCATGACCGAGCGCTTTCTTGCGCTCGGCTGCTACGCCGCGGCGACCGGCGCGGATGCGATCCTGTTCACCTGCTCGGCGTTCGGTCCCTGCATCGAGGCGGTTGCGCGCGCGCATGCGCCGATGCCGGTGCTGAAGCCGAACGAAGCCATGATCGAACGGGCGGTGACGATGGGCCGGCGCATCGGCCTGCTCTCGACCTTCGCGCCGACGCTGGCCTCGATGCCGCCGGAGTTTCCTTCCTCCGTCCAGGTCGTGCCGAAACTAGCCGAAGGCGCGCTTGCCGCGCTGGACCGCGGCGACCGCGCTACGCATGACCGGCTGATCGTGGAAGCCTCACGCGATTTGCGCGATTGCGACGTCATCGCGCTCGCGCAGTTCAGCATCGCAGCAACGGCGCCCGTCGTGGGAGAAGCTACCGGCCGCCCCGTCGTGACCACGCCTGACAGCGCCGTCGAGAAGCTGAGGAAGCTGTTGGCGGCAAAGGCTTAAGCGCCGGCCCTTTTCCGGTGCCGCGCGCCCTTGATCGCCGCCGCAAGCGCCGCCTTGGTTTCGCTGACAAAGTCCTCGACCAGGTCTTCGCGCGTGGCATGGGCCGCCTCGCCGGTGAACAGTCCCTGCTCAGCCAGCATCACCACGCCGTGCACCGCCGCCCAGATCTTGAGCGCCTGCCGCTCGCGCAAGTAATCAACTGCCGGAGCTTCCAGCGCCTCGATCACGAGCGCAAAGGTTTCGCGGGTCGCTTCATGCAGCTCGCTGCCTTTCGCCGCACACGACACCGTGCGCGAGGCGAACATCAAGCGATAGACACCGTTGCGACGTAAGCCGAAATCCAGCGTTGCCTGCGCCAGCAGCGACAGCTTCGACCGCTTCGACGGCCTTGCCATCGCCGCCCGCAAGATCCCGCTGAGCTGCCGAAACGCCTCCGCCGTCACCGCCGCAAGCAGCGCCTCGCGATCGGCAAAATGCCGGTAGGGCGCCGGCTGCGAGACGCCGAGGTGCTTTGCCAGCGCCTTGATACTGATCGCCTCCGTCCCGCCTTGCTCGGCTTCGCGCAGCGCGGCCTTGATCAAGGCGTCGCGGAGATCGCCATGGTGGTAGGTATTCTCGGGCTTGCGGGAAAGTTGTGAACGCATGTTGCGCGGAGCCTATAAGTTTGCGCTTGACAGGGGAAGCCCGCCGCGAATGTAATATCCTATAACTTGAATAAGAACTCAGATGGGAGCGCGCGCCGCCTTCGGGCCGGAGCGCATACGACCGAGGAAGCCGCCATGACAGAGCGACTGAGGGTTCGCGTCGATCCGGACAAATGCCAAGGGCACGCACGCTGCAAGGCGCTGGCGCCGGAGCTGTTCGAGCTGGACGAATACGGCAACGCCCACGAAGCAGGCGACGGCACCGTCCCATCCGGCCTCGAAGACAAGGCCTGGCTTGCCAAATCCAATTGTCCGGAAATCGCGATCGACGTGATCGAGGAGTAGCGCAGCCGCTGCCCCGCGAGCCTTCCGCGAACACGAGCCCCAAGGGATTTCGAGATGTCCGACGTCAGCCAGCCCGCCGCCCATCCGCCCGTGACCGACTGGGTCCACGATTTCGACCACACCGATCCGCAATGGACGGAAGATCCTTTCCCGATCTGGGACGAGCTGCGCGCCGCAAGCCCGGTCGTGCATACCGACCGCTTCCTCGGCTGCTACCTGCCGACGACCTATGAAGCGGTGCGCCAGATCGCCAACGACAGCGAGCATTTCTCCTCGCGTCGCATCATCGTCCGCGACGTTCGGCCGGAGATCACCAGCAGAAACTCCGCCCCGCCGATCACGTCCGATCCGCCGGTGCACAAGCCAGCCAAGCAATTGCTGCTGCCGCCGTTCACGCCGGACGCGATGAAGAAGCTGGAGCCGCGGGTACGCGCGATCTGCAACGAGTTGATCGACGGTTTTATCACTGAAGGCCGACTGGACGCGGCAGAGCGCTACACCAAGCACATTCCGGTTCGCGCGATCGCCCACATGCTCGGCATCCCCGAGACAGACAGCGATCTCTTCATCCGCTGGATCCACATGATCCTGGAACTTGGCATCAAGGACGAAAACACGCTGCTTCAGGCGGTGCAGGAGATGACCGTCTATTTCAGCGGCCATATCGAGGCGCGCAAGAGCAAGCCGACCGACGACCTCATTTCCTATCTGATGAATGCAAGGGACAAGGACGGCAATCCACTCGAGGATTCGCACGTGCTGGGCTCGCTGCGCCTGCTCCTGATTGCCGGCATCGACACCACCTGGAGCGCGATCGGCTCCTCGCTCTGGCACCTCGCCCGGACGCCCGCCGACCGCGAGCGCCTGGTCGCCGAGCCCGGGCTGATCCCGACCGCGGTGGAAGAGCTGCTGCGCGCCTATTCGCCGGTGACGATGGCGCGCGAAGTGGTCAAGGAGACCACGATCTCAGGCTGCCCGGTCAAGCCGGGCAACATGGTGCTGCTGTCCTTCCCGGCCGCCAACCGTGACCCGAAAATGTTTCCGGATGCTGACAAGGTCGTGATTGACCGCCGCGAGAACCGCCACGCCGCCTTCGGCCTCGGCATCCACCGCTGCGTCGGCTCGAACCTTGCGCGCATGGAGATGCAGGTTGCGCTGGAGGAATGGCTGAAGCGAATTCCGGACTTCGCCCTCGATCCGGCAGGCACGGTGACCTGGTCCCAGGGAACCGTCAGAGGCCCCCGCCAGTTGCCATTTTTGCTTGGAAAGGCGATGTAGACCTCTCCAAACACACGGAGAGGCCGGACGTGACTGAACAAATAACCCGACCGGCCTCCGACCACATTGACGTCGCCGACGCCAAGCGCCGGATCAAGGCGATCTTCATCGGCTCGATCGGCAATCTCGTCGAGTGGTACGACTTCTACGCCTACACCGCGTTTGCGCTCTATTTCGCTCCCGCCTTCTTTCCCGGCAACGATCCCGTCGTGCAGCAATTGAATGTCGCCGTCGTCTTCGCGGCGACCTTCCTGATGCGGCCGCTGGGCGGCTGGCTGTTCGGCTATATCGCCGATCATTACGGGCGGCGCATCTCGCTGACGCTGTCGGTCGTCTTCATGTGCTTCGGCTCGCTGATCATCGCGTTGACGCCGACCTACTCCACGATCGGCTTCGCCGCGCCGGTGATCCTGGCGCTCGCCCGCGTCATCGAAGGCTTGAGTCTCGGCGGCGAATACGGCGCCAGCGCCACCTATCTCAGCGAGGTCGCCGACCCCAAGCACCGCGGCTTCTATTCGAGCTTCCAATACGTCACCCTGATCGGCGGCCAGCTCACCGCGATCATCGTGCTGCTGCTTCTGCAAAAGATCTTCCTCACGCCGGAGGAACTGAGAGCCTGGGGCTGGCGCATCCCGTTTGCGATCGGTGCGGCGCTCGCGATCTTTGCTGCGGTGATGCGGCGCGGCTTGCACGAGACCGAGGCCTTCGAAGAAGCCAGAAAGGTGGTGAAGCCGACCGGCTCGCTCACCAATTTGCTGCGCTATCCCCGCGAGTTGCTCCTGGTGGTCGGCCTGACCGCGGGCGGCACTGCGGCGTTCTACACTTTCACCACCTATATGCAGACCTTCGTCAAGCTTTCGGTGGGGTTGACCGAGGACCAGACCACGTTCGTGATCTTCGGCACGCTGATCTTCGCGACCATCCTGCAGCCGATCTATGGCGCCATCTCCGACAAGATCGGCCGCAAGCCGCTGCTGATCTTCTTCGGCGTCGCCGGCACGCTCGCAACCGTGCCGCTCCTGATGACGCTGAAGGAGACCAAGTCGCCCTTCATCGCGTTCATCCTGATCTGCTGCGCCTGGCTGTTCGTCGCCGGATACACCTCGATCAACGCCGTGGTGAAGGCCGAGCTGTTCCCGACCAATGTCCGCGCCCTCGGCGTCGGTCTGCCCTATGCGATCACCGTCTCGCTGTTCGGCGGCACGGCGCCGGCGATCGCTCTCTATTTCAAGAGCATCGGGCATGAGGAGTGGTTCTACTACTATCTCGCCGGCATCATCTGCCTGTCACTGATCATCTATTCCACCATGCGCGACACCAAGCACGCCTCCGCGATGCACCGACACGAGTAGCCGATGGCCGAAGACAACGAGCGCCCCGACAGCAAGCTGACGCGCACCAAGGAGAAATGGGCGCGCGAAGGCCGCTTTTTGACCGGCAAGGTCACGCGCCCGGAAGATCAGCGCCTGCCGCCCGGCCAGCATCTGACAAAAGACTGGCCGGTGCTCGATCTCGGCGTCGTGCCGCCGATTTCGCGCGAGCGCTGGCGGCTCGACGTCTACGGCGCGATCGAGAACCCCGTGTTCTGGACCTTTGCCGAGTTCGCCGCCCAGAAACAGGCGCAGTTCATCTCCGACATCCACTGCGTCACCACCTGGTCGCGCTACGACAATGAGTGGGAGGGGCTCGCTACGCGCGAGCTGCTCGCGGCCTGCCAGCCGCGCGAGGACGCGCGCTTCGTCGTGCTGCATTCCCATGACGGCTACACCACCAACCTCGCGCTGGACGACTTTGCCGCCGAGGATGCATTGCTCGCCCATAGCTGGTCCGGTGAGCCATTGTCGGACGAACATGGCGGCCCGGTGCGGCTGGTGGTGCCACATCTGTATTTCTGGAAGAGCGCCAAATGGCTCCAGGCCATCGAGTTCCTGACCGAGGACGCGCCGGGCTTCTGGGAAGTCCGCGGCTACCATAACCGCGGCGATCCCTGGGCCGAGCAGCGCTATTCGGGCGATTAGGTTTAAGCAAGGACGGGGGGATGCCCATGCCGACGGAACGCTTTCAATTCACCGGCGAAGGCGGCCATCAGCTTTCGGCCGCGCTCGAACTGCCGGACGGCGAGCCTGCCGCCTTCGCGCTGTTCGCGCATTGCTTCACCTGCGGCAAGGACACTCTGGCCGCCAAACGCATCTCGGTCGCGCTCGCCGCCAAGGGCATCGCGGTGCTGCGCTTCGACTTCACCGGGCTCGGCTCCAGTGAAGGGGATTTTGCCAATTCGACGTTTTCCTCCAATGTCGCCGATCTCGTGCGCGCCGCCGATCATTTGCGTAGCGTTCGCAAGGCGCCGTCGATCCTGATCGGTCACAGCCTCGGCGGCGCTGCGATCCTTGCGGCAGCAGGACAAATCCCGGAAGCCAAGGCGGTTGTGACCATTGCGGCACCATCCGATCCCGCGCACGTCACCGGTCTGTTCAAAGAGCATCTCGACGACATTCGCACGCAAGGTGAGGTTGAAGTCTCGCTTGCGGGACGCCCGTTCCGGATCAAGCGCGAATTCCTCGACGACATCGCCGAGCACGAGCTGATGAAAGACGTCACCGGCCTGCACAAGGCGTTGTTGGTGATGCATTCTCCGGTCGACGATACCGTCGGCATCGACAATGCGACGAAGCTCTTCGTCGCAGCCCGGCATCCCAAGAGCTTCGTCTCGCTCGATCACGCGGATCATCTGCTGACCAAGCCGGCCGATGCGCTCTACGCAGCCGACATGATCGCCGCCTGGGCAAGCCGGTACATCGACACAGCCAAACCCGCGAAGGCAATGGATCTCCCCGAGGCACAGCGCCGGGTCGTGGTGCAGGAGACCCGCAAGAGCAAGTTCAACCAGACCATCTCCGTCGGTCCGCATCACCTGACCGCGGACGAGCCGGTCGCCGCCGGCGGCGAGGATGCCGGCCCTGGTCCCTACGATCTCCTGCTCGCTGGCCTCGGGGCCTGTACCTCCATGACCATGCGCCTCTATGCCGACCGCAAGTCGCTGCCGCTCGACCGTGTCACCGTCTCGCTGAAGCATTCCAAGATCTATGCAAAAGACTGCGCGGAATGCGAGACGCGCGATGGCATGCTCGACCAGATCGAGCGCGACATCGCGATGGACGGCGCGCTCGATCCCGAGCAGCGCAAGAAATTGATGGAGATCGCCGACAAATGCCCGGTGCACCGGACGCTGACCTCGGAAATCCGGATCGTGACCAGGGCTGTGGCCTAGGACGCTGGCGCTAGAAGCACGACGCCATCGTTCGCAACGCCGCGGTGATCTCGCTCTCGCGCCAGGCCGCGAAGCCGAGCAGCAGGCCGTGATCGCGCGGCCTGCCCACTGCCAAGCCGGACAGGGCGCGCGTTTCGACGCCCGCTTCGACCAGCCGCTTGACCGCCGCCTGGTCGGCGCGACCGCGCTTGAGACGCGCGACGAGCTGAATGCCGCCCGGGGGCACTTCGGCAGAGAGTACCTCGCCGAGATGACGCTCGAGTCCGTCGACGAGGTGATCGCGACGAGCGTGATAGATCCGGCGCATCCGGCGCAGGTGCGCCAGGAAATGCCCGTCGGCAATGAACTCGGCCAGCGCTTCCTGGACGTGGCTCGGGGCGATCAGCCCGATGTGCCGCTGTGCGATCTCCAAGGTGTTGACCAGCGCCGGCGGAACGACGAGGTAACCGAGCCGGATGTCCGAGGTCATGGCCTTGGAGAACGTGCCGACATAGAACACGCGGCCATGGGCATCGAGTCCCTGCAAGGCCGGCACCGGCCGGCTATCATAGTGGAATTCGCCGTCGTAATCGTCCTCCACGATCCAGGTCTTGCCGGGCCTGCTCAGGCCAAGAAATTCCGTGCGGCGCGAGAGCGACATCAGGCGACCGGTCGGGTGCTGGTGCGACGGCGTCATGAAGATCAATGTCGGGGTCGCTATCCCCGGAATCCGCTGCATGCCCTGCTCGTCCAACCTGATCCCGGTCACGCGCGCACCGGACGCGCGGAAGGCGGCTGCGGCGCCGGGGTAGCCGGGATCCTCGACCCAGACGTCGTCGCCGGGCGTGATGAGGGCGGCCGCAATCAAGGTCAGCGCCGCCTGTGCGCTCGGCAGAATCAGGATCTGATCCGCCGTCGTGCGCACGCCCCTGCTGGCCGCGAGATAATGCGCCAGCGCCTCGCGCAGGCGCGTCCGGTTGACCGGTCCGAGCTCGCGCTTCGCCGCGCGCACGGCGCTGCGGCGCAGGCAACGCGCCCAGACCTCGTTCGGAAACTCCCGGAAATCGCCGTGCCCGGGACGCAAGGGTCTCAGTCGCGCCTGATAAGACATCGGCCAGTCGGTCTGCGTGAGGTTCGAAGCCCAAGGCGAAAGCCGCGGCCTGCCAAGGCGCATGCGAGATGCAACGGCGCCCGCCTCTGCAATGCGCTCGCCGCCCTCGACCGTGACCATCGGACGGCGGCCGTGCGAGGCCTCGAGATATCCCTCGGCGGCGAGCTGCTCGAACGCATAGCTGACGGTGTTGCGCGAGACGCCGAGATCGCTCGCAAGCCGGCGGCTCGACGGCAGCGTGCGGCCTTTGCTGAGGCGGCCCGTCGCGATCAAGCTTCGGAGCTGGCTCGTCAGCTGAGCCACCAGTCCGTCGTCGTCGGCCCGGTTCAGGTCGATCAGGGCGGAAATCATGCTGTCCGGAACTGGCACCTTAATCCTTTCCGATCTGGCACTTTTTCAGGTGCCAAACAGGATGCTATTCGCCTGATAGAACTGCTTCAAGGATTTTGCGATGAACTCCCTCTCACCCCGCGCGGCCGTCGGCCTGTTTCTCATCGTCGTGCTGGCCTGGGGCGTGAACTGGTCGGTGACGAAGCAGCTCGTCCAGTTCCTCCCACCCCTGTGGACGTCGGCAATCCGCAGCTGGATCGCGCTGGCCGGATTGTTCGCGATCCTCGGACTGAGCAACAATCTGGTGATCCCGGAGCGGCGCGACGTTCCGGTAATCCTCAGCGTCGCACTGCTGCACATGACGGTGTTCTCGGTGCTGGTTGCGACTGGTGTGCGCTTCCTGCCCGCGAGCAAGGCCATCGTGCTGGGCTACACCACGCCGCTCTGGGTCGCGATCGCCGCGCCGCTGCTCGGGAAGGACACGCTGACCGCGCCAAAGCTGGCCGGCGCCTTGCTCGGGCTGATCGGCCTTGCCGTGATCCTGAATCCGGCATCGATCGACTGGACCAACACCAACGTCGTGCTCGGCGCAGGCATGGTGATCCTGGCCGCGATCTCATGGGCGGCGAATATCATCTATATTCGGGCCCATCGCTGGATCGCATCGCCACTTCAGCTCCTAATCTGGCAAGTGCTCGTTGCCACGATCGTGCTGTCAGCGGCTGCGATGATCGTGGAGGGGCTGCCGCACGCGGAATGGTCATGGAAACTCGTCCTGCTGTTCCTGTACTCCGGTCTGATCGGGACGGCGCTGGCTTATTGGGCCATGTCGATGGTCAACAAGAGCATCTCGGCTCTGACGACGGCGCTCGGAACCACTGGAACGCCGCTCGTCGGGATCGCCTGCGCTGCGATCCTGCTGGGCGAGCCTATTGATACTAGTCTTGCCGTTGCGGCCGGACTGATCATCGCTGGCATTGGCTTTGCAACGCTCGGCGATCGTATGCTGCGCCGTCAGGCTACCGCGAACGGCTGAACGCGCAGGACCCCGCGCAAGCCCGCCGTCGTGCCGAGCAGGATGCCGGCGACGGCGACGAAGGAGCCCAGCGCGAGCGTTGACACGCCTGTGAGCCCTTGCCCGATCGAACAGCCGAACGCCATCACGCCGCCGATGCCCATCAGCGCGGCGCCACCCGCCGATCGCAGCATGTGGCGTGGCGAGGAATAGCCTTCGAGATGGAAACGGCCCGTAGCAAGCGCGGTGACCAGACTGCCAACGAAGACGCCGCCAACTGTCGCGATGCCGAAATTCAGCGTCAGGCCGGTCGAGAGCATGGCGTATTGCAGGCTGTCCGCGATCGGCGCGATGAAGGTGAGCGAGGTCACTGGGACGGGGTTGAAATCGTCCGCGCCGAGATAGCCAGTGACGAGCCAGCCGCCGGCGACGAGGAGACCGACGATGACACCGGCTGCGATCTGGCCGGGCGAACGCCGGAACGCCGGGTGCGCGAAAGCAAACAGGATCAGCGCAACGACGACGACAGCAGCAGCCATCGCGCGCGAAACCGCTTCTGCTGGACCGAACGTCGCCAACAGTGACGGCAGCGAATTCAAATTGACCGTGGTTTGCGAGGCCTGGACCAGCGCGATGCGCGCCGGCGCGATCAGGCCCTTGAGCGTCATCTGCGCGGCGATCGCGAGCACGACCACCACGACGAAGGAGCGGAGATTGCCGCGACCGAGCAGCACCAGCGCGCGCGAACCGCAGCCGTTCGACAGCACCATGCCGTAGCCGAACAGAAGTCCGCCGAGAAACAGCACCGGCACCGAAAAGGACTGTTGCAGGTAGATCGATTTGCCGAGATCTACCATGCCGTTGCCGGCGAGGAATTGGCTCGCGGCGGTCGCAACCGCGATCGCCAACGCGTAGGTGCGTACCAGCCGCCCATCCCCCTTCGCCAGCCAGCCGCGCATGCTGCTCATCAGGCAGAAGCCGCTGAGCAGGCCGACGGCGCCGTAAACCAGGCCAATGACGAGACCCGCGAGGATGACGAGTTGGGTGGACGATTCCATGATCAAGGCTTCAGGATCACGCGATCCCGCGACGAGCCTGCAACGGCGACATAGGCCTCCTTCGCGCGTTCGAGCGGATAGACGGCGTTCGCCTTGATCGCGAACGGTTTCAGGTGCCCGCTCGCGAAGCCCGGGCCGAGGTCACGCAGCACAGCGCCTGTCGCGATCGACGAGAGGCCGAGCGTGTCGATGCCGACATAGGTGTGTTGCCCGCGGTAGAATTCGAGGATGTTGAACTGCACGATGCGGTCGATCGCGGCGATTAGGATCTGGCGGCCGCGAAGCGCGAGCGACTTGTGCGCCGCCTGGAAATAGGGATCGCCGACCGTGTTGAAGACGATGTCGGCACCTTTACTCCCGGTCAACTCGCGCACGCGTGTGGCGACGTCGGTCGCGGAAGCGTCGATCACCTCGATGGCCGCGTTGGTATGGCCCTCATAAGCTTCCGCTTTGCGCACCACGCCGATGACACGCGCGCCCTGCCAGGTCGCGATCTGCACCGCCGCTTGACCGACCTTGCCGTTGACGCCGAATACCAGCACCGTTTCCCCGGGCTTTGGAATGCCGGCGCGGCGAAAGCCCTCCATGGCGGTGACGAAGGGCACGCCGATGCCGGCGGCCTCCTCCCAGGATACGGTTTTCGGCTTGTCGACAACCGCGTCAGATTCAACGACGAGATGGCTGGCGTGGGTGCCGTCGCGACGGATGCCGAGATCGCCGGAGGAGCCGAACACTTCGCGGCCGATCATACCGGCCGGCCCGTCAATCACTACACCCGCGTAATCGCGACCCGGCGTGCGCGGGAAGACGGCATAGGGCATCAGCCCGGTCGCGGCCTTGACATCGGACGGATTGACGGCGGCGGCCTTCACCTCGATCAGCAGATCGTTAGGGCCGCGAACAAGCGCGTGAGGCTCAACCACCGGCGCAACCGCAGCCGCGTTCTCGGCCTTCGCGGTGAGGCGCACACAGCGCGCATCGACGGCTTTGGGATCGGCTATTGACATGGAAAGACCCGCGATTTCTCGCCGGCCTTGTCGCCCTTGGAGAGACCCAAGTCAACCTGCCTCCCCTCATCCCGAGGAGCCGCGCCAGCAGCGTCTCAAAGGATGAAGGCCCGCGTTGCAGCATCCTGGCCTGCATGGTTCGAGACGGCGCTACGCGCCCCCTCACCATGAGGGGACCTAATCCTTGGGCCGCTTGTCGTAGAGGCGCTTGGCCTTGCCGAGCGAGCGTTCCAGCGTGGCCGGCGCAACCACGCTCACCCTGGAGCTGATGCCGATGGTGTTCTTGATGTGCGTCGAGATCCGGCTCGCATGGTCGAGAAGGCCCCGGCCGTCCCAGCTCTCCGGCCGCGCCTCGGCAATGATGGTCAACTCGTCCATGCGGCCTTCGCGGGTCAGTTCCAGAATGAAATGCCCTCCGCACCAGTCGGTGGCGAGCAGAACCTCCTCGATCTGGGTCGGGAACAGGTTGACGCCGCGCAGGATGATCATGTCGTCCGAGCGCCCCGTCACTTTCTCCATCCGTCGCATGCCGGGCCGCGCCGTGCCCGGCAGAAGCCGCGTCAGGTCGCGGGTGCGATAGCGGATCACCGGAAAGGCTTCCTTGGTGAGCGAGGTAAACACCAGTTCGCCCTTCTCCCCGTCAGGCAGCACCGCACCGGTGTCGGGGTCGATCACTTCAGGATAGAAATGGTCTTCCCATATGTGCAGGCCGTCCTTGCTCTCGATACATTCCTGCGCAACGCCGGGCCCGATCACCTCGGAAAGACCGTAGATGTCGGTCGCATCCATGTCGAAGGCGTCCTCGATCTCGCCGCGCATCGCATTGGTCCAGGGCTCCGCGCCGAAGATGCCGACCTTGAGCGAGCATTGACGCGGATCGAGCTTCTGGCGCTTGAACTCGTCGAGGATCGCCAGCATGTAGCTCGGCGTCACCGTGATGATGTCGGGCCGGAAGTCGTTGATGAGCTGCACCTGCCGCTCGGTCATGCCCCCGGAGATCGGCACCACGGTGCAGCCGAGTTTTTCGGCGCCATAGTGCACCCCTAACCCGCCGGTGAAGAGACCGTAGCCATAGGCATTGTGGATGATCATGCCAGTTCGACCGCCGGCGGCGCGGATCGAGCGCGCCATCACGTCCGACCATGTGTCGATGTCGCGTTGTGTATAGCCGACCACGATCGGCTTGCCCGTCGTGCCGGAGGACGCGTGCACGCGCACCAACTTTTCACGGGGCACGGCAAACATGTTGAAGGGATAATTGTCGCGCAGGTCCGTCTTCACGGTGAACGGAAATTTCGCAAGGTCCGAGAGCTCTCGAAAGTCGGACGGGTGCACGCCGGCCGCGTCGAAGGCGTTGCGATAGTGCGCGACGTTGTCGTAGGCGTGCTTCAACGACCAGGCCAGCCGCTCCGTCTGGAGCGCCTTGATCTCGTCGCGCGATGCGCGCTCATGCGCATCCATTTCGGCGCGATAGGTGTTACCACCTTCCTTGAGCCTCGTCAGAGCCATCCTCGTTTCCCCGCATCATTGCTTTTCTTTATTGATCCTGCGCCGGCAGCCAATTGCCGGGAATGACCCGCGAATGCCCGCGAAATTCGGCGATGACTGTATCGCCGGCGGTGACGCGCACGTCATAGATGCCGGAGCGGCCGCCGCGCGTGATCTCGCGCGCTCTTGCGACGAGGCGATCGCCGAGCTTGCCCGGCTTGATGAAGGTGATCTGGCCCTGCGCCGCCACGACGCGGTCGTTGTGCGAGTTGCACGCGAAAGCGAAAGCGGAATCTGCCAACGTGAAGATGAAACCGCCATGGGCGATGCGCTGACCGTTGACCATGTCCGGCCGCACGTTCATCGCCAGCGTCGCATAGCCCGGTCCGATCTCGACAATCTCCATGCCGAGTCCCTTGGAGGCATCGTCCTCCGCCCACATCGCATCGGCGCAGGCGCGGGCAACATCCTCGGGCGACAAGGCGGCTTTGACGTTCACGCGCTTCTCCCGTCCGATTGTTTGGACACGATGTTCTGCTGCCTGGCTAAAACTGTCAAACGTGGTCGTAGTCGACCACGACCCGCTCCGACGATGGCTTGGCCTGACAGGTCAGGACAAAGCCAGCCTTCAGCTCCCAAGGTTCCAGCGAGTAGTTGATGTCCATCGGCGCCTCGCCTTCCACCAGTTTTGCACGGCAGGTCGAGCACATGCCGCCCTTGCAGGCGAACGGCAGATCGACGCCGGCGCGTAGCGCGGCATCCAGGATGGCCTCGTCCTCGGCAACCGGCACGTCGCGGCGCTTGCCGTCGATGATCAGCGACGCGATCGCTTTCGGCGGCGCGTCCGGCGCAACCATCTTCTTCGGCCGCGGCTTGCCACCGAACTCGGAGACGAAGCGCTCGACATGGATACGCTCTTCCGCGATGCCGAGCCCTCGGCAAGTCGCCTCGATGTCCTCGCTCATACCGGACGGACCGCAGATGAAGACGTGATCGACGCTTTCCGCCGGCACCAGCGAACGCAACAATACCTTCACCTTGTCGCCGTCGAGCCGGCCGTGCAGGATCGGAATGTCCTGCTCCTCGCCCGAGATTACGTGGAAGATCGAGAGCCGATCGATGAAGCGATCCTTGAGCTCTTCGAGCGCCTCGAGGAACATGATGTTGTCGGTGGTGCGATTGCCGTAGAACAGGAAGAACTGGCTGTCCGGCTCGCGCGCAAGCGTGCCCTTGACGATCGACAGGATCGGCGTGATGCCGGAGCCGGCGGCAAAGCCGACATGGATACGCCCGGCGCCGGCCGGCGGGATCACACCAAAGCGTCCCGTGGGCGTCATCACGTCCAGCGCGTCGCCGCACTTCAAATCGTCCGCTGCCCAGCTCGAAAACGCGCCACCATCAACCCTCTTGACGGCGATGCGTATCTCACCGTCGTCGGGCCCGGAGCAGATCGAATAGGAGCGGCGCACTTCCTCACCATCCAGCATGGTGCGGAGCGTGAGGTATTGGCCGGGCGTGAAGGCGTAGTCGGTCGCAAGCTCCGCCGGGATGGCGAATGTCAGCGATACGGCGTCCGACGCCTCGCGGCGGAGGTCGTTGACGGCCAGGCGATGGAAGCGTGGTGCGGCTGCTGACATGGTCAATGACACTTGAAATAATCAAAGGGTTCGCGGCAGGCCCTGCAGCGCCAGAGCGCCTTGCAGGAGGTGGAGCCGAATTCGGACAGCAACTCGGTATTCGCCGAGCCGCATTGCGGGCACGCAACGGCTTGTTCGCCGAACAGCGCGCGGCGTGAATTCGAAGCCTGCGGCGGCGCGATGCCGTAGGCGCGCAGCTTGCGGCGGCCCTCTTCGCTCATCCAGTCCGTGGTCCAGGCCGGCGACAGCACGGTGCGGACCTTTGGACTGCGGAAACCGGCGCGCTCCAGCGCGACCTCGATTTCCAGCGCGATCATGTTCATGGCCGGGCAGCCCGAATAGGTCGGGGTAATCGCGACCTCGACCTGATCGCCGTCGAGTACGACATCACGCAGCACGCCGAGATCGGCGATGGTCAAAACCGGGATTTCGGGATCGACCACGCTCGCCGCGGCATCCCAGGCCCGTTGGCGCAGTTCGCTATGGGGCTCCAGCACCGTCACCATGTCTGCCCCGGGAAAGTGCGCTGCATCGATTGCAGCTCTGCGAGAAGCTGGCCGAGGTGCTCGCTGTGCCGACCCATGCGGCCGCCCTGCTGCATCCAGTCGTTCTGCGGCAGCTTGAGCGTGGCTTCGCCGATCACATCCGAGAGTGTCGTCAGCCAGCGACCCCGCAAGGTCCCTGGGTCTACGGCGATACCGGCATGGATCAAGGCGCGCTCGCCGTCGTCGACGGCAAACATCTCGCCGGTGAACGCCCAGAGATGATCGATCGCAGCCTGGGCACGGGCATGGCTCTCGTCGGTGCCGTCGCCGAGTCGGATGATCCACTCCGAGGAATGCCGCAAATGATAGGCACTCTCCTTCTCCGACTTCGCGGCAATCGCAGCGAGCGTCGTATCGCGCGAGATCATCATGGCGCGCCAGTAGAGATCGGCGAAGGCGGAATAGAAGAACTGCCGTACCAGCGTCTGGGCAAAGTCGCCGTTCGGCTGCTCGAGGAGCAGCAGATTGCGATACTGCCTGACATCGCGAAGGTAGGCGAGCTTGTCCTCGTCGTTGTCCTTGCCTTCGGCCTTGGCTGCGTAGGTGTAGAGCTCGCGGGCCTGGCCGATGAGGTCGAGCGCGATGTTGGAGAGCGCCATATCCTCTTCGAGCATCGGCGCGTGCCCGCACCATTCCGACAGCCTGTGGCCGAGGATCAGCGCATCGTCGGCGCGGCGCAACGCGTAGAGCACCAGCGGCGTTTCGGAGACCTGGGTGTTGGCGCTCGCCATCACATGTGCCCCACTTCTTCAGGCACCTCGTAAAACGTCGGGTGCCGGTAGATCTTCGATTCCGCTGGCTCGAACATCATGCCCTTCTCGGCGGGATCGCTTGCGGTGATCGCCGTCGACGGCACGACCCAGATCGAAAGACCCTCGCCGCGACGCGTGTAGATATCGCGGGCAGCCTGCAGGGCCATCGTGGCGTCGCTCGCATGCAGCGAGCCGACATGCTTGTGCGCGAGCCCGTTGCGGCTGCGAATGAAGACTTCCCACAGCGGCGTGTTCGGCGTGGCCATCGTGATCTCCCTACTCTGCCGCTTGTGCAGTTCGACGCTGCGCCCGCTTCGCGGCATAGCTAGCTGCCGCCTCGCGTACCCAGGCGCCCTCGTCGTGCGCCTTGCGGCGCGCAGCCATCCGGTCACGGTTGCACGGGCCATTGCCGGCGAGCACCTGTTTGAACTCGGTCCAGTCGATCTCGCTGTAGCGCCAGTGCCCATCCGCATCCTGAATCATGCCGGGATCGGGAATCGTGAGGCCGAGATATTGCGCCTGCGGCACGGTGGCATCGACGAATTTCTGCCGCAGCTCGTCATTGGAGAAGCGCTTGATCTTCCATCTCGTCGAGGTGTCGCTGTGCTGGCTGGTGGCATCCGGCGGGCCGAACATCATCAGCACCGGCCACCACCATCTGTTCAGGGCATCCTGCGCCATCGCCTTCTGCTCGTCCGAGCCGCGGCACAGCGTCAGCATGATCTCATAGCCCTGGCGCTGGTGGAACGACTCCTCCTTGCAGACGCGGATCATCGCGCGGGCATAGGGGCCGTAGGAGCAGCGGCACAGCGGGATCTGGTTCATGATCGCGGCGCCGTCGACCAGCCAGCCGATGGTGCCGATGTCGGCCCAGGTCAGCGTCGGATAGTTGAAGATCGAGGAATATTTTGCCTTGCCCGCGAGCATGGCGTCGACCAGCTCTTCGCGCGAGGTGCCGAGTGTCTCGGCCGCGGCATAGAGATAAAGCCCGTGGCCGCACTCGTCCTGCACCTTCGCGAGCAGCGCGGCCTTGCGGCGCAACGACGGTGCGCGCGTGATCCAGTTGCCTTCGGGCAGCATGCCGACGATTTCGGAATGAGCGTGCTGGGAGATCTGGCGGGTCAGCGTCTTGCGATAGGCCGCCGGCATCCAGTCGTTCGGCTCGATGCGCTCCTCGGCATCGATGCGGGCCTGAAACTGCGCCGCCTTAGCTGCGTCCTCGAGGCTGCGGTCATCCGCCTCGGTCGTGTTCAGCGCCTGGGTATACATGCGCATCCTCCCATTTTATTGAGAGGCAATATATAACAAGAATTATATCATGCAAGATATTTCTGTAACATAATAATCAAGTCTGGAATCTCCGTTCCAGGAGTTTTCGCGCCGGCGGCAATGACCCCTTTTCATTTGTTCCGTGGCCATCAAGCCATTGTTCCGATGGGGCAAGCAGCGCGCGATAGATGTCGCCGCACAACGCGCGGGCGGCCTTGCCTGGCCAGTTCGCCGGAAGCAGGCTTTCGGGCAGCAGCGGATCGCGCAGCACAACGCGGCGATAATGGTGGATCAGGAGGATGCGCGCCGTGAAGGCGTCAGCCTCGGACAGCTCCGTGCCGCGCGCGATCGCGGTGCGCAGCGGCTCGAACGTCTTCATGAACTTCAGATAGGCGTCCGCGGTGCGATCCAGCGGCCAGCTCGCACTGAGCAGCCGGCGACCGCTGTCATCCTCGGCCGAGACCTCCAGACGGATAGCGCCCGCGGCCTCGTCCGGCACTGGCACGCCTGACGGCGCGACCCACACGCCCGGCAGCGGGCTGCCGAAGCCGGCATTGCGGAGCGCCTCGCGCGAGGCGTCGCGATCCTCACCATTGCCGATCAGAAGCAGTTCGAAGCGGCCGGTCCAGTCGGATGGCGGCGGATCGTAGATATGGCGTGTCGCGGCCTCGAAGATCTGGCGGCCCTTGTCGGCCAGGCGATAAAAGCTGTTGCGGCCGACCTTCTCGCGCGTCAGCCAGCCATCGGCGGCAAGCCGCGACATCGCGGTACGCACCACGCCGCTGTCGATGTCCAGACTTTCGAAGAATTCCAGCAGGGTGCCTAGCCATACCGAGCCGCCACGCGGCACGATGGCATCGCCGAACACCGTGATGACGATGGAGCCGGTGCGCGACGGCTCGCGCTTGAGCTGCTCGATGATGCGGGATAACGGATGCGCCATGTGCGAGGCATAGCGCGTTTGGTGCCGGCGCGACAATGGACGGGTGCGACGGTCTTGCTTCTCCCTCTCCCCGTCCTTACGGGGAGAGGGTTGGGGTGAGGGGCTGCTTCCTCAGAAACGGTGGGAGTTGGACTCGCGGAGAGTCCCCCTCACCCGGATCGCATGTCCGATGCGATCCGACCTCTCCCCGCAAGCGGGGCGAGGTGAAGAAGAGCCCTACCGATGCGGATCGGGATAGACCACGCTGCGCCAGCCGCTGCGGTCGAAGGGCCGCCAGCTGCCTTCCTTCTGCGCAAGGCGATCAGCCACCGCGAAGACAGCGGCGGGATGATGGCCCATGCCGCAATGGCTGCTCTCGATCTCGATGCTCTCGGTCTGCGCGCCCGACTTCTCCATGCAGCCCTGCCAGGCGCAGACGCCGTCAGTGCGGCTGAAGATCGCCGTGGTCGGCACCGGCGGCGGAACGGCGAGATCGCCGCCGAACTGCGGATCGACCTCGTCGGACTTCCGCCCGCTCGCCCATTCATAGACGCGCCAGGCATTGGTCGAATGCGGATCGCCGGCAAAGGGGCTGCCGAGCGTGATCACCTGGCGTACGCGGTCGGGCATCATCTTGGCGAGCTGGCGCGCATAGAGACCGCCGAGGCTCCAGCCGACCAGGCTGATCCTGCGGCTGTGCCTGTCGCTGAGCTCCTGAACCAGATCCACCATCGCGTGCTGCACACCATCGCGCAGGCCGTAATTGCGGCCCTGGCGCCAGCCGCTCACCGCGTAGCCCTTGCCCGACAGAAACGTGCGCAACGCGCGCGTGGATGAGTCTGAGGCCACGAGGCCCGGCAGTACCAGCACCGGATGTCCATCACCGCGCGGCGCGAGGCTGAGCAGCGGCAGCGCGCCAAGGAATGCGCCGAACTCGTGGATCGCTCGCCCTTCCAGGAACATCAGGGTGCGGGACGGCGGGCTCAGCGTCTGGGCAGTAGCAGTCATCAATGGTCCCCTTGGGAGAATTGCTGAAAAGGCCACCGGTTGTTTGCCGGCAAATGGGTATGGGATTCCAACACGCCGGCTTCTTGATCGTTCCGCAACGCAACATGAATCAGCTAGGCAGCGGGTTCCCGACATTCAAGCGGGAGACACACCGGGCCACAATAGGCCGGGGCGCTAATGCTGGCGTCCGTGACGCAAAAGTCACAACAATCGAAGCAGGAATTCTACGGAGTAAAGCGCAAGGCCCGCGAGCCCGCCGATCAGCGAACCGTTGAATCGGATGTATTGCAGGTCGCGGCCAATGTTGATTTCGATCAGCGAAATCAGCTGCGCCATGTCCCACGATTTGACCTGGTCGGAAATGAAGGTCGAAACGCCGCTCTTCTGGTCCGCGACGAAACTGCGCAGCACCGCGACCAGGCCCTTGTTGATCTCGCCGCGCAGCTCGGCATCGCCGGCAAGCGCTTCGCCGGCCGCGACACACATACCGGCGAGATGATGCTGCAGCACCTGCGTCTCGCCGCTTGCGCTACGCTCGATGAAGGACCGCGTGTTGGCCCACACGGTGCGGGCGAGATCGGCGAGCTCGGGACGCGCGAGCAGATCGCGTTTCAAACCGTCGATGCGGTCGATATAGGCCTGGTCGGTGCCGAGCCGGTCGACGAAGCTCAGCACCATGCGATCGAACTCGCCGCGGAACGGATGTTTGGGATCGCTGCGCACTTCATTGAAGAACGCGGTGGCGGAGGCCACGATCTTGTTCACCAGAAACTTGTCGGCGCGATAGAGCCTGAGCAGGGTCGGCAATTCCGCCCGCACCTTCTCACGGATCATCGCCATCGTCTCGGTCTGGTTCAGCGTCTCGTGCATCACGCGCAGGAGATCGTCGAACAGGATCTGGTGACGCCCCTCGGCAACGAAGCCGCGCAGCGTGCCGGCCGCGAGCGGCGCGAGGTCGATCGCCTCGAGCTGCGATGACATGCGCCGGATGATGAAGGTCATCAGACCGGAGCTCTCGGTCGCGGAGACGGCCTCCGGCAGCAGGCGCAGCGCAAAGCGCGCAAGGTCGTCACTGCGCTTACGATCACGCAGCCAGTCGGCGACGAAGGAGCCGAAATCGATCTCGTTCAGCTTGGCCTCGACGGGAGCAGCCTCGAGGAAATGCACCTGAATGAATTCGCCGAGCTTGTCGGCGATGCGGGCCTGATTGCTCTGGATGATCGCGGTGTGCGGGATCGGCAGACCCAGCGGCCGCTTGAACAGCGCGACCACCGCATACCAGTCGGCGAGCCCGCCGATGGTCGCGGCTTCCGCGAAGGCCGCGATGAATCCGAACACGGGATGCACCGGCAGCAGCCATTTCGCGACGACGAACAGGACAAGCGTCGAACCCAGCACCATGGTCGCCAGCGCTTTCACGCGGCGCAATTCGGCCGCGCGTTCTGCGTCGCCGGGAGTGTCGAAAGAGAAGGCGCCTGATGGAGTCATCACAGCATCACACTATCCGTCATTGCGAACGAAGCGAAGCAATCCAGAGTCTTTCCAAGGAGGCAGACTGGATTGCCTCGCGGAGCCTGTCATCGGGCCGCGCTTCGCGCGGACCCGTTGGCTCGCAATGACGGCTGCGGCGGAAAAACAAAAGGCCCGCCGAAGCGGGCCTCAAATTCAGTTTCTCGTCTCAGGCAGATCAGGCGGTCTTGTTGTAGACCTTGGCAAAATTGTCCTGAGCGGACTTCGCACCGTTGGCGGCGAGCTTGCCGAAATAGTCGGTGGTCGCCTTGGCGCGCGAGACGAACGCTTCGCCGCGGGAGCGGAGCAGGCCGGACTGGATCTCGACAGCTTCGCTGAACGACTTGGCGGACGCGAGCTTGTCGATGCCCGCGAAGAACGCCTCGGCGTCCTCGTAGATCGCCTGCTGGATGTTGCGGCTGATCTTGCCGGCTTCGGTGACGGACTCGGTCACCGCGTTCTCGACGGCGGCGGTCACGCGCTCGGAGCCAGCGAACACTTCGGCAGCACGGTCCTTAGCGGTATTGGCAGACTTCTTGACGAACTCGCGAGCGGCCTCGGGAACTTCCAGGTTCTGGATGTTCTTGAACGCGTCCTTGAAGCCTTCGAAAGCGGTATTGGTTTCGGTGGTCATTGGGGTCTCTCCATCCTCATTGGTTGAGCTATGGGCTCACCCCGTCCGGTTTTGGCCCGGGGCACGGCTTATATGGCATAGTTAATTGTGCGATGCAATATCGATATTGCAGTGCGATATCACGAAACCGTGAATAGCCTTAATGGGAGGCATTCTGGCGCCTCCCTGACCATCCAGTTCCCGAACACCCGTCCAGCGGTTCTCAATGCTGGACGGCGCCAGGCAGCCCATAGGCCTCCATCTGGGCCTGGACCTGCGCGATGTTGTGCCCGAGCACGACGATATCGTGGGTCTTGCCGTCGATGTCGCGGACATGATCGCGCAACAGTGCCTCGGCCTTGAAGCCGAGGCTCTCGAACAGCGTGATCGCGGCCTGCTGATCGACCGTCATCTGGACCGAGAGCTTCTCGAGGCCAGCGCCGAGCGCGAGTGCGAAGGTCTCCTGCGACAGCGTCCGACCCACCCCCTTTCCGCGCACATCGAGCGAAACCACCATCCGGATCTCGCCGACATGGGGCGACCAGGAGTGCGGGTCACGCACCAGCGTGCCGCAACCGACGACCGTGCCGCCCCTGACCGCGAGCAGGCTCCTGATCGCGCCGCGCTCGATCTCCTTGACCCAGGCGGAGAGCACCTTCGGCTCACTGATGTTGCGCGGCAGGAACAACAGGTCGTGGGTCGGCAGGCCCTTGCCGAAGGCGAGCACCGCGGCTTCGTCCGCCGGCGACATCAGGCGGATCTCGATATCGCCCGCGTCCGTCTTCACATGACGCGGATAGGAACGCTGCTCACTCATGTCGATCTCTTCCCCAGCCAGGAATCCAGTTTCGGCCATAGCCGCTTCACCGCATTGGCGCCGGCGACGAGCGAGACGTGACCGCCTTTCAGCATCACCTCCTCCTTGTCCTCCGATCCGATCTTGGCGATCAGGTGCTTTGCCGCCTCATACGGCACGATGTGGTCGTGTTCCGCCACCGCATGCAGGAACGGCACCTTGATGTCGTCGAGCTTCGCCGCACGGCCGCCGACCGACATGGTGTCGTTGAACAGCTTATTGTCCCACATCAGGTCCTTGGTGATGGTGCGGAAATATTCGCCGGCCAGCGGCAGCGTGTCGGTCGCCCAGCGGTCGAACATCCGGTAGGATTTAACGAACTCGTCGTTCCAGATGTTTTCCCAGAGCTGGATCTGGCTGACGGTGCGCGAGGCCGGGCGCAGCATCTCGAATGACGACAGGATCATCTCGGGCGGCACGTTGCCGACGCTGTCGACGAGGCGATCGACGTCGAAATAGCGACGGTCGGAGAAGTTCGAGAACAGTTTCATCTCGCGAAAGTCGATCGGCGTGGTGAAGCAGATCAAATTCTTCATCGGCCCGTCCCTGTGGATCGAGCCGTAGAGCAGCGACAGCACGCCGCCGAAACAATAGCCGATGACGGAGACGTCCTGTTCGCCGGAATCCTGCTGCACGCGGCGGATGCAATCCGGGATGAAGTCGAGGACATAGTCCTCCATGCGGAGGCTCTTCTCCTCCGGCCGCGGCGCGCTCCAGTCGAGCATGTAGACGTCGTAACCACGCTTCAACAGGAACTCGATGAAACTCTGGCCGGGCACGAGGTCGAGAATGTAACCGCGGTTGGTGGTCGCCATCACGATCAAGATCGGAATTCGGTAGATCTCGTCGGACATCGGACGATAGTGGTAGAGGCTCATCGTGCCGCGCGAATGCAGCACGTCCTTCGGGGTCGAGCCGAGCGTGGGACCGGAGGTCGAAAAATATTCGACGCCCTTGATGCTGCGCTGGATGGCGCGCTGCACCTCGGACTGGATGCGCTCCGGGATCCCTGCGAGGTCTAATCCGGCGGGTGCATTCATGTCTGCTCTCCGCCTTCAGACGGCGGGCGCTTGGTGCGCGGGGGGCGCAATGCAGTGTCGGAGCCCTGAGAAATGCCGGAACTCGCCGCCATCTGGCTCAGCATCGACTTGATCTCACCGATCTGTCCTTCGATGGACTGCAGCCGTTCCGCAAGGCCGGTGACCTGGTCCCGGCTCGGCAGATTCATGGAGACCAGATACTTTTCCATGAGGTCGCCGAGCTGCTTCTGAGCACCTGCAGCAACGCCGCCGGCCCGGTTCACGGCTTGCGAAAACTCGGGCGACGACATGGCCTGATTGGCGAAGGAGTTGAACCCCTTCTCCATCTCGCCAACCATCTTCTGCCACATGGCAATAGGATCGTTGCTCTTGTCGGTCATCGGCGTCCTCCTGAACTCGAGAGCTTCGATGCCCTTCCTTTTTCGCCATACCACACCGTTGCGCGGTGTCGGTCAACCGGCAAGCAGCGGGTCCGGTGTCGCGGACGCGGCTTCATTGCGAGGGGAAACCGTGCGATACAGTATTGATCAAAAGCCGAGGGAACGCAGCCGTGAACGCCTATCATCCGCCGCAAACCGTCCACGCCAACGGCATCGACATCTGTTACGAAACTTTCGGCAATGACAGTGCCGAGCCGCTGCTGCTGATCATGGGGTTAGGCGCCCAGATGATCCACTGGGACGATGCGTTCTGCGAGCAGCTCGCAGCGCAGGGCTTTCGCGTCGTTCGGTTCGACAATCGCGACATCGGCAAGTCGAGCCATCTCACCGGCGGCAAGCGTCTGACGCCGCTCGAATTGTTGAAGCTTCGGTTTCTCAGGATTCCCGTGGCCGCAACCTACAAGCTGATCGACATGGCGAAAGACACGGTCGGGCTGATGGATGCGCTCGGCATCAAGTCGGCGCATCTGGTCGGGGCGTCCATGGGCGGCATGATCGCGCAGGAAGTGACGCTGTCGTTTCCCGAGCGCGTGCGCTCGCTGACCTCGATCATGTCGACGACCGGCAATCCGCGCGTGCCGCCCCCGACACGCGAGGCCGCCGCGATGCTGATGGCGCCGCCGCCGCGCAGCAAGGAGGAGTTCATCGTCCGCTACGGCCAGACCTGGAACGTGTTGCGGGCCGGGTCCTTCCCGGAGGAAGAGGCGCTCGATCCCGGTCGCGCCGAACGCGTGTTCGCGCGCGGGCTCAATCCGGCCGGCGTCGGCCGGCAACTCCGGGCGGTGCTCGCCTCCGGCAGCCGCAAGGAGCGACTGTACGGCGTCAAGACACCGACGCTCGTGATCCATGGCACCGTCGATCCGCTGGTCCGCCCCGAGGGCGGCAAGGATACGGCAGAGTCAATTCCTGGCGCAAAGCTGCTGATGATCGAAGGCATGGGCCACGCGCTGCCGATGCGGTTCTGGCCGGAGATCATCGGCGCCATCGCCCAGCACGCACATGGCGCGGCAGCGCAGGCGGCGTAAACCGACGCAGAAGGTCTCCTCACGGTGACCATGTGAGCTGCCGGTTACTCTCTTAACGCGAGCCGGTGCGAAAGCTATACAGGCTTCCTTCAATCGCCAAGACCCTCAATCGCCAAAGAGGCTGCGGCCTCTCGGAGTTCACATGCATCTCATCGTCCGATCAGCCGCAATCGTCGCCGCTTCAGTCCTCACGCTGTCCCTCGCCGGCGGCGCCGCGATGGCGGGTAGCGCGCAAGAAGAAGCCAATCGCAAAACTGTGCTTGCGTTCTATGAGAAGGGGCTCAACCAGAAGGACGCCGATGCAGCCCTCGCCCATGTCGGCGACCGCTACGTCCAGCACAATCCAAACGCAGCCGATGGTCCGGACGGCTTCCGAAAGTTCATCGGCTTCCTGCGCGAGAAATTCCCGAACTCGCACAGCGAGATCAAGCGCAGCTTCGTGGATGGGGACTACGTCATCCTGCACGTTCACGCGGTTCGCGAGCCCGGCAGCAGGGGCAACGCGATCGTCGACATCTTCAAGCTGGAGCACGGCAAGGTGGTCGAACACTGGGACGTGGTGCAACCAATCCCGGAAAATCCGGCGAACAACAACACGATGTTCTAGCTCGGAGCCGTAGCCCGGATGGAACGCAGCGCAATCGGGGTTCTTGCGCGGATCGCCCGTCCCGGATTTCGCTGCGCTCATCCGGGCTACAAATAGCCGCCTAGCTCTTCCTGGCCAGCCAGATCACGTGGCGCGCGCCACCGCCTCTTCCGGTGGCGCGAATGTTGACTTCGTTGACGTCGAAGCCGGCGCTGCCAAGCCGCTTGGTGAAGGCCGGATTGGGCCCCGAGGACCAAACAGCGAGCACGCCTCCGGGCCGCAGCGCCGTCTTCGCCGCTTTCAGTCCGCTCGCATTGTAGAGCGCATCATTGCCCTTCCGGGTCAGCCCTTCCGGCCCGTTGTCGACGTCGAGGAGGATGGCATCGAATGCCGACCGCTGCGCCCGGATGGTTTCGCCGACGTCGGTTTCCCGGATGCTCACCCTGACGTCATCGAGACTGTCGCCGAACACCTGCGCCATCGGGCCCCGCGCCCAGGCGACGACCGCCGGCACGAGCTCGCAAACCACGATCTTCGCCTTGCCTCCCAGCACGGTAAGCGCCGCACGCAGCGTAAAACCCATGCCAAGGCCGCCGATGAGGACGATAGGTTTTGCGACCGTCTCGATCTGCTTCGCCGCGAGCGTGGCGAGCGCGGCCTCCGAGCCCGACAGGCGGTTGTTCATCAGCTCGTTGGTGCCGAGCTTGATGGAAAACTCCTTGCCTCGCCGCATCAGGCGAAGCTCTTCATCGGAGCCGGGGATTTTGGCGGTATCGATCTTTTCCCAGGGAATCATGCGAGAGCTTTAGCACGATCGGCCGCTGGATTATCCACCTGCCCACACGTCCAGCACATACCGGTTCTTCGTGCCCATCTCCTCGATCCAGCGGGCAGCTGTGGCGGCATCGCTGCCGCTCTTCTCACGATGGATCGCGACCAGCGCCGCCTTCACGTCGGGCTCCATCTTGCTGCCGTCGCCACAGACATAGACGATCGCGCCCTGCTCGATCAGCGGCCAGACCTTGTCCTTCTGCGCGGCGAGGACGTGCTGCACATAGGTCTTCGGGCCCTCCGCGCGCGAGAACGCCGTGAACAGCTCGGTGATGCCGCTCGCCGCCAGCGCCTTCAGCTCGTCCGCGTAAAGAAAATCCTGATCGGGATGCCGGCAGCCGAAAAACAGCATGGCCGGGCCGAGCGCGGCGCCCTTCGCCTTGCGCGCAGCGCGCTCCTGGAGGAAGCCGCGGAACGGCGCCAGTCCCGTGCCCGGGCCGATCATGACGATCGGCACGGAGGGATCGTCCGGGAGCCGGAAGCCGGCCTTGGTCTCACGCACGGTGGCATGGATCACGTCGCCCGCGCGTCGATTGGCGAGATAGTTCGAGCAAATACCCTTGTAGGTGCCGCGGCCCGAGGCGGCCGGCCCTTCAACCACGCCGACCGTGACGCTGCAACGAACCGAGTCCACCGACGGCGAAGACGAGATCGAATAATAACGCGGCGCCAGCAGCGAGAGCATTTCCAGATAGACGTGGAACGGCAGTTCGCAGGCCGGATATTCGAGCAGCAGATCGAACACCGATTTCCGCCTGGCCAGAATTTCGCTGCGATAGCGCTCGAGCGGCTCGGGCTCCTCGCCAACGAAGGCCAGCAGCTTCGGCGTGGTCACCGGGCAGCGCGTGTGCTCGGCCATGATCTTGATCTGGTTCCGCGTCGCCACTTGCTGGAGCTCGACGAACTCGCTGAGCAGACGGCCGACCGACACGGCATCGCCGACCGGCAATTGCGCGCGGCGGCCTTCGGCGACCTGAAGCCTGATCTGGTCGGCCGGCAGGAAGCCGAAGCGACGGGCAACCGAATCCACCAGCGTCGGGTCGTTGCGCGGGACCACACTCAGATGGTCGCCGACGCGGTAATTGATGTTGGACGGCAGCTGCACCTCGATGTGGCGCGTCGAACGCTCCGACGGATTGGATCCGGCCTTATTCTGAAGCTCGTCATTGACCAGCACCTTCATCGCCACCGCGCCGCCCTGGGCGACGATGGTGTTGACGGCGGTCACCGCGACCGGCTCGATCGCGTAGAGCGGATCGTCCTCCGCGGTACGGGTGAAATTCCAGTCGATGCCGAATTCCTTGGTCGCGACCTGGGCGGCCGCCGGGAACCATTTCTGAAACTGGCCGTCGAGATCGCTGCGCGCATCGCCTTCGCCGCGCGGATAGACCGCGCGCGCACCATGCGCCGACAATTGCTCATCGATGAAGCGCGGCACCGACTGGTAGGTCGCGGCCCAGTCGCTATTGCCGCAGCCGAACACCGCGTAACGCACATTGGCAAACGCATCCTTCGGCAGCTCGTCGCCGAGCCATTTGACGAATTGCGTCGCGTTGTCCGGCGGCGCGCCGTTATAGGAGGCGCAGATGATCAGCACGCCACCCTCCCGCGGCAGCTTGCCGACGTAATCGTCGAGCGGCCCCAGATGCACGGCAAAGCCGTTGATCTCGGCAAGATCGGCCATCCGAGTCGCCAGCTCCTCGGCGGTGCCGAGATTGGAGCCGTAGAGCACCAGCATTGGCGTGTTGTGGCCGGGACGCGCGGTGGGCTGACGCGGGGCCTTCGGCGCCGACGACGCCGCCACAGGTCCGCCATAGGCACCGCGCTCGCGATCGGCGCGCGGACGGACCTTGATCTTGAAGCCTTCCGGCTTCATCGTCAGCGTTTCCTTCAGATGCATCTGGTAGCGCTCGTGGTCGATCAGCTTGAAGCGCTGGAGGATCATGCCGAGCGCGAGCGCAGCCTCGTGCATGGCGAAGCCGCGGCCGATGCAGGCGCGCTGGCCGTTGCCGAACGGCTTCCAGGCATTGATCGGCCGCTTGGCTTCCGCCTCCCGGCTGAAATTCTCCGGATCGAACGCGTCCGGGTTCGGACCCCAGACCGAGGGATCGCGATGCAGCGCGGTCACCAGGATGGTGGTGAACGTACCCTTCCTGAGCTTGTACTTGCCGGCGCCGATGGTCTCGTCGTTCAGCGGCGAGATGCCATAAGCCGGCGCCGGCGGCCATAGCCGCAGCGCCTCCTTCAGGATCTGTGTGATGTAGGTGAGCTGCGTGACCTGTTGATAGGTCGGCCGTACATTGACGTCGGGACCGAACACGCGGTCGACCTCGTCATAGGCCTTCTTGAGAATGTCGGGATGCTTGAGCAGCGCATAGAGCGTGCAGGACAACAGGCCGCTGGTGGTCTCGTGGCCTGCGATCAGGAACGTGTTGATCTGATAGCGGATGTTGACGTCGTCGAGCTGCTCGCCGGTCGAACGATCGACGCCCGTCATCATCGCCGCAAGCATATCCTTCTTGTCGTCGGTCGCCTCGCCTCCCTTGCGGCGCTCGGCAATGATCTCGTCGACCATCTTGTTCATGAAGTCGACGTCTTCAGCCATCGTCTTGCGCCGCTTCTGCATCCAGAGCTGCTCGAACGGCAGGCCGCGCGTCATCATGATGGTTTCGAGCGAGCGCACCAGCGACTCGACGAAAGGATGGTAGTCGCGCCGGTAGAACGAATTGAAGCGGTAGTCGAAGCCGCACAGGCCGATCGTATCCAGCGTCAGTGCCGTCATGTCGTGGACGACGTCGATCTCGTCGTCGGCGTTGAGCCGTTCCCATTTACCGACGAGCTGCTCGGCGATGTCGACCATGCTCGGGTGATAGGACTGCATGGCGCGGTTGCCGAAGGGCTGAAGCAGGATGTTGTGCGCCTTGCTCCAGTTCGGCTCCCTGGTGTCGGCCGTGAACAGGCCGTCGCCGCCGACTGCGCGCACCCGCCGCAATGCACCGCGCACCGTCTTGTCGAAACGCTTCTCGTCCGAGAGCTCGTCGACGAGATCGTGGCCGGAGACGACCACGATCGGCGAGCCCATCATGTCGAGCCAGAAGATCGGTCCCAGTTCCTTGGCAAGCCGGGTCAGATGCTGCACCGGCGCAGCCGAATCCAGTGACAGCATATTGCCGACCACCGGCTTGGTCGGCGGCTGCGGGATCGGGTCCAGACGGTTCTTGGATGACATCGAAATGTAGTCCCCCTGCTTCAACGTCGTGATTGCGAGCGAAGCGAAGCAATCCAGAAATATATCCTTGGAGCCACCCTGGATTGCTTCGCCGCTTCGCTCCTCGCAATGACGAGTTCGCAATGATCAGCTAGCCAAACCGCCTTCTACGCCATTCGATCAGCTTGGCGCTGACCTCCTCTGGCTTCTCCTGCTGCGTCCAATGGCCACTGTCCTTCACAAGATGTTTCTCCAGATCAGATATCAGCGTCTCCATGCCGTCGGCCGCAGACGGCGGCAGCACGGCATCGTTCTCGGCCATGATCATCAATGACGGCACGTGCACGTGATGGTCCAGGCCTTTCGCGCGCTCCCAATTGCGGGTGAAGTTGCGATACCAGTTGATGCCACCGGTGAAGCCGGTTTTCGTGAACGTATCAACGAACACCTTCTTCTCGTCGGCCGACAGGATCGGCGTGCGCGGATCGTGCTTTGCATCGTAGGCTGCGATCATCTGCGGGAATGCCAGATTGGTCTTCGACGAGGCGCCGACACCCGCGATCGGCGGCCCCTCCGGTTTCTCCGCCGGCCGCGCCAGCGGCTTGCGCATGAACGCGTCGAACGTCTGCTCGACGCGGCTGCCGAAGATCCTGTCCGGCTCACGCGCGGGATCCTGAAACTGGACGATGTACATCTGATCGCCGAAGCGCTGGCGGAACAGCGCGATCGGATCGATCGGCGCGCGGTCCCAATGCGGCGTGTTGACGCCGACCACACCGGCGACGCGCGAAGGATGCCGCAGCGGCATCTGCCAGACGACGAATCCGCCCCAGTCGTGGCCGACGAAGATCGCCTTGTCGATCCCGAGATGATCGAGCAGCCCGACCAGATCGCCGGTCAAATGCTCCATGTCATAATCCTCGACCGGCTCTGGCCGGTCGGTCGCGCCGTAGCCGCGCTGGTCTGGCGCAATCACCCGGATGCCGGCTTCGCTCAGCGCCTTGATCTGGTGGCGCCAGGAAAATGCGAGTTCGGGCCAGCCATGGCACAGCACCATCGGCGGCTTGTCTGTGACCGGGCCCGCCTCGTAATAGCCCATGCGGATTCCGTTCGTCTGCACGAACTTGAGCGGTGGCATTTCAATCATCGAAACATTCCTACTCAGCGGCGCCCTTGATGTCCGCGGCGGGCAAAGCATAGGCCGCCTCCAGCGCGGCGAATTCTTCCGGCAGCATGTCGCACATCACCTGCACGTGCGGAATGATGTTGGCGCCGACGATGAAGCCGAAATCGAGCTGGTCGCGATAGCTCTGCACGGTGATGTTGAGCGCCTGTCCGTGCGTCGAGATCGACACCGGAAAGATGTGCAACAGCTCCGCGCCCGCGGCGTAGAGCGTCTGCCGCGGCCCCGGCACGTTGGACACCGTGATGTTCGCAGCCGGCGGCAGCACATTCGACAAATCGGAGCGGCTGTAGAGCAACGCCATGATCTGCACGACGATCGGCGCGCCCAGCATCGAGATGTTGGAGATCTGCGGCATCAGTGCCCGCAGCGGATGCGACATCTCCTTGGACTTGGTCGATTGCGCGATAATGGCTTCCAGGCGTGCTTTGGGATCGTCGATGTTGGTCGCGATCGAACAGATCATGCCGAACACCTGGTTGTTGGCCTCGGTGTTGCCCTCCTCGCGAAGCGAGATCGGCACGGCAGCGGTCAGGGACTTCGCCGGCAGCGTTCCGTGTTGCTGGAGGTAGCGCCGGACCACGCCGGAGGCGAGCGCCAGCACGACGTCGTTGAGCTTGCCGCCGGCCTGCTTGGCCAGCGCCTTGGATCGCGACAGCGAGATCGAAACGCCGGCGAAACTGCGCTCGGACGAGATCGACTTGTTGAGCATGGTCGGCGGCGACACCATGCTGGCAAGGCTCTCGCGCGATTTTGGATCGGATATCTTGCCGAGCACGTCCGAGACGCTCTTGACCATGGTCGGGATGTTGCCGGCAAAGCGCACCGCACTCTCGATCTGGTACATCGCATTGTCGAACAGGATCGAACCGATGTCGCTCTTGCCGGTGCGCGGCAGTTGCAGGTTCTTCGCGGCCGCCGATGCATCGAGCGGCTGGGTGAAAAGCTGCTGGTAGGAATCGACCAGGTTCGCTGCGATGTCGCGCGGCTCCTGCCCGGGCTTCGCTCCCGCGGTCGGCGCATCGACCTTCCGCGGGATCGGCGAGATATCGTAGATCATGTTGGTCAGCGCCGCACCGGCGCCGCCGTCGATGGCGGCATGATGCATCTTCGAATAGAGCCCGACCTCATTGTCCTTCATGCCCTCGAACACGTAGAACTCCCAGAGCGGACGGGCGCGATTCAAGAGCTTGGCGTGCATCCAGCCCACGATACGTTCGAGCGTGGCGCGGTCGCGCGGCTGCGGCAGGCTGGCGCGGAAGATGTGACGGTCGATGTCGAACTGGTCGTCCTCGACCCAGGAGGGATGATCGATGTCGAGCGGCGCCTTCTCCAGCCGCGCTTTGAGGATCGGCGCGATGTGCAGGCGCGAGACGATCATCGCCTTGAAATCTTCGAAGAAGTCGCCCTTGTAGTCGTCCGGCAGGCGAAAGATCGCCATGCTCCCGACATGCATCGGCATTTCCGGCGTTTCCAGATAGAGAAACGACGCGTCCAGCGACGACAGTTTCTTACCGTCAGCCATAGTTCCCTCCCGAGTATTTGACGGGCGCCTTAGGCGGCGCTTCTCGTCAGGCCGATACTGCCTGTTCCGGCGGGGCATATGCAATGGCAAACGGCCCTGCCCTGTCAAATGGCCAGAACTCCCCCTCCGGTTGCGCAAGGCGGTCCGCCACGGCCCACAGCGCTGCGGGATTCACCCCAAGCCCGATATGGCTCGCCAGGTGCACCTCGATGTTCTCGGCGCGGTCGGAGGAACGCAGCAGGCAGGTTCGCCAATTCACGATGCCGTCCGCGCGCGAATAGATCGACGTCGCCGGCACCGGAAGATCGCCGGCGATCGCCTCACGCAGCTCGGCGAAATCCTCGACGCGCTCGCCGGACATCATCTCGTAGAGCCGCGTCGCATTGGTCGCTCGTATGTCATTGGCAAAAGGGCTGCCGAGCGTGATGACATTGCGGACCATATCGGGCGTCTGGAGCGCGAGATCGCGTGCATAGACACCGCCGAGGCTCCAGCCGACCAGGCTGATCTTGCGTCCGCTCGCAGCATGGATTTCGGCGAGACGGGCGCGCAATGAATCCCGCATCCGTCCGAACCCGCCGAAATTGCGGCCCATCCGCCAGGCATGTGCCTCATAGCCGAGCTCGCTGAGATAGCGCCGCATCGGCGCCATCGAGAGGTCGCTGGCGAGGAAACCAGGCAGCGCCAGCACCGGATGGCCGTCGCCTTTGGGCGCCCGCATCAGGACCGGCGACAGCAGCAGGCTGGCGTTGAGTTCGAGCAACCCACGGGCTTCGGCGAGCAGCAAAGCAAGGCCGGGCGGACGAAGCCGGCCTGGGGTCTGCGGCCCGTCCGGACTGGGCGGCATTATTTCTTCTTGTCGCCGCTGCGCGTGCCGCCCAGGCCGGCCATGGTGACGAACATGTCCTGAAACCGTTCGGCAAGCTTGGGATCGAAGGTAAACCAGCTCTGGATCAGCGACTCCGGCGAGACCTTGTCGATGTTGCTCAAGACCTGCTGCTGCAGCTTGTCCATCACCGCCGTCTGCATCGGTGCCAAATCGGGCAATCCGATGAACTGGCGGGCCTCGAGGGGGGTGCAGTCGATTTCGATATTAACCTTCATGTCCCCTCCAGATGAGATTCGAGCGCCCGGCCGCAGTATCGCCGCGAGACGGTGTGCAACGCAAGCGACCTGAGGCCAGTGGCGGCGCTCCCGCTTCGGCGATCGGCGCATATGGTCAATCAAAATTGCCCGCGCCCGCGCCCATCCACCCGTCAATGCCGGTCAGCATTGCTGCACAGCGGTGCAACTTGGCGCGTTCCTTGCTGGAATGGCGCTTGCACGGGTCGAGAACTCTGGGCAACATGGTTCGATCAGCCCCGCCGAACAATCAAAAATGACGGTGCGGGCGAGTGGAGAGGTCAAGAATGTCAGTCGGACGAAGTCTGTTTGCGGCGACGCTCGCCAGTATGCTTGCGTTGGCGGTTTCGCCGGCGTCGAGCCAGACGCTGCGCTATGCCAACCAGGGTGAACTCAAGTCGCTCGACCCGTACACGCTGAACGAGTCGACCACCAGTGCGCATCTCGGTCATGTCTATGAGGGCCTGGTTGCCCGCGGCAAGGACCTGAAGATCGTCCCGGCACTCGCCGAAAGCTGGGAGACGCCGGAGCCGACACGCTGGCGCTTTCACCTGCGCAAGGATGTCAAATTCCACAACGGTGACCCCTTCACCGCGGACGACGTGGTGTTCTCGGCCGAACGAGTGCGGGCGAAAGGTTCGAATTTCCAGAGCCGCGTTCCCGCCGATGCCAAGGTGGTCAAGATCGACGATTACACCGTCGATTTCATCCTGACCTCGCCCAATCCCATTCTGACGGCGCTGTGGGCGACCTGGTACATCATGGACAAGAAATGGGCAGAGGCGAACGATGCGGTGGCACCGACGCCCGCAGCCGCGACGACCCCGAGCTACGCCTCGCTCCATGAAAACGGCACCGGACCCTTCACCATCGAGAGCCATCAACCGGGCGTGAAGACCGTCTTCAAGGCCAATCCGAACTGGTGGCGTAAGCCGGAGCATAATCTGAAGGAGATCGTCTTCACGCCGATCGCCAACCCCGCCACGCGTGTTGCGGCGCTGTTGTCCGGCGAAGTCGACGTGATCGAGCCGGTTCCGGTCCAGGACATCGAGCGCGTGAAGGCTAGTCCGAACGCCACCGTGCTGACGGGACCTGAACTCCGCACCATCTTTGTCGGCATGGATCAGGCGCGTGACGAGCTCTTGTACTCCAACGTCAAGGGCAAGAATCCGTTCAAGGACGTCCGCGTCCGCGAAGCCGTCTACCGGGCAATCGACATCGACCTGATCAAGAATCGCGTCATGCGCGGACTGTCCACGCCGTCCGCATTGATGGTCGCACCAGAGATCTTTGCCGCGAAGGATTTCACCCGGCCGAAGCTCGATCCCGACGCCGCCAAGAAGCTTCTGGCTGACGCCGGCTATCCCGAGGGTTTCGAAGTCACGATGGACTGCCCCAACGATCGCTACGTCAATGACGCCGCGATCTGTCAGGCCGTCGTCGGCATGCTCGCCCGCATCGGCCTCAAAGTGGAGCTGCTGGCGCAACCCAAGGCCCAGTATTTCGCCAAGGTTCTGAAGCCCGGCGGCTACAAGACGTCGTTCTTCATGCTGGGCTGGACCCCCGACACGCTGGACTCCCATAACGTCCTGCACGACATCATGGGTTGCCGCGATGATCCCAAGGATCCCAACCGCGGCGAAGCCAATCTCGCTGGTTACTGCAACAAGCAATTCGACGAACTCGCGGACAAGGTTCTCCTGGAACTCGATACGGCCAAGCGCGATCTGCTGATCAAGCAGGCTTGGGAGATCTCGATGAAGGACTGGGCCTACGTGCCGCTGCATCAGCAGGCGCTGGCCTGGGGCGTGTCCAAGAAGGTCAAGCTGACCCAGCGCGCGGACAACCAGGTCCTGCTCTACTGGGCGACCAAGCAGGACGAGTAGGTGTCGACAAGTTGTGAAGTCCCGGAAGCCCTGGCTTCCGGGACTTGCTATTTCGGGCTAACGCAATGATGCGCTACTGAAGAAATGTGAAAGGAACAGATGCTCGCTTTCACACTGCGCCGGGCTATTCAGGCCATTGGTGTCATGATCGCCGTCGGGATCATCTCCTTTTCGATGTTTCGTTTCGCCGGCGATCCTGTGAACCAGATGGTCGGGATGGACACGTCCGGCGCCGAACGCGCCGCGATCCGCAAATCGCTCGGCCTCGACGATCCCGTGATCGTGCAGTTCGGCCGCTATATCGGCAATGCTGCGCAGTTCAAGTTCGGCGTCTCCTACCAGTTCCGTCTGCCTGTCGCCAATCTTCTGATGGAGCGGATGCCCGCGACCCTGGAGCTCGCGATCTGCGCCACCATCTTCGCGATGCTCTGTGGCATCCTGATGGGTGTCTATTCGGCGCTACGCCGCGATAGCTGGCTGACACACGCGTTCCAGGCGATCTCGCTGATCGGCATCTCGCTGCCGACCTTCCTGATCGGCATTCTCATGATCTACCTGTTCTCGGTGACGCTCGGCTGGCTGCCCTCGTTCGGGCGCGGCGACGTCGTGCATATCGGCTGGTGGACGACAGGTTTGCTGACGCTGTCCGGACTGAAGGCGCTGATCATGCCCTCGATCACGCTGGGCTTGTTCCAGATGACGCTGATCATGCGGCTGGTCCGCACCGAGATGCTCGAAGTCATGCGCACCGACTACATTCGCTTCGCCCGTGCCCGCGGCCTCACCACGCGCGCCATCCATTACGGTCATGCGCTGCGCAACACGCTGATCCCCGTCATCACGGTGGCCGGCCTGCAATTTGGCTCGGTAATTGCATTTGCGATCATCACCGAGACCGTGTTCCAGTGGCCCGGCATGGGGTTGCTGTTCGTGCAGGCCGTGCAGAATGTCGATATCCCGATCATGGCTGCCTATCTGATGATGGTGTCCCTGATCTTCGTCACCATCAATCTCGTGGTTGATATCCTCTACACCATCGTCGATCCGCGGCTGCGCTCGACGATCAGCCGGGCACATTGAATGAGCGAAGCCGTCGTCCCGCACAAGGTCGAAGAACGCGGCACGCGCGCCGACGCGCCGGGTTGGTTCAAACGCGCGCTCGACAGCGACCTGTTCTATTCATTTCGCCGCTCCAAGATCACCATGGTCGCAGCGGCGGTGACGCTGCTGTTCTTCCTGGTCGCGATCCTCGCCTCGGTGCTGTCGGTCCAGAATCCCTTCGACCCGGCACAGCTCCAGCTGATGAACTCGCGCATCTCGCCATTATGGACCTCCGACGGCCAGAGCCCGTTCCTGCTCGGCACCGACGAACAAGGTCGGGACGTGTTGTCCGCGATCCTTTACGGCATGCGCATCTCGCTTCTCGTCGGCGTGCTCGGCGTCGTCTTCTCCGGCGCGATCGGCATCCTGCTCGGGCTGACGGCCGGCTATTTCGGCGGTGCCGTCGACGGGCTGATCATGCGCATCGCCGACGTGCAGCTTTCATTCCCGGCGATCCTGATCGCGCTGCTGATCAACGGCATCGCCAAATCGGTCTTCGGCAACAAGCTCGACGAGATGAGCATGCTGGCTGTCCTGGTCTTCGCGATCGGGTTGAGCTTTTGGGTGCAATATGCCCGCACAGTACGCGGCTCCGTCATGGTCGAGAAGAACAAGGACTATGTCGCCGCCGCCCAGCTCATTGGCCTGCCCGCCCCGGTGATCATGTTGCGCCATGTGCTGCCGAACACGATGGGGCCGATTCTCGTCATCGCCACCATCAATCTCGCGCTCGCTATCATCACCGAGGCGACGCTGTCGTTCCTCGGCTCGGGGATGCCCGAGACCATGCCATCGCTGGGCACGCTGATCCGCATCGGCAATAACTATCTGTTCGCGGGCGAATGGTGGATCGTCGCCTTCCCTGGAATCGCACTCGCGGCGCTGATCCTGGCGATCAATCTGCTCGGCGACTGGCTGCGTGACGCGCTTAACCCGAAACTCCGATGAGTATGCAGCGTTCATGACCGAGCCCGTTCTCTCCGTTCGTAATCTTCAGGTCGAGTTCGCCTCCCGCCGGGGCACGTTGCGCGCGATCGATAATGTCTCCTTCGACATCGCCAAAGGCGAGGTGCTCGGTGTTGTCGGCGAGTCCGGCGCAGGCAAATCGGTCACCGGACTCGCGGTCATTGGCCTGATCGATTCCCCGGGCCGCATCTCGGGCGGCGAGATCCGCCTCTCCGGCCTGCGCATCGACAATCTGCCGCAAGAAGAGATGCGCCGCGTGCGGGGAAAACGCATCGGCATGATCTTCCAGGACCCCCTCACCTCGCTCAATCCGCTGTACAAGATCGGCGACCAGCTCATCGAGACGATCAGAACCCATCTGAACCTGTCCGAGACCGCCGCCCGCCGCCGAGCCATCGACCTGCTCGCCGAAGTCGGAATCCCGGCTCCGGAAAAGCGCATCGACGGCTATCCGCACGAATTCTCCGGCGGCATGCGCCAGCGCGTGGTGATTGCGCTCGCGATCTGCGCCGAACCGGAGCTGATCATCGCCGACGAGCCGACCACCGCGCTCGACGTCTCGGTGCAGGCGCAGATCATCTCGCTCATCAAGCGTCTCGGCCGCGACCACGGCACCGCGGTGATGCTGGTGACCCACGACATGGGCGTGATCGCCGAGACCTCCGACCGGGTCGCGGTGATGTATGCCGGCCGCGTCGCGGAGATCGGTCCGGTGCAGGATGTCGTGCAGAACGCGCTGCATCCTTACGCCAAGGGCCTGATGGGCGCGATCCCGACGCTCGCGGGCGACGACAAGCGTCTGGTGCAAATTCCCGGCTCGATGCCGCGATTGTCTGCGATTCCGCGCGGGTGCTCGTTCAATCCACGCTGCGCGTTGGCGTTCGATCGCTGCCGTGTCGAGCGACCGGAGCCACTGCCACGGGGCGCGCAATCGGTCGCCTGCCATCTCTATGACGGAGTGCCGGCGGAGAGCGCGGCATGAGCACTCCCTTCGTTCAGGCCACGAATCTGCGCCGCGTCTTCGACGTCTCGAAACCCTGGCTCAACCGCATGCTCGAAGGCGGGCAGCTCGAATATCTCAAGGCCGTCGACGGCGTCACCTTCGACATCAGGAAGGGCGAGACCTTTGCACTGGTCGGCGAATCCGGCTCGGGCAAGACCACGGTGGCGAGGATGATCGTCGGCTTGCTGCCGCCAAGCTCCGGCAACGTCCTGATCGACGGCATCTCGATGACCGATCCGCGGCAGGCCCAGGCGCGGCGGAAACTGCGCCGCCGCATCCAGATGATCTTTCAGGATCCCTATGCGAGCCTGAACCCACGCTTCCGGGTCGACGCCATCATCTCCGAGCCGATCCGCGCTTTCGACCTGATCGAGGGCGAGCGCGACATCCAGGCCCGCGTCGGAGAGCTTCTCACCCTGGTCGGCCTGCATCCCGACGACAGGTTGAAATTTCCGCACGAATTCTCGGGCGGCCAGCGTCAGCGAATCGCGATCGCTCGCGCGCTCGCCTCCGACGCGGAGTTCATCGTCTGCGACGAGCCAACCTCCGCGCTCGACGTCTCCGTGCAGGCGCAGATCCTGAACCTGATGCGCGACCTCCAGGACAAGTTCGGCCTGACCTACATGTTCATCAGCCACAACCTCGCCGTGGTCCGCCACATGGCGAGCCGCGTCGGCGTGATGTATCTCGGCCGCATCGTCGAGATCGCGGAAGGGCGCGAGCTGTTTGCCCGTCCGCGCATGCCCTACACCAAGATGCTGCTGGGGGCCGTGCCCGATCTTGCCATGAGCGGCCGCCAGCGCATTCCGGTGAAGGGCGAGATCCCGAACCCGATCAATCCGCCGTCCGGGTGCGCCTTTAATCCGCGTTGCCCGCTGGCGTTCGATCTCTGCCGCAGGGAAGCACCTGAATTGATCGACGGCGTCGCCTGCCATGCGGTCAACACCGCGCCGGTACCGGCGTGACGCGCGCGTGCCATGCAGCCTGCGCATTTGGCGGCGGCCTGGCCCTGTGATCAATTGCGCGCGCCGCAAATGAGGTAGTCCATGGCCAGCATCGTCAATCCCGATCCCTTCACGACACGCCCCGAGATCGAAGGCACCTTTGGGGTCGTCGCGACCACGCACTGGATCGCGACTGCTATCGGCATGGCCATCCTGGAAAAGGGCGGCAACGCCTTTGACGCCGGCGTCGCCACGGCTTTCACGCTCCAGGTGGTCGAGCCGCATCTGAACGGCCCCGGCGGCGACGTTCCGATCATCGTGCACGACGTGAAGCGCGGCCGCACCGAGGTGATCTGCGGCCAGGGTCCGGCCCCGGCCCGCGCCACCATCGCGCATTACAAGAGCGAAGGCCTCGACATGGTGCCCGGCACCGGCCTGCTCGCGGCCTGCGTCCCCGGCACCTTCGAATCCTGGATGATGCTGCTGCGTGACTACGGCACGATGCGCGTGCGCGACGTGCTGGAGCCCGCGATCTCCTATGCGCGAGACGGCTATCCGCTGGTCGAGCGCGCCTGCGCCACGATCCAGACCGTCGAGCAATTATTCCGCAAGCATTGGCCGACGTCAGCCGCCGTCTATCTCCCGAACGGCGAAGTGCCAAAGCCCGGCACGCTCTTCACCAACAAGACACTTGCGGCGACCTACGCACGAATCCTGAGCGAAGCCGAAAGTGGCGGCGGCGGCCGCGACGCGGAGATCGAGCGCGCACGCAAGGCGTGGTCGCAGGGTTTCGTCGCGGAAGCCATCGACAAATTCTGCCGGACGCAGGACGTGATGGACGTCAGCGGCTCGCCACATCGCGGTGTGCTGACTGCCGATGACATGGCGCGCTGGCAGCCGACGGTCGAGGCCCCGCTCACCTACGATTATGGCCGCTACACCGTCTGCAAGGCCGGGGTCTGGAGCCAGGGTCCCGTGACGCTGCAGCAGCTCGCGCTGCTGAAGGGTTTTGCGCTCGATGGGCTGGACCCGACCGGGCCGGAATTCATCCATCTCCAGATCGAATGCGCCAAGCTCGCCTTCGCCGACCGCGAGAAATTCTACGGCGATCCTGAGTTCAGCGAGATCCCGATCGGAACGCTGCTGTCGGATGCCTACAACAACGAGCGCCGCAAGCTCGTCACCGACATGGCCTCGCTCGATCTCCGGCCCGGTGCGATCGAGGGCTTTGGCGGCGTGGTCAAGCTGCGCCGCGCCGAGGGCCAGCGTGAGGCTGTCGGCGCGCTCGGCGCCGGTGAACCGACGGTGGGCCGCTTCGGCGAGGTGCGCGGCGACACCGTGCATTTCGACATCATCGACAAGGCCGGCAACATGGTGTCCTCGACGCCATCAGGCGGCTGGCTGCAATCCTCTCCGATCATTCCCGAGCTCGGCTTCTGCCTCGGCAGCCGCGCGCAGATGTTCGATCTGGAGGAGAACCAACCGAGCTCGCTCGCGCCCGGCAAGCGGCCGCGCACCACGCTGTCCCCCACCATGGCATTGTGCGACGGCGAGCCTTATCTCGCCTGGGGCTCGCCCGGCGGCGACCAGCAGGACCAGTGGATCACGCAGTTCTTCCTGCGACACGTCCATTGCAACCTCAATCTCCAGGAAGCGATCGACGCCCCGGCCTGGCACTCCGAGCATTTCCCGATCTCGTTCTGGCCCCGCACCGCGCGCCCCGGCGTGCTCGTGGTCGAGAACCGTGTGCCGAAGGCAACGATCGCGAATCTTCGCGAACGCGGACATATCGTCGAGGTCGGACCGGATTGGTCGGAAGGCCGTCTCACCGCGGCCTCGCGCGTCGGTCCGCGCCGCCGCGCCGCCGCCAATCCACGCGGCATGCAGGGCTACGCCGCAGGGCGCTAAAGGCAGCACATGACCTGGTCGATCATCGCGCGCGATTCTGCTACCGGCCAGTTTGGCATCGCCGTAGCCACGCGCTTCTTTGCCGTCGGCGCGCGTGTGCCCTACATCGCGGCGGGCCTTGGCGCCATCGCGACGCAGGCCTTCGTCAATCCTTATTACGGCATCGATGGCGTCAAGCTGCTGCGTCAGGGTCTCAACGCACACGATGCGGTGGCCGCCCTGCTCGCGACCGACGACGGCCGCGAGAGCCGCCAGATCCACATCATGGACGCCAGCGGCGCGATTGCCGCGCATACCGGACGCGAGTGCGTCGATTGGTGCGGACACATTGCGGGCAGCGGCTTTTCGATCGCCGGCAACATGCTCGCGGGCGCCGATGTGCTCGACGAGACCGCAAAGACCTATATCGCCAATGATAGCCTGCCCTTCCCACGCCGCCTACTCGCCGCGATGCGCGGGGGCGAAGCCGCCGGCGGCGACAAGCGCGGCAAGCAGTCCGCTGCGCTCCTGATCCACGGCGAGGAGGAATGGCCGGCATTGGACCTGCGCGCCGACGATCATCCCGATCCGCTCGGTGAGCTCGAGCGGCTCGAACGGGTCAGCCACGAGCTCTGGGTCCACTTCCGCGCCTCCATGCCGACGCGGCAAAACCCGGCCGGCAACACCGATCGCAGTGTCATCGACGCCAGCATCGCCGCAGCGCGCGCAAGACAATCATGAGCGCAAGCCCTCTCATCGAGATCAAGGATCTGCGTATTCGTTTTCACGGCGACGACGGCCGCGTCACCCATGCGGTCGACAGTGTCGATCTCAGCGTCGCCAATGGCGCGACGCTCGGCCTCGTCGGCGAATCCGGCTGCGGCAAGAGCGTGACGTCGCTGGCGATCATGGGCCTGCTGCCGAAGCAGAGCGCGGAGATCTCCGGCGCGATCCGCTTCGACGGTTTCGACCTGCTCAAGACGTCGGACCAGACCCTGCGCGACCTTCGCGGCAACCGGCTCGCGATGATCTTTCAGGAGCCGATGACCTCGCTCAATCCGAGCTTCACGATCGGCGACCAGATCGTCGAGACGATTTTGCGCCACCGCGGCGGCTCGCGCAGGAGTGCGCGCGAGCGGGCGATCGATCTGCTGCGTCGCGTCCACATCCCATCGCCCGAGCGGCGGATCGACGAATATCCGCACAAGCTCTCCGGCGGCATGCGCCAGCGCGTCATGATCGCGATGGCGCTCGCCTGCGACCCGCGGCTGCTGATCGCGGACGAGCCAACCACCGCGCTCGATGTCACGCTGCAGGCGCAGATCCTCGAGCTGATGCGCGAGTTGAAGGCGGCGAGCGGCGCGGCCATCATTCTAATTACCCACGATCTCGGCGTCGTCGCCGAAGTCTGCGACGAGGTCGCGGTGATGTATGCCGGCGAGATCGTCGAGCGCGCACCGGTCGACGAGCTGTTCTCGACGCCGCAACATCCCTACACTGTCGGCCTGCTCGGCTCGATCCCGCGGCTCGACCATCGCGCCGAACAGCTTGCCACAATCGAGGGCATGGTTCCGAATATGGCGCAGCCGCCGGCGGGATGCCGTTTCGCCGCACGCTGCCCCTTCGTGCTGGAGGCCTGCACCAAGGCGCCACCGCCGCTGGTCGAAATCAGTCCCGGCCACCTCTCGCGCTGCATCCGCGCGCCGCTCGAACGTCTGGTGTCGTGATGGCGCTGCTCGAGGTCGACGGCCTAGTCAAGCATTTCGTCGCCGAGCGCTCGCTGTTCGGCCGGGCGCTGGCGCATGTCAAAGCCGTCGATGGCGTTTCCTTCTCGCTCGATGCCGGCAAGACGTTGGCGCTGGTCGGTGAATCCGGCTGCGGCAAATCCACCGTCAGCCGCCTGGTGCTGCGGCTGATCGAGCCGGATGCAGGCACGATCCGGTTCGAAGGCCGCGATCTCCTATCGCTCGACGCCGGCGCGCTGCGCGCCTTTCGCCGCGAGGCCCAGATCATCTTCCAGGATCCTTACGCCTCGCTCAATCCGCGCATGACCGTCGGCCAGATCCTGACCGAGCCGCTGGCGCTGCACAACCTGGTGCCGCCCGCCCGGCGGCGCGAACGCATCGAGGAGATCTTGCGGCTGGTCGGGCTGGAGCCGCGGCTGGCGCGGCGTTATCCGCACGAGTTTTCCGGCGGCCAGCGCCAGCGCATCGCCATCGCCCGCGCTCTCGCGGTCGAGCCGAAACTGATCATCTGCGATGAGCCGGTCTCGGCGCTCGACGTCTCGATCCGCTCGCAGATCCTCAATCTGCTGCGCGAGCTCCAGGACCGGCTTGGGCTGGCCTACATTTTCGTCTCGCACGACCTCGCGGTGGTCAAGCACATCGCCGACCACGTGGCGGTGATGAATCTCGGCCAGATCGTCGAAACGGCGGCGGCGGACGCACTGTTTGCGGCGCCCCGCCATCCCTATAGCCGGGCCCTGCTGTCCGCGATCCCGGTGCCTAAACCGCGGGCAAAGCGCAGCCGGATTGTGCTGCAGGGAGAGATCCCCAGCGCGCTCAATCCGCCGCCGGGATGCCGCTTCCACACCCGCTGCCCCTACGTGGTCGATCGTTGCCGCAGCGAAATGCCTCAGCTCGTGCCGGATGGCATCGGACATGCAACGGCATGCCACCGAACGTCGGAACTGCCTTCGTCCGAGGCGATCGTCCCGACGGACGGCGGCTTCTCCCCGGTTCTCGAAAAATTGGTCGCCGCCTTCAGCGGCGGCCCGGAAGCAGTCCGCGGTAGCGGGGTTAGTCCATTGGGGACGAACCCGGCATAGCCGTAAAACAGAGGTTGAGAGCGATGAGACCTATGCGTTTGGCACTCCTGGCGTCGGCATTGCTGACGTCGCTCGTGAGCGCGGCCCAAACCCAGGCCCAAGCCCAGACCACGCTTCGCATCGGCATCGGCGAGGACCCTGATATCCTCGACCCCAGTATCGGCCGCACCTATGTCGGCCGCATCGTGTTCTCCGCCTTCTGCGACAAGCTGTTCGACATCGACGAGAAGCTCAACATCGTGCCGCAGCTCGCGCTGTCCCATGAGACGTCGGCCGACGGCAAGGAGATGATCATCAAGCTCCGGCCGAACGTGAAATTCCACGACGGCGAGCCGCTCGACGCGGAAGCGGCAAAGTTCTCGATCGAGCGTCACATGACGCTGCCGGGTTCGTTCCGCAAGTCCGAGCTCGCCAGCGTCGACCATGTCGAGGTCGTCGATCCCCTGGCCATCAAGCTGGTGCTCAAGACGCCTTACTCGCCCCTGATCGCCCAGCTGACCGACCGCTCCGGCATGATGGTGTCGCCGAAGGCCGCCAAGGAAGCCGGCGACAAGTTCGGCCTGCATCCGGTCTGCGCCGGTCCCTACAAGTTCGTCGAGCGCGTGCAGCAGGACCGCATGGTGTTCGAGAGATTCGCCGACTACTGGAACAAGGACAACATCCATATCGACCGCGTAGTGTTCCTGCCGATCGTGGACGCCACGGTGCGCCTTGCCAACCTGAAGTCCGGCGGGCTCGATCTGATCGAGCGCGTGCTCGCCACCGACATCAAGGACGTCCGTGCCGACCCCAAGCTGGTGCTGTCGACCGCGCCTGAGCTGGGCTATCTCGGCCTGACTATCAATATTGGCAACGACAAAGCCAAGGGGCCGCTGAGCCAATCCGCGAAAGTCCGCCAGGCGCTCGATCTGTCGATCGATCGCGAGGCGATCAACCAGGTCGTGTTCAACGGCGAGTTCACCCCCGGCAATCAATGGGTCAGCCCGACGCATCCCTACTACCAGAAGGCATTCCCCCTTCACGGTCGCGACATCGCAAAGGCCAAGGCGCTGTTGAAGGAGGCTGGCGTCAGCCTGCCCGTAACCGTCGACTACATGGTGCCCAAGGGAACCGAGTACGAGGCCGTCGCCCAGGTCGTGCAGTCCATGGCCGCCGAAGCAGGTTTCGACATCAGGGTCCGCGTCGTCGAATTCGCGACCACCTTCAAGCAGGCCCAGGCCGGCGAGTTCCAGATATTCCAGATCAACTGGAGCGGCCGCATCGACCCCGATGGCAACTCCTATATCTTCATGCGCAGCAAGGCACCGCAGAACGATGGCGTCTATTCGAATCCGGAGACCGATAAGCTGCTGGAAGAAGGAAGGCTGACCGCCAATGTCGCGGAGCGCAAAGCAATCTACGAAAAGATGGCCAAGATCCTGCTCGACGATTTGCCGATCATCTACATCTACCACCGCACGCTTCTGATTGCGCACACCACCAAGCTCCAGGGCTACAGGCAGATGCCCGACGGGCTGGTGCGCGTGGTCGGGCTGAAGTTCAAGTGAGCGTGGCATCGCCTGACAACCGGCCGGCGCCATGCTGAACTTTCTCGCCCGACGCATCGCGCAGATCGTGCCGACACTGTTCTTCGTGTCGTTGCTGATCTTCTCGCTCCAGCAATTGTTGCCGGGTGATCCGGCACTGGTGATGGCCGGCGAGGAGCGCGATCCCGCGGCAATCGAACAGATCCGCCATCAATACCGGCTCGATCAGCCGATCCCCGTGCAGTACGTTTATTGGCTCAAGGGCGTTCTATCAGGCAATTTCGGTGAATCGCTGCGCAACAAGATGCCGGTGCGCGAGCTGATCGCACAGAAACTGCCGGTGACGCTCCAGCTCGGCTCGATGGCAATGTTGATCGCGCTCCTGATCGGCATTCCCGCCGGCATCGTCTCCGCCGTGAAAAGGGGCACCGTCTGGGACTATGGCGCCAATTTGTTCGCGCTGTGGGGCATCTCGACGCCGAATTTCTGGCTCGGCATCATGCTGATCTTCCTGTTCTCGATCGAACTCGGCTGGCTGCCGGCGTCCGGCTACGTGCCATTGACCGAGAACTGGCGTGCGAGCCTCGCCGCCACCATCATGCCGGCCTTCGTGCTCGGCAACGCGATTTCCGCGGTCCTGATGCGGCACACCCGGAGCGCCATGCTGCAGGTGCTGGAAAGCGACTATGTCCGCACCGCGCGCGCCAAGGGATTGTCCGAACGCTCGGTCATCCTCAAGCACGCCATGCGCAACGCACTCACGCCGATCATCACGCTCGGTGCGCTCGAGCTCGGCACGCTATTGTCGGGGGCGGTTCTGACCGAGCAGATCTTCTCCATTCCCGGCTTCGGCAAACTGATCGTGGACGCCGTGTTCAACCGCGATTACGCGGTGGTACAGGGCGTCGTGCTGGTGACGGCGACGGTCTACATCACGCTGAACCTGGTTGCCGATGTCGCCTACATCCTCGTCAATCCGCGGCTGCGGGGCTAGACTCATGGCCGATGCCGCCCTGCCCGCCGCTGCTCCTATCGTGCAAGCTGACGAGCTGGACAGCCCGGCGCGGCGCGCCCGGCGCCGCTTGTTCAAACGCAAGGCTGCAGTGTTCGGACTTGTGATGATCACGTTGTTCGTTGGGATCGCGCTGCTCGCGCCACTCGTCGTGCCCTACGATCCCATCGCGACGAGCTGGAGCCTGGTCCGCAAGCCGCCCACTGCGGCGCACTGGTTTGGCACCGACGAGCTCGGTCGCGACATTCTGAGCCGCGTCGTCTACGGCGCCCGCGCGTCGCTGCTCGCGGGCCTCATCTCAGTCGCGATCGCGCTGGGCGTCGGCGTCCCGCTCGGCCTGCTTGCCGGCTATCGCGGCGGCTTCGTCGATGCGCTGATCAGCCGGATGACCGACGCGATGCTGGCCTGCCCGTTCCTGATTCTGGCGATCGCGCTCGCCGCATTCCTCGGCCCGAGCCTCGGCAACGCCATGATCGCGATCGGCATCTCGGCAACCCCGATCTTCATCCGCCTGACCCGTGGCCAGGTGTTGAACGTCAAGGCAGAGGATTATGTCGAGGCGGCGCGCGCGCTCGGCAATCCGCCGTGGCGAATCGCGTTCTCGCACATCCTGCCGAACATCCTGCCGGCGCTGCTGGTGCAGGCGACGCTGTCGATTGCGGCTGCCATCATCGCCGAAGCCGCGCTGTCCTTCCTGGGCCTCGGCCAGCAGCCGCCGGCGCCATCCTGGGGCAGCATGCTCAACGCAGCGCAGCGCTTCCTGACGCAGGCGCCCTGGATGGCGATCTGGCCGGGGCTAGCGATCTTCCTCGTGGTGCTGTCGCTGAACCTGCTCGGGGACGGCCTGCGCGACGCGCTCGATCCGCGCCAGCGCTAGATCACGGTCTCGCGCATCACCCTACGGCAATCCATCTCGTATTCGAGATCGACCACCGGCGGCCGGGCATAGTGCCAGGTCAGGCCGGACCGCAACGCCCCGCGGCGGACGAGCTCGTCGACCAGCGCGTGGTGGAAGTCGTGCACGGAATAGGCCTGCACGCCGGTCGTGTCCTTCCAGCCGAAGCCGAAGGCCGTCATCCTGTTCTCCATCTGGGACGTCGTCGTAAATCGCACCTTCTCGCGAAGGCCTTCCGGACTGAGGTCGCGGTAGCGCACGGTGCGCTCGACATAGGTCCCATTGCCCTCGCGCGCCTCGGCGCCGCCTGATATCACGAAGCTCGGCGTCTTCGAGACTGTCGGCCGCGTGAAGGAGAACGCATAGAACGACGGCTCGGCCGGTGGATCGATCTCGGGACAGACATTGCTGCGCGCCACCGGATTGGTGGTGCCGTCGAAGATGCCCCATTCGGACAGCGTCTTTACATAGTGCAAGTTGAACGCGCGAAAGCCTTCCTCGCTGAAGGCCGCGGGCGAGCGCAGTTCGCAGGCGCAGAACGCCGTCAGCGGCCGCCCCGCCTCCTGAATATACTTCGCGGCAAGCGCAAACCCTTCCGCGAGCGGCACCAGCCGGTCGAAGCGGACGCGCTCGATCTCGTAGCCGTCGTCCGCGGCCGCACCGGCCGAATACTGGAATACGGATGGAATGAAACGGTAATTGCCGGCGGAGAATTCACCAATCATGTCGGACTCCTATTCCAGTTGCATGCGAATGCCCTTGGCGCCGTTGAGCAGGCGCTTCAGGTGAAAGCCGGCCAGGGAATCGTCGGCATGCATGCCGACCAGCGCAGCGAAAGCCGGCATGGCCGCGGCATCACCGGCCTCCATCTTGGCAAAAGCCTCGGAATACAGCGCCGTTTCCGGCGCAGCGAATTGGGTCGGCGTCAGCGGCTCGAACGCGCGCAACGGCTCGCTGCGTCCGCGCAGCATCAGCTCCCCGACGGGACGACCCCGGAAATTCTCGGCCGCCTCGGCAATGCCGGCACTGACGCAAATCCGCGTGCCCAGATGTTTGTTCGCGGCTTCGAGCCGCGCCGCGATGTTGATGGAGTCGCCATACGCGGTGTAGTCGAAAAACCGGTTGCCGCCGAAATTTCCGACCAGCGCCGGCCCGGCGTGAATGCCGATGCGGGTGGTGCCGAAATTCACGCCCTTCGGCTTCCAACGCGCGGAAAAGTCCTCCGCCCAGGCGTCGAGATCGTGTGCGCAGGCGATTGCACGTGTCGCATAGTCCGGCTGATCCCCGGGCGCGTTGAAGAGCACCTGGATCGCATCGCCGATGATCTTGGCGACAGTCCCCTCGTGCGCGAAGACAACCTCGGTCATGCCGCCGACATACTCGTTGAGAAGCGCGCCCAGCGTCTCCGGCGGCGCACTCTCGACCAGCGAGGTGAAGCCGGTAATATCCGTGAAGATGGTCGCGACATCGCGCCACTGCACTTCGATTCCCTCGCTCTCACCACTGGCCGCCAGACGCTTGGCGAGCTCGGGCGAGAAATGACGCGAGAGCGCGGCATGGGCGCGCTCTGCTTCCGCCTGGCGGCCTCGCACCTCACGCAGCATTTCGATGTGGCGAATGGTCTTCTGGATCGTCATCTCCAGGTCGGCGAAATCGATCGGTTTGGTCAGGAAGTCGAACGCACCGCGGTTCATCGCAGTGCGGATATTGCTCATGTCGCCATAGGCCGACACGATGATGGTGGACTTCTTGTCTTCGGCTTCCTGGAGCTTCGCCAGCAGCGACAGCCCGTCCATCCTGGGCATGTTGATGTCGGAGACCACCATGTCGACATGCGGGTTCTGCTCGAGTGACTGCAGCGCTTCGAGGCCGTCGCGCGCGAACATGATGGTTACCGACCCGTCGCGAATCTGCCTGCGGAATTTTTGCAGGACCAACGCCTCGAGATCCGGCTCGTCGTCGACGAAGAGGATAGTCGCGGTCATGCGGCTTGTCCGAGCCTCGTGTCGATTTCCTGCCGCAGCAGCGCGAAATCGATCGGCTTGGTGAGAAGTCCGACTGCGCCGCGCTCGATCGCCTTCCGCCGCGTCTCGGCGTCTCCGTAGGCGGTGATCATGATGACGGGAACGTCCGGATGCGCAAGACGCACCTTCGGCAGCATGTCGAGCCCGCTCATGCCGGGCATGTTGATGTCGGATAAAATTAGGATCAACGAGGGATCGCGAACCTCGGCGGCGAGCTTCAGCGCATCAGGCGCGGACGGCGCGAATTCCATCTGGAAGCGGCCGGCGCGCAAATCGCGCCGGAACTGCTGCCGGAACAGCGCCTCGACGTCGGGTTCGTCATCGACGACCAGGATGTAAACGTTCAACTCTTGCCTCCGGAAGTGTCGCCCGCCGCCATCATGCGCGGCAGGGTGATGATGAATTCGGTGAACACACCGGGCTCGGTGTTCACGTCGATCGTGCCGCCGTGCTGATTCACGACGATGTCATGGCTCATGGAAAGGCCGAGCCCGGTGCCCTCGCCGGCCGGCTTGGTGGTGAAGAAGGGATTGAACATCTTCTCCTTCACCTCGGACGGGATCCCGGTACCGTTGTCGCGAATGCGGATCTCGACCTTGTCGCCGAAAGTTCTGGTTGCCGCGCACAGGGTGGGCTCGAAGGCGTCTGGGGCGCTCTCCTTGCGCTGGGCAGTGGCGTAGAAGCCGTTCGAGATCAGATTGAGGAAGACTCGCGTAATCTCCTGCGGATAGACATCGACCATGCCTGCGGCGGGGTCGAAGCCGCGCTCGATCGTGACATTGAAGCCGGGCCGTTCGGCACGTGCGCCGTGATAGGCGAGATTGAGGCTCTCCTCCAGGATCGCGTTGATATCGCTGGGGCGATGCTCGCCGGAGCCTTCGCGCGAATGCAGCAGCATGTTCCTGACGATGGAATCGGCGCGCTTGCCATGCTGCACCACTTTTTCGAGGTTGCTCTTCAGCATGCCAGTCAGCTCCTCGACCTCCTCTTTTGTCGTGCCGTCGAGCGAGGCCGCTTGCAAGGCCTCGTTGAGCTCGTCGATCAGCTCGGTCGAGACCGCCGAGAAATTGTTGACGAAATTGAGCGGGTTCTTGATCTCGTGCGCGATCCCCGCCGTGAGCTGGCCGAGGGACGCAAGCTTCTCGGTCTGTATCAGACGGTCCTGCGCGGTGCGAAGATCGTCGAGGGATTGCGACAGCTCCGTCGTACGCTTGCGCAACTCGTTCAGCAGCCGCGTATTTTCGATTGCAATGACGGCTTGCTTCGTAAAGTTCTCAACCAACGCGATCTGCTTGTCGGTGAACGGCCGGACCTCTTTGCGATAAACTGCGACGGTTCCGATCAGCTCGCTGTCCCTCATCATGGGCACGATGACGATCGTGCGGGCGCCGGCAACGTCGGAGATTCCACGAATGGTCGGACCTCCGGCCAGATAGGCCGGAGTTTGTTGCACATCGTGAACGTGGACAACCTGACGTGTCCTGACGACCTCAGCAAGCGCGCTCTCCGGATGAGGACGGATCGCCATATCTTTCCGCGAAGCCGCGAACGCGGGCGGCACATTGTAATCCGCAGCAATCGTGAAACTCTCACCATTCCACAAATTCATCACGCCGAAACTTGCGCCACAGACGCGTGTGGCATTCTCGAGCATCTTGTTGAACACCGGCGCGAGTTCGCCCGGAGACGAGCTGATGACCTGCAACACTTCCGACGTAGCCGTTTGTTGCGCGAGCGACTCGGTCAACTCGGCCGTTCTCACCTCGACCTTTTTCTCCAGGTCTGCATACGATTCCTGCAGGCGCTCGCCCATGTGGTTGAACTGGTCTGCGAGACCCTCGAGCTCGTCACCGGTTCTGATCGAGATGCGCTGGGAGAAATCGCCGCTGCCGATGCGCTCGGCGCCGCTCCGCAGCGCCTGGATCGGCCCGACCATGCGGCGCGCGAGGAATATCCCGGCAAGCACCGCGAAGGTCGACGCCGCGAGCAGCACGAATGCAAGCCGTTCCAACGCGGCATAGAGCGCCGCATAGGCCTCCTCGACCGGGAGCTCGACGAACATGGTCCAGTGCAGCGGCGCGATCGGGGCCGACGCGGTCAGCACCTTCCGTCCCTGGAGATTGCGCGCTTCGGAAAGCGCGTCGAGCGTGGCGCTGCCTCCGGCAAGTGCGGCGCGCACCTGGGTGAGACCAGACATGTCGGTGTTGCGCAGGACCAGGCTGATATCGGGGTGCGCGATCAGGCGTCCTTCCGGACCGACCACGTAGGCGTGTCCATGCTCGCCGACCTTGATCTGGGATACAACGTCCCAGATCAGCTTGAGATTGACTTCCGCGATGCTGACGCCGGCATCCTTGCGCGACCCGGCCTGCGCCAGGGTCATGTACGGCTCGGACTCCCTGCGGAAATAGACCGGACCGTAAAAAACCTTGTGCGCGACCGCCTCGGTGAACTTCGGATCGTCCGACAGGTCGATGCCGCTGTCGATCGCATCCATTGCGAGCCGCGAGACCCGCAGCCGCTCCCTGCCGGTCGCATCGACCTGGGCGAGCTCGGTGACCGCGGGGACCTGGCGCAGCAGCCGCAGCGCATCGAAGCGGCGCTGCTCGATTGAACCCACCGACCAGGGCAGCTGCGTGGTCCAGCCGAGCTGGCTCTCGATCTCCTTGACGAACTGACCGATCTTGGCCGCGGCTGCCTCGGCCTGTTCATGCTGGACCCGGATCAGCGCGGCCTTGTGCTCGCGATAATAGAAGAGGACCTCGAACAGCCCGTTGGCCAGCAGCGCGATCGCGACGACAGCCACGAACAGCGCCACATATTTGGTGAAGAGCCGGCTCCTGATCCCTTGCCCTGGCGTCGTACCGGACGCGACGCCATCCGGCGCCGCGCTCGGCAGCGCCCGTGCTTGCGGGGTGTCGGGATGGAGGGAAAGGCTCATCCCGCCGAACCTAGCAAGAAGACCGGACCTTGTCTCTCGCGAGCGCGGGAAAGGCTAGCCGAAGCGCCGGAGGCAATAGAAAAGGGCGGCAGCGGATTGGCCGCTGCCGCCCTCGGGTTCCTTGATTTGCGGCCTCAGGTCGGCCGGAGCGCCTTGGAGCCGAGGTCGAGATCGTTGACCTGCTTGTTGCGCTCGGAATCGGCCGCCGCGCGATGGTCGGTCGCCAGCACCACATAGACCGCCGGCAGCACGAACAGCGTGAACAACGTGCCGATCGACATTCCGGCGACGACCACCAGACCGATCGAGAAGCGGCTGGCCGCGCCTGCGCCGGTCGCGGTCAGAAGCGGGATCAGGCCCGTCACCATCGCGGCCGTGGTCATCAGGATCGGCCGCAGACGAATGCGGGCCGACATTTCGATGGCGGAGCGGCGATCGAGCCGTTCGTTGATCTGGAGCTCGTTGGCGAACTCCACCATCAGGATGCCGTGCTTGGTGATCAGGCCCACCAAGGTCAGCAGGCCGACCTGGGTGTAGATGTTCATGGTCGCCACGCCGAAGAACAGCGGGATCAGCGCACCAACGATCGCCATCGGCACCGAGATCATGATGACCAGCGGATCGCGCAAGCTCTCGAACTGCGCCGCCAGCACCAGGAAGATGATGATCAGCGCGAAGCCGAACGTGATCGCGAGCTGGTTGCCTTCCTGCACATACTGCCTGCTGTCAGCAAGATAATCATGGCTGAAGCCTTGCGGCAGGTTTTTGGCCTCGCTCTCGAGGAAGTCGACCGCCGCACCGACGGTCACGCCGGGCATCGGCACTGCCGAGAAGGTCGCCGAGTTGAGCTGATTATAATGTGTCAGCGAATTCGGCTCGGTCTTGGTCTCGATCGACACCACCGTCGACAGCGGAAGCTGCTGGCCGGTGTTGGTCGTCACATAGTAGCCGGCAAGCGATTCCGGCGAGAGCCGCTGGCCGCGCGGCACCTGCGGGATGACCTGATAGGAACGGCCCTCGAGGTTGAAGCGGTTGATGTAGTTGCCGCCGAGCAGCACCGCGAGCGAGCTGCCGAGGTTCTGCATACTGACGCCGAGATCCTGCGCCTTGGTGCGGTTGATCGTCACCTTCACGTTCGGCTGGTTGTAGGCAAGGTCGCTGTCTGAGACGATGAACATTCCGCTCTTGCGGGCGGCAGCCTTCAGCTTCTCCATCTGTTCGTAGACAGTCTGGAAGCTGGCGGTGGAGTTGATCACCATCTGCACCGGGAGGCCGCCCGGGCCGCCCGGCAGCGGCGGCAGGTTGAACGCGAACGCCTGCACGCCCTCGATTTTAGAAAGCTCGGCTTGCACCAACGACTTCAGCTGGATCGACGAGCGCTTGCGCTCCTCCCAAGGCTTGAGCAGCATGCCGGCGATACCGCCCTGCGGGCCGTTGATGCCGTTCAGCACGAAGCGCAGATCGGTCTCGGGGAACTTCTGGAATTCCTTGTCGAGCTTCTCGCCGTAAAAGTCGACATAGTCGATGTTGGCGTATTTCGGCGCCTTGGTCACCGCGAACACGATGCCCTGGTCTTCCTCAGGCGCCAGCTCCTTCGACGTGTGCATGTAAAGGAAGCCGACCAGCCCGAGGATGGTCACCGCAAACAGGCCGGTGATGGCCTTGTAGTCGAGCGAGCGGTCGAGCCTGCGCCCGTACCACCGCGTCAGCGCGCCAAACACCTTGTTGACGAGCTTGGCGAAGCGCCCCTCTTCGGTGTTCTTCAGCAGCACCGAGCACATCATCGGCGACAGCGTCAGCGCGATCACGCCGGACACGATCACCGAGCCCGCAAGCGTGAAGGCGAATTCGCGGAACAGCGAGCCGGTCAGTCCGCCGAGGAAACCGATCGGCGCGTACACGGCCGCGAGCGTGATGGTCATCGAGACGACGGGACCCACGATTTCGCGCGCGCCTTCCAGCGATGCCTGGACCGGCGTTTTCCCTTCCTCCAGATGGCGATGGATGTTTTCGACCACGACGATGGCGTCGTCGACCACGAGTCCGATCGCGAGCACCATCGCAAGCAGAGTCAACAGGTTGAAGCTGAAGCCCAGCGCCAGCATCAGCGTGCAGACGCCGATCATCGACAGCGGGATGGTGACGACTGGAATGATGACCGAACGGAACGACGCCAGGAACAGGAAGATCACCACGATCACGATGATCACGGCTTCACCCAGCGTCTTCTCGACCTCGTCGATCGAGGATTGGATGAACTTGGTCGAATCGTAGGCGACCTTCATCTTCATCGAGGGCGGCAGATTGCGTTCCAACTCGGGGAACAGCGCCCGCACGCCTTTGACCAGCGTCAGCGGGTTGCCCTGCGGCGTTGCCTGCACACCGATGAAGATGGCGTGCTCGCCGTTGAAGGCGACGCTCGCGTCCGTGCTCTGGGCCGCAAGCTCGACGGTGGCGATGTCCTCCATCCGCACGAAGCCGCCGTCCTTGGCCTTGACGATCATCTTCTTGAACTGGTTGACGTCGGTCAGGCCCGTATTCGTCGAAACGTTCGAGACGATGAGATAGCCCTTGGTCTGCCCCGCCGCGGACTGGAAGTTGTTGGCGGTGATCGCGGTCGCGACATCCGCAGGCGACACGTTGCGGCCGGCCATCTTCAGGGGATCAAGCCACAGCCGCATCGCAAAGGTCTGGCCGCCGAGAATGTCGGCGGAGGCCACCCCGTCGACGGTCGACAGCACCGGTTGCACAACGCGCGTCAGATAGTCTGAGATCGCCGAGCCCGACAGCTCTTCGGACGAGAATCCGAGATACATCACGGCCGTGGTCTGGCCCGTGGTCTTGGTGACGATCGGGTCGTTGGATTCCTTCGGGATCAGATATTTGACCGAGTTCGTCTTGGCCAGAACCTCGGTCAGCGCCTGGTTCGGATCGAAATTCAGCTTGATGTAGACCTGGATCGTCGAGGTGCCGAGCACCGAGGACGAGGTGATGTAGTCGACGCCTTCGGCGGAAGCGACAGCCTGCTCGATCGGCGTGGTGATGAAGCCCTGGATCAGGTCCGCGGACGCACCCGGATAGACGGTCGTGATATTGATGACCGTGTTCGACAGCTTCGGATATTGCCGGATCGGCAGCGTCGTCGCCGCGCGCAGGCCGATCAGCAGGATCAGCAGGCTGACGACGACCGACAGAACCGGGCGTTTGATGAAAATATCAGTAAAGCGCATCGCGGCGATCTCGATTTCTTTGACTTGCAAAGCGCATGACCCGGCCGTGCCGGATCATGCTGCAACGTGTACGATGTCAGTAGCGCGGCGGCTGCGCCGGGATCTGCGGAGCCGGGTCGGTCGAAATCGACACCGCCGCGCCCGATTGCAGCTTGAGTTGGCCGACGGCGACGACCTTGTCGCCCGGCTTCACGCCCTTGACGATTTCGACGCGGCCTTCGACCCGGCTGCCGGTCTGCACGAAAGTGCGCACCGCGCTCAGGCTGGTCTTGCCGTCAGCTTCCTTCTTCTCGGTGATCACGAACACCGAGTCGCCGTACAGCGTGTAGTCGACCGCCGTCTCCGGCACGGTGACCACGGCCGGCTTGTCCGGCAGCACCACCGTAGTGGTGACGAACATGCCGGGCTTCAGGATCTTCTCCGGATTGGAGATGGTCGCCTGCACGCGGATGTTGCGGGTGTCGGCCGAGATCTGCGGCTCGATCGTGGTGATCTTGGCGTCGAAGGTGCGGCCCGGATAGGCGTCGACCTTCAAACGGACTGGCTGACCGACCTTGAGGTTGCCCGAGTCCTTTTCCGTCACCGTGAAGTTGGCCCACAGCTCCGACAGATCCGTCAGCGAAACGATGGCCGTGCCGGCGGTCAGATACTGGCCCACCTCGACCTTGCGGACGCCGAGATCGCCGGAGAACGGCGCGCGGACCAACTTCTGCGAGATCAATGCTTCGGTCTTGGCGATACCCGCCAGCGCCTGATCGTAGGCGGCCTGCGCGGTGTCGACGGTTGCCTGCGGGCCGAACTGGCGCGACGCCAGTTGCTTGGCGCGGTCCAGCGACAGCTGTGCGACGGTGGACTGCGCCTTGTAATTGGCGAGGTCGCCCTGCTCCGGCGCGTCGAACATCTGCACCAGCGGCGTGCCGGCCTCGACATGCGTGCCCGGCTCGAACTTGATCTCGGTGACGCGGCCGTTGACGTCGGCGCTGACGTCGACCTGGTGCACAGCGGACAGCCCGCCGACGGCCGTCAGCAGGTTTGGCACCACCTCGGACTTCGCCTCGGCGGCGCTGACCGCGACCGGCGGCGGCTTGTTGTTGGCGAAGAACTGCTTGATCATCTGGCCGCGGAAAAAATTGAACCAGACGAGGCCACCGACGAGCACGGCCAGAAGCGCGCCGACGATGATGAACCAGAGCACCGGCCGGACCGGACGCTTGGGAGCCTTGTTGTCGATCGGTTCGCCCGAAATCTTGTGTTCGGTGACGATGTTCATGTCATGCACTCTCTGCAATCGCCGTCTTGTCCGCACACGCGGCCTGATCGCGGCCTAAATGCGAAGCAATTGCGGCGTCGTTAAGTCCGATACCCCTCAGGAGAAACTCACAGAGCTGCCGCTCGAGGTCGTTCGCCTTGCCGTAAGCGAGACACGGCGTGGCCGGCAGCCTGGTCAGCGCAGCTGTCATCACGGTGTGATGCGCAAACCAGAACAGGTTGAGCGGTTCGCCGTTGTATGGCCGCGCGTCCCCCGCGGCAACCGCACGCTTGAGCGAGGCAACGAAGGCCGCCCCGATCAGCGTCTCGATCTTGGCATATAGCAAACGCGCGAATTCGCCATCATCCAAATGACTCGTGGTCATCAGTCGCAGGCGCTGGGCCTCTTCCTGGTCGGGCCCGTCGGCGATGTGCATGAAATGTCCGACCATGCCGCGGATCAGCTCGACCAACGTGGCGGTCGACGGCTCCCGTTCGAGCAGCTCCATGAGCGCTGGGTCCGCCTCGCATTCGTCGCTGAGAATTTCGGCGTAAAGCGCGGCCTTGGACGGGAAATGCTTGAACAGCAGCGCCTCGGAAATGGCAGCGGCGGCCGCCACGCTCTTGGTCGTGGTGCCGGTATAGCCGTGTCGGGCAAAGCAACGCTTTGCGGCGCCGAGGATCAATTGACGCCTCAGGTCGCTCGTCATACGCAATGAGCTCATGCTAGTGAGTAAGCACTCACCCACGCAAAAGTCAAGCACTATGCTGCATCGCAACCTGAGTGCGTTGTAATTTCAGTGGAAATTGACCCCGCCCACACGGTCTCCGTGCAGGACGGGAGCGCCTAGATTGGCTGGAAACCGAGGTCGCCGCGGATCCGGTTGAGAATGTAAGTCCCGTCGCGGCTCGGCAAAATCCGCTCCAGATTGGCGCTGTCGATCTTCACATTGGCAAAGCGCGGCCCGGCCGTGACGTCGTGGACGGCTTTGGCGAACGCCTCGACCTCGGCCATGGTGGTCACAGACCGGCTATCCCCGATGCCGCAGGCCCTGGCGACGCCGACGAGGTCGGCGGCCGCGGCCGTGTGGCTGGCCTGACCCCCGGTCTCGCCATAGGCCTCGTTATCGAGCACCGCGATCGAGAGGTTGGACGGCTTCTGGAGGCCGATGGTGGCAAGGCTGCCCATGCCCATCAACATCTCGCCGTCGCCGGTGATGACCAGAACCGGCAATTTTGGCTGCGCCAGAGCGAGGCCCAACCCGATCATCGCCGCCCCACCCATGCCACCCCAGAGGTAGAAATTGCGCGCATGGTCGCCGGCCGCGCACATGTCGTTGGTGGAGGCGCCGAGGCCGCCGATCGCAACCACATCCCTGCGGTTCGCGAGAAGCGTGGACACCACCTGACGGCGGTCGAGGAGATTGGCCTTGCTCATTTGGTGAAAACCTTGGCGCCGATCAGGCGCTGCGACAGCAGGACGGCGGTGGGCGTGAGCGCGTTGTAGGCCTGCGCGGCCGCCGCCTCGAGCACGGCCGGCACCTCGGCTGCGGTCGAAGCCCGCAGCACTTTGACCCCCGAGAGCTCGAACACGCCCTGCGTGGTCGATCCCATCGGCACCTGCCACGGATTGAACTCGCCCCACTCGCCACGCATGGTCACCAGGGTGAGGAAGGGAAAGCGCAGGATCGGGATCAGCGACAGCATGTTGATGCAATTGCCGACCCCGCTCGACTGCATCAGCAGCACGCCGCGCTGCCCGCCGGTCCAGGCGCCCGCCAGAAGCGCCACGCCCTCCTCCTCCGTCGTCAGCGGAATGCCGCGCATCGTGGACGATGCCAGCACGCGCTGGATCAGCCTCGAATGGCCGGCGTCGGGCACGTAAGGCACCTGCCGAACGTCGAAGCGTTGCAGGGCCGCGAAGATATCGTCTGGCCATGAAGGAGCCGTGTCGGCAGCGTCAGCGCGGGCGTGCATTTTCCTGTCCGGTCGGCTTGCAAATCGCAGCTCGACTGTAGACGGTGAACCGAGCCGCTCAAAAGAGCGAATACAGCATATCGGACTCAACCGGCGAGTATGGCGGCATGAACGCAAGTGCGAATGAACTGGCAGCCAGTTTCGATCTGGAGAAGCTGACGCCGGAATTCTACGACGATCCCTACCCGACCTATCGTGCACTGCGGGAGAACGAGCCGGTCAAGCGCCTGCGCAACGGCACCGTATTCCTGACCCGCTATGACGACCTCGTCACGACCTACAAGAACACAAAGTCGTTCAGCTCGGACAAGAAGCGCGAGTTCGGGCCGAAATACGGCGACACCCCGCTCCACGAACACCACACCACGAGCCTCGTCTTCAACGATCCGCCGGCGCATACGCGCGTGCGGCGCCTGATCATGGGCGCGCTGTCGCCGCGCGCGATCGCGGGGATGGAGCCCGATATCATCAAGCTGGTCGACGGACTGCTCGACGCCATCGCCGTCAAAGGTGATTGCGAGCTGATCGAGGATTTCGCCGCCTCGATCCCGATCGAGGTGATCGGCAATCTGCTCGACGTGCCCCATGACGAGCGCGCGCCGCTGCGCGAGTGGTCGCTGGCGATCCTGGGCGCCCTCGAACCGGTCGTGTCGCCTGAAGTCGCTGCCCGCGGCAACAAGGCCGTGACGGATTTTCTCGCCTATCTCGAAACGCTGGTCGCACGCCGGCGCGAAAGGCCCGGCAACCCCGAACGCGACGTGCTGACGTGCCTGATACAGGGTGAAGATAACGGCGAGCGGCTGACCGAGAAGGAGCTGCTGCACAACTGCATCTTCCTGCTCAATGCCGGCCACGAGACCACCACCAATTTGATCGGCAACGGCCTCGTGGCGCTCGACCGCAATCCGGATCAGAAGCGGCGGCTGATCGACAACCCCGACCTCATCAAGACTGCGGTCGAAGAGATCCTGCGGTACGAGAGCTCAAACCAGCTCGGCAACCGCATGACCACGGAGCGGGTCGAGCTCGGCGGCGTCACGCTCGACGCCGGCACGTCGATCACGCTGTGCATCGGCGCGGCCAACCGGGATCCGGCGCAGTTTCCGGACCCCGAGAGCTTCGACGTCGCGCGCACGCCGAACCGGCATCTCGCCTTCGCCACCGGTGCGCATCAATGCGCCGGCATGGCGCTGGCGCGGCTGGAAGGCGCCATCGCGGTCTCACGCTTCTTGGCGCGCTTCCCCAACTATGCCGTGAGCGGACAGCCGGTCAGGGGCGGACGGGTGCGGTTCCGCGGCTTTTTGAGCGTGCCCTGCGCAATCGGTTGAAGCCTCAAAACAAAAAAACGCGAAAACAACCCCATGCACAGTAGAAGGTTACCGCCGCGGGATGCGCCGGTGATTGCGCGCAACCATTTGACATCTCAGGCCATCGGCGCCGTTGCGCGCAACCAATTCCGGAAGGCCTAAACCACCGTCTTGTGCTGCGCGATACAGGTTTGCAGCACCTCGTCCATCGGTTTGCTCCACCAGTCGTTGGAGAAGATTTCGATCTCTGAATAACCGGCAAAGCCCTGTGCTTCGACCGCTGCGCGCACCGATTTGATGTCGATCACGCCGTCGCCCATCATGCCGCGGTCGTTGAGAATGTCCCTGGTCGGCACCAGCCAGTCGCAGACATGGAAGGCGAGCAGGCGATCTTGGCCGGCGCGCGCGATCTGCCCCATCAGCTCCGGATCCCACCAGATGTGATAGACGTCGAGGGCGACGCCGAGCATGCCACTGCGATCAGGATCGAGCCGGTCGCAGATGTCGAGCGCCTGCTTCGTGGTGTTGACGCAGGCGCGGTCTGCCGCATAGGCCGGATGCAGCGGCTCGATCGCCAGCGGCAGCTTGGCCTGTTTGGCGTAATCGAGCATATCAGCGAGCGCCTCCTCGACCTGCGTCCGCGCGCCGGCGATGTCCTTCGACGCCTCGCTGCCCGACCGCGAATATTGCGGCAGGCCGCCGACGACGAGAACGATGCAGGGCGCGCCAAGCGCCTTGGCTTCGTCGACGCAGCGCCGGTTGTCGTCACGCACCTCGCCCCGCCGCGATGCGTCCGACGTGAACATGCCGCCGCGGCAATACCCTGATAGCTCGAGGCCGGCCTCGCGCACCGCACGCGCCGCACGATCGAGGCCGACGGCTGCGACCTGGTCGCGCCAGGGATCGATGGCGCGGATGCCGTGCCTGGCACAGGCCTCGATGATTTCGACGAGGTCACCCTGTTTTCGGATTGTCGCCGTATTGAGCGACAGCCAGCGATGATCGGACGAGAAATCACGCATCAGGATTCGATTCCGCGCGTTGAGAGCACCGCCTTCATCCGCAGCGTCGCCAGCTCCGGATCGGCGAGCAGCCCGGCCTTGTCGGCCAGCCGGAACAGCTCCGCCAGATGCAGCGTCGAGCGCGTGCTCTCCTGCCCGCCGACCATGGTGAAGTGGTCCTGATGGCCGTTGAGATAGGCCATGAACACCACGCCGGTCTTGTAGAACCGCGTCGGCGCCTTGAAGATGTGGCGCGACAGCGGCACCGTCGGCCCCAGCACGTCGTGGAAGCCTGCTTCGTCACCAGCGGCCAACCGCGACAACGCGTAGGACGCTGCCGGCGCGATCGCGTCAAAAATGCCGAGCAGCGCGTGCGAAAAACCCTGTTCGTCACCGGCGATCAGCTCCGCATAATTAAAATCGTCGCCGGTGTACATCTTGATGCGCTTGTCGAGACGACGGCGCATGTCGATCTCGCGCTGCTTGTCGAGCAGCGAAACCTTGACACCGTCCACCTTAGCGGCGTTGGCGTTGATGATGGCCACCGCTGTGTCCATCGCCTTGTCGAGGTCTTTGGTGCCCCAATATCCCGTCAGCGCCGGATCGAACATGTCGCCGAGCCAGTGGATGATCACGGGCTGCGCTACCCCCGACAGCACGCGGTCATAGACCTTTGCGTAATCGTCGGCGTTGCGGCCAAGCTTTGCCAGCGCGCGCGACGCCATCAAAATGATGCGGCCGCCGACCTTCTCGACCGCCGATACCTGCTCTTCATAGGCGCGGATCACGTCGTCGAGATTCCTGGCATCCTCGACCGCAAGATGATCGGTACCGGCGCCGGAGAACACCAGCGCGTTGCGCCGCCTGGCCGCAGCGACCGAGCGCGTGATCAGCTCCAGCGAGGTCGGCCAATCCAGCCCCATGCCGCGCTGCGCGGTATCCATGGCTTCGGCGACGCCGAGACCGAGATCCCAGACGTGCTCGCGAAAGGCGATGGTCTTGTCCCAGTCGACGGCAGCGGAGAGCCACGGGTCGTTGTCAGCGAATGGATCGGTCACGGTATGGACGGCCGAGAACGCGATGCGGTTCAGCGGTCCCTCGAGCTTTGCGGGAAACGTTCGCGACGCCGCGAGCCGGTAGGTCTCGATCGAGCGATCGGCCTTCGGCAGCTTGAGCGACAACGACGACATCGGCAGGACGGGCTTGTTCATGATTTCAGACCTCTCCCCGTCATTGCGAGGAGCGAAGCGACGAAGCAATCCAGACTCTTGCCGCGGAGGCACTCTGGATTGCTTCGCTTCGCTCGCAATGACGGCTCAATAACATCGACACTTGTCCAATAAAGCTCAGACCTTGATCGGAGCGACGTCGATCCAGCGCCGCTCCTTCCAGCTCTTCAGCGCGCATTCGGCGAGCTGCACGCCCTTGACGCCTTCGAGCAGCGTGAACTTGTAGGGCGCATCCTCGTAGACATGGCGGATGAACATCTCCCACTGCTCCTTGAAGCCGTTGTCGTAGCTGACGTTGTCAGGCAGTTTCTGCCAGTCGCCGTAGAAATCGTGCAGCCGCTTCTCGTCGGGATTCCACACCGGCCGGGGCGTCGCCTGCCGCGCCTGGATCATGCAGTCGGAAAGGCCGGCGACGGCCGAGCCGAGTGTGCCGTCAACCTGGAAGGTGACGAGATCGTCGCGATAGACGCGCGTCACCCAGGACATATTGATGTGGGCGATGGCGCCGCCCTTGAGCTGGAACGTGGCATAGGCGGAGTCGTCCGCGGTCGCCTTGTACTTCTTGCCCTGCTCGTCGAAACGCTCCGGGATGTCGGTGTTGCCGATGCAGCTCACGCTCTCGACCTCGCCGAAGAGATTGTCGAGCACGTAGCGCCAGTGGCAAACCATGTCGAGGATGATGCCGCCGCCGTCCTCGTCGCGGTAATTCCATGACGGCCGCTGCGCCTCCTGCCAGCCGCCTTCGAACACCCAATAGCCGAACTCGCCGCGCACCGAGAGGATGCGGCCGAAGAAGCCGGAGTCGCGCAGGAAGGCGATCTTCTTCAGGCCGGGCAGGAACAGCTTGTCCTGCACCGTGCCGTGCTTGACGCCCTTGGAATTGGCGAGCTTGACGACCTCGAGCGCCTCCTCGAAATTCGTCGCGATCGGCTTCTCGCAATAGACGTGCTTGCCGGCATTGATGGCCTGGGTCAGCAGCCCGGGGCGCGCCTGCGTGGTCGCGGCGTCGAAGAACATGGTGTCGTTCTTGTCGGCGAGGGCCGCATCGAGATCCGTGGTCCAGCGCGTGACGTTGTAGCGCTTGGCAAGGGCCTCGACCTTCTCGGCGCTGCGGCCGACCAGGATCGGGTCCGGCATCACGCGGTCGCCGTTCTTCAAGCGGACGCCGCCCTGCTCGCGGATCGCAACGATCGAGCGGATCAGATGCTGGTTGAGTCCCATGCGGCCGGTGACGCCGTTCATGATGAGGCCGAGGCGTTGGGTGGTCATACCGATTGCTCCCAGAGTGATTGTGGTTGTTCGAGCGGGCGCAGCGCCGACCAGTCCGGATGGACCGACGTCGCAAATCCCGTTGCATGAAGCGATCCCGTCAGGAGATCGCCGTTGTGAATGGAGAGGCGGATGCCCTGCCCTGCATCCGCATAGAGATCGGGATGCGCGGCGGCGAAGGCCTGGGCCTCCGCGGCGGGCGTGTCACCGAAGCCGTCCACGTAATGATGGCCGTTGCGTTCGGCATGGGTGATGCCGATGAAGGCACCGAGCGCAAGGTCCTGCTGCACGGCAAGGCCCGCCTGGCAGGTGAGGTCCTCGCCGGTCACGAAGAATCTTTCGCCGGCCGCGCTCCATTTCGCTGCGCGCGTCGCGTTGACGATGGACTTGTAAAGCCCTTTGCAGGATTTCGAGGAGATGCCGTGATAGCCGAGCGCCCGGGCCGCGGGAAACGCGTCGTAGGAATCGTCGGCTTCGTCGATGATAAAGCCGCGCGCTGCGAGCGAGCCGAGGGGCGAGTGCCTCGTGACATCGCGCGGCATCGGCTGCTCGATATAGAGCAGCCTGGATGAAATCGATCGCAGCGCAGTGTCATGGTCGAGCCGGCCGATGAGTTCATGCAAGGCTGCGAGATCGGCATATTGCTCGTTGGCATCGAGCGTCACTTTGTAGTCATGGTCCAGCGCATCAAGCTCCTTGCCAATGCGCGCCAGCCGCGCTGCATCGCCGACGGGGTCCCCCGACAGCTTCAGCTTGAAGTATCTTGCACCGGAGTTCTCGTGGGGATCTGCAACTCCGCCCTCGCCTTCAACGGTGTCGTCGAGACCGACGGTATGCCTGATGGCAACGCGTGCCAGCGGCTTCCGGCCCGATAGGAACGTCGTGAGATCGGTTTCCTTCAGGTCGGGCGAAAGCCGCGCATCGATGCCGGCGATGTTGCCGGCCATGCCGTCGAAGAAATTGGTCTCGGCGGCGCGGAGCAGCGCATCGAGGATCGCCTTGTCGATTTCCGCGGGTCCATAGACTGCGGCCAGCGGCGGAATGTTTTTCTTCGCACAAGTTGCGACTTGGGCACCGATGCACGAGGCATGCAGATCGAATGCCGTCAAAAATCCGGTTCGCGCGAGATAAAGCCCCCGCGCGATCTCCAGCGAACGGCGCAAGCCATCCACCGTCTGCGCCGGCGACAGCTCCGGCCGCTTGTCGAACCATTTCGGCACCAACAGTTCGGCACTGGCGCCGACCGCCGATCCCCTACCCTCGACCTCGATCTCGACCCGCACGAACAGCTGCGGCGTCGCGTTGATGGTAACAGCGCCGAAGCGGAACGGCCGGGCGAAATGCACGGGTCGCTCGAAGAAGGTGATGTCTCGCAGCTTCAGGCGCGGTGCCATGGTCGTCAGTCCAGTGAACCTTGCGAGAAAAAGTGCTTGCGGATGCGCTGCACGAGTTCGGTGAACACAGGATCGGCCATCACGTCGAGCGAACGGGGCCGCGGCAGCGGCACGTCGTAGATCGCGGCGACCGCGCCGGGCCGCTCGGTCATGACCAGCACGCGATCGGCGAGGAACACGGCCTCGGGGATCGAATGCGTGATCAGCAGAACCGTCTTCCTGGTCTCGCGCTGGATCCGCATCAGCTCGACATTCATGCGCTCGCGCGTCAGCGCATCGAGCGCGCCGAACGGCTCGTCCATCAGCATGATCCGGGGATCATGCACCAGGGCGCGACAAATCGAGGCGCGCTGCTGCATACCGCCGGAAAGCTGCCACGGCAGCTTCTTCTCGAAACCTTCGAGCCCAACCAGCTTCAACAGTGCCTTGGCGCGGTCCAGATATGTCTGCCGCGGCAACCGTTTCATGTCGATCGGCAGCATCACGTTGGACAGGATGTTGCGCCATGGCAGCAGCAACGCGTTCTGGAACACGATGCCGACATTGCCGTGCGGCGCCGTCACCTTCTCGCCCTCGACCAGGATCTCGCCCGTGGTCGGCGGCAGCAGTCCCGAGATCAACTTGAGTAGCGTGGACTTGCCGCAGCCGGATGGGCCGACCACGACGAAGAACTCGCCGTCATTGATGTGGAAGTCGAGCGGGCGCAGCGACGGCACATCGCCGTCGCGCGTCCGGTAGGTCTTCGACACGCCTGACAGCTTGATGCCCGACGCATCGCCGGCAGCCCGGTCGCTCACCAGTCTCAGATGTGCGGCCGGCTGCAGGGTTTCACTCATGTTCGTCGCAGGTTTCACGAGCCGCTCTTCGGCAGATAGTCGTTGGTGTAGAACGCCTTCGGGTTCTCCTTGGCCTTGGCATCGAGCCCGCCATATTCGACCATCAGATTGACCGAGTCCGTCATGTTCTGATCAGTGACCTGGAACGGCCGCTTGCTCTTGGTCTCGGGCGTCCGGTAGAGCGGAATGGTCAGCTCAAATCCTTGCGTCAGCGTGTCGATCTTGCCACCCTTGGGGTTGGCATCGAGGATCGATTGCGCCGCGGCCTTCGGCTCCTTCTCGGCAGCCTCGACCGCCTTGGTCGTGGCCGACATGAAGCGGCGGACGAGATCGGCATTGGCCTTCACATAATCAGTGTTGGCGATGATGCCGGAGGAGACCATGTTGATGCCGTAGTCGGCGAACTTGATCGGATAGACGTCCTTGCCGGTGGCGTCCTTGATCTTCATCGACTGGTCCATGACGTAGCCGAGCAAGAGGTCAGCCTGGCCGTTGATGACCGCGTTGAGCTTGGTCTGGCCATCGCCCGCCACCGTCTGGAAGTCGCTTTCCTTGAGGCCGGTCTTCTTCAAGAACAGCGGCCAGATCTGGGTCATGGAATCGGCCGGCGTGATCGCCACCGTCTTGCCCTTGATGTCCTCGGGCTTCCTAATGTTCTTGTCGGCAAAACCCATGGCGGACATCGGGCTGGTCTGGAGCAGCACGCCGGTCGCAACCACTGGCGCACCCTTGATCGCGGCACGCATCATGGTGGGCACGTCGACATAGCCGAAATCGGCGGTCTTGGCGGCCACCGCCTGCGTGGTCGCGGCCGAGCCGCGGCCTTCCTGGATCTCGAGGTCGATGCCTTCGGCGGCATAGATGCCCTTGGCCTTGCCGTAATAGAACGGCGCGTGCTCGCCATAGACGTACCAGTTGAGCATCAGCACGACCTTGTCGGCCGCTTGCGCCGGCATGGCCGCGAACACCATCAGCGCCGCCGAGACAGCTCCTATCCACCGCTTCATCGTCACTCTCCCTTGTCGTTGTTGCGTCGGCCGTTGGCGGCCGTTCGTTGCTTTGGTTGCTGTTAAGAGGCGAAAATCACGTCCTCGCGCTGGCTGACATGCCAGGGAATGACCAGCTTCTCGATCCGGTCCACAATCCAGAACAGGATGACGCCGAGCAGCGCGAGGATCACGAGGGCCGCGAACATCGTCGGCAGGTCGAAGGTGCCGATCGAGCGCTGCATCACATAGCCGATGCCGGAATTGGAGCCGACGAATTCGCCGACGACGGCACCGACCACGGCGAGCGTCACCGATACTTTGAGGCCGGAGAAGATCGCCGGCAGCGCATGCGGCAGGTTCACCGCGCAAAACACCTGGAAGCGGCTGCCCTGCATGGCGCGGGCGAGATCGACCATGTCTGGATCGACCGATTTGAAGCCCTGCACCGCGGAGACCACCACCGGAAAGAAGCCAAGCAGGAACGCCGAGATTACTTTCGGAATGATGCCGAAGCCGAACCACACCACGAACAGCGGCGCGATCGCGATCTTCGGCACGGATTGCGAGAACACCAGCAACGGATAGACGTAGCTCTCCACGGTCTTGGAGCCCGCGATCAGCATCGCGATGGGGATACCAAACAGCGCCGAGAGCGCGAAGCCGCAGACGGTGGCATAAGTCGTCGGCCAGGACTGGCGCAACAGTTCCGGCCAATCGGTGCGCAGCACCGCAATGACATCGCCCGGCGACGGGATCTGGTAGGCGGGAATCCTGAACAGCCGGATCGCGAGATCCCAGGCGACGACGATGAACACCAGGAACAAACACGGCCGGATCCAGGCCGCGTTCAGCATCTTGGACACCGCACTCTGCGGCTTCAGCTCAGCCACGTCTCACTCCCGGTCGTCTTGTTCGTTGGGTGAGAAATTAACCCGTTGGGTAAATACTGTCCAGCGGTTTTCCTGCGACGTTTTGGGCGGGGGTTCCGGAAGGTTTGGGATCATCCTGGGATTGAAGACCGGGCCAAATCCCCGGTGTCGTCCTGGCGAAGGCCAGGACCCATAACCACAGGGTGAAGTTTGGCGAAGGCTGGCGTTCGGGATTGGCACCACGCGCGATCGATGGATCACGCGGTATGGGTCCTGGCCTTCGCCAGGACGACGTTGGGGGAGCAGTCCGACTCCACAATTTCCATTATCGCAAGCAGCGATACGACGAAGTCGCGCTAAGCCGTCTGCGCCACCGCGGCGTGCGACTTCGGCGCCTTCGTCATGGCTAACAGCGCGGCCGACTGTCCCGTCAGCGCCGCCAGCACGAGACCGACCATGTGATCCAGCCGCTCGTCCTTGGCGTCCTTGGCCAGCAAATCGCGACCGAAGATCACGCTGAGCGTCGCCGAGTTCGATAGATAGAAGAAGCACAGTCCCGCGATCGAGATGTAGAGCTGGACAGGATCGACCGCGACCTTGAAGTCGCCGCCGGATACACCGCGCCGCACCACGGTGCCGATCATCTCGACGAAGGGCGAGTGCATCGACTTGACCTTGGTCGATTTCTTGAGATGCTTTGCGCGCGCGAGATTCTCGGTCTGGAGCAGCGACAGGAATTCGGGATTGCGCAGGAAGTAATTCCAGGTGAACTCGATCAGGCGGCGGATGGCCTCGGGCGGATCGAGATGTTCGAGATCGAGCCCGCGCTCCTCGCTGCGGATCTTGTCATAGGCGCCTTCGAGCACCGCGAGATAGAGCTCGTCCTTGTTGCCGACATGATAATACAGCATCCGCTTGTTGGCGCCGGCGTTGGCCGCGATGCGGTCGACGCGCGCACCGGCAAGCCCGTGCGCTGAGAATTCCTGCTTGGCGGCTTCGAGAATGCGCAACCGCATGCCCTCGGGATCGCGCTGCCATTTCAGAGTTCGCTTTGCCGCTGCTTTCGCCAAACCGGTTGCTCGCTGGGTGGTCTTAGGACGGGTGTAACACGCGCTCGCCGTCATTGCGAGGAGCCCTTGCGACGAAGCAATCCAGACTGCCACCGTGGAGGGATTCTGGATTGCTTCGCTGCGCTCGCAATGACGAGAAAAAGGCTTAGCCTACTCCACCGGCTTCGGCGAGCGCTCCAGCAGGACCGTCTGGATGCCGCAGGTGCCGGTCCGCACCGTCATCACCCGCGTGCCCGGCTTGCGGCCGTTGCGCACGTCGCTGACGTCGAGGCCGGCGGCGATCAGGCGGGCGCGCGTGGCATCGATGTCGGTCACCCGCCAGCTCAGGCCCCAAAGGCGGTCATGCAGGGAATCGCCGCCTGCGACGGGGCGGCGCACCAGCTCGACGACGAGATCGCCGCAGCGGAAGAACATCAGCTGGCCCCAATCCTGGTGCGAGCGGTCGAGCGCCAGATCGAGCCCGAGCCGCGCGCCATAGAGCGCGGCGGCACGATCGGAATCCTCCGTGGTGATCACGACGTGGTCGAGTGCATCGATCGGCGCGATATCGGTCGTCTTCGAAAGCGGGCGCTCATCAGCCAGTTCGAGGAAGAACATGCGCACGCCGCGCGTGAGCTCCGTGGCGGCGCGCGTCCGCTTCCAGTGCAGGACCGCGCCGCTCTCCGCGTCGCTGCTTTCGACCTCGGCAACCGGATCCGGCATGAGTGCCACCCGCTCCAGCCGCCGGTGCGTTTTGCTCATGTCCGCGACACGAAAGCACAGGCTGGCGAGCACGCCTTCCTGGTCGCCAAGCAGCGCGCGCATGCGGTCGGCGGTCACGCTGAAGCCGTTCGGCGCCATCAATTCGATCGTCATGTTGGCAAGAGTGAACAGCACACGGTCGGCGCCCTCGCCCGAATTCTGCCAGGCCGGCGCGCGTCCGAGCAGCGTCTGATAGGCCGCTCTGGCCGCACCGATATCCCTGACCAGTGCGACGACGTGATCGAGGCCGGTGATCATGCTTCCCCCTGTTGACCGGCCCGGAACCATGGACCGAGAGACGGCGTTTGTCCGGGCTTGGCATTGCCCGGTGATGGTCGTATTCCGGCCGCATGCCGACCTCAAGCACTCCGAGCGCCGGTTTTGCGAATAATTTCAGCGGTCCCGCGGCGGAACCGGTGTTACAGTAAGCACGCCGGCCGGGACCACAAAGCGCATCACGGACAAGCAATGCAGGCTCTCTTCATCGGACAGACCTATATCGACGTCGTCTTCATCACCGACCACATGCCGACCGGCGACGAGAAGCACGTGGCCTCCGACTACGCGGTTTCCTTCGGCGGCAATGCGGTGACCGCGGCGTTCTGCTGCGCCAAGCTCGGCATCGTGCCCGATCTCATCGCCACCGCGGCCAATGACTGGCTCGGCCGCATGTTCATGGACATGTGCGCGAAATACGCGATCTCGCTGCATGGGCGGAAGGTCAACCAGTCCTCGCTGTCCTTCATCATGCCAAAGGACGGTAAGCGCGCCATCGTCCGCTGCCGCGACGACGACCACATCCATCCGTTCCCGATGCTCAATCTCGGCGGCTGCCGCGCGCTGCATGTCGACGGCCACCAGCCGGATGCCGCGATCCACTACGCAAAGGTCTGCCGCGAGGCCGGCATCCTGACCTCGCTCGACGGTGGCGGCCTTCGCACCAACACGCATGAGCTATTGGAATTCATCGACGTCGCGATCGTCGCCGAGCGCCTGTGCGAGCAGATGGACCTGACGCCCGAAAAGATGCTCGACTACCTCAAGAGCCGCGGCTGCAAGATCGGCGGCATCACCATGGGCGAGAAGGGCCTACTCTGGTACGACGAGACCGGAACGGTGCAGGTGATGCCGGCGATGCCGATCCCACGCGAGCGCGTGATCGACACCAACGGCGCCGGCGACGTCTTCCACGGCGCTTATGTCTATTCCTATCTTGCCCATCCCGGCAAAAGCTGGCGCGAGCATTTTGATTTTGCCCGGGCAGCCTCGACCTTCAAGATCCAGCGTCTTGGCAACGAAGCCGGCCTGCCGACGCTGGTCGACATCGCCAAGGTCAGGCACGAGTTCGAGGTCAGGGTCTAGCGTTCGCCGAGGTCTCTCATCTGAGGTTTCTTATGGGGCGCGTCTTCGTCGCCGGCAGCATCAACATGGATGTGGTGGCGACAGCCGATCGCCATCCGAAGATCGGCGAGACCGTCGCCGGCAAGCAGGTGCTGTATTTTCCGGGTGGCAAGGGCGCCAACCAGGCGGTGGCGGCTTCGCGGCTTGGCACGCGGACCACGTTGATCGGCCGGCTGGGCAAGGATTCGTTCGGCGGTGAGTTGAGGACGTTCCTCGGTGCGCAAGGCATCGATCTCGGCGCGATCCGCGAGACAGCCGAGGCGCACACCGGCACGGCCATCATCACGGTGGCGGAGGCCGACAACACGATCGTCGTCATTCCCGGCAGCAATGCGCTTGTCGGCGTCGACGACGTCGCGACCGTCCTACTGGCAAAAGGCGATGTCGCGGTCAGCCAATTCGAGATCCCGCTGCCGACGATCGCCGCGTTCTTCCGGCGGGCTCGCGAGGCCGGCGCTACGACGCTGCTCAATCCGGCGCCGGCGCAAACCATGTCGGGCGAATTGCTCGCGCTGGTCGACATTCTCGTGCTGAACGAGACCGAGCTCGGCCTCCTCGCCGGCGTCGAGTTGTCCGACAGGGACGAGGCTGCGCGGATTCTCGACGTCGCGCGAAAACTTCAGGCGCGCGAGGACCAGACCATCTGTGTGACCCTCGGCAAGCGCGGCGTGCTGGCGCTCGCGGGACGCGAGGAGATTTCGGTACCAGGCCGCGTGGTGAAGGCGCTCGACACCACGGGCGCAGGCGATTGTTTTGTGGGAGCGCTCGCGGCGCAGCTCGCCGACGGCGTCGATTTGCGCGCGGCACTCGCCTTCGCCAATGCCGCCGCCTCGATCTCCGTGCAGCGCATGGGCGCGGGGCCGTCGATGCCGACGGCCGCGGAAGTCGCCGCCGTCCTAGACGCAGGCTGATGCCTTTCTTACCTCGCCCCGCTTGCGGGGAGAGGTCGGATTGCGAAGCAATCCGGGTGAGGGGGTACAGGTTTCACGCTCATCTCATCTGCGGAGAGAGCCCCTCACCCCAACCCTCTCCCCGTAAGAACGGGGAGAGGGAGAGAGCTCACGCCAACGCGCCCTTCAGGTCAAAGCTTTCATCGGCGGCCTGCTCCGGCGTGATCGAGCGATCCAGGCCGAACAGGCGGCGGCCGAACATGTGGTCGCCAGCACGGTTGATCGATTCGATGCCGAGCAGACTGTCGCCCTTGTAGCAGAACGCCGAGAACGCCTTGTTCGCAGGGCTGCCGCGCAGCACGACGCGGTCGTAGCCGGTGGTGAGGCCCGCGATCTGGAGCTTGTCCTCGCCCTGGTCGCTCCAGAACCAGGGATGACTGTCATAGGCCTTGCGGTCGCCAGTCAGCCGCGCCGCGAGGCAGCGCGCGTGATCAGTGGCATTCTGTACCGATTCCAGCCGCTGCGATCCGCCGAAGCGCGGGCTTTTGAACAGCGCGCAATCGCCGATCGCCGAGATATCGGGATCAGCGGTCGAGAGATATTCGTCGACGATGATACCGGCCGCGACCGGCAGCCCCGCCTCCGCCGCGAGCTCGATATTCGGCAGCACGCCGACACCGACCACGACGAGATCCGCCGGCAGGTGCCTTCCGTCGCTCAAGGAGACGCCGGTGACCTTGCCGCCCTCAGCCTCGATCGCGGTTGCCTGCACACCGAGGTGAATGCGGATCCCGGCATCGCGATGCCGCGCCTGAAAATACTCGGAGACCTCCGCCGTCACCGCGCGCGCCATCACGCGCGGGGCGAGTTCGAGCACGTCGACCTCGAGGCCCTTGATGCGCGCAGTGGACGCGAATTCGAGGCCGATGAAGCCGGCCCCGATCACCACCACCCGCGTCTTCGACGGGATGATGTTTCGCAGCGCCTCGCTCTCGTCGAGGATGCGCAAATATTTCACGTCGGGAAGGTTGGCATTGGGCAGATCGAGCAGCCGGTTGCGCGCGCCGGTCGCCAGCACGAGGTGGCCGTAGGCCAGCGTCCTGCCCGAGGCGAGCAGCACCTTGCGCCCCGCGCGGTCGATCGACACCGTGCGGCCCGCCACGAGCTCGATGGTCTGGTCCTGGTAGAATTTCTCCGGCCGGAACATCAGGCTCTCCGGGCCGGCCGCGCCCTTGATATAGGCCTTGGACAAAGGCGGCCGCTGATAGGGCAGATGCGCCTCGTCATTGACCAGGTAGATGGGCGCGGAAAAGCCTGCCTGACGCAGCGATGCCGCGACCTGGTAGCCGCCATGGCCGGCACCGATAATGACCACCGGACCATCCGTCATTGGACAGCCCATTTCCGCAAGACACGAGCGTCACCCATGTCGTCTCCTCTCTCTGATTTTGGCTTGCTAGCCTAGGAGGAGCCGGCGCTCGTGTCCGTCCCTAAACGAAGGCCTGCCCATTTGAGCCTATCGTTCCGGCTTGCGCAAGAGCAGCAGGCGGGGATTGTCACCCCTCGCCTTCTGCGATTTAGTTCGTGCATCGACCTCATGCCGGGGATTTCCGATGACCGCTCCCGTCTCACGACCCGACGATCCCGCCTTGCTGCGAATCGATGGCCCGATCGCGACCATCACGCTCAACCGGCCCGCCGCGTTCAATTCGATCAATCTGGCGATTGCGCAAAAGCTCGAACAGCTTGCGGCTTACATCGAAGGCGCCGACGATATCAGGGTCGTGGTCCTCGAAGGCGAAGGCCGCGCCTTCTCGGCCGGCGGCGATCTGCAGACGATCGGGGCAGCCGCCGAAGCAGGCACGGTGACGCCGGTCGTCGGCGAGCTATTGAAGCACTATCATGCCTTCATCGAGATCATCCGGCGCATGCCGAAGATCTCGCTGTCCAGCGTGCACGGCTCGGCGGCCGGCGCCGGCATGGGCCTCGCCTTCGTCACTGATCTCTGCATCGCGGCGGAGGATGCCAAATTCACGCCGGCCTACGCCAAGATCGGCGTCTCGCCGGATGGCGGATCCACAGTCGGCATCGTCAACACGGTCGGCCCGCGCCGCGCGCTCCAGATTTTCCTCGCCGAGGACAATTTCACCGCGCAGCAGGCCCATGAATGGGGCCTGGTTGCGAAGCTCGTTCCCGCCGCCGAGCTGAAGGCCGCAACGCGAACCCTCGCCGTGCGGCTGGCGCAGAACCCGATCGCCGCGATTGCCGGCACCAAATCGCTGGTCTACCAGGCCGCCACCACGCCGGTGAAGCAGCAGCTCGACGCCGAGGAGCACAAGATCATCATGGCGATGAACACGGAGGAGTTCCGCGCCGCCGTGAAGAAATTCACGGGCAAGAGCAAGTAGCTCTCACTGCGGACAGATGTACCCCGTCCCCGCCGGCGACTTGAAGCAGCCGACCGACTCGGGGAGCACCTGCCGCGGCAGCCACAGCACCACGCTCGGGAAGTAGATCGCGAACGCGATCGTCCCGAGGAACACCAGATAGATCGGCAACGCGGCGCGTAGTGCCTTTGCGAAACTGACGCCGACGAATTTCGAGGCCATCAGCAGCACCAGGCCGTAAGGCGGCGTGATCAGGCCGAAGGCGAGCGTGGCGATCAGCACCACGCCCATATGCACGGCGTTGATGTCGCCGGCTTCCGTCAGCGTGTTGACCAGCGGCATGAAGATGATGATCGTCGGCACCGGCTCGATGAAATCGCCGACGATCGTGAACAGCAGCACCATCAACAGCATGATCAGATGCGGATCGTTGCCGGCGAGCGACGTGATGACTTCCGCGATGTAGCTTGCACCGCGCAAGTAGGCGAGCATCCAGCCGAACGCATTGGCGGCGCCGATCGTGATCAGCGGCAGCGAGAAGATCAGGCCCGCAAGGCAGAAATCGTACGGAATCTTCCTGATATGCCCGCGGTTGAGCGCGGGGATCACGACCACGACGATCCAGACCACGGCGACGACGCCGGCTTCCGTCGGCGTGAACCAGCCGGTCAGGATGCCCCCCAACAGGATCACGGGGATCATCAGCGGTAGCGCCGCATCGCCGGCCGCGAACACCACCTGCCGCAGCGGCGCGCGCGGCTTGCGCAGCCCGGACGGACCGAAGAAATAGCAGTAGATCATCAAGCCGAAGCCGATCATCAGGCCCGGCACGACGCCTGCCATGAACAGGCCGGCGATCGAGACGTTGCCGACCGCGCCATAGACCACCGCGGTGATGCTCGGCGGTACCAGCGCCGCAATCGTCGATGCGGATGCGATGATCGCGGCGATGAAGGCGGGCTCGTAGCCCTCGCGCTTCATCGGGCCGCCCAGCGCGCGGCTCATCACGGCGACGTCGGCAGTGGTCGAGCCCGACATTTCCGAGAAGAACATGCTGAAGACGACCACGACCTGCGACAGGCCGCCTCTGATATGCCCCACCAGCGACACCGAGAGGTTGGCTATTCGAACCACCACATTGGCCGAGCTCATGAGTTCGCCGACCAGCAGGAAGAACGGGATTGCCAGCAGCGCCTCGGAATCGACGCCGTCAAACACCTTCTGGATGATCGCGGCGAGCGAGACGTCCGACAGCAGCGCGCCGATGAAGACGCCGGCCATCAGCGAGAACGGCACGGGCACGCCGAGATAGCCGAAGGACAGGAAGCAGACCGTCATCAACGCCAGGACGATGGGTGCGCTCACGGCTGCGCCCTCATCTGCGCGTCGGTGATGACAGGCGCCCCGTCATCCTCTTCGGGCGGCTCGGGGTGGTCAAAGCCGTTGCGCACGCCGTTGACGAGCTGCTCGATGGTGAACAGGCCGATCAACACGCCCGACAGCGGAATGATCGCGTAGAGCGAGGCGATCGGCGTGCCCGACGGCAGGCGAAAACTGCCGAAGCCGCGAAGATAGTTCTGATAGCCGTACACGATCAGGCAGAAGGCGACGCCGAGCACCACGATGCGGATGATGATTTCGACGATCAGACGCGGCGTGCCGTGCATCGCCTCGGAGATCGCGGTGAGATAGAGGTGGTCGTTGCGCCGGGTCGCAGCCGCGGTGCCGACGAAGATCGCGTAGATGAACAGCGTCGACGTGACTTCCTGGAGCCATAGCCAGGGATGGCCGATGGTGCGGGTGACGATGTCGGCGGTCACCGACAGCGAGAAGCCGAAGCAGAGCACGCCGCAGAGGATCATCAGCGCGAGCTCGAGCCAGTCGAGCCCGCGCCATTTGAGGTGACGTTGGCGTTGCACCAGCAGTTTGTCGGCGATTGTCATTAATGTCGTCCCTGCCTAGTGCGCTACTGCGCACGGGGGCCGGGACCCATAGCCCCAGCTGCGTGTGGCCAAAGCAAGCTGGTGGCTACCCTGCCCCAAGCTCCGCCGCGGCGTATGGGTCCCGGCCTTCGCCGGGACGACTCGTGGAGGCACGGACATTTCCGCGGGCGGCCTAGTTGATCGAGCGGATCAAATCCTTGATCTTCTCGGCGTGCGGGCCGAGCTCCTTGGCGAGCTTGTCGAGATAGGGATCGGCGACCGCCGTGAAGCTCTTCTTGTCGACGTTATCGACGATCTTCACGCCCATCTTCTTCAGCTTCTCTGCGGCGGTGCGTTCGAGGTCGAAGGCCTTCTGCGGCTCCTTGGAGCTGACCTCGTTCCCTGCTGCCTGCACCCAGCCCTTCTGCTCGGCCGACAGGCTCTGCCAGAGCTTGTCGGAGATGAACACCAGCGCGTTGTTGGCCTCATGCTCAGTGATGTTCAGGACCGGGGCGACCTCGTAGTGCTTGTTGACGAGGTAGACGTTGATGCTGTTCTCGGCGACGTCGACGACGCCGGTCTGCAGGCTCGTGTAGACGCTGCCGAACGGCATGTGCACGGTCTGGGCGCCGTAGGCCGGAAACATGGTGTCCTCGGTCGCGGTCGCCTGCACCCGGATTTTCAGGCCCTTGATGTCGCCGACATTGTGGATCTCCTTCTTGGAGTACATGTGGCGCACGCCCTGCGAGCCGGTCGCGATCACATGCAGGCCCTGCGTGGTCTCGTCGATCATGGTCTTGAGCGCCGCGAACACTTTTGGATCGGCCAGGCCCTTGACCACGTGGTTCTCGTCGCGGAAGAGAAAGTGCAACGACATCACGCCCGCTTGCGGCGAGATCGTCGCGGTGTTCGCCGAGGAGATGATCGCAAATTCGACGTCGCCCGCTTTCACGAGCTGAAGCACCTGCGGCTCCTGCCCGAGCTGCGCGCCCGGATATTGATCGATGATCATGGTGCCTTTGCTCAATTCCTTGAGCTTTTCGGCAAAGAGGTCGCCCGCGATGGAATAGCCGGTGTTGCGCGGCTGATCGTAGGCAAAGCGATAATGCTTCACCTCCTGTGCCGATGCGCCCGTAACGAACAGAACAGCGGCCGTTGCCGCCAGCCCAAGCATGGTTCGTGCAATCATCGTTTCCCCCTTGTTTTATCGCCCGCCGCTTGTGCGGTCTGAGCGCTCGTTCGAGTGGTTGATCAGCCTTTGCCAGTCCTCTGCATAAAATCGAAGTCACAGCCCTCGTCGGCTTGCATAATGGTCTCATTGAACAGCCAGGCGTAGCCGCGCCGCGCCTCCTCCGGCGCAGCCGCCGGTTTCAATGCGGCACGGCGGCGCTCCAGCTCGGCGGCATCGACCAGCAGCTCGATGCTGCGTTTCGCAACATCCAGCCGGATCATGTCGCCGTTCTGCACCAGCGCCAGCGGCCCGCCGACGGCGGATTCCGGCGTGATGTGCAGCACGATGGTGCCGAACGCGGTGCCGCTCATGCGCGCATCGGAAATGCGCACCATGTCCTTGGTACCGCCACGCGCGAGCTTCTTGGGGATCGGCAGATAACCCGCCTCCGGCATGCCGGGCGCGCCTTTGGGGCCGGCGTTGCGCAGCACCAGCACGTCATCGGCGGTGACGTCGAGATCGGGATCATCGACGCGAAGCGTCATGTCCTCGACGGATTCGAACACCACCGCACGGCCCGTATGCTGCAACAGCTTTGGGCTTGCAGCCGACTGCTTGATGACCGCGCCGCGCGGGGCGAGGTTACCGTGCAGGACGGCGAGGCCGCCTTCCTTCTTGATCGGATTGTCGCGCGAGCGGATCGCGTCCTGGCCGGGCACGTCCTCCGCGTTCGCCGCGATCTCGCGCAGCGTCTGCCCTGTGATGGTCGTCGCATCGAGATCGACGAGATCGCCGAGCTGCGCCAGCAGCTTCGGCACACCACCGGCATGATGGAAGTGCTCCATGTAATGCTCGCCGGACGGTTTGAGATCGATCAGCACCGGCACCTCGCGGCCGATCTGGTCGAACACCCCGAGGTCGAGCCGGTGCGGCGAGCGATGGGCCATCGCGGTCAGATGGATCAGGCCGTTGGTCGAGCCGCCGATCGCCTGGAGTACGACCTGTGCGTTTTTGAACGACGCCGGTGTCAGCACCTCGCTCGGCTTCGGGCCCTTGGTCTTGGCCATCTCGGCGGCCACCCTGCCGCTCGCCTCGGCAAGCCGAAAGCGCTCCGCATGTGGCGCGGGAATCGTCGCGCTCATCGGCAGCGACAGACCCATGGCCTCGATCATGCAGGCCATGGTCGAGGCCGTGCCCATCACCATGCAGGTGCCGACCGACGGCGCAAGTCGGCCGTTGACCGCCTCGATCTCGACAGCGTCCATTTCGCCGGCGCGATACTTGCCCCAGAGACGGCGACAATCGGTGCAGGCGCCCAGCACCTCGCCCTTGTGATGACCAACCACCATGGGGCCAACGGGAATGACCACTGTCGGCAGGTCGGCGCTGATCGCCGCCATCACCTGCGCAGGAAGAGTCTTGTCGCAGCCGCCGATGACGATCACCGAATCCATCGGCTGGGCCCGGATCATCTCCTCGGTGTCCATCGCCATCAGATTGCGCAGATACATCGAGGTCGGATGCGCAAAACTTTCAGCGATCGAGATGGTCGGGAACACGAACGGCATCGCGCCCGACAGCATCACGCCGCGCTTGGCGGCCTCGATGATCTGCGGGACGTTGCCGTGGCAGGGATTGTAATCGCTGTAGGTATTGGTGATGCCGACGATCGGACGCTCCAGCGCGTCGTCGGAATAGCCCATGGCCTTGATGAACGCCTTGCGCAGGAACAGCGAGAAGCCGGCATCGCCATAACTCGTCAGCCCTTTGCGCAACCCACTCGTCATCATGCCACTCCCATCACCGGGTCATTGTCGTACAGCCTGCCCCTTGATTGTCAATAAGGCAGACGTCAAGCCTGCCATTTTCGCCATTGGCGCCCTGCTGACGACCAGATTATTGACAATCCGAGCCTTCCCTGCTCCACAGGACGGACCGGCCAGGCGCCGGGGGGCCAAGGGCATGTCCGACACTCACACCGCAGACAGCATGACGGTCCGGCGCGACGATCCGGACGACATCGTCGCGCGGCTCGAGGAGGACATCATCTTCGGCCGCCTCGCGCCAGGCGCGCGCCTCACGGAAGACGCGCTGATGTCGGCTTACGGCACCTCGCGCCACTTCGTGCGCCAGGCGCTGGTGGATGCGGAGCGCCGCGGCATCGTCCGCCGTGAAAAGAATGTCGGCGCCACCGTGCGGTTCTACTCGGCCGAAGAGGTCCGGCAGATCTACGAGGTCCGGGAGATGCTGACCCGGCAGGCGGCGCTGATGATCCCCCTGCCCGCTCCGCAAGGCCTGATCGACGAGCTCTCCGCATTGCAGCGGCAATATTGCGCGAGAGCGGATTTGCAGGACCTGCGCGGCATCCACGAGGCCAACGACGCCTTCCACCTCGCGCTGTTCTCAGCGTGCGGCAATCCCTATCTGGTGCGCTCGCTGCAGGACTACATGAACCTGACCCTGCCGATGCGCGCCAAGAACCTCGCCGACAGCGACGGGCTGGCACAATCGCGCCGCCAGCACGAGTTGATGATCGAGCTGTTGAAGGGCCGTGACAGTTGGGCACTGGCCCAGCTCTGTGTGGATCACATGCAGTTCAGCAAGAAGGATTACCTGGCGCGGATTGCGGGTGGCGAGGTCGAACGTCGGGACGTGCCGAACAAGTGAAAGACGTCCACTTACAGCGCTGAGATTCGTTCGGACAAAGCCGCGATTTCTGCTTGCGCCTCGCGTTCCGAACCCGATCTTGCACCTTTGGCCGAGACGGTTTCAACTGTATGTTGGTAACAAACAGCTGGCGCACTGGTTGAGTTGCTCATGCCCATGATCGACCGTACGGCGGCGCAGAGCTGCGAGAATATTGATGGTTGACCTGCCTAGCGCGCAGCCGCTGGAGAGAGGCCCGCCGGTCCAGGCGCTCTTGCATAGCTGCGATTGGACCAAGTCACCGCTCGGCCCACCGCAGGGGTGGTCACCGACGCTTCGGTCAGTCGTGAGTCTGGCGCTGGACTCGAAGTTTCCGATGTTCGTGGCTTGGGGCCCGGAACTCGGTTTCATTTACAACGACGCCTACGCTGAGATCCTCGCCGACAAGCATCCGGCTGCTTTCGGCGCTCGCTTCCATGACATTTGGGCCGAGATCTGGGACGATATCTGGCCTCTGATCCAAAAAGCCATGGCTGGCGAGGCAACTTGGCAAGAGAACCTGCCGCTCATCATGAACCGGCGCGGCTACGATGAGCAGACCTGGTTTACCTTCTCCTATTCGGCGGTTCGCGAGCCCACGGGCGAAGTGATGGGCATGTTCTGCGCCGTCGCGGAGACCACCGGCCAGGTGCTTGCAGAAGCGGCGCTGCGCGAAAGCGAAGCCAGGGCCGCGGCGATCACGAACTCCATCGACCAGATGATCTGGTCCACGCGACCTGATGGGTTCCACGACTTCTATAATCAGCGTTGGTACGAGTTCACCGGCGTACCGCAAGGTTCCACAGACGGCGAAGCTTGGAACGGAATGTTCCACCCCGAAGATCGAGAGGCCGCATGGTCTGCTTGGCGTCACTCCCTGGAAACCGGCCAACCGTATCAGATCGAGTATCGTCTCCGTCATCGATCCGGGCAGTACCGATGGGTGCTTGGACGTGCGCAGCCAGTGCGCGACGCAGATGGCGTGATCTTGCGATGGTACGGGACCTGTACAGACATTGAGGACATGGTCGCCGCTCGGGAGATCCTGGCCCGATCGCGCGAACAGCTCGAACGCCTTGTTCAGGAGCGCACGGAGGAGCGCAATCAGCTCTGGAGTGGTACCAACCTCTTGGTCGCGGTGGTTGCTTTCGACTCGACCATACGAGAGGTCAATCCGGCCTGGCCAGCGCTGCTCGGCTGGTCTCAAGCTGAGATCGTGGGACGACCCTATACTCAGTTCATCCACCCCGACGACATCGAAGGATCGCGCCTCTGGGCCGACGAACTCGCGGCTAACGATGAATCCGGCGAATTCGAGAACCGTTACCTATGCAAAGACGGAGCGTATCGTTGGATCGCCTGGTCGGTCACCGCTAGCAAGGGAGCTTTTCACTGTATCGGTCGTGACATCCATCGTCAGAAAGAGCAGGCCGAAGCACTGAGAGCCGCCGAAGAGGCCCTCCGCCAAGCGCAAAAAATGGAAGCCGTCGGGCATCTCACGGGCGGCATCGCGCACGACTTCAACAACATGTTGTCGATCGTGCTGGGCTCACTCGACCTTCTGAAGCGCCGAACGGCCGAACTCGACCCGCGCGCCAAGCGCTATCTCGAAGCTGCCATGGACGGAGCGCGCCGCGCTGCCTTGCTTACGCAGCGCCTCCTTGCGTTCTCCCGGCAACAGCCGTTGAAGCCCCAACCCATCGATATCAACAAGCTCGTCTCGGGGATGTCCGGGTTCATACGCGGCTCACTCGGCAGTGATGTAAGGTTAGAGACTGCGCTGGATTCAGACGTCTGGCGCATCTCAGCCGACGCAAACCAACTTGAAAATGTCCTCCTGAACCTTGCAGTGAATGCCCGCGACGCAATGCCGGAGGGCGGCCGGCTCACCATCGAAACTCACAACGCTGATTTGGACGACCGCTATCTGGCAAGCGAACCAGGCGTCCTGGCAGGGCAATATGTATTAATCGCGGTGACGGACACCGGCTCCGGCATGCCTGCGGACGTAATGGCCAAAGCCTTCGACCCCTTCTTCACCACCAAGGCTGTCGGCAAAGGCACCGGCCTTGGTCTCAGCCAGGTATACGGCTTCGTCAAACAGTCGGGCGGCCACGTCAAGATCTACTCGGAACCCGGCGAAGGGACAACATTCAAGGTCTACCTGCCGAGGCTCGTGGATGCGACCGAGCCCGTTTTCACGGAAAAAGCAGCCGCGTTCCTGCCTACCGACGACAATCACGAGCTTATCCTGGTGGTGGAGGACGAGCCCGCAGTGCGCCAGTATAGTGTCGATGCATTGATTGAACTGGGCTACCGCGTGATGGAGGCAGAAAGCGCAGAAGCGGCGCTGCAGCTTTTGGACGAAACCCCGGACGTCAGCCTACTATTCACAGACATCGTCATGCCGGACATCAACGGGGCGAAGCTCTCTGAAGAAGCGCTTCGACGCCGAGCGGATCTGAAGGTTCTTTTCACGACGGGCTATACGCCCAACGCGATGCTCCAAAATCGTGTGGCAAGACCCGGCGTGGCCGTGCTCAGCAAGCCTTTCACCGTCGAGGAACTCGCAGTGAAGGTGCGAGAGGTGCTGGACGGCTAGTCAGCGAGAGCGCACCGGTTCTGCGCAATGGGCTACGTTGCGCCCCGCCGTCGTACCCAGATCAAGTTGTCGCTCCCACCAGCCCACTCTCGCGCCGATTCCCGTGAGGCCGCGGCAGGCCAGAACGCGCGTTCAATACCGCCTCAGCAGGCCGCGCTCCACGCTGGTATCGCCATAACCAGCGCAGGCGCTTTTCGGATCTCTGACCAGGTCCGTCCGGACACGCCTGAACGTTTTGGCGGCGGCGTCGGACACCTCGATGCGGAATTTACCGGGATCGGAGGTTTCGCCATCGCGGGCCTTGATGGCCGCCGCATAGGCGTCGATCATCGCCATCGCGGCATCCGTGCTGCCGAGGAGTCGAGCGCCGAGCTGGACACTGCCGGCACCATTGACCTCGTAGCCGACGCATCGTTGTTCGAGCACCGCGGACGCGGTGACGAGCTGGTCGAGAAACGTCGCCTCGGCGTCGCTGAGCATCGCGGCTCGCGCCGGGCCCGACATGATCAGCGCGAGCAGTACGACGGCTGGCAATTTGATTTTCATTGTCCTGACTCGCGCTGCCGCAATCGAACCTAATCGCGGCACCGGTTGCCGAAATGCGATCGCGCAGATCGAGAACCAAATGCCAAAGGCATGGTTGACCTAGATCAATGGGCAGGGCGGCCAAGCCAAAGCTCGGCCCTTGCATGCGCTCGCTCTCAGTGACCCGAGGCACGGTGTCGAGATTGGCATCAAAACCTTTTGTCAACCCATCGAAATAGTGCGCCGTCGGAAATAGATAGGACCGGCGCCCAGCGGCGAATCACACGTTCTTCCCGTATTCCATCCCGACCGAAATGGCATGACCGAACAAACCCTGACCGAGCCGATCGCCGAGCAGCAAGCGCCATCCCGCGGCTTCTCGCGCTACCAGGCGATCCTCGTCGCGCTGCTGGCGCTGGTCCAATTCACGATCATCATCGATTTCATGATCATGTCGCCGCTCGGCGCCATCATGATGCCGGCGCTCGATATATCGGCCGCCCAGTTCGGGGTGGCGGTCTCGGCCTACGCGTTCAGCGCGGGAATTTCCGGCATCCTGGCGGCCGGCTTCGCCGACCGGTTCGATCGCAAACGGCTGCTGTTGTTCTTCTACGCCGGCTTCACCCTTGGCACGGCGCTGTGCGCGATCGCGCCCAACTATCATCTGTTGCTGCTGGGGCGGATCGTGACCGGCCTGTTCGGCGGCGTGATCGGCTCGGTCGTGCTCGCCATCGTCACCGATCTGTTTACGCTGCAATTGCGCGGCCGCGTCATGGGCTTCGTGCAAACCGCCTTCGCCGCAAGCCAGGTGCTGGGCATCCCGGCCGGTCTTTTCCTGGCCAATCAGTGGAACTGGCACGTCGCGTTCGGCGCGCTGGTCGGCCTGTCGGTCATTGGGATGGCCGCCGTGATGTTCCTGATGAAGCCGGTGAACGGCCATCTCGGGCTGAAGCAGGATCGAAACCCGTTTCGGCATCTGATCGCAACGGTCTCGCAGCCGCGTTATTGGATGGCGTTCTCGGTGACGACCCTGCTGGCGACCGGCGGCTACATGCTGATGCCGTTCGGCAGCGCCTACACCGTGCACAATCTCGGCATCGACATTGTGCATCTGCCGACGATCTATCTCGTCTCCGGCCTGTTCAGCATTGTCATCGGCCCGCTGGTAGGGCGCGCGAGCGATGCCTTCGGCAAATACCCGACCTTCGTCTTCGGCAGCGCCATGTCCATCGTCATGGTGCTGATCTACACGCACCTCGGTCAGGTGAGCCTGACGGTCGCGATCCTGGTCAACGTACTGATGTTCGTCGGCATCTTCTCCCGCATGATCCCGTCGCAGGCGCTGATTTCCGCAATCCCCGAGCCGGCGCAACGCGGCTCCTTCAGCGCGGTCGGCGCGTCGCTGCAGCAGCTCTCCGGCGGGCTCGGCTCAGTGCTCGCCGCCGCGCTCATCGCGCAGGACGCCGACGGCACGCTCCGGCATTTCGACCGGTTGGGATACGTCGTCGTGACGACGGCGGTGATTTCCCTGATCCTGATGTATTTCGTGCAGAGGCCCATCGCGGCCCAGGCCGGCAAGCGCGTTGTTTGAGATGCCGGTTTTCTTTCGCCTCTCCCCGCTTGCGGGGAGAGGCCGGAATTCGCGCTGAAAGCGGGAATTCCGGGTGAGGGGGACTCTCCGCGAATCCGATTGTCACGACCCTTGCCGAGACGGCCCCTCACCCCACCCTCTCCCCGTAAGAACGGGGCGAGGGAGCGCACCTGCAGCGCGGCTATCCAATCGAGCTCCTACCGCTTATTCCAATCGATGATGCGACTTGTGTCGCCGTCGAACTCGTTGCTGCAGAACGCGCCGCCCTGGTAGTGATCGCCGACCGGATCGGGCTTCAGCTTGGCCTGCTCCGCCATCGCGTGCGCCACATGGTCCTCGGAGCGCCCCGTGGGACGGTAGCCGAACTCGTAGGCGCGGTGATTGTCCCACCACGCGCGCTCGTTCAGGGACACGCCGTAGAAGATCTCGAAATGAATGTCGGGATGCTCGAGCCCGATCTGGCAGAGTTGCACCAGATCTTCGGGCTTCAGCCAGATCGAGATCCGGCGAAGGTCCAGCGGCACGTCGCCGAAATTGCCGATGCGAAGGCAAGTCACCTTCAGGCCATGCTTGTCGGCATAGAGCGCGCCAACCGCTTCGCCGAACACCTTGCTGACGCCATAGCGGCCGTCGGGGCGCGGGGTCACGTCGGTGCCGATCTTGTGGTGGCGCGGATAGAATCCGACGGCATGGTTCGAGGAGGCGAACACCACGCGCTTGACGCCCTTGCGGTACGCGGCCTCGAACAGATTGTAGCCGCCGATGATGTTGGCCTGGAGGATGTCGTTCCAGGGACCTTCGACCGAATAGCCGCCGAAATGGATGATGCCGTCGACGCCCTCGCAGATCGCCTCGCACTGGGCAAGGTCGGAGAGGTCCGCCGCCTTGAATTGCTCGTTGGGGCCGAGATCGGCCGGCGGGCGGATGTCGCTGAGCAGAAGATCCGGATAGATCGGCGGCAACAGTTTTCGCAGGCGCGTTCCAATCCCGCCTGAAGCTCCCGTCATCAAGATGCGCGACATGTCTTTCCTCGTCTTTGGCGACCGATTTGCCGTCAGGTGTCTCTAATGATAGCTGGATTGTCCAGAGGGAACGAAACGAGAGAACCGAGATGAATGAGGCATCGTCCCACACTCAAGGCTGGCGGCCGGCGACCTATTATCCCGATCCCGCGATAAAAGCACTCGATCCCCGCTTCGAAAAATACTGGCTGAAGCTCTCGGCGGTGGAGCGGCTGACGACCGGCCTGCGCTGGGCCGAGGGTCCAGTGTGGTTCGGCGACGGGCGCTATCTCCTGTGCAGCGACATTCCAAACCAGCGCATCGTCAAATGGGAGGAGGAGACCGGCGCCGTCAGCGTGTTCCGCAAGCCCTCCAATTTCGCCAACGGCAACACCAGGGATCGCCAGGGTCGGCTCGTCACCTGCGAGCATGGTGGGCGGCGCGTGACCCGCACCGAATATGACGGCAGCATCACCGTGCTGATAGACTCGTTCGGCGGCAAGAAGCTCAACTCGCCGAACGACGTCGTGGTGAAATCCGATGGCGCGATCTGGTTCACCGATCCCACCTTCGGCCTGCTCGGCAATTACGAGGGCTACAAGGCCGAGCCCGAGATCGAGCCGAACGTCTACCGGCTCGATCCCGCGACCGGCAAGGCGACCATCGTTGCCGAAGGCGTGCTCGGCCCCAACGGGCTGTGCTTCTCGCCGGACGAGAAAATCCTCTACGTCGTGGAATCACGGGGCGTGCCGAACCGCAAGATCCTCGCCTATGACGTCTCGCCTGATGGCACCACGATCTCCAACAAGCGCGTCCACATCGACGCGGGTCCAGGCACGCCTGACGGCATGCGCTGCGACATCGACGGCAATCTCTGGTGCGGCTGGGGCATGGGCGATCCCGAACTCGACGGCGTCGTGGTGTTCGCGCCCGACGGCGTCATGATCGGCCGCATCGCGCTGCCCGAGCGCTGCGCCAATCTCTGCTTCGGCGGCGTCAAGCGCAACCGCCTGTTCATGGCGGCAAGCCAGTCGATCTACGCGTTGTATGTGAACACGCAGGGCGCGGTCGGGGGATAAGGCTTCGCCCGATTCCGCGACGGTCCTTAGCCCGGATGGAGCGAAGCGCAATCCGGGACAGTCCCCGCATTCCGCTTCGCTCCATGCGGGCTACGACCAAACAAAAACGCCGGAGCGGTTTCCCGCTCCGGCGTCATGTTAACCCAGGCGATAAAGCCTACGCCGCGTTGAAGCCGGCGACGGCCTTCACCTCGAGGAAGTCCTCGAGGCCGTATTTGCCCCACTCGCGGCCGTTGCCGGACTGCTTGTAGCCGCCGAACGGCGCGGTGCGATCGTTGGGCACGCCCTGCAGATTGACGTTGCCGGCGCGGATCTGACGGCCGACGCGCTTGGCGTCTTCGACGGACGCACCCGTGACGTAGCCCGCAAGCCCATAGGGCGTGTCGTTGGCGATGTGCACGGCTTCGGTTTCGTCCTTGGCGCCGATGATGGTCAGCACAGGTCCGAAGATCTCTTCACGCGCAATCGTCATGTCGGGGGTGACGTCGGCAAAGATGGTGGGACGGACATAGAAGCCCTTGTTGACGCCTTCGGGCAGGCCGGGGCCGCCGGCGACGAGCGTTGCGCCCTCGTCGATGCCCTTCTTGATCAGGCCCTGGATCTTGTCCCACTGGCCGCGGTTGACCACGGGACCGATGGTGGTGCCTTCCGCGCGCGGATCGCCCGCCTTGGTCTTGTCGGCGACAGCCTTCGCGATCGCGGCGACCTCCTTCATCTTCGAGGCCGGCACGATCATGCGCGAGGGCGCGTTACAAGACTGGCCGGAGTTGTTGAACATGTGCATCACGCCGCCGGTCACCGCCTTGGTGAGGTCGGCGCCTTCGAGGATGACGTTCGGCGACTTGCCGCCGAGCTCCTGGCTGACGCGCTTCACGGTCGGTGCCGCACGCTTGGCAACGTCGATGCCGGCGCGGGTCGAGCCGGTGAAGGAGATCATGTCGATGTCGGGATGCTCGCTCATGGCGGCGCCGACCTCCGGGCCGAGACCGTTGACGAGGTTGAACACGCCCTTCGGCACGCCGGCTTCATGGAGGATTTCCGCGAAGATCAGCGCCGAGGTCGGGGTGAATTCCGACGGCTTCAGGATCATGGTGCAGCCGGCGGCGAGCGCGGGCGCGACCTTGCAGGCGATCTGGTTGAGCGGCCAGTTCCAGGGCGTGATCATGCCGACCACGCCGACCGGCTCGCGCAGCACCATGGCGGTGCCGACCGGTTCCTCGAAATGATAGTTCTTGAGCACGTCGAGCGTGGTCATGAGGTGGCCAAGGCCGGCGCCGGCCTGCAGCTTTTCGGCCATCGGCAGCGGCGCGCCCATCTCGTCGGAGACGGCGGCACCGATCTCCTTGAGACGGCCCTTGTAGATCTCGATGACCTTGGTGAGCAGCGCGACGCGCTCGTCACGGCTGGTCTGGGAGAACGTCACGAACGCGCGCTTGGCGGCAGCGACGGCTTTGTCAACGTCGGCCTTGGAGCCCAGCGCAACCTCGTACATCGCCTCTTCCGTCGCCGGGTTGACCACGGCGGTGGACTTCTTGACAGCGGGATCGACCCAGGCGCCGTCGATGTAGAATTGCATGCGATTGACCATAGTGAACCTCTTCTTGGGGGCTTGGGGGCGTTTCGGCAGGCATCCTTGCACGAAAGCGCCGGCAATTGAACCCGCCATGTGCGGGGCCAGCATTGCGGCGGACGGAGGTCATATGAGCCGATGGCGGAGGGGTGGCAAGGTCTCGCCTCACTCACGATGTCATCCCGGCCTAGTGCGCAATTGCGCACTAGGCCGGGGCGACGAATTAAACCGCCATCTTCCGATGCAGCACCGGCGCGCCGGTGGTGAGGCTTTCGGCCGCATCGATGATGGCGTTGGCGTCGATGCCGTGGTGGCGGTAGAGGTCGGCGATGGTGCCGGTCTGACCGAACTGCTCGACGCCGAGCGCCTCGACGCGATGGCCGCGGACGCTGCCGAGCCAGCCGAGCGCCGCCGGATGGCCGTCGATCACGGTCACGATGCCGCAGTCGCGCGGCAGCGGCGCGAGCAGTTTTTCGATATGGCTGAGATGCTGCACGCCGCGCCGATCACGGCGCAATTTCCGTGCGGCGGTCCATCCCGCATGCAGGCGATCCGCGGACGTGATCGCGAGCAGGCCGATGTCGCGCCGGCTCTCGCCGATGAAGCCGGTCGCCTCGATCGCTTCTGGCGCAACGGCGCCGGTATAGGCGATGATGAGTTCGGCATTGGGGCCCGGCTTGCGCAGCCAATAGGCGCCGTCGGTGATGCCCTGTGCGAGCTCCGGTGTCATGATCCGCTGCGCCTGCTCGATGCTGCGCGTCGAAAGCCGCAAATAGACCGAGCCGCCCTCGCCCGGATCGCGCTGCATGTGGTTGAAACCCCAACCCATGATCACGGCGAGTTCGTCGACAAAGGCCGGCTCGAACGAGGCGAGGCCGTCCTGCGCCATGCCGATCAAGGGCGTTGCGATCGACTGATGCGCGCCGCCTTCAGGTGCCAGCGTGATGCCCGACGGCGTTGCCGCCACCATGAAGCGGGCATCCTGGTAGCAGGCATAGTTCAGCGCATCGAGACCGCGCTCGATGAAGGGATCGTAGAGCGTGCCGACCGGCAGCAGCCGTTCGCCGTTGATCTGGTGCGACAGGCCGAGCGCGGAGAGCATGATGAACAGGTTCATCTCGGCGATGCCGAGCTCGAGATGCTGGCCCTTGGGCGAGAAATCCCAGTTGAAGGTGGATGGAATTTTCTCGCTGCGGAATAAGTCCGCCTTCTCGCCGCGCGCGAACAGGCCACGCCGGTTCACCCACGGACCGAGATTGGTCGAGACGGTGACGTCAGGCGATGTCGTGACGATGCGCCTGGCAAGCTCGCTGTCGCCGCGCGCGATCTCGTTCAGCACCAGCCCAAAACCCTGCTGGGTCGACATCTGCGGCGCCGGCTTGAAGGCGAGCTGCGACGGCACTTCGATCACAGGCGCGGTGAGCCGGCGGCCGTCCTGGTTGAACGGCACGCGCGCGAGGAAGGCGTCGAGCTCGGCGGGACTTTGGGCGAGCCCCTCGTATCTGTCCCATTCGTGTCCGGGCCGGATGTTCTGGCTGTCGCGAAATTTCTCCATCTGCGCGACCGTCATCAGGCCGGCGTGATTGTCCTTGTGGCCCTGGAACGGCAGGCCGACGCCCTTGATGGTGTAGGCGATGAAGCAGACTGGGCGATCGTGATCGATGGATTCGAAGGCGTCCAGCATGCTCGCCATGTCATGGCCGCCGAGGTTCGACATCAGCGCCAGCAATTCGTCGTCGCTGCGCTTGTCGATCAGCTTGGTGATGGGGCCCTGATCGCCGATCTCGTCGTGAAGATGTTTGCGGAACGCCGCGCCGCCCTGGAAACACAAGGCGGCGTAGAGCGCGTTCGGGCAATTGTCGATCCAGCGCTTCAGCGCCTCGCCGCCAGCTTCCGCAAAGGCCTCGCGCATCAGCCGGCCGTATTTCACGATCACCACGTCCCAGCCGAAATTGCGGAACACGGTCTCGAACTTTTCCCAGAGACCTTCGCGGACGACGGCATCGAGCGACTGCCTGTTATAGTCGACCACCCACCAGGTGTTGCGCAGCCCGTGCTTCCAGCCTTCCGCCAGCGCCTCGAAGATGTTGCCCTCGTCCATCTCGGCGTCGCCGACCAGCGCGATCATCCGCCCTTCGCGGCGATCCTTCATCCAGCCATGTGCCTTGACGTAGTCCTGCACCAGCGAGGCGAACAGCGTCTGCGCAACGCCGAGGCCGACCGAGCCGGTGGAGAAATCGACGTCGTCGACGTCCTTGGTGCGCGAGGGATAGGACTGCGCGCCCTTGAAGCCACGAAAATTCTCCAACTTCTCGCGGCTCTGCCGGCCGAACAGATACTGGATGGCATGGAACACCGGGCTCGCATGCGGCTTCACCGCGACGCGATCTTCGGGCTTCAGCACGTGGAAATACAGCGCCGACATGATGGTGGCGAGCGAGGCCGACGAGGCCTGATGTCCCCCGACCTTCAGGCCGTCCGCATTCGGGCGGATGTGGTTGGCGTGATGGATGGTCCATGACGACAGCCACAGCGCCTTGCGGGCGAGCGCGGTCAATGTGTCGAGGCGGTCGGTATCAACGGGCATGGCAATGCTCCCGGAAAACAGGTGCCCGATGATACCCCTGCGGGAAGCGCCAAACTTCTCAATTTCTCGCGCCGTACCAGCCAATATTGGGATAGCTTACCAATCGATCGGTAAAAACGACAGGTTCATCCCAATGCCTACCCTCGACGCCATCGACCGAAAAATCCTCGCTCTGCTCCAGAACGACAGCCGGCTGACCATGCAGGAGCTGGCCGACAAGGTCGGGCTGTCGGTGTCGCCCTGCCACCGCCGGGTCAAGCTGCTGGAGGAGCGCGGGGTCATCTCGCGCTACATCGCGACCGTGGACCAGAAGGCGCTGGGGCTGCATGTCAGCGTCTTCATCTCGATCAAGCTGGCGCGGCAGAAGGAGGAGGATCTCAACCGCTTCGCGCGCGCGATCTCGAAATGGGACGAGGTGCTGGAGTGCTATCTGATGACCGGCAACCGCGACTACCTCCTGCGCGTGGTCGCGGCCGACCTCGCTTCCTACGAGACCTTCCTGAAGACCAAGCTGACCCGGCTCGACGGCATCGCCTCGATCGAGTCGAGCTTTGCGCTCAGCCAGGTGAAGTATTCGATCGCGCTGCCGGTGTAAGGCATCACCGCCACGGCTGCACGATGATCTTGGTGTGGACTTCGGGGTTGGCGAGGTCGGCGAAAGCCTTTGCGACGCCATCGATGCCGACTTCCGCCGTTACCATTGCCGCCGCATCCACCTGCCCTTCCGCGATCAGGCGTAGCGAGGCTGCGAATTCGTCCGGCGTGTAGCCGAGCACGTACTGAACGTTGAGCTCCTTCATGATGCCGAGCATGGGCTCGCTCCTGTCGGTCTCCATGCAGACGCCGACCACGACGATCCTGGCATCGCGCGGCGCGCCTTCGAACACCTGCTGCAACAGGCCGGGCACGCCGACGCATTCGAAGATGATCGCGGGCTTCAGCGCGGGCAGCATCGCCTGCAACGGCGGCCGCGCCGCCTTCTCCGCATCCGACATCTGCGCATGCTCGGCCCAGGTCGCATAGGGCTGCGATACCCTTGGATCCACGACGATATCGGCGCCGAGTTTTGCCGCAAGCGCGCGCCGCGCCGGCGAATAGTCAGCGGCGACGATCGGATGCAGGCCCTTGAGCTTCAGCGCCGCAATCACCGCCAGCCCGACCGGTCCGCAGCCGATCACGAGCGGCACCTCGCCGCCACGGATGTTGGCCTTGGCGACGGCGTGAACGCCGACCGCGAGCGGTTCGGTGAGCGCGGCATGCTCCGGCGCGAGACCGTTGGGCACCTCGAGCAGCAGCGCTTCGCTCAGCAGCATCGCCTCGGCATAGCCGCCAATATTATCATTGGAATAGCCAATGCCCTCGATGCCCTGCGGCGTCACGAGGGCCGGCAGCGAGCAGACGCGCGTGCCCGGCTTGAGCTTGCGCACAGTGCCCGGGCCGTAATCGACGATCTCGCAGCAGAACTCATGGCCGAACACGACGTCGCGGGCGAGATCCATCGGCTTGCGTCCGGTCTTTCGCGCCATCTCGACCATGCGGTGGGCGTGCTGGCGCGCGTGCAGATCGGAGCCGCAGATGCCGCAGGCGAGCGTCTTGACCAGCACCTGGCCGGGGCCGGGCTTTGGCTCCGCCATCCGGTCGACGACAATCTCACCGTTCCTGAAAATCGCAGCGCGCATTCGGCTCCTCCCGGCTTGTTGGAGCCATTGATAGCACGAAGCGGACGCGTGAACTTGCGTCAGGGGTTCGGGGAACGCTCTTCCATGATCAGGAGCTGGACGCGGCGGATGCGCTCGCGATGGGCGATGTAGAGGCCGCTGGCGACGATGAAGGCCGCACCGGTGACGGTCCAGACATCAGGCACTTCGCCGAACAGGAAGAAGCCGAGAATGCTCACCCACAGCAACTGCGTATAGGAGAACGGCGCCAGCACCGAGGCATCGCCGTAGCGATAGGCCAGGACGATGATCCACTGGCCGACGGTGGAGGCGACGCCGATCACGATGCCAAGCCCGATCGCGGTCCAGGTTGGCGTGACCCAGACGAACGGTACCATCAGAGAGAGGATCGCAACGCCGGTCAGCGCCGAATAAGCCATCGTGGTGAGGACGGCTTCACGCCCGCTCATCATGCGCGTCAGGATCAGCGCCGCGGCCCAGCAGAATGCCGAGACGATCGGGAAGAACGCGGCGGCGTGAAACGCGCTGGAGCCCGGGCGCAGGATGATCAGCACGCCGGTCAGGCCGATCGCGGTCGCGATCCAGCGGCGCATGCCGACCTTCTCGCTCAGGAAAACGATCGAGAGCGCGGTGACGAACAGCGGCGAGACGAAGCCGGTCGCGGACGCCTCCGCGATCGGCAGGAAGCTCAGGCCGGTGATGAAGAACAGCGAAGAGCCGAGCAATGCCGCGCCGCGCATCAGCTGCAGGCCGAGGCGCTCGGTGCGCATGGCATGAAGCGGCGAGCCCGGCAGCATCACCGGCGTAAACATCAGCGCAAACGTCACGAAGCGGATCCAGGTGATCTCGATCGACGGCAGGCTCGACGACAAATATTTCGCGGTGACATCGGAGCAACCGAGAAAGATCGTCGACAGCAGCACCAGCGCGATGCCCTTGAAGGGATGATCGACGCGCGCGGGCGCGCGGCGCGCCTGCGGCTTCTTTTCCGGCATAGGCATGGGAATACTGTCGAGCCTTGCGGCTGCGGCGGGCGGCGGGGTCACGGCTGGAACCTAGGAATGCGAATCGGGAATGATCGTAAAAAACGATAATTGCGCCGCTTTCACAACTTCCGAAAACAGGATGCCGATATGCGCTCACGTCCGCGCGCGTCAAGACTCCATTAAGAATAGGCGTTTGTGCACTACAGCATAGGCAGGCCGCGCGGCTTCGGACCGCGCGGAAACGCCGCATCGAGCGCCGCGATCTCGTCTTTCGTCAGCACGAGATCGCCGGCCGCGGCATTTTCGCCGGCATGTTCCGCGGACGACGCCTTCGGGATCGCGAACACCGTAGTCGCACGGGTGAGGAAGCTCAGCGCGACTTGGCGTGGCGTCGCGCGACGCGCCTCCGCGATGCGCGCCAGCACCGCGCCGCCCTTGCTGCTGCTTTCAGGGAAATCATCGTGGCCGAATGGCGAATAGGCGACCACGGCGACACCATGCTGTTCGCACCACGGGATCACCGCGTGCTCGATCGCGCGTTCCTTCAGATGATAGAGCACCTGATTGCAGGCGATGCGGTCTTCGCCGGCGGCGTCGAGCATCTCGTCGAGATCATCGGCATCGAAATTGGAAACGCCCCAGGATTTGATCTTGCCGGCCTTCACCAGGTCCTCGAACGCGGCCACGGTGTCCTCCAGCGGATACGAGCCGCGCCAATGCAGCAGATAGCAGTCGAGCCGATCGGTCTTCAGCCGCTGCAGCGAGCGCTCACAGGCGGTGACGGTTCCGCGGCGGGAGGCGTTGCTCGGCAGCACCTTCGACACGAGGAACACCTCGTCGCGTCGGCCCGCGATCGCATCGGCAATGACGAGCTCTGCATCGCCATACATCTCGGCGGTGTCGATGTGGGTCATGCCGAGATCGAGCCCGCGCTGAAGCGCCGCGATCGCGCGCTTGCGATCGCCATGGTCGAGATACCAGGTGCCCTGCCCGATGACGGCGACGCTGGCGCCGGTTTTGCCGAAGGGTTTTGTGTTCATAATCGCTCCGATGCCGCTCGTTCGCTCAGGCAACCGCCATCGCGCTCAAGAGTTCAATACGCCGATGTCGGCGACCAACACGCTACCGGTCGCGGACTCCGTGATATAGAGCCGATCTTTCTTCGTGCCACCGATCGCGACATTGGTGCAATTCGGCCCGGCACACGATTTCACCCGCGCAATCAATTCGCCGTTGGGCGCGAACACGAAGACATGGCCGAGCGAGGCGTGACCCACGAACAGCCGGCCCTTAGCATCCATGGTCAAGCCATCGGGGCCACTGGTACCGAACAGCGAGCAGAAGCGGCCGACCTTCGACACGCTGCCGTCCTTCATGAACGGCAACCGCCACACCGCGTTGTCGCGCGTCATCGCGACGAACAGCACGGTCTCGGTTGGATCGAGCACCAGACCATTCGGACTGATGCCGGTATCGATCAGGCAATTCAGCCGGCCGCCTGGCGTCAGGCGATAGACGCGGCCGCTCGGGTCATGCAGGCCGGTCTGACCCTGGTCGGTGAAATAGATGTCGCCGTTGGAAGCGAGATGCAAATCGTTGCAGCCCCGGAAGGACTCCGAGTTGCGCGAGGTCAGCACCGGCGCCATCCGCCCTGCCTTGGCGTCGAACTCCATGATGCCGTGCCTGTAGTCGGCGACCAGGATGCGGCCGTCCGCCGCGATCTTCAGTCCGTTCGGCCAGCCCTCATATTCAATCGCCAGCGACCATTCGCCGTCGGGCGCGATGCGGAAGATGCGGCCGAAGGGAATGTCGACGATGTAGAGAGTGCCATCTTTGTCGAACGACGGGCCCTCGATGAAGGAGTCTGTCGGCACGGCCGGCCGGTTGGCATCGGCCCAATCCGTCCGCTCGCCTTTGCGGCGGAATTTGTCGGGCATGGCGGAGAAGAGCCTGGTCTCGATCAGGCGCGGCGGCGTTTCCAGGTACATCATTGTTGTTATCTTTGTTGAACTGGCGGAGTGCGCGGCAGCATAGGGCACAAAGCAAAGGCCGTCGATCCGCGCGACAGCTTCACCACGCTCTCGGGGTCGTCCTGGCCTAGTGCGCAATTGCGCACGGGAGCCAGGACCCATTACCACAGGGAGAAGTTGTTACGGGTGATAGTGGCCACAACGGGCTTCGACAAACGCTGACCGGGGTAATGGGTCCTGGCTTTCGCCAGGACGACGATGATGAGAGACCCCTACCTCGCCGCGCCCGCGACTTTCGCCTGCTTCACTGGCGCCACCTCGGTGGTCGCAATCAGGCGCTTCAGCTCGGGGATGCAGGAGCCGCAATTGGTGCCGGCCTTGAGCTTTGCGCCGATCTCGGCGGCCGTGCGCGCGCCTGCGACGATGGTGTCGCAGATGGTGCCGCGGCCGACGCCGAAGCAGGCGCAGACGACCGGACCGGTCGAAGCCGCGCCCTCGCTGGACTTGCCCGACAGCAGCATACGCCGCTGCTCGTCGGTGACGTGGTCGGCGACGAACAGGCTCTTCACCACCTCCCAGTCGCCGGCATCATGCGCGGGGCCGACGAACAGGCAGGTTTCGATGCGGTCGCCGGCAAACGACGCCGCGCGATAAACGCCGCCGCCGAAGTCGCGATAGTCGGCGACGTCCTCGCCGGCAACGCCACCGAGCCAGGCCGGCCAGCGCGACAGGTCCGCATTGTCGGCGAAGAGATAGCCGAAGCCGCCGGTAACAGTGACGCGGGTCCACATCAGGTTTGGCGGCAGCTCCAGCTGCTTGCGCGACAACGCAAAGCCGCGGAAGACGTATTCATAAGGCGAAATCGCCGCCGGTGTCGCCTTGGACTCCGGCTGCCCCGAGAACGGATCGGTGAACGGTGCAACCAGCGCCCCGACGCGACCGTGCGAGGCGTTCATCGCACTCCAGTGGATCGGCGCGAACAGCGTGCCGCGCTGCTGGCGGTCGCTGACGACGGCCTTGAGAGTGCACTGGCCATAGTCGGTCGTGATGCGGGCATAGCCGTCATGGACAATGTTGTATTTGTTGGCATCGTCGGGATGAATCTCGACGAACGGCTCGGGCAGATGCGCGCCGAGCCGCTGGCTGAGGCCCGTGCGCGTCATGGTGTGCCACTGGTCGCGGATGCGCCCGGTATTGAGCCGCAGCGGCCGCGACGGTCCGGTCTCGCCACGCAGCGCCGGCACCTCCGGTGCGACAAACCGGCCCTTGCCGTCGTTGGTGAAGAAGCCGCCGGCCGCGAAAAAGCGCTCGCCGGGCGCCTCGCCTTCGCGCGCGGGCCACTGCACAGGCTTCAAGGCATCGAAGGCTTCATCCGACAGCGTGGTCAGCGCACCGATATCGAAGTCGCGGCTGCCGTCGTTCTCGAACGCCGAGAGCGCTGCGTGCTCGCGGAAGATGTCGGCGGCGGATTTGTAACTGAAACTGTCACCGAAGCCGAGGCGTTTTGCGGTTTCGCTCAGGATCCACCAGTCCGGCCGTGCCTCGCCGGGCGCCGGCAGGAACGAACGCTGGCGCGAGATGCGGCGCTCGGAATTGGTGACGGTGCCTGACTTCTCGCCCCAGGCGAGCGCCGGCAGCAGCACGTGCGGGCCGGCATCGACCGTATCGTTGGAGAGCACGTTCTCGGAGACCACGAACAACTCGAGCTTCTTCAGCGCCTCGCGCACGAAGTCGGCGTCGGGCAGCGACACGGCGGGGTTGGTGCCCATCACCCACAGCGCCTTGACCTCGCCGCGGTTGATGGCTTCGAACAGCTGCACCGCCTTCAACCCTTCATGGGTGGCGATGCGCGGCGCCTTCCAGAACCGCCGCACGCGATCGATGTCCGGCGGCGTGAAGTTCATGTGTGCGGCGAGCTGGTTGGCGAGGCCGCCGACCTCGCGACCGCCCATCGCGTTGGGCTGGCCGGTGAGCGAGAACGGCGAGGCGCCGGGCTTGCCGATGCGGCCCGTGGCAAGATGGCAGTTCAGGATCGCGTTGACCTTGTCGGTGCCCTGCGCCGACTGGTTGACACCTTGCGAGTACAGCGTGACGACGCGGGGCGTGTCGCGGAACATCTTGAAGAAGGTGGCAACGTCCTGCTCGGAAAGGCCGGTCGCCAGTGCGGTCGCGGTGACGCTGCCGGCGATGCTGCGGGCGCGCGCCAGCGCGTCGTCAAAGCCCGACGTGTTTTGCGCGATGTAATCCTGATCGAGCGCACCATTGTCGGCGAGGTGAACCAACAGGCCGGAGAACAGCGCCGTGTCGGTCCCCGGCTTGAGGCCCAGGAACAGATCGACGTCGGTCGCGGTGTCGGTGCGGCGCGGATCGATCACGATCATGCGGGCGCCGCGCTCCCCACGGTTCTTCAACATACGCTGGAACAGCACGGGATGGCACCAGGCGGCATTCGAGCCGACGAACACCAGAAGATCGGCCTGGTCGAGATCCTCGTAGCAGCCGGGCACGGTGTCGGCGCCGAAGGCGCGGCGGTAACCGGCGACCGAGGACGACATGCAGAGCCGCGAATTGGTGTCGACGTTGGCGGTGCCGACAAAGCCCTTCATCAGCTTGTTGGCGACGTAATAGTCCTCGGTCAGGAGCTGGCCGGAGAGATAGAATGCGACCGCGTCGGCGCCGTCGCGCGCGACGATGTGCTGCATGCGGTGGGCGACGTGATCGAGCGCATCGCTCCAGGCGACGCGTTCGAGCACGCCCTTGCAGCGGATCATCGGATAGAGCAGCCGACTTTCCAGCCCGACGGTCTCGCCGAGCGCCGAGCCCTTGGAGCACAGCCGGCCGAAATTGGCAGGATGATCGGAATCGCCCGCGATCGCCGCGCCGCCCTTGCCGTCCGGCGTCGCGAGCACGCCGCAGCCGACGCCGCAATACGGACAGGTCGTCTTGGTGGCACGGAGCGTGGGATCGATCGCCGTCATATCAAGCCGCCTCAATCAAGCCGCTTTGGAAGGACGCGCGAGCGCGCGGCCGAACATCATGTCGGCGCGGATCGCCGCCACCTTTTCGCGGTTGCGGATCAGTTCGAGATACCAGAGCGCATCGACGGTATCGCCGATCAGCAGGGCGCCGGTGAGCCGGCCCTCGGCGATGACGAGCTTCTTGTAGGTGCCACGCCTGCGGTCCGACAGCACGAGGCTCTCGCTGCCCTCCCCGCCCATGAAGTCGCCGGCGGAGAACACGCTGACCCCCGACACCTTCAGATTGGTCGAGACCACGCTGCCCTGATAGGCCGCGGGACGGCCGGCGAGATGTCGCGCCAGCACGCGCGCCTGCTCGTAAGCAGGCTCGACGAGGCCGTAGCAGGTGCCGCGATGCTCGGCGCACTCGCCGAGCGCGTAGATATCGGGTGACGCCGTCTGCATCTCGTCGTTGACGACGATGCCGCGGTTGACGGCGATGCCGGCGTCCTTGGCGAGGGCAATGTTGGGCCTGATGCCGGCGGCGAAGATCACGGCATCGGCCTCGATGCGGCTGCCGTCGGCAAGCTCGACCGCTTCGACATGGCCCTCGCCGTGGATGCGCGCTGTGGATGCATTGAGCAGGATGCGAATGCCCTTGCGCTCGACCAGCGTCTTGAGCAGGTCGGCAGCGGGTGCATCGAGCTGGCGCTCCATCAGCCGGTCCATCAGGTGCAGCAGCGTCACGGGCGCTCCGGCCTTGGCAAGGCCGTAAGCCGCTTCGAGTCCGAGCAGACCGCCGCCGACCACGACGACGCGCTTCCTTGCGGCAGCGAGCGTCAGCAGCAGATCGACGTCGCGGGTGTCGCGGAAGGTGTGCACGCCGACGAGATTGGCGCCCGGCACGTTGAGCCGCAGCGGCGTCGAGCCGACGGCGAGCACGAGCTTGGAATATTCCATGCTTTCTTCGCCTTCGATCTTGAGCTCGCGTCGGCCGGTATCGATCTCGGTGACGCGATAGCCGTAGCGCACCGTGACGCCGCGATGGCGCCACCAGTCGGCGGGCCGCAGTTCGATCTCGTGCGAGCCGGTCTCGCCGGCCAGCACGGAGGAGAGCAGAACGCGGTTGTAAGCGAGCCGCGGCTCTTCGCCGATCACGGCGACCGCGTAGCGGCCGAGCGAGGTCTTGGCGAGCTCGTCGACCAGACGCGCGGCCGCCATACCGTTACCGACGATGACCAGCGGTTCACTCACAACGCATCTCCTATTCGGCGGCCTGCGACTGTGCGCCGTAGGCCTCGGAAATCATGTAGCCGGACAACACGCCGTAGGCGTCGGTCCAGGCGGTAGCGAGTTCGGGCGTCCAGGCTTCGCCGAGGCCCTTCTCCAGGGTCCACAGCAAGGTCGCGCCGACCACGGGGTAGTGCTCGGCCTTGGCGCCGTAGGCGACGTGACGCTTCGCAAGCGCTGACGCCGCGGGAAGAATCGAGTCCAGGTTCGACAGACCGCCGACGACGGCGGCGAGCATGCCCATCAGCTTCTTGCGCTGCTCGCTCATGTCCTCGGGGAACATCGCGCGCACGGACGGCGCCACCTCGAACAGGCGATCGTAGAACAGCACCGCGGCCTGCGCGGAAATCGGCGCGACCTTGGCGAAGCTCTGTTGGACGAGGGTGATCTGTTCTGGCGTCATGATGTTCTCCTGCCTGTTGGGTTTGCCTTGGTGCGCGCCATTGCGAACCAGGTTCATTGTCAAACTGTCGGGCAATGCTTCTCCCCGCGTACGGGGAGAAGCGAGATTCGTACCAAGTGTTAAACTCGCGCGCCGGCGAGGCTTGAGGCGCCTTCGCCCTGCGGGCTGCGACGCAGATAGAACCACCAGGTCAGCGCGAGACAGGAGGCGTAGAAGCCGAGATAGATCGCGAGCGCGAGCTGCGGTCCACCGGTCAGCGCGATCGACTTGCCGAACCCGGTCGGGATCAGATAGCCGCCGACGGCACCGACCGCGCCGATGAAGCCGACCGCAGCACCGCTCTCGATGCTCGCCGTCTTCAAGGCGGCCGCGCGCTCCGTATCGCCCTTGCCGCGCACCCTGAACAGATTCTGCTCGCGGAAGATCGAGGGGATCATGCGATAGGTCGAGCCGTTGCCGATGCCCGTCGTCACGAACAGGACCAGGAACATCGACAGGAAGCCGATGAAATCCTTGTGCCCGACGAAGTAGAGCACGCCGATCGTCGCGCCGGCCATCACGATGAAATTCCAGAACGTGATGACCGAGCCGCCGATCCTGTCGGCAAGCCAGCCGCCGAGCGGCCGCGACAGCGAGCCGACCAGCGGTCCCAGGAACGCGATCGCAATCGTGACTTGCGGGAACTGGGTCTTGATCAGCAGCGGAAATGCCGCCGAGTAGCCGATGAAGGAGCCGAACGTGCCGATATAGAGATACGCCATGATCCAGGTGTGCTTGCGCTTGACCACCGCGAGCTGGTTCTTGATCGACGACTTGGCCGTGGTCAGGTTGTTCATGAAGAACACTGCGCCGAACACCGCGATCGCGATCGGCAGCACCCACATCAGGCCGGCATTCTGAAGAAAAACACCATCGACCGGCGTTGCCTGGAACAGGTTGATGACGGCGAGCGTCATCAGGATCGGGGTCAGGAGCTGCACGCTGGAGACGCCGATATTGCCGCCAGCTGCATTCAGTCCCAGCGCCCACCCCTTCATCCGGTCGGGGAAGAAGAACGAGATGTTGGTCATGCTGGAGGCAAAATTGCCGCCGCCGAGACCGGCGGTCGAGGCAATCAGCAGCATCAGCCAGAACGGCGTGTCGGGCTGGCCGACGAAATAGGCGAGAGAGAGCGTCGGAATGAACAGGATTGCCGCGCTGAAAATGGTCCAGTTGCGACCGCCGAAGGTCGTCACCGCGAAGGTATAGGGAAAGCGCATCAACGCGCCGATCAGCCCGGGCACCGCGACGAGCTGGAACAGCTGGTCGGTGGTGTAGTGGAAGCCCGCCTGCGGCAGCTTGGTGGTGACGATGCTCCAGATCAGCCAGACCGAGAAGCCGATATGTTCGGCCACGATCGACCAGATCAGGTTGCGTCGCGCGATCGTCTTGCCAGTCGCGTTCCAGAACGCCTCATCTTCGGGGCGCCAGTCGGAAATCCAAGTTGGATTCTTCGTCATTGAGTATCCCTTCCAGGCTCACCGCTGCGTCGTTGCAGGCTCAGCCTCCGGCCACGGAGGCGCGCTCCGAGGCTTCACCCCGGTGGCGAGTTACGATGCTGATTGATGATGTTGAGGGACGTCGTCGTTGGCGTCGCAGTTGGTGCTTCAATTTCCGTGCCAACTGCGCGCATTCCGGAAACGCAGGAAATTCAGGCGCTTGTTCGGAGTGCTCCGAATTTTTGCAGGACTATTTCGCACGCAAATTTTGCGATTCGCTCAATCCCTGTGCGGCGCACAAGGATTGAGCTTGATGATTCAAAATTAGGCGTGGCGTCAGCACCTGTTGGTGACGCGTTTACGCGGCCTCGACGAAGCGGTGACGCTCATAGAGGAATTCGAGCACGCGCTGCCGGCACTTGAGATAAGTCGTGTTGGTCGCGAGATCGAGCCGCTTGCGCGGGCGCGCCAGCGGCACCTCCAGCACCTCGCCGATGCGCGCGCTCGGCCCGTTCGTCATCATGACGATACGGTCGGACAGCAGCACCGCCTCGTCCACGTCGTGGGTGATCATCAAAATGGTGTTGCCGAGCTTCTGATGCAGCGCCATCACCGAATCCTGCAAATGCGCACGGGTCAGGGCGTCGAGCGCGCCGAAAGGCTCGTCGAGCAGCAATACTTTCGGCTCCATGGCAAGCGCGCGGGCAATGCCGACACGCTGCTTCATGCCGCCGGAGATTTCCGAGGGCCGCTTGTCCTTGGCATGGGCCATCTGCACGAGGTTGAGATTGTGCATGACCCAGGCATCGCGTTCGGCGCGCTTCTTGGTCTTGGCAAAGACCTTGTCGACGCCGAGCCGGACGTTCTCGTACACGGTCAGCCAGGGCAGCAGGCTGTGGTTCTGGAACACCACCGCACGATCCGGCCCCGGCGAGTTCACCTCGCGGTTCTCCAGCAGCACGCCGCCGGTGGTGGCGTTGGTCAGGCCTGCGATGATGTTGAGCAGGGTCGACTTGCCGCAGCCGGAATGGCCGATGATCGAGACGTATTCGCCCTTCTCGATGGTGAGATTGATATCCTTCAGCACCTCGGTGGAGGCAGCGCCGCGGGTAAAAATCTTGTCGATGTGGTCGAGCTTCAGATAAGCGGTCATGTGCTTCCCCTTCAGTTCAGCGCGGTACCGCGGGTGACGATCTTGCCGGCGCCCGCGATCAGGCGGTCGAGCACGAAGCCGATGATGCCGACATAGAACAGCGCCAGGATGATTTCGCTGATATGCGAGGAGTTCCAGGCGTCCCAGATGAAGAAGCCGATGCCGACGCCGCCGATCAGCATCTCGGCCGCAACGATGGCGAGCCAGGAGAGACCGATGCCGATGCGAAGCCCGGTGAAGATGTAGGGGGCGGCGGCCGGAATCATGATTTTGGCGAAGAATTCGAGCGGGTTGAGCTGCACCACCGCCGCGACGTTGCGATAATCCTGCGGGATGTTGCGGACGCCGACCGCGGTGTTGATGATGATCGGCCAGATCGAGGTGATGAAGATGACGAAGATCGCCGAGGGCTGTCCGTCACGGAACGCGGCGAGCGACAGCGGCAGCCAGGCCAGCGGCGGGATCGTGCGCAAGACCTGGAATAGCGGATCGAGCCCGCGCATCGCCCAGACCGATTGCCCGACCAGCACGCCGAGCGCAATGCCGGCAATCGCCGAGAGCGAATAGCCGAAGGCGACGCGCTGGAGGCTGGCGGAGAGGTGCCAGAACAACCCCTTGTCGATGCCGCCATGATCGAAGAACGGATCGAGGATCAATTCCTTCGTGTCCTTGAACACCTTCGACGGCGGCGGCAGTGCCGAGCCGGCGCGGCGGCAGACCAGCTCCCACACCAGAAGCAAGAGCGCGATCACGACCAGCGGCGGGATGACGCGCACGGCAGTCTCCCGCGCCATCCGCGCGTAAGTCTCCGAACGCGGCGGCCGCTTCGGCGTCATCGCGACGACCGGCGCGGCAGCGCTCGCGAGCTTCGCGGTCTCAACCTCGATCTTGGTAGCGGGCATGTTCATCGCAATATCTCTCCGGCTGCAAAAGACGGTGCGGCCGCCCGCAGGCGGCCGCTGGCTCCATCAGACTTCGACGCGCTTGATCGCGAGCGACTTCAGATAGGCAGCCGGATTTTCCGGATCGAACACCTTGCCGTCGAAGAAGGTCTCCTTGCCGCGCGAGGTGGAGGTCGGGATCTCGGCGCTTGCGATGCCGAGCGTCTTGGCCGCGTCGCGCCACATGTCTTCGCGGTTGACCTTGGCGATCAGCGCCTTGGTGTCGAAATTCGCCTCATACTTGCCCCAGCGAATGTCCTCGGTGAGGAACCAGAGGTCGTGGCTCTGGAACGGATAGGAGGCGAAGTCGCGCCAATACTTCATGATATGCGGCGAATTCTCGACCACCTTGCCCGGAAGGCCGTAGTCGAACTTGCCGGCGGTGCGGTCGAGCACGTCTTCGACGGGGCAGTTCATCCACTGCCGCTTACCCATGATGGCGGCAAGCTCGGCCTTGTTCTCGGCCTTGTCGGACCATTGCTGCGCTTCCATCACCGCCATCAGCAGCGCCTTCGCGGCCTTCGGATATTTGTCGACGAAGGCGGCGCGCATGCCGAAGGATTTTTCCGGGTGCTTGTTCCAGAGCTCGCCGGTCGTGATCGCGGTGTAGCCGATGTTCTGGTGGATCAGCTGCAGGTTCCAGGGCTCGCCGACGCAGAAGCAGTCCATCGTGCCGACCTTCATGTTGGCCACCATCTGCGCAGGCGGCACCACGATGGTCTCGATGTCCTTGTCCGGATCGATGCCGCCGGCGGCAAGCCAATAGCGGAGCCAGAGGTCGTGCGTGCCGCCGGGGAAGGTCATCGCGGCCTTCACGGCCTTGCCCGAGGCCTTCTTCTTCTCCAGCGCCGCCTTGAAGGGCGTGGCGTCGACGCCGAGCTTCAAGTCGGCATATTCACTGGCAACGGAGATGCACTGGCTGTCGAGATTGAGCCGCGCCAGGATGTACATCGGCGTCGGTTGGTTGTTCTGCGTCACCTTGCCGGCCGAGATCAGATACGGCATCGGGGTCAAGATATGCGCCCCGTCGATGCCGTTGCCTTCCGAGCCGAGCACGAGATTGTCCCGCGTGGTGCCCCAGGAGGCCTGCTTCTGCACGTCGGTGTCGGGCATGCCGTATTTGGCGAACAGGCCCTTGTCCTTGGCGACGAACAAGGGGCCGGCATCGCTCAGCGCGATGAAGCCAAGCTTTGCGCCCTTGACCTCCGGTCCGGCGTCCTGCGCGAAGGCGCCGGCTGGGAAATTCAGCTTCACGGCGGCCAGGAGTGCGGCGGTCGAACCGGCGGCCTTCAACAATTGACGGCGGCTGAGGCCAGTGTCCGACGGCCGGCGGGTGCGCTTGGTCATAGGCGGTGTCGTCCTTTGCGTCGTTGCAGAATGATTGTGTCAGTGCACACGAGCAGCCCGTCCGTCCGGCGACGCCTGAAGCAGCGCATGCGAACGCGCGACGGGGAGACCCCCGTCTGGTGGCGTCGGCAATTCGGATGAGAAGTCTCGCGGGACGGCTTCAATGGCGTCGGCTTGGAACTATTCAAGCTTCATGCCAAGCGTGACGCAGCTGAAAACAAAACGATATCAATAGCTTATGTATGCCGCGCCAGTCTGTCGCAGGTCTGCTCCGCTCGTGAAATTTGCGACCTGCTCAACATTTGTGCGGCGCACAAGAGTTGTGCAGCCGCTTAAGCAACAGGCCACTCGGCCCGCAAAAGCCGAGTCATGAAAAGCTATATGTTATTGATATCGCTCAGTTCTTATGAGCCCAACGCGCGGCACGCAATTTGCATTAAATTTCGCGTCAACGAAGACTGCGGCTCGACCGCAATGCTGCAGCCTCAGGCGGCTGCAGCACGGAAGCTCATCTGCTTCGCGGCCCTCCCGGCTTCATCCTCGTGACGCGATTCCCAGAGCTTCCAAATCTCTCCGGCTTACGCGCGGCAACCAGCCCGCACGGCCAATGATGTTCAGTCGCGCTCACGCAGAGTGTGTCGATCTCACAAGGAAGCAAAAGGAACCATTGATGTCGTATCTCGCGCCTTCGGAATTCGTCACCAAGATGGTGGATGCGGGCGAGTCCAAAGTCTTCATGTCCACCCGCGATACCATCATCCGCGCCTATATGGCCGGCGCCATCCTCGCGCTCGCCGCCTGGTTTGCCGTCACCATCAACGTGAACACGGGGCAGCCGCTGATCGGCGCGCTGCTGTTCCCGGTCGGATTCTCGATGCTCTATTTGTTGGGCTTCGACCTTTTGACCGGCGTGTTCGTGCTGGCGCCGCTGGCGCTGATCGACAAGCGCCCGGGCGTCACCTTCGGCGGCGTGCTGCGGAACTGGGGCCTCGTCTTCGTCGGCAATTTCGCAGGCGCCCTGACGGTGGCCTTCATGATGGCCTTCGTCACGACTTTCGGCTTCACGCAGGATCCGGACAAGGTCGGCACGGCGATCGGCAATATCGGCGAAGGCCGCACGCTCGGCTACGCCGCGCACGGCGCGGCCGGCATGGCGACGCTGTTCATCCGCGGAATGCTCTGCAACTGGATGGTCTCGACCGGCGTCGTCGGCGCCATGATCTCCACCTCGGTCCCCGGCAAGGTCATCGCGATGTGGATGCCGATCCTGGTGTTCTTCTACATGGTGTTCGAACATTCCGTCGTGAACATGTTCCTGTTCCCCTCCGGCCTGATGCTGCACGCGAAGTTTTCGATCATGGACTATCTGATCTGGAACGAGATCCCGACGGTGCTCGGCAATCTCGTCGGCGGCCTCGCCTTCACCGGCATGACCCTCTACGCCACGCACGTCTTGACCCAGCCGAAGCGCCAGGCGGGCAAGGCCACCTCGCCCCGCGTCGCGGCCTGATACGTCTCGACAGGAGAGCCTCGCCCGATCAGGGTGAGGCTCTCCTTTTGCCGGTGATGACGATGACCCGCGGACTTCAGATCTCGGTCGGCCAGCATTCCGACAAGGGTCGCAAGCCCATCAACCAGGATTTTCACGGCGTCCTCGTTCCGGACGAACCGATGCTGAGCCTGAAAGGCATTGCGGCCGTCCTCGCCGACGGCATCTCGAGCAGCACGGTGAGCCAGATCGCCAGCGAGTCGGCGGTCAAGAGCTTCCTGATGGACTATTACTGCACGTCGGAATCCTGGACGGTGAAGACCTCCGCCCGTCGGGTGCTGGACGCGACCAATTCCTGGCTGCACGCGCAGACGCGCAAGAGCCAATATGCCTATGACCGCGACAAGGGTTATGTCTGCACCCTGAGCGCCATGGTCATCAAGGCGACCACCGCGCACATCTTTCACGTCGGCGACTGTCGCGTCTACCGCGTGGCGGGCAAGGCGCTCGAGCAGCTGACCGATGATCACCGGATCATCGTGTCCTCGGAGCAGACCTATCTCGGCCGTGCGCTCGGCATCAATCCGCAGCTCGAGATCGACTATCAGAGTTTCGAGATCGAGACTGGCGACACGTTCCTGCTGGCGACCGACGGCGCCTATGAATTCGTCGACGCGCGTTTCATCACGAGCGCGCTCAGCGAGCATGCAGCCGAGCTCGACGGAGCGGCGAAGGCAATCGTCGAGGAAGCCTACCGGCGCGGCAGCGACGACAACATCACGGTCCAGATCCTCCGCGTCGATGCGGTGCCGCAGCGCGAGCCGGCCGGCATCTTCAACCAGACCACCCAGCTGCCGCTTCCCCCGCTGCCGGAGCCGCGGGCCATCTTCGACGGCTATAGGATCGTCCGCGAAATCCACGCCAGCAGCCGCAGCCACATCTACCTTGCCGTCGACGCGGTGACCGAGGAGCCGGTCGCGCTGAAGCTTCCCTCGATCGATTTGCGCGACAATGCCGCATACCTCAAACGCTTCCTGATGGAGGAGTGGATCGCGCGCCGGATCGACAGCCCGCATGTGCTGAAGCCGTTGTCGCAGTCGAAACGGCGTGGCTATCTCTATGTCGCGACCGAATTCGTCGAAGGTCAGACCTTGCGGCAATGGATGACGGACAATCCACGCCCCGATCTCGAAACCGTCCGCGGACTGGTCGAGCAGATCGCCGCGGGCCTGCGCGCCTTCCATCGCATGGAAATGCTGCATCAGGACCTCAGGCCCGACAACATCCTGATCGACAAGACCGGCACCGCGAAGATCATCGACTTCGGATCGGTCAAGGTGGCAGGCGTCGCGGAGGCGGCCCCGCAGGACGAGACCGACGAAATTCTGGGAACGGTCCAGTACACGGCGCCGGAATATTTTCTTGGGCAAGGCGGCTCGCCGCGCTCCGACATGTTTTCGCTGGCCGTGATCTGCTACCAGATGCTGACGGGAAAGCTGCCCTATGGCACGCAAATCGCGAGGATCCGGCGCAAGGCGGACGTGCGGAGGCTCAAATATCGCCCGGCCGACGACGACAGCAACGTGCCTGCCTGGGTCGACGGCGCGCTCAGACGTGCGCTGCATCCGGATCCCTACAAGCGGCACGAGGATTTGTCTGAATTCGTGTTCGAGCTTCGGACGCCCAATCCGGCCTATCTCGACACGCGGATCACGCCGCTTTTGGAGCGCAGCCCGCTGATGTTCTGGAAATTGACCACGGCGGCGCTCGCCTGCGTCGTCGTGGTCCTGCTTGCGATGTTGCATGCGCGCTGATCAGGAGTGTCGCCACGCAAGCGTCACCACGTGATGAGCGGAGAGCGATGCAGCCAAGTATCGTTGCGCACCTGATCGAGCACGAATGTCGCAACGTCTTCGCGCGCAATGCTGCCGCCATGGAAGCCCGAAAGATCCGTCAGGGCCCGGATCGGCCCGCGCCCGGGCTTGTTGTTCAGGATCGAGGGGCGAACCAGGACCCAGTCCAGCCCGCTCTCCCTGACGATGGCTTCCTGCCGGTCCTTGTCGGCGTACACCTTCTTCAGGAGAAGCGGAAAGAACACGTTGTCGGCGATAAAGCCGCCATGCCCGGCACTGTCGCCGGCGCCCATCCCCGTGATGCAAACCAGCCGCGAGACCTGCTCGGCCTTCATCGCGCTCACGAGCGCGCGCGTCGCGGTCGAGAGAAGCGTCACCTCGCGGAACGGGCTTACCGATGTACCCAGCGCACTGACCACGGCATCACGGCCTTTGAGGGCTTCGCGCAGGGCTGTTTCATCGCGGGCGTCTCCGATGATGAGCTTCGCCCCCGTGATGTCACGTGCCTTCTCAGCGGAACGCACCAGCACGGTGACATCGTAGCCTCGCGCCACCGCCTGGTTGACGATCAGGCGACCGGTGGCACCGGTCGCTCCAAGCACCAATATCTTCGTTGCGCCTTCCGGATTCACCGGAACAGTGGCGGTTGAAGAGATCATGATAGCATTCCTCGTTGTCGTGATGGGGACGTGCCCCTGCCGTCAGGCAGTGGCCGTGATCTCGGAGACGAAGTCGCGATAGGAGCGCAGCGGACGGCCCAACAGCGCGGTCAGCCGCTCGACGTCGCCGGCCTCCGGGACCATTCCCTCAGTGAGGAAACGTTCGCTCATCAGCCGCATGTCATAAGCCATCCAGCTCGGCATGAACTGCCTGAGGCTCTTCTCGAAGCCGGCGGTATCGTCACCGGGATAGGCAATCGTGCGGCCCAGCACCTCCGACCAGACGGCGGCGGCTTTCGCGCCGGTCAGCGTATCAGGGCCGACGAGATTGATGCGCGTGAGCGGAAGCGGCGTTGCGGCGCGCTCACGACGGATGAGCTCGAGGGCCGCGATCTCGCCGATGTCGCGCGCATCGATCATGGCGAGCCCCTTGCTGCCGATCGGCATCGGATAGATTCCGTATCCGCTCACCACGTCCTTGATCGTGACATCGTTGTTCATGAAATAGGCGGGGCGCAGGATGGTGGCGTTGAAGCCCATCTGCTCGATCATCCGCTCGACGCCGAACTTGCCGGCAAAGTGCGGGACGTTGACGTAGCGATCGCTGTGGATCACCGAGAGGTACACGACCCGCTCGACGCCGGCGTCGCGGGCCACGTTGAGCGCGATCAGCGCCTGCGTGAATTCATCCGGCACCACCGCGTTGAGCAGGAACAGGGTCGAGACGCCCTCGAACGCGCTGCGGAGCGCGTCGACGTCGAGCAGGTCGCCCTGCACGACGGTAACGCCTGCCGGGAGGTTTGCCTTGGCAGGCTCGCGGGCGAGAGCACGGACATCGGCGCCGCGCTTGACGAGCTGTTCGACGACGTGGCGGCCGATGGTGCCGGTTGCACCGGTAACGAGGATGGTCATGGGGATCACTCCGGGTTGGGTCAGAAGACATCCGGGAAATTAGTGATCCACAAAAGAACCGATAGCCGCTATATTTGGACAGACTGTCTCACTGGTGGAACAATGGACCTGCTCGCACTCGCCGATTTCAATCTCGTTGCCCGGCACGGCGGGTTCGGACGGGCCGCACGGGCCGCCGGCCGCCCGAAAGCCACCCTGTCCCGGCGGGTCGCCGAGCTGGAGGCCGCCCTCGACCTCCGCCTGTTCGAGCGCGGCGCGCGCACCCTGAAACTCACGCAAGAAGGGCGCGCCCTTTACGAGCGGACGGGAGCCTTGCTCACCGAGCTCGACGAGACGGCGACAGCAATCGCGTCGGGTGGGGACAGGCCGCGGGGGCGCTTGCGGATCAGCGCGCCTATGCTGTTCTCGCAGACTGCGATGGGAAACCTCGCGGCCGGATTCGCGCTCAGATATCCGGAGATCCGTCTTGAGGTCACGACGGAAGATCGCTCCGTCGACATGGTGGAGGAAGGCTATGACCTCGTCATTCGGGTCAATCCCGATCCGGATGACAGCCTTGTCGGACGAATCTTTCTGCGCGATCGGCTGGTGGTGGTGGCGAGCCCGAACCTGAAACGGCCGAGGGAGGGTATCGCTGTGCCGGCTGTCATGCGCGGAGCGGGCGACCGGAAAACAAGCTGGGACGTGACGGTGCCAAGTGGACAATCGCGCATCGCGATTGATCCGGTCCTTCGCCTGTCATCGCTCGTCATGGTCCGCGATGCGGTCCGGGCCGGCGTCGGCGCCGCACGCCTTCCGGTATCACTGGTCAGTCACGACCTGGCTGCCGGCACGCTGGTGCATTGGGGCGACATCGACGGACCGGAGATCGCATTGTGGACGCTCTATCCATCGCGCCGGCTGTTGAGCGCGCGCGTCTCCGCCTTCCTCGACTTCATGAAAGAAGCCTTTCCGATGGGGACGCCTGACGAGCTGGCGGCCTTTATCGGGAGATGAGAGGGCGGCGCGCGCTGCTCGCACCTGACGGTCAGGCGTGCTCCTCCGCCTTTGTCCCCAGCGGCTTCGGCGCCCTGCCGCCGCCGGGCTTGAGGTGAAATTCGTAGCTCATCAGATGCCACTGCCCGTTCGCCTTGCTGCCGTCGGGCATCGCCGCATCCTTGCGCGGCTCGACCTTGGCGACGAGGTCGTCCTTCACGCCGAACACCACGTCGGAATCCAGATATTTGTCGCCGTCCATGAAGACGTGGGTGATCAGCGGCTCGTAGCCCTTGGCATTGACCAGGAAGTGCACATGCGCCGGGCGCATCGGGTGGCGGTTGGTCTGCACGATCATCTCGCCGACCGGGCCGTCGGTCGGGATCGGATAGCTGCACGGCAGGATGGTGCGGAAGAAGAAGCGGCCATCGCTGTCGGTGATGAAGCGCGCCCGCGCCGAGGCGCCGACCTCGTCATAGTTCGGCTTCTGCGAGTCGTAGAAGCCGTCATCGTCAGCGTGCCAGACGTCGACAGGGACATTCGCGAGCGGCTTGCCCTTGAGATCGGTGACACGGCTCTGCACGAACATCCGTTCGCCGGTTTGATTGTTCGGAGAGATGTCGGTGCCGTGCGCCGTCACCTTGTGCTCGCCGACATAGAACGGCCCGAGCACGGTGGTCTGGGTGGCGCCCTCGCGCTCGCGATGGTTGACTGCGTCGACCAGCATAGAGACGCCGAGCACGTCGGACAGGAGGATGAATTCCTGCCGGGTGTCCGTGCATTTCTGGCCGGTGCGGGTCAGGAAATCGATGGCGTATTCCCATTCCGCGAAGGTGACGCCGGTCTTGCTCACGTAATCGTGCAGCGATTTCACCAATTCCTGGAGCAGGAATTTCGCGCGCGGGTCAGGTGTCTGGTCAAAGCTCCGGACGACGGCTTCGGTGAGTTCGGTTTCGTTGAACTGGGTCATGGTGCGTTTGCCTGCGTTTTCTCATTGGCCCGTTGGGGATCTTTTGGGCTGCTTGGAGGCGTTCCAAGGCGAAGCCTACACCAAACAGCCGGCCGGCGTTAAGCGCGACCGGCTTGGAATGAGACCGCCTTTTCGGCTATCAACGGCGGACAAAACTGCTCGGAGGAACTGATGCTCGCCCCCACCCCCGCCTCGCCCGAATCCGTCGGCATGTCCAAGGCGGCGCTCGACCGCGTCGATGCGCATCTGAAGAGCCGGTACATCGATGCCGGCCGCTTCCCGGGCACGCATCTCCTGGTCTATCGCCGTGGCAAGATCGCCCACAGTACGGTGCAGGGTTTTGCCGACGTCGAGCGCAAGCTGCCCGTCAAGGACGACACGATCTATCGCATCTATTCCATGACCAAGCCGCTCACCAGCGTCGCCTTCATGATGCTGGTCGAGCAAGGCCTCGTTGCGATCGATGAGCCCGTCGCCAAGTACATTCCGGAATGGAAGGATCTCGGCGTGTTCGTTGCCGGCACCGCGCCTTCCTTCCTGACCCGGCCGCCGTCGCGGCCGATGCTGATCGTCGACCTCCTGCGCCACACCTCCGGCCTCACCTACGGTTTCCAGCAGCGCTCGAACGTCGATGCCGCCTATCGCGCTGAAAAGATCGGCGAGGTCGAGAAATCCGGCACGCTCCAGACCATGATCGAGAGCCTTGCCAAAATCCCGCTGGAGTTCTCGCCGGGCGAGGCCTGGAACTACTCGGTTTCGACCGACGTGCTCGGCTACCTCGTCGGCAAGATCTCCGGCGTACCCTTCGAGCAGTTCCTGAAACAACGCATTCTCGATCCACTCGGCATGACCGACACCGATTTCCACGTGCCGGCTTCCAAGGCCCACCGGTTCGCCGCCTGTTACTCGGCCGACCCGGGTGGCGGCATGACCTTCCATGCCGGCCAGCGTCGCGAGGGCCTGACCTTGCAGGATGATCCGACCAAGAGCTCGTTCCTGTCACCGCCGTCCCTGATCTCGGGCGGCGGCGGGCTGTGCTCGACGACGGCCGACTATCTCACCTTCTGCCGCGCGCTGCTCAACGGCGGCGAGCTCGGCGGCGTCAGGCTGATCGGGCCGAAGACACTGGCACTGATGACGGCCAACCACATTCCGGGTGGACGCGCGCTGCCGGAAGTGTCGCGCTCGTTGTTTGCGGAAGCTGCCTATAACGGCATCGGCTTCGGCCTCGGCTTCGCCGTGACCATGCGCCCGGCCGAGACATTGGTCGCCGGCAGCCCCGGTGAATACAATTGGGGCGGCGCGGCCACGACGTCGTTCTGGATCGACCCGGCCGAAGAACTGATCACCATCTTCATGACGCAGGTGCTGCCGTCGAGCGCCTACCCGCTCCGGCGCGAGCTGCGCAGCATGGTCTACGCCGCGATCACCGAGAGCAATCTCTAGACAAAATGCACCGATCCCGCGGCATCAGAGCCGCGGGATCAAGCCCCGCTCATTTCAACATCTCCGGCACGATCAGGCGCGGCAGGAACAGGGAAACGCTGGGCCAAATGATGAGTGCCGCCAGCACGAGCAGCATGGGGATCAGCATGATCACCGTGTCCTTCAGCGCATAGCGCAGCCGCACCCCGGCGATCGAGCAGGCGATCATCAAGCACAGGCCATAAGGGGGCGTCACCAACCCGAAGGCCAGCGAGACGATCGAGATGATCGCAAACTGCACCGGATGAAGGTCAACCGATTTCGCCAGCGGTTCGAGAACGGTACCGACGATGATGATCGCCGGAATGGCGTCGAGGAAGCAGCCCACCACCAGAAAGCAGAGCGCAATGAAGAAGCCGGCCCCGATCGCGCCCATGCCCCAGGTCGAGACGTTGGCCAGCAGCTCCTGCGGGATCCTGTAGTAGGCCAGCAGCCAGCCGAACGCGCTCGCGGTGCCCACGCAGAACAGCGCGACACCCGCGAGACGGCCGGTGTCGAGCAAAGCCTTGTAGAGTTCGCGCGCGCCGGTTTCACGGTAAAAGAATGTCGATAGCGCCACGGAATAAAGCACCGCGACGCAGGCGGACTCCGTTGCGGTGAACCACCCCAGCAGGATGCCGCCGACGATGATGAACGGCGTCAGCAGCGCCGGTATCGAGCGCCAGATGGCGCAGCACATCTCCCTCCAGGTGTCCTTCGGATAGGTCGGGTAACCTCGTCGCACGGCATAGATATGCACTGTCGCCATCTGCGCTCCCGCGATCAGCAATCCCGGCACGATGCCCGCGAGATACATCGCGGCGATCGAGGTCGAGATCAGCCCGCCCCACACGATCATCAGGATCGAGGGCGGGATGATGACGGCGAGCACGGCCGAGACCGCGGTGATGGCGATGGAGAACGAGAGGTCGTAACCCTCCTTGGTCTGGGCATCGATGAAGATCTTGGACTGGCTCGCCGCGTCCGCGGTGGAGGAGCCGGAGATGCCGGCAAAGAACACCGACAGCACGACGTTGATCTGCGCCAGCGACCCCGGCCAGTGCCCCACCATCGAGCGGGACAGCGCGACCAGCCGGTCGGTGATGCCGCCGATGCTCATCAAATTGGCGGTGAGCAGGAAGAACGGTACCGCCAACAGGATGAACGAATTGTAGGCGTTGAAGGTTTCCTGCGCGAGCGTCATCAGCGACAGATGCGGCTCGATCAGCAGGATCGGCACGCAGGCAAGGCCAAGCGCGAAGGCGACCGGCACGCGTATGATGAGCAGGCCAACGAAAGTCCCGAACAGGACCATCGCGGCCTGTCCGGCAGAAAGAACATTACCGCTCATTGATTGGCCCCAACCAGAATCCGCATCTCGTCGACAATCTGTTCACCGGCGAACACGATCCAGGTCACGCCGGCAACCGGCCAGGCGACGTGGATCAGCCAAAGCGGCAGGTCGGCCAGCTCCGAAGTCCTGTTCCAGGCAAAGCGGGTGAACTCGATGCCGGCGGATACGAACACCAGCGCCAACGCCAGCACGCCGAGCCGCGCAAGAATCCGCACCATGGCTTCGCTTCGGCGTGACAGGTCAGGCCAGACGTCGACTTCAAAATGCTGCGACTCTCTGATGCCGACCATGGCGCCGATCATGATCGTCCAGATGAACATGAACCGTGCCATTTCCTCGGTCCAGATGTAGGACGGAATCAAAGGCGTGTAGCGCGAGATGATCTGCAACGTGACCGGAATGACCAGAAGGCCGACAGAGGCGGCGAGCAGGATTTCCAGCAGTTTTGCATAGGCCGCCGTTGCTCGGCGCCATGGCGACGGGTTCGGTGGCATCGATATTTCGGTCATTACGACTCCGGGGGATCACAATCACGCAATGGGGCAAGCCGTCCGGCTTGCCCCGACGTCCTGTCGCGTGGGCGGCGAGAGTTCTCAGACCACGTTGATCTTCTCGAAAATGCCTTCCGCGCCGATTTCCTTGGCGTAGGTGGCCATCACGGGGTCGGCGAGCTTCTTCATGGCGTCCCGCTCCTCGAAGGGAACGCGCTTGAGCTTGCCGGCCTTCTCCAGCGTGTCGAGCTTGACGACCTCTTCGCTCGACTCCAGTTGACGACCATAGTCGCCGGCCTCCTTGCCGGCCTTCATGATCGCGTCCTGCAAGTCCTTGGGCAAGGTCTTCAGCGTCTTCACCGAGAAGCAGATCGGCCGTATCGACACAGCGTGCTGGGTCAGGTTGAGATGCGGAGCCACTTCGTAGAACTTCATCGCCTCGACGCCGGCCGCCTCGTTCTCGCCGGCCGCTATCACGCCGTTCTGGATCGCGTTGTAGATTTCGTTATAGGCGATCACCGTCGGGCTCATGCCCACGGCCGCAAAGGTCTTGGACCAGATCGGCGCGCCCTGTACGCGCACCTTGAGTCCCCTAAGGTCGGCAAGAGTCTTGAGCGGCTTGTTGGCGAAGATGTTGCGGATGCCACCGCCGGAATAGCCGATCAGAACGACCTCGGCCTTGGCCGCGACTTCGTCGGCGATCGGCGCCAGGATATTGGCTTCGACGACCTTGTTCATGTGCTCGATGCCCTTGAACACGAAGGGCGCGTCGATGAACGGGGCCGCCTTGGCGAAGGTCGACATGTGAGCCGGCGAGACGATGCCGTAATCGACGGCCTTGCCCTGCGACATGTACTCGAAATACTGCTTTTCGAGGCCGAGCGAGGAGTTCCTGTGCAGCGTGAAGTTGACAGGCTTGCCGTAGTACTTCTTGACCAGCTCTTCGAACCGGAGCAGGGCCCTGTTGAAAGCGTGGTCGTCGTTGAACTGGACCGCGCCGTTCAGCGTGATCGGCGACTGCGCCCGGACGATCGACGGCATGCCAATCGCGGCCGCCGCAGTGGTCGCGCTGATCCCAGCGAGAAATGATCTTCGCTTCATCGTCTCCCCTCCCTTTTTGATGCTCCGGCCCTGTCGCCGGGCCGTGAGCGCAGCCGGTATGCGGCTTGCGAGAGGGAAGCGTATGGAAAACGTCGCCGGGACGGAAGTCATTTCGCGTGCGTGGGAGGTCCTCTTCGTCGCAGGGCCACCCTTTTTTCTTTTCGCGAACTGCTGCACTGCAACTTGCTGCGCGGCAACTGGGGGCCTTCGACCCTCGCAGGCGACAGACGGCTTGCGGGCCTGTGCGCTGCACACACAGACCCGCTCGCCTTCCACTGCCGCTCAGTGCATGTGGCCGATCAGGTAAATGCCGCCGCCGATCACCAGCACGGCCGGCACGGCCCAGAGAATCAGAACTGGCATTTGTCATCCTCCTCAGTTCGACGTGCAGACCTTGACGGTCTTCATGCCGGTTTCAGCCTCGGTGCGCGACTTGTAGATCGTGCCTGACGGGCTGACGACGGTCATGGACGTGTCGGTCGGCTTCTTGTCGACGATCGTGCACTTCTTGGTCTTGACGTCCTGCACGACGTAGAACTCGTCGGCGGCGAACGCCGGCAGGGATATTGCGGCAAGCATCAGTGCTGCAGTTACTATCTTCAACTTCATTTGTCGTCCTCCTCCAGAGCCCGAGCCGTTCAGCCCGGTCAACTACAAACGGGAAAAAGCGGCAATTTGTTCCCTGAGCCGGGAACGCAGTCAGTGATGAGGGGTTGTTGCGGCGCATATTCAAACGAGGAGAACGAGATGAAGAAGTTGTTCCTGCTTTCCGCCGCCGCGGTCCTGATGTCGACCAGTGCTTTCGCGCAATCGACCGTCGTGACGACGACCGGGACCGGCCACGCGGCGGCCGTTCAGATCGAGCCGCAATACCGAACCAAGATCAAATCCTACGTCACCGAGCACCGCATTCGCCCGGTGACGACGAAGGAAAAGATCGTTGTTGGCGCGGCCGTGCCGGGCGATGTCGAGCTCGAGGCCGTTCCCGCAGACTGGGGTCCGTCGCTGACCAAGTATCGCTACGTCTACTCCGGCGATCGCGTGATGCTCGTGGATCCCGGCTCGCGCACGGTCGTTCAGGAAATTGATTGATCCAGGTGTAAGGGGGGCCGCCTCGAAGGCGGCCTCCCTCTCTGGGAGTTGACGTTATGAAATCATATCGAGAGGCCCGGATCGCCGGGCTCAGCCTGGCGGCCGTGTACGCCATGTGCCTGCTGCTGACCGCAATCAGCATGAGCTGAGGCGCAGCCGCCGACTGCGCTGCAAATCTTGTCCCTGGGCGGGCTCGTCCGGACGCGAAAATTATGGCGCGGCGCAAATCCCGCCCTTATGGTCTCCCAAAATCATAAATCCGGCGCTCCCTTGCGCTGGAACCGGGACGCCTGCGTTTGTCAAAGCTCACTTTGCCGGTCCGGCTCGCTCTTCTGGTCACGGGAACGATGTTGCCGCTGATCGTCTTCGCGGTCGGTATTGCCGTTTACAATTACAAGCAGGACCGCAACGACGCGACCCGCCGCGTGCTGGAGAACGTGCGCAGCATGCGCCTCGTGCTGGATTCCGAGGTGCAGCGGATGACCGGCGGCCTGCAAGTGCTTGCGCTGACGAATTCGCTGCGCAACGACGACTTCCAGAACTTCCGCCGCATCGCCCTCGGCTTCGTGGACCAGTACGGCAAGGGCGGCCTGGTGCTGATCTCCGATCGCAAGGGCCGACTGTTGTTCTCCTCCGCGACGGACGACACCGCCAGCCTGCAGCCACGCGGCCACCTGGAGATCATCGAAAAGGTGTTTGCGACCAAGTCGCCGCAGTATTCCGACCTGTTCACCGGCGCGATCAACAGCCGGCAGGTGCTCACGGTCGAGGTTCCGGTGCTCCGCGACGGCGAAGTGATCTACGACCTCTGCTTCAGCCCGCCGGTCAGCATCTTTCAGGATCTGGTCGAGAAGCAACGGCCCGACCGGGAGTGGACGGTTTCCCTGCTCGACACCAGGGCCATCGTGTTCGCGCGCACGCCGAACCCTACGGAGACGTTCGGCAAACGGGCTACCGGCACACTGTATGAGAGTATGTTGCGCACGCCGGAGGCCGCGCTCTCGACGGTTTCGCTCGACGGTATTGCGTTGTCCACCGTCTATACGAGGTCGCGGCTCACCGGCTGGACCATCGTGGCCGGCGTCGCCGAGAGCTCGCTGATCGCGCCGCTCTGGCGCAACATCGCGATCACCAGTTTTATCGGCGGCATCCTGCTGCTGACCGGCCTGACCTTCGCGGTCAGGATGGCGACCACGATCGCGCGCGGCGAAATGCTGCACGATCTCCTGATCGACGAACTCAACCATCGCGTCAAGAACACGCTCGCCTTGATGCAGGCGATCGCGGTGCAGACCTTCCGCAGCGCCAGCCGGGACGAGCGGACGAAGTTCGAGGGTCGGCTCGGCGCGCTGGCCGAGGCGCATAATTTGCTCAGCCAGGAGAAATGGGCAGGCTCCGAGCTACGGGACGTGATCACCCGCGCGCTCCAGCCGTTCCTGCTGAACAATCCAGAGCGCATCCGCATGGCCGGACCCGCGGTGCCGCTGTCGCCGCGGCTCGCCGTGGTGCTGTCTATGATCGTGCACGAGATCGCCACCAACGCTGCAAAATACGGTGCGCTGTCCAACGAGACCGGCCGGGTGACGCTGGAGTGGGAGGTCCTTGCCGAGGCGCCGAAGCCGCGGCTGCGCCTGATCTGGACCGAGATCGGCGGACCGCCGGTGACGGCGCCGGTGCAACGCGGCTTCGGCTCGCGCCTGATCGAGCGCAGCGCGCGCGACCAGCTCGGCGGCGAGGCCACGGTCGACTTCCTGCCCCGCGGCGTGGTCTGCACGGTGATTTGCGCGCTGGACGAGGCGCGATGAACGGAGGCCGGCCATGAAGATCACAAGGGTTCGCACGCACATTCTCGAAGCAAAGCTGTCGCAGCCCTTTGCCTATTCGCGCGCCTGGTACGACACGCGCACCGCGATGCTGGTCGAGATCGAGACCGACAATGGTCTTGTCGGATGGGGTGAATGCTACGGCCCGGCGCGCATCACGGCGGCGGTGGTGCAGAGTATCGCTCCGTGGCTGATCGGCGAGGATCCATTGAGCACCGACGTGCTGTGGCAGATGGTCTACGCGCGCCTGCGGGATCACGGCCAGAAGGGCGTCGTGATCCAGGGGCTGAGCGGCATCGACATCGCGTTATGGGACATCAAGGGCAAGCATTTTGGCGTGCCCGTGCACCAGCTTCTCGGCGGCGCCGCGCGCAAGGAGGTTGCGGCCTATGCGACCGGTCTCTACCGGCGCGAGTCAGGCGATCCGCTGACCTATCTGCCGGAGGAAGCTGCGGGTTATGCCGTCGAAGGATTCCGCGCCGTGAAGCTGAAGGTCGGTTTCGGCATCGCCGAGGATGCCGCGGTCACCCGCGCGGTGCGCGAGGCGATCGGCCCGATGTCGCGCTGATGGTCGATGCGAACCACGCCTATGACGCTGTCGCGGCGATCCGGCTCGGCCGCCTGATCGAGCGCCATGACATCGGATGGTTCGAGGAGCCGGTGCCGCCGGAGGACGTCGCGGGCTATCGCGCGGTGAAATCCGCGCTCACGATTCCGGTCGCCGGCGGCGAGTGCGAATTCACGCGCTTCGGCTTCCGCGATTTGTTCGCCGCGCATGCGCTCGACATCGCCCAGCCCGACACCTGCGCGGCGGGTGGTCTTTCCGAATGCAAGAAGATCGCCGACATGAGCGAGGCGTTCGGCATCCGCTACAATCCGCACGTCTGGGGCACTGGGATTGCGATCGCGGCCTCGCTTCAGCTCCTCGCGGTGCTGCCGTCGCACACGCCGACCTCGCTGGCCCCGCTCGAACCGATGCTTGAGTTCGACCGCACCGAACATCCGATCCGGCAGGCGATCCTCAAACAACCGATCGAGCACAAGAACGGCATCGTGCAGGTGCCAGATAGTCCAGGTCTCGGGATCGAGATCGATCGCGAGGCGCTGGCGCGGTTTGCGGCGGAGGCCTAACCGATCGTCTGCAACGCCGGAAACGTCTCCAGCAGCCAGATGCTCACATTCGAGACCGCGCCGGTGAGGAAGCCGATGCCGGTGATCACCATCAGGACGCCCATGGCGCGCTCGACATTGACGAGATGGCCCTTCATGCGCGCGAACAGGGTCGAAAATTGCTCGATCATGAGAGCGGCGATCAGGAAGGGGATGCCGAGGCCGGCCGAATAGACCGCGAGCAGGCCGGCGCCTTTCGTCACCGTCGCTTCGGCGGCGGCGACCGAGAGGATCGCGGCGAGGATCGGGCCGATGCAGGGCGTCCAGCCAAAGGCAAAGGCGAGCCCCATCACATAAGCACCCCAGAGGCCGACGGGCTTGGGCGCGGTCAAGCGTCCCTCGCGCATCAAGATGCCGATACGCGTCAGGCCGAGGAAATGCAGGCCCATGACGATGATGACGATGCCGGCGAGGATCGAGAGTTCGGCCGACCAGGCGCGGATCAGCCCGCCGATCAGCGAGGCGCTGGCGCCGAGCGCCACGAACACCGTGGAGAAGCCGAGCACGAACAGGAGCGCCGACATCATGATCGCGCGTTTCGAGACTGATGCGGGCTCGTTGCTTTCGACATGCTCGATCGTCGCGCCCGTCAGATAGATCAGGTAGGGCGGGACCAGCGGCAGGACGCAAGGGGAGAGGAAGCTGACGAGGCCGGCAATCAGCGCCGCCGGGATCGAAACATTTTGCATGATGCAGTCGGAGCCATCTCAGGCGCCGGCGCGGCGCGCGGGGAGTGCGCGCGGCCCGGAGCCGAACCGGCTCTGGTGTAGCCGATGCCAGCGAATGCGCAACAGAGGCGCACAAAACCAGGGCTCCTCCCGATGCCGTCTGTGATCACAGATGCGGCATCGGGACACGCACAAATCTCGCCAAAAAGCGAGACTTGGCGGCGCGGCTACTTCACCACGCGGAGCAGCGGACGCCGGGGCTGGTCCTGCGTCTGCTTGGAGGGGGGCTGCGGTTCGTTGGTCGCGGTCCGCAGCATTTCGTCGCACAGTGCCTTGAGGTCGGCACTGTCAATTCCTTTGAGTTTCATCCGCACGTCCAGGATGACAATGGACAGCAGCTCGGCCGACTCGCGGCTGTTGCTCTCGTTGAGCACCCTGCGGCACTCTTCGAGCGTTTCCAGCACCGACTGCAACTGTTCGTCTGAATGCGACACCGGCGTTCTTCCCGCTAATTCGGCCTGTGAGACGTGGTTGTGACGACCTCTTTGGCCCCCATGGAGCGTCGAGGATAACACGAGGCCGCTGCGCCCCCGAATATGATTTCAGTGTGTTGATGCCTAGAAACCGGGGTTCCGGCGAGCATTGCTTCGCGTCGCGGGCCAGCGTCGACTCGCTCAGTCGCAAAACGCTCAATCTTAAAACGCTCAATCTTAAAACGCCTAGCGTGCAGCAATTGATCCATCGCAGAAGGCGGCACCGGCTCTTGCGCAAGGACGTTCATTGCGGACAGCGCCGACGATCCCGCAGCCATGTCACGGCCCACAACGGAACTCACGCCACACCCCTCATACGGGCGATGGTTTGCCCGATTCCCAGCCCTTGTTCCCGCCCTGGCAGCACCCGAATACCACCTGCGGCGTAGTAAGGATGACGTTCAAAACTCGTCATTCCCCAACCCGCCGTGGTTGTGGTTTGCCCCAGATTCTGCCAGTTTAGCGACCCGAAGGGACTTGTATGCACTCCTTGGCGGAAAGGGGCGTTCCTCTGGAGGAACGCCCAAAGACAAACATCAGCGGCCTGTCGGACTGGGATGCGGCGCGCATTTTCCTGGAAGTCGTCCGATGCGGAAGTTTCCGCTCGGCGGCCGAGCGCCTGTCGCTGTCGATCAACGCCGTCCGCCGCCGGATCGATGATTTCGAACGCCAGACCGGCACCACCCTGTTCACCCGCGACGTCCACGGCACCCGCCTGACCGACGAAGGCGCGCTGGTGGTCTCCGCCGTCGAGCAAATGGAGGCGGCCGCGTTCGACGTGCTGCGCACCAGCGATTCGACGACGAACGCCCTGGCCGGCGAGGTCCGCGTCGCCATCACCGAGGGACTTGGCACATTCTGGCTCGCCCCGCGACTGGTCGAATTCCAGCAGGCGTATCCGAAGATCCTGGTCGATTTGCATTGCGCGATGCGTTCGGCCGACGTCTCTCGCCACGAGGCCGACGTCGCCATTCACCTGTCGCGGCCTGCGGCGCTCGACGTCAAGCTGGTGCGGCTCGGCCGCATGCATCTGATGTTCTGGGCCTCCGAGAAATACATTTCGAAATATGGCGCGCCGCGTTCGGCGATGGAGTTGATCAAGCATCGCCTGGTGCTGCAGTTCGCCGACCAGCTCGATGCCAAGCAAACTTTCGAGAGCTTCTTCCCCGGCGTTCCGGAGCGTGACCTGCTGGTCATGAAGACCAACGTCTCGAGCGCCAATTACTGGGCGGTCGCGAATGGTGCCGGAATCGGCGTATTCCCGAGCTACGCCGTTGCGCTTGGCGGGAGGTTGATTCCACTGGAAGTCGAGCTGAACAGATCGCTGGATATCTGGTTGTCCTACCATCCTGGTAGCGGCCGGATTCCGCGCGTGCGGCACATGATTGACTGGCTGATCGAAGCCTTCAATCCGGCGCGTTTCCCGTGGTTTAAGGAAGAGTTCGTGCACCCGCATGAATTCAAGGACGAGTATATGGGCGAACCCCTGACCCAGCTCTTCGGGGGGTTTTCAACCGAAGACCGATGAGAAAAAAGATGAAGACAGCGGCGAAGAGAATGAAGCAGCGCAGTGCCGGCAAGCCGGACATTGAGCTGGGCAAGCGAATCCGTCTGCGGCGCGTCGAGATGAAGGTCTCGCAGGCCGAGCTCGGCGAGAAGCTCGGCGTCAGTTTCCAGCAGGTCCAGAAGTACGAGAAGGGCGTCAATCGCGTCGGCGCGGCCCGGCTTCAGCAGATCGCCACCGCCCTCGATGTGCCCGTGACCTTCTTCTATGACGGCGACAACAAGGCACGCGAAGTCGAGAGCCTGCTCTTCCTGGACTCGGCCTTCAGCCTCCGCCTGCTGCGCGCCTACAGCAAGATCAAGGACCAGACGGTGCAGCGTCAGCTCGTCTCGCTGATGGAATCGATCGCAGCGAACGAAGCCTGAGCCGATCGGCTTTCGCGCCTTTCCGCCCGATGTTCAATCCGCCGCGTCACGGGGCGCGGCTGGATTGGACGAGCCCGGACGAGATATATCCGGCCCGCGCTTGCGCGGACTTCTCGGGGCGGCATGACCGCCCCTTTTTGTTGACCATTTTTCCCGCCGTCGCCCGCGGTTTTCGCGAACCCATTCCGGCCCTGTCGCGACCCAATCCAGAGACCGCCGTCCGACGTGCCGGGCTCGCGGATCAGCCGTGCTTAAGGGAGCCGCAACCGGGAGGCGCTAGCCTCCCGCCGATTCTCGAATCAGCACGACGAACCGGGAATTTCCGATGCGAAGCGCCCGCCCGGGCCTCGCTCTCAGGGGAAGATGGGACACATGTCGAAACGCCATGCGATGATCATTGCCGTCGGCATGCTTGCGAGCGCCTCTGCGCTTGCTCAGACCGAGACCATTGGACAGGCCGGGCCCAAGCCGGCGACTGCGGCCGGCACGGTGCCGGCCGCCGCCAATCCGGCCCACGCAGCCGCACCGAAAACTGCCGCGCCAGCGTCCGCTTCGACGGCAGAGAGCCGCTCGGCCGCGGCGCTCGCGCTGACGCACGAGCCGACCTATGACGAGGGCTCCGCCCAGCGCATCAAGGATGCGGCGCTGAGCTATTCCGATTTGGCCGTGCGCGGCGGCTGGCCGGCGATCCCGGCCGACGCGAAATTCGCGCCCGGCGCCGAGGGCGCCAACGACGATCTCCTGCGCAAGCGGCTGATCGTCTCCGGCGATCTTTCCGCCGACAAGGCGAGCGGCGCCTTCGACCAGGATCTCGCCGACGCCGTGAAACGCTTCCAGGCCCGCCACGGCCTCGCGCCGACCGGAACGATGACGCCGCGCACGATTGCGGCGATGAACGTGCCGGTGCAGAAGCGCATCCGGCAGCTGGAGGCTTCGCTCCAGCGGCTTGAGAACATGAATTTCGGCTTCGGCCAGCGCTACGTCGTGGTCAACATCCCCGCCGCCTTCGCCGAAGCGGTCGAGAACGACGTCGTGGTGCGGCGCTATCGCGTGATCGTCGGCAAGACCGAAAAGCCCTCCCCGACGCTAACGACCCAGATCAGCAGCGTCGTCCTCAATCCGACCTGGACGGTGCCCTCCTCGATCGCCAAGACCGAGATCTCCGCGCATATGCGCAAGGATCCCACCTATCTGTCGCGCATGCACATGGAGGTGCTCGACGCCCACGACAATCCGATCGACCCGAATTCGGTCGACTGGTCGGGCACGCACACGCCGAATTTCACCGTGCGCCAGCACAACGGCACGTTCAACGCGCTTGGCGCGGTCAAGATCGACATGCCGAATTCCTATTCGGTCTACATGCACGACACCAACCAGCGCAATCTGTTCAGCGATGATTACCGCTTCGATTCCCATGGCTGCTCGCGCGTCGACAATGTGCGCGATCTCGCCGCCTGGCTCTTGAAGGACCAGCCGAAATGGAGGCGCGCCGCGATCGATGCGGAAATCGCCAGCGGCCAGCATCTCGAGGTCGCCATGGCGAAGAAGGTGCCGGTGGCCTGGATCTACCTCACGGCGTGGATGACCAAAGACCAGACCGTCCAGTTCCGCAACGACGTCTATAACCAGGACGAGCAGCTGCTGGAGGCGACCGCCGAAGAGGCGGCCTTCTTCAGCAATGCCGGCAGTCATCCGCTGACCGCGCATATGACGAGATAGATGGCGCCATGCAATCGCGGCACAGGTGACTGCAAAGCCACGTCCGTTGCCGCGGTTGACCCTGGCCTCGCCCCGGCCGAACATTGCGCCTCGCCAACGAGAATGAGCGCGATGTCCGATATGTCCAGCACGACCGAAATTCCCTACGCCGACGGCAAGATCCTCAAGCACACAGCCGGTGGCGTCGGCGTGATCACCTTCAGCAATCCCGACAAGCGCAACGCGATGTCGCTGGAGATGTGGGAGGGATTTGGCGAGGCGCTGACAGCCTTACGCGACGACGCGGCCGTGCGCGTCGTGATCCTGCGCGGCGCCGGCGGCAAGGCCTTCGTGTCGGGCGCCGACATCAGCCAGTTCGAGAAGACGCGCCACAACGCCGCCGCTTCCGAGGAATATGGCAAACGCAGCGCCGCCCAGCGCGCGCTGCTCGCCGACTATCCCAAGCCGACGATCGCCTGCATCCAGGGCTTTTGTCTTGGCGGCGGCATGCAGGTGGCAATGCTGGCCGACATCCGCATCGCCTCCCATGGCAGCCAGTTCGGCATTCCCGCGGCGAAGCTCGGCATCGCCTATGGCTACGACGGCTTGAAGCACCTGGTGTCGCTGGTCGGACCGTCCTGGGCCCGACTCCTGATGTATACGGGCATGCGCATCGATGCGTCGGAAGCGCTGCGCATCGGGTTGGTCGAGCGCGTGGTTCCGGAGGATCAGCTCTGGGGCGAGACCATGGCCATCGCCGAAACGATCTCGCAAAATGCGCCACTCGCGATCAAGGCCGCCAAGCTCACCATTGCGCAGGTGCTGAAGGACGAAAGCGCGCGCGACATGGAGGCAATCAGCGCCGTCGGCACGGCCTGCATGGACAGCGCCGACTTTCGCGAGGGCCGTCAGGCCTTCATGGAGAAGCGCAAGCCGCAGTTCCAGGGACGGTGATTCCGTTATTGCCACGAAGCGCAGCAACGACGGCAGCCAACGTGAACATGCATTCAGGAAGATTAAATTCCCACGCCCCTGCAACACCATAGCAACCAGCTGATTTGCTGGAAGTTCTCTCGCCATCAAACGAGGGAGATTGCGATGAAACTCAAATTAGCTGTTGTTGGTCTGGCTGCCCTGGGCGGCGCAGCGCTCATATCGGGACAGGCACTCGCAGCGATGCCGAACGGCATTCCGCAGGCCGACCGTATCGCGAGCGGCCCGGCAGCCAACGTCGATCAGGTGCGCTGGGTCTGCAACCCCTGGGGGCGCTGCTTCTGGCGTCCGAATTATTACGGTGCCTACGGCTTTTACGGCGGCCCGCGACGCTTCTACGGCGGGCGTCCGTGGGGCTGGGGCGGCCACCGCCACTGGCGTCGCTGGTGAAGTGCGAGGGGCCGCGAGGCCCCTCTTCCTTGACTACAGCGCCGCGAGCACCGCCTTCGTAATATCGGCGGTGCCGTTGCTGCCGCCGAACTCCATCGGCTTGAGGCCGCCGGCGTAGACCTTGTCCACGGCGCGCTCGATTTGCTCGCCGGCCTCGGCCGCGCCCTCGACACCGTGCTTGTCGGCGAGCCAATCCAGCATCATTGCAGCCGACAAGATCATCCCCGTGGGATTGGCCTTGCCCTGCCCCATGATGTCGGGCGCGGTGCCGTGGCACGGCTGGAACACGGCGTATTTGTCACCGATGTCGGCCGACGGCGCCATGCCGAGGCCGCCGATCAGGCTCGCGGTGATGTCGGAGACGATGTCGCCGAACATGTTCTCCATCACCATCACGTCGAAATCCCAGGGACGCTTCACCAGCATCGCCGAGCAGGCATCGACATAGAGCCGGTCGGTCTTCACCTCGGGATGACGCTTGGCGATCTCGTCGAAGATGCCGCGGAAGAACGCAAAGGCCTTGAACACGTTCGCCTTGTCGACGCAGGCCAGCATCCCCGGCTTGCCGCGCGCCTTGCGCCGCTCGGCGAGGCGAAACGAGAACTCGAACAGGCGCTCGGACGTCTTGCGCGTGATCACCATGGTCTCGCGCGCCTCCTCGTGGGTGACGACGCCCTTGCCCATCGAGGCGAACAGGCCTTCGGTGGACTCCCTGATCACGACGAGATCGATGCCGCGCTGGTCGGCGCCGACGATCGGGCTCGGCACGCCCGGAATGAGCCGCGCCGGGCGCACACCGGCATAGAGATCGAAGATGAAGCGCAGCTCGATCTGCGGCGCGATCTCGGTATTGTCGGGATAGCGCACCGACGGCAGGCCGCAGGCGCCGAGCAGGATCGCGTCCGCATCCTCGCACAGCTTGATGGTGGTATCGGGCATCGACTTGCCGGCGGCGAGATAGTGATTGGCGCCCGCCGGCGCCTCGGTGAAGCGGAAGCTCAAGCCGGATTTCGTCTCGATCTTGCGCAGGACTTCGATGGCCGGCGCCATGACTTCGGGACCGATGCCGTCACCGGCGAGCACGGCAATGTGGAAGGCGTTATTTGCGGACATGGGAGTTCCTAGATGACGAAAGGTGTGGCCTCGTCATTGCGAGGAGCTCTTGCGACGAAGCAATCCAGACTGTGTCCGCGGAGGGATTTCTGGATTGCTTCGCTACGCTCGCAATGACGGAGGATGGAGCGGAAGTTACGGCGTCAGCACCGTGCGGCCGACCACCGCGCCCTGCTGCAACTGCACCAGCGCGTCGTTGGCTTTGGAAAGCGGCTGCCGCGTCACCGGGATCGGCGCTATGTTCTTCGCGCGCACGAGATCGAGCAGCTCCTGCGTCTCGCGCAAATTGCCGACATAGCTGCCCTGGATCGTCACCGCCTTGATCGGAATCAGCGGCAGCGCCCAGGTCGCCCCGCCGCCGAACAGGCCGACGATCACGAGCTTGCCGCCTTTCGTCAGGCAGTCGAAGCCAAGCTGCGTGGTGGCGGCGTTGCCGACCAGATCGAGCACGGCGCGGATGGGACCACCGGCTTTCTTGGCAAGCTGCTCCATCGCGTCGGGCGCCTTGGGATCGACGGTCGCGAGCGCGCCGGCTTGCTCCGCGGCTTCGCGTTTCTTCGCATCGATGTCGACCATGATCGCGCCCTTGCCGCCCATGGCCTTCAGCAGCGACAGCGCCATCAGGCCAAGTCCGCCGGCACCGAACATCACGATCGGCGTGTCGAAGTGCTGCTCGAGCTTCTTCAGCGCGCTGTAGGTCGTGACGCCCGAGCAGGCGTAGGGTGCGGCCGATGCGGGATCGAGGCCTCTCAGATTGAGCAAATAGCGCGGATGCGGCACCAGCATGTGGTCGGAATAGCCACCATCGCAATAGACGCCGAGCGAGCGCGGCGTCAGGCACATGTTCTCATCGCCGGCGAGACAGGTCGCGCATTTGCCGCAACCGATCCAGGGATAGACGAGGCCGACATCGCCGATCTTCACGTCGCCCTGGTCCGACGACTTCACGTCCGGACCGAAGGCGAGGACCTCGCCGACGGTCTCGTGCCCCATGGTCAGCGGCAAATTGATGCCGCGATCCTTCAGCGAAAGCGGCTTGCGGCCGTGGCCGAGATCGTAGCCGCCTTCCCAGATGTGGAGGTCGCTATGGCAGACGCCGGCGGCCTTCACCTTGATCAACACCTGCGTGCCGGACGGCTGCGGCGTGGCCTCGTCGAACTCCTGCAGCGGCGCCTTGAAATCGGCGACCTTGAAACTTTTCATTGGCGTCCTCCCGGATACTTTTTTGTCGCCGCCACCATGCCACGGGCGGCAAGACGAGACAAACTCGACCCTGTCTAGTTGAGGCTGACGGATGATGGCAAGCCGGCCACGCGCAAAGCCGCATTGCTCGCTGCACGAAGCTGTCCGTCAACCTTGCCGTCAGCTTTGCGCTGCTGTTTTGGCCAACGGAATTGGTCCACCGTCGGTGAGCCCGATTTCCGCGCGCAGCCGGTCGGTATGCTCGCCAAGCACGGCCATCGTCTTGCCCGGTGTCGTATCGGCACCGGTCATCCGGAACGGCAGATTGAGGACCTGGAATGAACCGCCTTCATCCTCGACAGACGAGAGCGCCTGACGATGCGCGAGCTGCGGATCGGCCAGAGCTTCGGACACAGTGCGGTAGGCCGAGGCCGGCACGCCGGCCGCACCTAGCGCGACAAGACAGGCATCGGTCGAGAGCTGCCGCGACCAGGCCTCGACACCGTCCATCAAGTCGGCCCAATGGTCGCGACGCGCGGCGTAGGTGGAGAAGCGCGGATCGGAGATCCATTCGGGGCGGCCGATCACGCCCATCAGGCCCTGAAACGTCTTCTCGCTGGCAACCGTGATCATGACATAACCGCTCGCCGTCTCGGTCGGCCCGAACATCGGGCGCGGCGGCGGCTTCACGGTGAACTGCGAGTTCTGCAACTCGATCAATGTCAGCGTCAGCATCGATTCCAGCATGGAGACGTCGATGTGCTGGCCGAGCCCAGTCACCGTGCGCTGGTAGAGCGCCGACGCGATCGCGCCGAACCCGTAGGTGCCGGTGACGACGTCGGCATGGTAGATGCCGCAATAATCCGGGCGGCTGCGGCCGGGCTGGTAGGCGAGATGCGCCATGTCGTAGCCGGATGCCGCATGGATCACCGGCGCGTAGGCCGGCAGCTCGGCCGACGGGCCGCTCTGGCCGTAGCCGGAGATCGAGCAGTAGATCAGCTTCGGGTTGACGGCGCGCATTCTGTCATAGTCGAGCCGCAGCCGGTGCATCACGCCGGGGCGGAAGTTCTCGACCAGGATGTCGGCGGTCGCGGCCAGCCGGCGGACCGCCTCCTTGCCGTCCTCGGACTTGAGGTCGAGCACGACGCTCTTCTTCCCGACATTGAGCTGGCCGAACACGGTGCTGCAGCCCTTGCGCAGCGGTGGCCGGGTTCGCATCGTCTCGCCGCCGTCGGTCTCGATCTTGATGACCTCGGCGCCCATGTCCGCTAGCATCCGCGCACAATGGGGACCGGCAATGGTGGTCGAAAAATCCAGGACCCTGAGGCCGGCGAAGGCCTTTGTCGTCGTCCCCTCATGCTTATCTGATAGCTGCATGCCTGCTTGCGTCCTTGAGTCACTTAGGAACTTATCGAAGTTCTCTGTTGTTCGTGCGCCGACCCTAGAGGGCGGCGGCTGAGTAGGAAAGTCTTTACCGAACAGACGCGTCTGGCGGGCGGCCTTGGGAATTCCAGGGGCAACTGGACCCGTTCTTGCATAGCAGCAATCGGGCTCCGGCAGAGGGCAGCAGTTCTTGAGGGTCTTGTTCGTTACGACAGAGATGGACGACTTTGTCCGCGTCGGCGGACTTGGAGCCGTTTCCGCTGCACTCCCCCGAGCGCTTCGTCCTTTCGCCGACATCCGGGTCATGCTGCCCGGCTATCGCGACATCATCGAACAACTCACGCATATTCAGATCGTTGGCCGCTGTCCGGCGTTCGCGGAGATGCCGGCCTGCTCGCTCGGCCGCGCCGCGACCAAGGACGGCCTGCCGGTCTATGTCCTGTTGTGCTCGCAACTCTACGACCGGCCCGGCAACCCCTATGGCGACGAGTCCGGGCGCGACTGGCCCGACAACGACATCCGTTTCGCGCGCTTTGCCTCGGCCGCCGCTGAGCTCGCGATGGGCACGCTGGACAAGGATTGGGCAGCAGACCTGATCCATGCCAATGACTGGCAGGCTTCGCTCGTGCCGGCCTACCTCGCCTGGCGCGGCTCCAAGCTGCCGTCGATCCTGACCATTCACAACCTCGCCTACCAGGGCCTCTTCCCGAAGGACTCGCTGCGGCGGATCGGCGCACCGGAGAGCTCCTTCCACATCGACGGCGTCGAGTTCTACGACCAGCTCTCCTTCCTCAAGGCCGGGCTGGTCTACGCATCGCATCTCACCACGGTCAGTGGCACCTACGCGCGGGAGATCACCACGGATGAATTCGGCTGCGGTCTCGAAGGCCTGCTTCGAGTCCGCTCCGACGCGGCCGAGCTCACCGGCATCCTCAACGGCATCGACGAGAGCTGGGACCCCCGTTCCTGCGCTCAGCTTGCCCAGCAATTCGGCGCCGGCGACTGGGTCGGCAAGAAGGCCAATGCGGACTATGTGCGCAAGCAGTTCGGGCTTGCGGTATCGCGCGGTCCGATGTTCGGCATCGTCGCCCGGCTGGTGCACCAGAAGGGCATCGACCTCGTGCTGGCGGCGGCCGACGAGATCGTCGATGCCGGCGGGCAGATCGTGGTCACCGGCTCCGGCGAGCCGGCGCTCGAGCAGGCGCTGATCGACGCGCATCGCCGGCGCCCTGACGCGATCGGGGTCGTCATCGGCTTCAACGAGGCCCAGGCGCGCCGCATCTTCGCCGGTAGCGACTTCACATTGATGCCGTCACGCTTCGAGCCCTGCGGGCTTAGCCAGATGTACGCCCAGCGCTTCGGCTCGCTGCCGATCGGCCACCAGACCGGCGGCCTCGCCGAGACCATTACCGACGGCGAAACCGGCTTCCTGTTCTCAAAACCCTCGCACGAATCCTTCCTCGGCGGCGTCCGCCGCGCCTTCTCCGCCTTCGTGGCGCAAGACCAGCTCGACACCATGCGTCGCAGTGCGATGGGACGCTCGTTCTCCTGGAGCATCCCGGCCGGCAGCTACAACGCGCTGTACCGGAAGCTGGCGGCGGTGTGAGGCCTGCGTTTCCTCGTCATTGCGAGCGCAGCGAAACAATCCAGACTGTTTCCGTGGCAGCAGCCTGGATTGCTTCGTCGCAAGAGCTCCTCGCAATGACGGTGGTTTGTGGCAACGGCGGAGGACTTCACCCCTTCCCGCGCTGATCCATCTGCGACCGTCCGATCCAGGCACGGTTGAGGCATCGCGTCATCCAGTCCGGCTGCGGCTCGCCGCGCAGCCTCGCCTGCGCTTCCTGGTAGGGACCGACATAGCGCAGCCGGTCTGGCAATCTTGGATAGACCCGCCGTATCCATCGCAGCGCGTTCTCGACGGATCTGGTGTCACGCTCATCAAGCTCGAACCCGAATCCCACACGCAGGCGTTCCGGCAGCAGGCTTGCCGTGAGCGCGCGATACCAGCGCGGCGGACGCAACCACGGGCGCGCTCCACCAAAGATCTGCGCGGCGATCTCGCGCGCCGCCGGACTGACAGTCAGCGTATCCGATTGCGTCATTGCAGCGGTGTAGGCCGCAAAGCCGGACCAGTCCGTCGGCAGATCGTGCGCCGTCAATCCGAACAGAGCACCGAACAAACGACTCTCGGTCCAGTAGCGTTCGCGTTCCTCCGCCGAGAGCGGTGGCAAAACCAGATCATGCGCCATCAGCGCGGTCTCGACCAGCGTCGCATGAACCCAGCGCAGCGACGGGATGTCGTTGGCACAGTAGCGTGAGCCTGCCGCGAACGGACCGACAGTCTCCGGCATCTCGCCGACGATCATGCTGTGGCGCCGGTGCAATTGCCGCGACGACAACAGCGCGCGGTCAAGCGAGCCGAACACCATGGCAAAGACAATGTCGAAGGTGCGGTGAAATCGTCCGATCGGATCAGTGAAGGTTTTCGAATGCTCGGCGATGGCGGCGGCGACCCAGGGATGCGCCAGCTGCAGCAACAGCGCACGACCGGCACCGAGAAAGATCACGGCCTCCCGGTCGATCTGCCAGGTCACCGTGTCAGGGCCGAACACGCCGGCAACCGGTCCTGCCATATCAGCACGAACCTGATCGAGGGCAGATTCCAGATCTCTCTCAGCGACCAATTGCAAGGCCTCGCGACGAAGACAGCGGGCGACAATAACCCGGACCGCCTTCCCCTGAAATCGTCACTGCGAGAAACAATGACGGACGAAGCCCTCACTCCGCCGCAATCGGCATGATGTCCATATGTTCGTGCAGCACCACGCCCGCGAGGGGATCGAACTCGCCAACCCACGGCCTTCGCTCCAGCACTGACTTGGTGTGCGAATAGCCGGCATCCCAGCGCCGCATGATGCCGGACGGACTGAAGTCGATATCCTTGGTGTGGTTCTCGCGGTCGAGCTGCGGCGCAAGCAGGCGCACGACATGCATCCTGGTCGGGCAGCCATAGCCAGTCAATTCCCTCACCGCCGGATCGCTGCGCTCGCTCTCGGGCAGTCGCGCGGCGAGCTGGCTGATGACGTGGCGCAGGCGATGGGTTTGCTGCTGGCGCGTGATCTGGCTCGCGATCCGGCTGGAATATTGCACATCCTTGTGCCGGTTCAGCACCTCCGCCATCGTGGTCGGCTCGGCGCCGACGGGATTCCACAAATGCACAGCGAAGATCAGCGAATTCTTGCGCGGATTGTCGTCGAAGACCGCCTCGGTCGGCGTGTTCGACAGAATGCCGCCGTCCCAATAGAGCTCGCCGTCGATGCGCACGGCCGGAAACGCCGGCGGCAGCGCGCCCGAAGCCATGACATGCTTCACCGTCAGCTCGCCGTCGCGGCTGTCGAAATAGCGCATCTGGCTGCTGCGGACGTGGGCGGCACCGACCGTCAACCGTGGCGCGCAGCGATTGATCCGGCCGAAATCGACGAGCTCGAGCAGCGTCCGCTCCAGCGGCGCCGTCGAATAGAAGCCGGCGTGATCGGCTCCGAGTGGATAGGAATCGCCCGCATGCGCCAATGGATTGGGACGGAAGAAGCCGGGAATGCCGTGGGTCACGGTCGACCAATAGGCGAGCTTGTCGTTGAAGCCAGGAAACGCGGTGCGCAGATTCCAGACCGGATTCTGCTCCATCCGTTTCCAGAACTCCTTCAAACGCTGCAGCCGCTGGTCGGGCGCGTTACCCGCAATGAGGCAGGCGTTGATGGCGCCGATCGAGGTGCCGATGATCCAGTCCGGCTCGATGCCGGCCTCGTGCAGCGCCTGGTACACCCCGGCCTGATAGGACCCGAGCGCACCGCCACCCTGAAGCACCAGCACCACCTGGCCGGGCAGATCCTTCGACACGCTGGTATCGCGCTTCACACCGTTCATATCCTGCTCCCTGAGAGCCCGTATCCTTGCCATGTTCGTTCCTCGCGATCGTTTGTTACGCACTCGCCTTCAATGCGCGGTCCAGCCTCCGTCGACGGGCAGCGCAATCCCGGTGATCGTGGCCGCCGCATCGGTGGACAGAAATACACTGAGCGCACCGAGCTCCTCGACGGTCGAGAAGCGCTTGTTCGGCTGTTGCGCCAGCAGCACGTCACGGATCACCTGGTCGCGCGAGATTCCGTGCGCCTTGGCCTGCCCATCGATCTGCGCCTCGACCAACGGCGTATAGACATAGCCTGGACAGATCGCGTTGCAGGTAATGCCCTCTTCTGCCGTCTCCAGCGCGGTCACCTTGGTGAGCCCGACGATGCCGTGCTTGGCGGCGACATAGGCCGCCTTGAACGGCGAGCCGACGAGACCATGCGCGGAGGCGATGTTGATGATCCGGCCGAACCCGTTCTGTCGCATTGCGGGCAGCGCGAGCCGAGTGGTGTGGAAGGCCGACGACAGATTGATCGCAAGGATCTGGTCCCATTTCTCGACCGGAAACTGCTCCAGCGGCGCAACGTGCTGGATGCCGGCATTGTTGATCAGGATATCCAGCCGGCCGGCCTGCGCGACCGTCGCCGCGATCATCTCGGCGATCGAATTCGGCCTGGTCATGTCGGCCGGCGAAAAGCTTGCCTTGACGCCAAACTCTGCCGCGATCTGCTCGCGCGTCCGGTCGAGCTCGGCCGCCACACCCAGGCCGTTCAGCACGATGTCGGCGCCGGCCGCGGCAAGCGCCCGCGCGATACCGAGGCCGATGCCACTGGTTGAGCCCGTGACCAGGGCAACCTTGCCTGCGAGCGCCCGGGCGGCGGACGTCTGCGGCTTGACGGACATATTCACTGGCAAAATCCTCCAACATGACGACTGGTGTTGAGCCGACTCTGAGGGATCGCCCGGTCTCATGGAAATGCCCGTTGGCTTCCGAAACCATGCCCGGGCGCTATTGCGGCCGGGATGTCATTCTCCGCCCCGATCGGCTAGCCTCCGCCTGGTCTTGCTGGAGAGCCGATCCAATGGAAATGCACCAGGTCCGCTATTTCCTCGCGGTGGCGCAACTCTTGAACTTCACGCGTGCCGCCGAGGACTGCAACGTGACGCAGCCTTCGCTGACGCGCGCGATCAAGCAGCTCGAGGCCGAGCTCGGCGGCGATCTGTTTCGCCGCGAACGGCCCGCGGCGCAATTGACCGAGCTTGGCCAGCGCATGCATCCCCTGCTGAAGCAGTGTTTTGATGCGGCCACCGGCGCACGCTCGCTGGCCTCCTCTTTCCGCAGCGGCGAGATCGGCGCGCTTCGCGTCGCGCTGACGCATTCGATCGATCTGTCGCTGCTCATTCCTCATCTCAATCAAATCAAACGGCAGTTCAACCGGCTCGAATTCCGCTTCCTGCGCGGCTCGAGTCGTGAAGTTGCCGACTTGCTGAAGAAGGGCGAGGCCGAGCTCGGGATTGCCGCTGACATCGACGAGGCCTGGGAGCGGCTCGATGTCTGGCCGCTGTTCACCGAGAGCTTCGAGCTCGTGGTCAGCGACGGACACCGGCTCGCAGGCCGCAGCAGCATCGCACTGGACGATTTGCGCGCGGAGCAGCTGCTGAGCCGGACGTTTTGCGAGCATTCCGCCCGTATCTCGGCGAGCCTGCGCGAGCACGGCATCGCGGTCGAACAGGGTCACGAAATCTCGAACGAGCGCGACCTGATCGAGCTGGTCGAGGCCGACATGGGCGTCGCCATGCTGCCGCACACCTCGCCCGTTCCGGAGACGCTGACGCGCGCTGCGGTCGCCGGGCTGGACGCCCGCCGCACCGTCAGCCTCTACGGGGTGGCCGGCCGGCAGCGTACGGCGGTGGCCAATGCCGTCATGCGCATGCTGCGCGGTGCGGATTGGCGGGAGATTGCGGGTTAGCAGCGACGCTCGCTGCTGACCCTTTTAGGCTTCCCTGCTCGCGCCTTCCAACGCCTCAAGCAGATCATCGATCTCCATGCGCTTGCGGAAGTCCGGATCGACGAAGCGGGCTTTCACCAGACCGTCGCGGCCGACGACGAACACGGCCGGGATCGGCAGCATCCAGCCATCATTGCCGTGGAATTTCGCCATATCCTGGTAGGACAACAGGCTCTGGATCTCGGCACCGAGCCAGATCGCGAGATTGAGCGACAGCGCATAGCCGTTGTCGAGGTCGGTCAGGATCGGAAATGGCGCACCAGCTTCCGCCTTGAGCTGCTGGGTGTATTCCTGCGTCTCCGGCATGACCGCGACGATGCGCGCACCCATGGACTCGATGCGATCCAGCGCCTGGACCACCGCGCGGACATTGAGCCGGCAATAGGGGCACCAATGGCCGCGGAAAAACATCACGGCGACCGGGCCGCCCTCCAGCAGTGAGGACAGCGCGACGAGACGCCCGCTCTCGTCCGGCAACATGAACGACGGCATTGCCTCGCCCGGACGCGGCGCGGTCTCGCCGCCGCCGCCTCCATTCAATCTGGTCACCAGACGATCGACTGCCTCGCCATAGGCCGGGAAGACGTCGCGGCTGGCGTTGGCATAGGCGTGGAGTTGCTCGTTCAGCGTGCCATCCATGTCACGGCAGCGCTGGAAGGCGAGTTTAAGCCGCTCGGCATCGGCCGGCGAGAGAGAGGTCATCTTGCGCTCCAGCGTTCAGGGGACGAATATTAGGTGCCCGATCCGGCCGCCCGCAAGGGGCGGCCGTCATGCGCGCGATCAGTTGACGTAGAAATTGCCGGTCGGGTCCAACCGCCCCGAGGTGGAATACAGCGATCCGTTGTTCATGAAGAAGACGGTGTTGTCGGGGACCTTCTTGGCGCTCTTCATCATGGCCTCGTGGTTCTTCTCCGCCGGGGCCATGGCCATCGCCGACATCTTGCCGGGTCCGCCATACATGTAGGCCATGCCGGCCTTGAAATCCCATGTGGCCTCCGAGAAGGCCGATGTGGCGATCACCGCGAACGCAGCCGTGGCAATCAAGGTCTTGGATAATTTCGTCATGAGATGCTCCTCCGGATTGACGTGAACGCCCGCCAATCGGGCGCGCCCTGCCATCGAACGCCAATCGCTCGGGAAGCGGAAATGCCGATCCCCAATCGGTTCGATAGCGAGCGCGTATCGGGCCCGATAGCGCCGGTCTATCGCAGCGAGAGCGAAAGAGCATTTCAGAACGAGCGTCCTCTCGACGAAAGTCCCGACATAGCCGGCGACCATCGCGGTTGCGGCCAACACAGGAGACATCCCGATGTTCAAGCATCACACATTGTCGCGCGCGGTCTGGCCCGGCCTGGCCATCCTCGGCGTACTGACACTCTCGGCGCAGCCAGTCTTCGCCGGCGAATGCCCGGTCGACAAGATCAAGCCGAACGCGCAGCAGATGGTCGACTACAAGCCGGTCGGCGTCACCGACGTCACGCTCGGCGCCATCGACCTCGGCAAGCAGCCGGCACACATTGAAGGTCGCGAGCTGCGCTTCCGCAAGCTGACCATCGAGCCCGGCGGCATCGTGCCCTGGCACAGCCATGACGACCGCCCCGCCCTGATCTTCGTGCAGCAGGGCGAGATCGTCGAACACGCTTCAAATTGCGTCGACCCGATCGTGCACAAGGCCGGCGACATCCGCCCCGAGGTGTCCGGCATCTCGCACTGGTGGAAGAACCTCGGCAAGGAAACGGTCATCCTCTACGTCGGCGATGTCCGCAAGGACCCGCATGACCACAACATGTAACGGGTGCGCGACCCCAGCGCACGCGTGACGGAATGTGGCGCCCGCGATCTCCATGCTGCCCCGCATGCGGGCGCCACATTCATCACAAGGGAGGCCCGCCATGACCGATCTTTCCGCGCCGATCAAACCGACCGCGATGACGATGGACGCGCATTCACCAGGTCTCGCGCTTCGCTCCCTCATCATCGGCCTCACCGCCTTCCTCACCGTCGTCGATCTGTTCGCGACGCAGGCGATCCTCCCTTCGCTGACACGTCACTACGGCGTCACGCCGGCGGCGATGAGCTTGGCCGTCAATGCCAGCACCTTCGGCATGGCCGTCGCGGGCCTCGTCGTCGGCTTTCTCAGCCCGCACATCGACAGGCGGACCGGCATCCTGCTCAGCCTGACCTTGCTCGCGATTCCGACGAGCCTGCTGGCGATTGCGCCCAACCTTGCCGTCTTCACCGGCCTGCGGGTGGCACAGGGCCTCTGCATGGCATCCGCCTTCGCATTGACATTGGCTCATCTCGGCGAGCAATGCAGCGCAATGGATTCCGGCGGCGCCTTTGCCGCCTACATCACGGGAAACGTCGCCAGCAATCTCGTCGGCCGGCTAGTCTCGGCCGCAATCGCCGATAGCCTTGGCCTGGCATGGAATTTCTACTTCTTCGCAGCCCTCAATCTGGCCGGCGCCGTACTGGTCTATTTCACCATTGCGCGCGTACAGCCGACGCGCGCAACGGCGCCGACGGCATCGGCGTTTGCCGCGACGATCGCGCAGTGGCGGGATTCACGGCTACGAGCCGCCTACGGCATCGGCTTCTGCATCCTGTTCGCATTCATCGGCACCTTCACATTCGTCAATTTCGTTCTGGTCCGGCCACCGCTGTCGCTGGGCATGATGGACCTCGGCTTCGTTTACTTCGTCTTCCTGCCGTCGGTGGTCACGACGTTGCTGGCCGGCAAAGTGGCGTCGCGCCTTGGAACTCGTCCGACGATCTGGGGCTCGCTCGCGATCGCCGGAATCGGTCTGCCGCTGATGCTGGCCCCCCACCTGGGCGCGGTCCTCGCCGGGATGGTTCTGGTCGGAATCGGCACCTTTTGCGCGCAAGCGGCTGCGACAGGATTCGTAGGACAGGCTGCGGCTGAAAACCGCGGCATCGCCAGCGGCACCTATCTCGCCTGCTATTTCTGCGGCGGGCTCATCGGCACCGCCGTCCTCGGCCGGCTGTTCGACGCGTATGGCTGGCATGCCTGCGTGGCCGGGGTGGGCCTGGCGCTCGCTGTCGCGGCCCTGCTGACGCTCGCCTTGAAGCGCTAGCGCTTGGCCGGCGCCTCCTGCGGCGGCTCGTCGTCGGCGATGGCGCGCCAGGCGGCGCCGTCGAGATCGTCATACTGGCCGCTCCGGAGCGACCAGAGGAAGGCGACGAGACCGGCGAGGCCGAGCATCAGCGCCAGCGGCACCAGGATGACCAGGATCTCCATCACACGATCTCCCGCGAGGCGCTGCGCGCGCGCAACGAATTCAGCATCACCAGGATCGACGATCCGCTCATGGCGGCAGCCGCGATCAGGGGCGTCACGACGCCGCTGATCGCGACCGGCACCGCCAGGACATTGTAGCCGATCGCAAGCCAGAGATTCTGCCGCATCAAATGCAGCGCCTTGCGCGACGCGTCGATGGCCGCGACGACCGGGGCCAGTGGTCGGCCGAGAAAGATGAGATCGGCGGTCGCCTGGCTCAAATGCGCGGCCGAGATCGGCGACATCGAGACGTGCGCTGCCGCCAGCGACGGCGCATCGTTCATTCCGTCGCCGACCATCAGGACCTTCATCCCCCGCTGCTTCAAGACCTCGATCCGCGCGATCTTGTCGGCCGGGGTCACCCCGGCGCGCCATTCGGAGATGCCCAGCGCGTGGGCCGCGGCGATCACCGCCGGTTCACGGTCGCCGGAGAGAATCTCGATGCCGATATTGCGCGCCTTGAGCGCCGCGATCACAGCCTGCGCATCGGGGCGGAGGCCCTGGCGCACAGAAAGGATGAATTTTTCGCCGCCCTTGCTGAAAGCCACGACGGAGGCTTCGGGATCGAGATGTGTCACGTCGGAGACCAGCGTCTCGGCGCCGCAGAAAGACGGACGGCCGAGGCGAATCTCAATGCCATCGACCACAGCGCGCACGCCCTGGCCGGCCTCCTCGACCGCGCCGATGATCGGCGATCTGGCGTCGGAGGCCTGCGCGACCGCGGCCGCGACCGGATGATGGCTCGACAGCGCGAGCCGTCCGGCAAGCTCGAAGATATCAGCGGGGATGTCGGCGGCATTCATCACTTCGAGATCGGGCAGCGTCAGCGTTCCGGTCTTGTCGAAGATGACGTGATCGGCTTCCGCGAGACGCTCGATGGCATCGCCGGAATTCAGCAGGACCCCCGCCTTGAACATCGCGCCCGAGGCGATCGTCTGCACCGTTGGAATGGCGAGCCCGAGCGCGCAGGGACAGGTGATGATCAGCACCGCGACGCCGGTCACGATCGCATCATGCCAGCCGGCGCCCGCGATGACCCAGCCGAGGATGGTGACGAGCGCGGTGGCATGCACCACCGGCGCGTAGAGTCGCGAAGCGCGGTCGGCGAGCCGCATGTAGCGCGAGCGCGCCTGCAGCGCATTGTCGAGCAGCCGCGTGATCTCGGCGAGCAGCGTCGCCTCGGAGGCCGCCGAGACTCGCACCCGCAAGCTGCCAGAGATGTTCATCGATCCCGCATAGACCGGCGTGCCCTGCTCGGCCGTGACATAGAGCGTCTCGCCGGTGATCAGGCTCTGGTCGATCTCGGAACGCCCCTCGATCACGGTGCCGTCGACCGCGCAGCGCTCGCCGGGTCGCAGCAGCACGATGTCGCCGGGATAGATCGCGGCCACCGGCACTTGAGATATCTCGCCAGGCCCGACGAACTTGGCCGCGGTCTCCGCCTTGAGCGCGGCGAGATTGCCCGCGACCGCGCGGGTCCGCCGCCGCATGTTCTGGTCGAGGAAGCGGCCGACCAGCAGGAAAGTGAGCAGCATGATCGCCGCGTCGAAATAGGCGTGCTCGGCGTGGTTGATGGTCTCGACCACCGACATGCCGAGCGCCAGCGTCACGCCGATCGAGATCGGCACGTCCATGTTGGTGGTCTTGGCCGACAGCGCGCGCCAGGCCGAGCGGAAGAACGGCTGGCCGGCATAGGCCGCCGCCGGCAGCGCGATCAGCGCCGACAGCCAGTGGAAGAAATCGCGCTGCTCCGGCAGCATGTCCGAGACGTTGCCGGACCACACCGGGATCGACAGCATCATCACGTTCATGGTGGCGAACGCGGCGACGCCGAGGCAGCGCAACAGGAAGCGCGATTCGGCGACCTCGCTCGCCTCCGCGCTCTCGGTCTCGTAAGGATAGGCCTTGTAGCCGAGCTCCTCGAGGCGATCGATGAATCGGGCCGGATCGAGCGTGCCCGCCTTCCATTCCAGCGCAACGCGCCGGTCGGTGAGGTTCACGCGCGCCAGCGTGACGTCGGGAATCGCGGACAGACCGCGCTCGATCTTGGCCATGCAGCCGGCGCAGTGAACGCCCTCGACCGCGAGATCGATGTGCTGGACGCCCTCGCCCGCAGTCCGGACGTAATGCGAAAAGTCGCGCGAGACGTGCATGGCAAAATCCTTCAGTTCAGGATCACGCGGTTGCGCGACATGAACACGCGCGTTCCCCGCGCCTCGCCCTCGATCACCAGGTCCCACTGGCCCGGCGCGACCGATGCGGCATTGCCGCGATAGAGGCCGATGCCGGCCTCCGAGAGCTCGATTGCGAGATCGGCGCGCTTGTCGGTCGGCCGCTCCAGGCGGCCGCCGAATTTCAGTCCGGCGATCGGCTGGCCGCTCGCGTCGCGCGCCTCGACCTGAAGCACGGCGTCGCCATCGGCGCGGCGCTCGACATGGGCGTTGACCTTCCATTTTCGCGCGGTTTGGTCCTGGGCCGCCGAGATCTCGCGGTCATAGGCGAGCCCCGCGGCATAGGGGCTGTCGACGTCCGTGCCTGGCAGCGTCGCGATCGCGAGCTTCATCATGGTCACGTTGACGCCGATCACGACGCCGAAGAAGGCGACCAGCATCAGAAACACCTTGGTTCCGGTCAGAGGCTTGGTTGCCATGGCGAGCTCCTGATTCTACGGCGCGACGAAATTGTCGGTGGCGCTGGCGACTTCGCCGAGGCCGATATCGGTGACGTGAAAGCGAACCGGGATCGACTTTTCCGGATTGCCCTCCACCGGCGCGGTCACGAGCACCCGCAGCTCGCTGGTGGAGTCGCGCGGAACCACGATCATCGGCCGGTCCTGCGTCACTGAATCGATCCCGATGACATGGATCGTCGCATTGACCGGACCGCTCGCGTCGATCGCGATGACGCGGTCGTAACCGCTCTTGTTGAGCAGCCGCACCGTGTAGGCATTGCGGATCGAACCGTCGCTGAGCCTGACCGCGACCGGGTTCCGGTCGTGCAGCACGTTGACGTCGAGCAGGCTCCGGGTCGCCAGCGTATAGATCATGATGCCGCCGACCGCCGCGATGATCGCGCTGTAGGCGACCGTGCGGGCCCGGACGATGCGGTAGATCGGCGCCTTGCCTTCCTGGCGGCGCTGGATGTTGACGTCGTTGTCATAGCCGATCAACCGCTTCGGCCGGCCGATTTTCGTCATCACGTTGTCGCAAGCGTCGATGCAGAGCCCGCACTGGATGCATTCGAGCTGCGGTCCATTGCGGATGTCGATGCCGGTCGGACACACGGCGACGCATTGATAACAGTCGACGCAATCGCCGACTTGCTCGCCGAGCGCGCGCAGCTCGGCCGCCTTCTTCACTGACGTACGCTTCTCGCCGCGATCGTAACGATAGGTCACGTTGAGCGCCCATTCGTCGGTGAGCGCGGCCTGGATCCGCGGCCAGGGGCACATATAGGTGCAGACCTGCTCGCGCATGAAGCCGGCGAGCACGTAAGTCGTGGCAGTCAGGATGCCGATCCAGATATAGGCGATCATCGGTGCCTGGAAGGTGACGAGTTCCTTCACCAGAGTCGGTGCGTCATTGAAATAGAGCACCCAGGCGCCGCCGGTCCACCACCCGATCAAGAGCCAGATCGAATGCTTGAGCACGATCTCGGAGATGCGCTCCAGCTTCATCGGGTCGGACGATTTGTCCTTCTTCATCCGCTCACGCCGGTCGCCCTCGATCAGACGCTCGACCGCATAGAACAGATCCGTCCACACCGTCTGCGGGCAGAGATAGCCGCACCAGATGCGGCCGCCGACCGAGTTCATCAGGAATAGCGCCACCGCGGCGACGATCAGCAGGCCGGTGAAGTAGTAGACCTCCTGCGGCCACAGCTCGATGAAGAAGAAATAGAAGCGGCTGTTGGGAAGATCGATCAGCACCGCCTGGCTCGGAGCACCGAGTCCGCGGTTCCAGCGCACGAACGGCAGGAAGTAATAGACGCCGAGGCAGAACGCCATCAGGCCCCATTTGATCCGGCGGAAGGTGCCGGAGATGCTCTGGGGATAGACTTTCTTCTGGGCCACATAGAGCGGCCCGTTGTCATCGTCTAATGGGAGCTCTTTTGGGTTCACGGGCCTGTTCATCGCCTGCAGCTTTTCGAGAGGTGCGATAAAACCTAGACCCGACGCCGCCGCGTCAGTTGATCCAGCGCAAGCGGGGGCGTTTTTTGTTCGCCCCCGCCTGTCCCGGATTGGCTATTTTCCACCGCCGAGCGAGTGGACGTAAACTGCCATCGCCTTGATGGTGGCGGGATCGAGCCGCCCTTCCCAAGCCGGCATCACGCCCGCGCGGCCCTGGCTGATGGTCTCGATCAGCGACGTCTCGTCCGAACCATAGAGCCAAATCTTGTCGGTCAAATTGGGAGCGCCCATCTCCGGATTGCCCTTGCCGCCGTCGCCATGGCAGGCGACGCAATTCTCCGCGAAGATCTTCTCGCCCTTGGCCGCGTCATAGCCCTTGCGGATCGGAAGGCCCGATAGTGCCCGGACATAGTTGGCGGCCGTGACGATCTCGTCCGGCTTCAGCACGCCGTCCTTGCCGAAGGCGAGCATCTGGCCTTCGTGCGCCTTGGCGTGGCCGGAACGTGCGCCGAACTGGATGGTCTGCATGATCTGGTCGAGCGATCCGCCCCACAGCCAGTCGTCGTCGTTCAGGTTCGGATAGCCCTTGGCACCAGCGCCGCCTGAGCCGTGACATGGCGCGCAATTGTCGCCGAACACGGTCTTGCCCTTGGCGCGCGCGAGCGCGAGCAGCGCCGGATCCTTCTCGATGTCGGCGAGCGAGGCCGCGCCCAGCGCAACCATCTTGGCTCCGCGGATCTTCTCGAGGTTGGCGAGCTCGACCGCGACGTCGGCGCGCGTCGAGTAGCCGAACAGGCCCGTGGTATTTCCCGAGATCAGCGGCCAGGCCGGATACACGATCCAGTAACCGATTGCCCAGACGATGGTGAGGTAGAAGGTGATCACCCACCAGCGCGGCAGCGGCGTGTTGAGCTCCTTGATGCCGTCCCACTCATGTCCGGTCGTGGACCTGCCGGAGACGGGATCGATGTCGCTATGATGATCGGTCATGATCTCTTACTCCTCCCGCAACGGCAAATGTGCCGCTTCGTCGAAAGCTGCCTTGTTACGGGGCCAGAATGCGTAGGCGATGATCGCGACAAAGATCGCGACGAACACCGGCGTCCAGATCGTGGTCACGAGACCGGACGCGAGATTGTCGAGGGTCAGGATGGCTTTCATCGTTAGTGCCTTCTCAGCGAAGATTGGCTTTCTCGTTGTAGATCTTGAAGTCGACCAGCGTGCCGAGCATCTGGAGATAGGCGATCAGCGCGTCCATCTCGGTCGGCGTGCCGGCCTTGCCGTCGAAGTTGCGCACCACGGCCTTGGCGTAGCGCTTGGTGAAAGCGTCGGAGCCGGCGTTGTCAGGATCGGCCTGGGCCTTCATGTCGGCGCCCGCATTGGCGATCTGGTCGTCGGTGTAGGGCGTGCCGACGGTCCGCAGCGTGCGCATGTGGTCGGCGATCGTGTCCGGATCGACCTCGGTCTTGCTGAGGAACGGATAGCCGGGCATCACCGACTGCGGCACGATTGCGCGCGGGTTGGTCAGATGGGTGACGTGCCAGTCGTCGGAATATTTGGCGCCGACGCGGGCAAGATCGGGACCGGTGCGCTTCGAGCCCCACTGGAACGGATGGTCGTACATGCTCTCGGCCGCCAGCGAGAAATGGCCGTAGCGCTCGACCTCGTCGCGCAAGGGCCGGATCATCTGCGAATGGCAGAGATAGCAGCCTTCGCGGATGTAGACGTTGCGCCCGGCGAGCTCCAGCGGCGTATACGGCCTGATCCCGTCGACCGCCTCGATCGTGCTCTTGAGGTAGAACAGCGGGGTGATCTCGACGAGACCGCCGATCGCGATCACCAGCAGGATGCCGACGATCAGGATGATCGAGTTCTTTTCGAAGATTTGGTGGCGTGTCCAGAACGACATGGAAAACTCCTCATTCCGCCGGCTGGAGAGCGACGGGCATCTGGACTTCCTGTTCGCCGACGCGAACCGTCATCCAGAGATTATAGGCCATGATCAACGCGCCGATCAGGAACAGCCCGCCGCCGGCAGCGCGGATGATGTAGAAGGGATGCATCGCCTCGACGGTCTCGATGAAGGAATATTCGAGGAAGCCGAGCGAGGTGTAGGCGCGCCACATCAGGCCCTGGAGGATGCCGGACACCCACATCGCCGAGATGTAGAGGACGATGCCCAGCGTCGCGATCCAGAAGTGCCAGTTAACGAGCTTGAGGCTGTAGAGGCCCTTCCGATTCCAGATCCAGGGCACGAGGCAGTAGAGCGCGCCAAAGGAGACGAAGCCGACCCAGCCGAGCGCGCCGGAGTGCACGTGGCCGATGGTCCAGTCGGTGTAGTGGCTGAGCGAGTTGACCACCTTGATCGACATCATCGGGCCTTCGAAGGTCGACATGCCGTAGAAGGCGACGGAGACCACGAGCATGCGCAGCACGGGATCGGTGCGCAGCTTGTCCCAGGCGCCCGACAGAGTCATCAGGCCGTTGATCATGCCGCCCCAGGAGGGCATCCACAGCATGATCGAGAAGGTCATGCCGAGCGTCTGGGTCCAATCCGGCAGCGCCGTGTAGTGCAGATGGTGCGGGCCGGCCCAGATGTAGAGGAAGATCAGCGCCCAGAAATGGATGATCGAGAGACGGTAGGAATAGATCGGCCGCTCGGCGCGCTTGGGGATGAAGTAGTACATGATGGCGAGGAAGCCGGCGGTCAGGAAGAAGCCGACCGCGTTGTGGCCGTACCACCACTGGAACATGGCGTCCTGGATGCCGCCCCAGGCGATGTAGGATTTCGAGCCGAACACCGAGACCGGCAGCGCTGGGTTGTTGCCGAGGTGCAAGACCGCAATCGTCACGATGAAAGCGAGATAGAACCAGTTCGCGACGAAGATGTGCGGCTCCTTGCGCTTGATGATCGTGGCAAGGAAGACCAGCAGATAGGTGACCCAGACGATGGTCAGCCACAGATCGGCGTACCATTCCGGCTCGGCATATTCCTTCGACTGGGTGACGCCGAGCAGATAGCCGGTGCCGGCGATCAGGATGAAGAAATTGTAGCCGACGACGACGAACCAGGGCGCGAGATCGCCTGCAAGGCGAACGCGGCAGCTCTTCTGGACGACGTAGAAGGAGGTCGCGATCAGGACGTTGCCGCCGAACGCGAAGATCACTGCGGACGTGTGCAGCGGACGCAGGCGGCCGAAGCTGGTCCAGGGCAAATCGAAGTTCAGCGCCGGCCACGCCAGTTGCGAGGCGATGATGAGGCCGACGAGAAAGCCGGCGATGCCCCAAAACATCGCCATGACCGAGGAGAACTTGATGGGGCCCATGTTGTAATTGGGCCGGCCGTTGATCTCCGCAGGCGGCAGCGCCGCCGGCCGGTCGAGGTAGCGGTTGATGATGCAGAAGACCGCGGCGACGCTCGCTGCCGCGCTCAGCGCGGCGTGGAAGGCGAAGGGCGCATCGAGCGCCTTGGCCGAGGCAATCACGCAGAGGAAGGCGGTGACCGCGAACACGACAGCCAGGCCGCTTTCACCTGATGTCATGGACTTGGAGATGGAGGGCTGGCTCATGCGGATTCTCTCTGAAAGAACACAGGGCCAGAAACCACATTCGCCCTCGCGGGGAATTGATTGAAATCAAGCTATGTGGATTTCTGTTAATGTGGGTGATGCGGCGCCAGTTGCAGTGCCCTCTCCCCTTGCGGGAGAGGGCAGCGAGGACCGTCCCGCACACCCACTTGGGTGAGGGGTTGGTCCCGCACGGAAGAGTCTTTCGGTGGAGAAAACCCCTGATCCGGCGCCATAGCCGAAGCTTCGCTTCGGCGTTCTCAAGAACGGCGGCCGAAGGCCGCCTATGCCACCTTCTCCCACAAGGGGAGAAGGGAAGAAAAAGACTCCCCCGTAATTATGGAGCCGACAATTCTCACTCCCGCGCCGTCGCCTTGAGCGCCGCGATGACGTCCTCGCGGGCGACGATTCCGACCAGCTTCTGCGCTCCGTCGAGCACGATGATGCTCCTGATGCGGTGCTCGACCATGATCTGGAGCACGCGCGTCAGCCGCGTGTCGGGGCTGACATAGATGAAGTCGGGAGTCATGACGTCGCCGATTTTGCGGCTCATCAGGTCGTGGTAGCGCGGCAGCATCTGGCTCGGCGTGAAGGCGAAGCACTTCAGGATGTCGAATTTGGTGACGATGCCGACGACCTGCCCGTCGTCCTCGACTGGATAGGAATTGAAATCGTCGCGTTCGAACATCTCGCTGAGCGCGAGCAGGTCGAGGTCGCGCCTCACCGTCCTGACGTCGTGCGTCATGTAGCCGTCGACGGTCTGCTCAAGGAATCTGTACACGGCGCGTCCTCTTTGATTCGTCTTGCACCGCTCCCGCGTCAGTGCGACAGCAGCACGCAGCGGGCAGATTGAGTGACCAGATATTGGGTGACGCCGCCGAGGATCAGCTCGCGGAAGCGCGAATGACCGTAGGCACCGGCGACGATCAGGCTGGCGCCGACAGCGCCGGCAATTTTCTCCAATTGCCCGGCGACGGTTTCGTTGCGGGCCGCTTCGGAAACGCGCGCGATCGCGGTCACGCCATGGCGGGCAAGCCACGCCGTCACGTCGGTCACGCCAGCCACCGCGGCGGGGCGGTCGTCGTCGCCTTCGGGAATTGCAAGGACGGTGACATCCCTGGCCTTGCGCAGGATCGGCAGCGCATCGGCCAGCGCTCGCCGCGCTTCCGGCGTATCCTTCCACGCCACCAGGACGCTGCGCAGGTCGAGCCAGTTGACGCCGTCAGGCACGACCAGGATCGGCCGGCCGGCTTGCATCACCAGATCCTTTGGGCTCGCGAGCGCGAAGGCGTCGGAGAAGGCCGGGCTCTGGCCGCCGGCGACGACGACGTCGGCGCAACGCGCCTGGGCGAACGTAAAGCGCGCCGGGAAATCCATGGCGTTGCGCCATTCCACATGTCCGCCGCGATTCCTGATCGCGGCGCGGAATTGCGCCTCGAGCTCGCCCAGGCGTCGCTTGACCGAGGCTTCTCCCTCATCGATCAGTGCCTGCGCTGCAGTGCCATCGCTGAAGTAGAGTGGCGGGGCGAACTGCGCCGCGGCAACGCCGATGATCGACGCCCCAAATCGTTCGGCAAGCTCGCCCGCGACCTGAAGCCGCGCCTCGTTGGGCTGATCGAGCGCCAGGCTGACCATCACGGTCGCGTATGTCATCGGAGTCTCCGGGGCAATGAGCTTTGATCCGATCGTAAGCCGGCCGCCGGCTGGCAGGATGAGATAGATCAAAACCTTGGATCACCGCGCGGGCCCGAAATCTGCCAATGGTATAAGACATCGGAACTTGCCTCTGGCCCCTCCTTGGGTACATTGCCGACGATAACGCTGTGCGGTTCCCCGCATCAGAATGGGAGTGATCGTGTGGCGCCGACCCGTGTGATTCATCCGCAAGATGACGGCCGGGGCGAACATTTCCGCGTTCGAATCGAAGGATTTGGCGTCGGGACCTGGGATCTCGATCTCAAGACACTGGAATTGGAGTGGTCGGAGACGGCCAGAATCCTGTTCGGAATCGAATCCGGCCAATCGGTGAGCTACCCGCTGTTCCTGTCCCGGCTGGAGCCGAACGACCGCGAGCGGATCGAGAGTGCGATCCGGCGCGTCTCCGAACGGGGCGGCAGCTTCGACGTGTCGTTCAGGGTCACGGGGGCGTCGGGCAGAACGCAGTGGATCCGCGCCCGCGCGGGGCTGATTCGGGACGACGCCGGCGCCGCCCGACATCTCAGCGGCATCTTTCTCGATGTCGATGAGGAGAAGCAGGTCGAGGAAACCCTGCGCACCCGCGAGAGTCACCTCCGCTCGATCCTCCAGACGATTCCCGACGCCATGATCGTCATCGACGGCCACGGCGTCATCCAGCTTTTTAGCGCGGCGGCCGAGCGCCTGTTCGGGTGGGTCGAGTCGGAGGCGATCGGCCAGAACGTCCGCATCCTGATGCCGGAGCCCGACAGCTCACGTCACGACGGCTACATCGCGCGCTACCGCACCACCAGCGACCCGCACATCATCGGCATCGGCCGGATCGTGACCGGCAAGCGTCGCGACGGCACGACCTTCCCGATGCACCTGTCGATCGGCGAGATGCAGTCGGGCGGCGAGCCCTATTTTACCGGTTTCGTCCGCGATCTTACCGAGCATCAGAAAACCCAGGCGCGGCTCCAGGAACTGCAGTCCGAACTTGTCCACGTCTCGCGGCTGAGCGCGATGGGCGAAATGGCGTCCGCGCTCGCTCACGAGCTCAACCAGCCGCTGGCAGCGATCAGCAACTACATGAAGGGGTCGCGGCGGCTGCTCGCCGGAAGCCAGGATCCGAATACGCCGAAGATCGAGAGCGCGCTGGACCGCGCCGCCGAGCAGGCGCTGCGCGCCGGCCAGATCATCCGCCGCTTGCGCGACTTCGTCTCCCGCGGCGAATCGGAGAAAAGGATCGAGAGCCTGTCCAAGCTGATCGAAGAGGCCGGCGCCCTCGGGCTGGCAGGCGCGCGCGAGCAGGACGTGCAGCTTCGCTTCAGCCTCAATCCCAATGCCGATCTCGTGCTCGCCGACCGGGTGCAAATCCAGCAGGTGCTGGTCAATCTGTTCCGCAACGCGCTGGAAGCGATGGCGCAGTCGCCTCGGCGCGAGCTCGTCGTCACCAACACCCGCGTCGCCGACGACATGATCGAGATCGAAGTCTCCGATTCCGGCTCCGGCTTCCAGGACGACGTCATGCCGAACCTGTTTCAGACTTTTTTCACCACCAAGGACACCGGCATGGGAGTGGGACTGTCCATCAGCCGCTCGATCATCGAGGCTCACGGCGGCCGGATGTGGGCCGAGAGCAACGCATCGGGTGGGGCGACATTCCGCTTCACGTTGCCGGCAGCCGACGAGAACTGATCCATGACGACCAAGGGAATCATCTACGTCATTGACGACGACGAGGCGATGCGAGATTCGCTGAATTTCCTGCTGGATTCAGCTGGCTTCGGCGTCACGCTGTTCGACAACGCGCAGAGTTTTCTCGACGCTCTGCCCGGCCTCGCCTTCGGCTGCGTCGTCTCCGACGTGCGGATGCCCGGTATCGATGGCATCGAGCTTCTCAAGCGCCTGAAGGCGCAGCGCAGCCGGTTTCCAATCCTGATCATGACCGGCCATGGCGACGTGCCGCTCGCGGTCGAGGCGATGAAGCTCGGTGCCATGGATTTCCTGGAAAAGCCGTTCGAAGATGACCGCCTCGTCGCCATGATCGAATCCGCGATCCGCGAGGGCGAGCCGGCGGCCAAGAACGAGGCCATCGCCCAGGATGTCGCCGCTCGCGTCGCTTCCCTGAGCCCCAGGGAACGCCAGGTCATGGAGGGGCTGATTGCGGGCCTCTCCAACAAGCTGATCGCCCGCGAGTACGACATCAGCCCACGCACCATCGAGGTCTACCGGGCCAATGTGATGACCAAGATGCAGGCCAACAGCCTGTCGGAACTGGTGCGGCTGGCAATGCGGGCCGGAATGCTCAACGATTGAAGTCACCAGGATTGAGGCAAGTCAAAACCGTCCGCCCGCCCTGTGCTACCAGATCGGAATGATTGCGATCAGCTCCCATCCCGAGCGGCTCCCGATGTCGTCACCCGCGAAACCAACCGTCTATGTGGTGGATGACGACGCCGCCGTGCTGGGCTCCCTGCGCTTCCTGTTGGAAATCGACGGTTTTGCCGTGCGGACCTTCAGGAACGCCACGGCGCTGCTCAATGCGGCGAGCCCGTCCGGTGCAGACTGTTACGTGATCGACTACAAAATGCCCGACATCAACGGCATCGAGCTGGCCGGGCGACTGCGCCAGTCCGAGGGCGATACCCCGGTGATCCTGATCACCGGCTATCCCGACTCGAATATCTCGGCCCGGGCGGCGGCCGCAGGCGTGAATGAAGTGATTCTGAAGCCGCTTCTGGACGAAAACCTGGTCAAACGCATTCGCCACGCCATCCAGAACCGGGTCCATAGCTGACCTAAGGGATTCTACGTAAGGCACCCCCCTTAAGATATCTCGCGAAATTTTCGAGGCACCCGATACCGCGTACCAAAGCGTCATCACAACGGAGATGGCGCAGATGCTGACCCAGACGATCAACACCCAGGCGATCAAGACCCAGATCAACGGCAGCAAGATCGCCCCGGGCCATCCCGTCTCCGACCAGTTCGGTGCGATCGCTGGCCATGTCGGCCTCGTTGCCACCGAGTTCTCCTACCGCAAGGAAGAGGAGATTTATGGCGAGGACGAGCCGGCCGAGTACGTCTATCAGGTCGTCACCGGCGCCGTGCGCAGCTACAAGCTTCTCTCCGACGGTCGCCGCCAGATCGGCTCCTTCCATCTTTCCGGCGACGTGTTCGGCCTCGAATCCGGCACCACCCATCGCCTTGCCGCTGAAGCTATCATCGACACCACGGTGCGCCTCGTGAAGCGCGCGAGCCTCGAGAAGGCCGCAGCCACCGACGTCCAGGTCGCCCGCAAGCTCTGGGCCATGACCGCTGGTGAGCTTCGCCATGCCGAAGACCATATGCTGCTGCTGGGCCGCAAGACCGCGATGGAGCGCGTCGCTACCTTCCTGCTCGAAATGGACCGCCGCCTCGCGGTTGCCGGAATGATGGCGCTGCCGATGTGCCGCCGCGACATCGGCGACTATCTCGGTCTCACGCTCGAGACCGTCTCGCGCGCGCTGTCGCAGCTTCACGCCCAGGGCATTCTCGGCTTCTCGGGCGCCCGCCAGATCGTGCTGCGCAACCGGGCACGCCTGCACAATCTCGACGCCTGATCTCCCCTCTCCCACCCGCTCATGGCCGGCTGAATTGATTCAGCCGGCCATTTCTTTTGCTGCGATCATGCCCTTGCGCCGCGTCTCCGGCATCACAAGCAGAATCAGCAGAAGTCCCGTCGCCGCGACGCCGGACAGTCCGGTGAACGCCATGGCATTGCCGAATTTATCGCTGACATAGCCGCCAAGCGCGGTGCTCAGCGACGCGCCGATGCCCATGGCCGTGCCGACGATGCCCTGCGCAAGGTTGAAATGGCCGCTGCCGAAGGCGACGTCGGCCACGATCAGCGGGATCATCACCGCGAACACCGCCGCGGTGAGGCCGTCGAACACCTGCACAAGCACCAGCAGATACGGATCCCGCACGGTCGCAAACAGCAGGCCGCGAATCGTCAGCGCCGCAAATCCAATCAGCAGCAGCGGCCTGCGCCCCCACGCTTGCGCCTTGCGCCCGACGCTCGGCGACAGCAGCGCCACGATCGCCTGCGGCACGACGATGCAAAAGGCGACGAGCACCGTCGCCCACTCGCTCGATCGCGCAGTCACCGCGCTTGCCATCAGTGGCATCATCGAGGCGTTCGCGAGCTGCAACAGGAGCACGCTGAGCGCAAAGACAATGAGCGGCCGCTGCCGGATCAGATGCCAGATATTGGTGTCGCCTCGATCCTCCGCCTCGCGCGGCATCTCGCCGTGACAGCGCGCGATGTCGACCTCGTGCTCGCGGATGCGAGAGAGCGCGATCAAAGTGGGGATTGCGAGTAGGAACGTGACCAGGAAGACCGAGCGGCTCGACAGCAGATAGCCGGCCGTTCCCATCACGGCGGCCGCAACGCCGTTACCAAGCGAGGCAAAGCGCGCGTTGCGGCCGAGACGCTCGCCGATCGCGAGCGGGCCGACCAGACCGAGGCTGATCGCCGCGATCGCCGGTCCCAGTACGCAGCTCGCTGCCGCGTGCAAGGTGGCCGCAGCCACCACCACGGGGAAGATCGGCATCGCCGCATAGGCGAGCGCGCAGCAGCCGATGGTGGCGATCGCGAGACCTGCGACCAGCCGCTCGGACTTTGCGGCATCGATGATGGCGCCGCCCGGCATCTGGCCGATCAGGGCAACGATGCCGCCGATCGACAGCACAAGGCCGATCTCGACCTGGGTCCATTTCTGGGTCGTCAGATAGACCGCGATGAACGGCCCGAATCCGGTCTGAACATCGGCGAGGAAGAAGATGAACCAGTCGAGGCCGCGCAGGCTCTGGCGCGACGGCGCCGGAATGCCGGCAGGCGACGGCGCCGCAAATTTGTCCTGCTCAACGCGACCCTCGCGATCCGCATGATTCGGCTTCCTCGACAACAGCACCGGCGGCCATTCCTCCCCGCGCCTCACTGAACGGCTTGCAGTGGCTGCAGGCTGCCGGACGCGCCGAGCACCACCATCGGCGTGTCCTCCTTGTATTCCGGCGCGGCTGCGACCTGTGCCTTGGTCAATTCCAGCGTGATGCTGTCCTTCTTGTTGACGATCTTGCCGAACCGCATCGCGTTCCAGTCCACCACGATCTTGCGGCTGCCGACGCCAAGAAAGCCGCCGAAATCGATCACGGCGGCACGCACGTGCCCGCTCCGATCGACGATGACGTCGACGATGCGGCCCATGTCCTCGTTCGCCGCGCTGAGCACGTCACGGCCGAGCACACCGTGCGCATCGCTCGCGCCGATGATCGTGACCGACGGCGGTGGCGCGGCATTCTTTGGCGTGACGGGGACCGATGACGCCGACGGCTGCGCCGTCGGCGGTGCGTTCGCTTCAGTCGCGGGTGCGGGCGACTCCTCCGCGGCACGTGACACGGCGAGCGTCATTCCGCAGACCATCACGACGCCTAGGGCCAACCATCCGGCGGTACGCATGCACCCTCCTTGCGGCGCGCCGTCAGCGCGCCAGCACGATCGAGACCTGGATCTGGCCACGCGTGCGCAACACCTCCAGCGCCACGTCGTCGCCATGGCGGCTGACGCGCAGGTCCACGCTGGACTCGCCCAGACGCAGATCGCGCAAGATCACCTCGTGCAGAAACGCCGGCAGATGCGGATTGCGCAGCCGGATCTCGCCGCGCGCCACGTCGAACTCGATGCCCAGCGCCGCCTCCAGCAGCGTGAACGCGGTTGCGCTGGCCCAGGCCTGCGGCGCGCAGGCGACCGGATAGAGCGTCGGGCCGCGCCGCTTTTCGCGCCGGAAGCCGCAGAACAATTCGGGCAACCGGCGCAGGTCCATGTAGGTCGCGGCGTCGAACAGTCCCTTGAAGACATGCGCGACCGAATGCTTGAGCCCGTAGCGCGCAAGCCCGAGCGCGATCAGTGCATTGTCGTGCGGCCAGATCGACCCGTCATGATAGGACATCGGGTTGTAACGCACCTCGCCGACAGCGACGGTGCGGATGCCCCAGCCCGAGAAGAAATGCGGCCGCATCAAATCGGCGGCGACGAGGCGCGCGCGGTCCTCGCGGATCATGCCGCTGAACAGGACCTGGCCGGCGTTGGAGGTCCGCACCTTGCAGGGCCGCTTCTTGCCGTCGAGTGCAAGCGCATAAGTGCCGAGCTCCTCGCACCAGAACGCGGCCTCGAAATGCTCGGCCAGCGTCTTGGCCTCGGCCTCGAGCTTCCTGGCGAGATCGGGCTTGCCGAGCCGGAGCGCGCAGCGCGCGGCGAGCCGCTTGGCGGCAAAGACGTAACCCTGCACTTCGGCCAGCGCGAGATTGCCTTCCGCAAGCTGGCCATCGGCATGGAAGATCGCGTCGTAGGAATCCTTCCAGCCCTGGTTGGCGAGGCCCTTTTCCGTGGCGCGCTGATATTCGACGAAGCCGTCCTTGTCGGGGTCACCGGGGCCGTCGATCCAGGCCAACCCCGCCTCGATGGCCGGCCACAGCTCGGTCAACGTCTTCTCGTCGCCGGTGCGCTCAAAATAGCTTCCCGCCAGCAGGACGAACAAGGCCGTGGAATCGACGCTGCCGTAATATTGCGCGAACGGCACCTCGCGCAGCGCCGCCATCTCGCCGCCGCGCATTTCGTGCAGGATCTTGCCCGGCGCGGCATCGGCGAGCGGATCGACCGCCTTGGCCTGGAAATGGGCGAGCCGCCGCAGCACACCCTTGGCAATCCGCGGATCGACCCACAGCATCTGCAGCGCCGTGATCAGCCCGTCGCGGCCAAACGTCGTCGAGTACCAGGGAATCCCCGCATAGGGATAGCGCCCCTGCGGCGTCTCCGTCATCAGCATGTTGAGGTCGGCCATGGCCTGGCACAGCACCTCGTTGAAGATGTTGTTGGAGGTCTCGATGCTGGCCGCCCCCATCGTCGATTGCCGCATCTCGCGGCGATGGGCGAGCAAACTCTGGAAAAAGCGCGCCGGCTTCTCCGCGATCGGCCGATTGGAGGACACCGCCACGAACAGGGATTTCGACTCGTGAGGGTCGAGTTCGAGCTGCCAGGTCGCGGCATTCACCGACAACTTCGTGGGGCGCGGGTCGAAATGTAGGCCCGTGGTGCGCTCGGCGTCATCGAGACCGCGGTAGTCGAACAGCACGTCGGTCGGTCCCAACAGCCGGCTCGAGCCGATGCCGCGGCGCGGGCGCCGCTCGCCGCGGACCTCGAACAGATCGGCGAAATCGTTGTCGAACAACAGCGTCAGCGCGAAGCCGGCCGGGCGGTCGCCGTGGTTCTGCACGCCGATGCGCTGATAGGCGGTGCCGCGCCACAGGAAGATCGTGCGCACGATGTGCAGCAGGTCCTTTTGCAGCACGAGGCTGCCCTGCCGGTAGATGTCCGGATTGGTGAGATCGACGGTCAGGGCTGAATTGTCGTCGCGCAGGTTCGAGCCCAGCAGCAATGGCTGGAGATCGTCGAGCACGAGCTCGAGCCTGGCAAGATAGCGCGTGTCGTGATGGAACAGGCCGTCGGGCCCGCCGGCCGAAGCGCCGATGTCGCCATGGCTGTCGAGCACGATAAAGGTGTCGTCGTGCTTGAGCGAACGCCGCGGCCGCGCCGACGGTCCCGTCATCGGAATATAGAAAGGCTGCTCCGCGACCTGGTCCACGGTCCGCGTCACGGAGACGAATTGGGTAACGGCTTCAGCCGACATCAGCAGCTCCCCTGCGCTTGTTTCGACACGCAACCGACTCGAACGCGACTGTTGGTTTACGCGGCGGCCTGGGCGAGCCGGCTCATTTCCTGCGTGACCAGCTCACGATAGGGCCCGTGGCCCTGCATCAGACGCTCGGGCGACCCGTCCTCGATGATCTTACCACCCCTCAACACGACCACGCGATCGAAATTGCGCAGGGTGGCGAGGCGATGCGCGATCGCGATGACCGTGCGGCCGCGCATCAGCCGCGACAACGCCTCGCGGATCGCCTCCTCGGATTCGCTGTCGAGCGCGGCGGTCGCCTCGTCCAGCAGCAGGATCGGCGCATCCTTCAGGAAGGCGCGCGCGATTGCGATGCGCTGGCGCTGACCGCCGGACATCTTGACGCCGCGGTCGCCGACCATGGTGTCGAGACCACCAGGCAGGCTTTCGACGAAATCGCAGCGCGCCGCAATCGCGGCACGCAGCACCTCGTCGTCGGTCGCGTTCGGGCGGCCATAGCGAATGTTCTCGCGAATCGAGCGGTGGAACAGCGAGATGTCCTGCGGCACGACGGAGATCGCCTCGCGCAGACTCTGCTGCGTCACCTTGGAAATGTCCTGGCCGTCGATGGTGATGCTGCCCTCGTCGGTGTCGTAGAAGCGCTGGAGCAGCGTGAACAGCGTCGACTTGCCGCCGCCGGACTGGCCGACCAGGCCGACGCGCTGGCCGGGTTGCAGGCGCAGGCTGAAGCGCTCGAATATCTTTTCGCCGCCCGGATAGCCGAAGGTGACATTGTTGAACGCGATCGCGGCGCCGCTCTTCACCAGCGGCTCGGCCTCGGGATGGTCGCGCAATTCATGCGGCACCAGCAGCGTGGCGATCGCCTCGGTCAGCCGCGCAACGTGCTGGGTGACGTCGACCAGCGCCACCGCGAGATCGCGCGTCGCGTTCAGAATGGAGAGACCGAGGGTGCAGACCAGCACGACGTCGCCGGTGGTCGCCCGGCCATCCTGCCAGAGCATGATCGCCCAGGCCATCAGGGCGATCGTGAGCACGACAGTGACGCCGGCATGGATAAGCCGCAGCTTCTCCAGATAGCGCAGGCTGCGGCCGCGCGCGGTCAGCTCCCGGTTCACGGTCGCGTCGAACCGCTCATGCTCGTGCCCGATGCCGCAGAACGCGCGCACCAGCGGCATGTTGCTGATGACGTCGATCATCTCGCCGTCGACGACGGCGGCCTTGTCGGCGAAGTCGTCATGCAGCGGTTTCCCCGCGGCCGCGAGGCGGAACATCGCAAGCACCATGCCGCCGGCAATCACCATCAGGCCGAGCGCCATATAGGGACTGACGGTTCCAATCAGCGCGATGGCCGCAACCGTTGCGATGCACGGCGGCAGCACATTCCAGACGAACATGTTCTCGACCGTGAACACCGCATTCGACGTCGCCGTGATGCGGCTCGTCAGCATGCCGGGCATGCGGTCGGAGAAGTAGCTCGGCGCGTGGCCGGTTAGATGACGAAAGATGTCACGGCGCAGATCACCCGTGACACGGACGAAGGTGAAGCTGGCCGTCCAGCTCGCGATCCGCCAAAGGAAATTGTCGGCGGCGATCAGCGTCATGAGGAAAATGAATGCCAGCCATACGCTCCCACCATGCGCAGCGCCGGCCGACAAGCTGTCGACGAGGGATTTGACGCCGTACTGCGTGCCTACGGAGCAGGCAACGGCCGCCACCACAGCCGTCAGGATCACGAGATGCGACGCCAGCCGACGCCGAAGATAGCGCAAAACAAAGGCAAACGGCCGGTGCGCGTATCCAGAAAGATGATCCATGTGACTATCGACCCCGTCGTGATGTTTTCAATTTTTCTGTTAGTCGACTGAACATCGACCACTTCGCCTCGGTTCCCGGGCACACTCATCACGACATGCGGATGCGGGCGTTCTGCGATGATGTGATGGCAGCATCGCGACGGGCATCCGACGTGTCGAATAAGTAACGTTCGGAAGGAGGAACTTCGCAAGTGCGGGAACGTTCCTTTGTCTGGCGTGCCGGTGCCGAACAGGCGGGGGCTTTCTACAATCATGATCGCACAGAGGAGATGGTGAGATGCGCATCGCGCAGGTAGCTCCGTTGACGGAGGCTGTTCCACCCAAGCTGTATGGCGGCACCGAGCGGGTGGTGCATTGGTTGACGGAAGAGCTGGTGGCCCTTGGGCACGATGTGACGCTGTTCGCGAGCGGCGACTCGCAAACCTCGGCAAAGCTGGATGCGCTGTGGCCGCGGGCGCTCCGCCTCGACGGTTCCGTGCGCGATCCCAATGCGCTGCACATGGTGATGCTGGAACGGGTACGGCAGAAATGTGACGACGAGGAGTTCGACTTCCTCCACTTCCATCTCGATTATTATCCGTGGTCGCTGTTCTACCGGCAGCCGACGCCGTTCCTGACCACGCTGCACGGCCGGCTCGACTTGCCGGAGCATCAACCGGTCTTCAACACCTTCTCGAAGGTCCCCGTCATCTCGATCTCGAATGCGCAGCGGCGGCCGGTGCCGCAGGCGAACTGGGTGAGGACGATCCACCACGGCCTGCCGGAGAACCTGCTGACGCCGAAGCCGGCGAAACAGGAATATCTCGCCGTGCTCGGCCGCATCGCGCCGGAAAAGGGCGTCGACCGCGCCATCAAGATCGCGACGCATTGCGGCATTCCGCTCAAGATCGCCGCCAAGGTCGATCGTGCGGACCAGGATTACTATGACGAGCTGATCCGGCCGATGATCGAGAACAATCCGCTGGTGGAATTCATCGGCGAGATCAGCGATCACGAGAAGTCGGACTTCTTGAGCGGCGCGCTTGGCTTGTTGCTGCCGATCGACTGGCCCGAGCCGTTTGGCCTGGTGATGATCGAAGCCATGGCCTGCGGAACGCCGGTCGTCGCCTTCAACCGCGGCTCGGTGCCGGAGATCATCGACGAGGGCCTCACCGGTTTCGTCGTCGAGGACGTCCTCAGCGCAGCCGGCGTCGTCGGCCGCCTGCCGCAACTCGACCGCTCCGTCATCCGCAAGCAGTTCGAGACGCGCTTCACGGCGCGGCGCATGGCGCTGGACTATCTCGCGGCCTATCGCAGCCTTGGCGAGGAACAGGCGCCGCGGATCAAGCTGGTGAGCAGCGCGGAGTAGCAGGACCACGCGCCCATCCCATCGCGATCGTCATGGCCGGGCATGTCCCGGCCATCGACATTTGCGTGGGGCGCGATCATCTCTATCAACCGTCATTGCGAGCGCAGCGAAGCAATCTAGACCGTCCCCGCGGAGGGATTCTGGATTGCTTCGCTGCGCTCGCAATGACGGAGAAGGCGGCAGCCTACCTCACCACCGCCCGCTTGGGCTCGACGATCTCGAACATGCGCGGGAATTCGTCCATCAGGCCCATCAGCTCGGCGAGGCGCATCGGGTTGCCGGCGAACTTGACCTTGCCGGCGGCCACGGCCTCGGGAAAGCTGGTCAGTTTTGCGATCACTTCATCGAGCGTCAACCGCGCGAGCGTGAAGCTGGCATCGGCATTGTCCGCCTGCATGCCCTCCGTGTAAGTCAGCGCGCAGTTCTCCAGATTGAGCACGAAGGTCTCGCCGGTGTCGGAAAAGCTCCAGTTCAGCACGATGTGCTTTCCTTCCGCCTTCGGTCCGTTGAGGCGGATGCCGAGCACGTCCCAGAGCTGTGAGGTGCGCAGCGCCGCCAGCGTCTCGCGCGGCATCGGCGGGCGTGCCGGCACCTTCGGCATGCCCTGGCGCAATTCCTGCGCGCCGAACAGATAGGCATTGCGCCAGGTCGCGCTTTCGGCGGCGTAGCCGAGCTGCTCCAGCGTATCCGCCAGCAACGCACGCGCGGCCTGATTGTCCGGCTCGGCAAAGACGACATGGCCGAGCGCCTGCGCCACGAAGCGGAATTCGCCCTTGTCGAAATCGACACGCGCCCGCGCGAGGATGGCGTCGGCGCCGCCCATGTACTCGACATATTTCTTGCCCGACTCCACCGGCGGCAGCGGATCGAGGTTGACCGGATTGGCGTCGTACCAGCCCAGATACTTTTGATAGATCGCCTTCACATTATGCCGGATGTGGCCGTAATAGCCGCGGCCGTGCCAGGCGCCCTCCAGGCTCTCGGGCAGCTGGATCGTCTCGGCGATCTCGGCCGCGGTGAGGCCGTGGTTCATCAGGCGAATGGTCTGGTCATGCGCGAACTTATAGAGGTCGCGCTGCTGCCGGATCATCGTGCCGATGCGTTCGCGTCCCCACACCGGCCAGTGATGCTGGCCGCACATCGCCTCCGCCTTGCCATCCCAGAGCTGCAAGGCCTCGCCCAGATATTTCGACCAGGCCAGCGCGTCGCGCACGTCGGCGCCGCGGAACGGCAGCAGATTGTGGAAATTGTGGGTGCAGTTCTCGGCGAGGTTCAAAAGCTTGTAGCGCGGGATGAAGAAATGCATCTCCGCCGGCGCTTCGCTGTTCGGCGCCATCTGGAATTCGAATACGACGCCGTCGATCACGCGCCGGTCGCCGGTCGCCATGATCAAATCGGTCGGCCGCAGCAGCGCCACTGAACCTGCTGCCATCGACTTGCCGAGGCCGCAATCGACCTGCCCGCGCGCTCCCTTGGCGAGGAGAGGCCCGAACTGGTACTGCGCCCGCCGCAGCATCGCAGGTCCCGCGATGATGTTCTCGGAGACGGCATGCTCCATGAACAAGTTCGGCGCGATGATCGGCACGCGGCCGCTCGCGAGTGCATCCTCCTCCAGAACGCCGCGCGCACCGCCCCAATGGTCGGTGTGGGTGTGCGTGAAGATCACGGCCGCGACCGGTCGCTGGCCGCGATGCTTGTAGTAGAGATCGAGCGCGGCGCGCGCCCCCTCGATCGAGGTCAGGGTGTCGACGACGATGACGCCGCTGTCGCCTTCGATCAGCGTCATGTTGGCGATGTCGAGCCCACGCACCTGGTAAACGCCGGGCACCACCTCGAACAGGCCGTGCTGCATGTTGAGCCGCGACTGCCGCCACAGGCTCGGGTTGACCGTGGTCGGCGCCTGCTCGGCGGCGAGAAAGCCGTACGGCTCGAGGCTCCAGACCGTCCGCCCTTGCGGACTGGTGATCGCCGCGTTCTCGATCGTGCCGAGGAAGCCGCGCGCGGCGTCGTCGAAATCCCGCGTGTCGGAGAATGGCAGCGCGTTCAGCATCGCCGTTTGCTGCGCGATGACGGACGGTGTTGCGCCCTTCGGCTCGTTGCTGGACGTATCCGTCATCTCGATCTCCTCCCCCGCCTGTTGCGCGGCATCTAACCGCATCTCGCGGCCGATTGCCATGGCGGGAGGACGCAGCAATGCGTAGCCCCGCGCCAACAGGTGGAGAGAAGCAGCGTGTTCGCAGCTACATGCCCAGCAATCTCGGCAGCCACAGCGACAGACCCGGCCAATAGGTCACGACCACCAGGAACGCCAGCATGGTCAGCAGCCATGGCCACACCGCGACCGTGAGCTCGGTGATGCCCATCTTGGCGATGCCCGAGGCCACGTAGAGATTGAGGCCGACCGGCGGATGGCACAGCCCGACCTCCATGTTGACCGTCATCAGGATGCCGAAATGGATCGGATCGATGCCGAGCTTGATCGCAACCGGAAACAGGATCGGCGCCATGATCAGGATGATCGAGGACGGCTCCATCACGTTGCCAGCCAATAGCAGCAGGAGATTGACGACGAGGAGGAAGCCGATCCAGCCGAGACCCTGGTCGATCATCCATTGCGCGAGCGCTTGCGGCACGTTCTCGTAAGTCATCAGGAACGAGAACAGGACGGCGTTGGTGATGATGTAGAGCAGCATCGCCGAAAGATTCGCCGAAGACAGCAGCACCCGCGGCACGTCTCGCAGCTTCAGATCCTTGTAGATGAACACGGCGACGATGAAGGCGTACACCGCGCTGACGGCTGCAGCTTCGGTCGGTGTGAACAGGCCGCTATAGATGCCGCCGATCACGATCACGATCAGCAGGATACCCCAGATCGACTTGCGGAACGCATCGAAGCGCTCGGAGAGGGTTGCTTTCGGCATCCTCGGATAGTCGTTACGCCAGGCCCGATAGAACGTCGTGGCGCCGAGCAGCATAGCGAGCACCATTCCCGGCACGATGCCGGCGATGAACAGCTTGCCGACGGAGGTGTTGGTGGAGACGGCAAAAAGCACCATCGGAATCGAGGGTGGAATGAGAATTCCAAGCGAGCCCGAGGTCGTGATCACGCCCGCCCCGAACCTCTTCGGAAATCCCTGCGCGATCATCGCGGGCAGGATCACCGATCCGATCGCCACCACGGTGGCCGGCGACGAGCCGGAAATCGCGGCGAACAGCGCGCAGGCGACCACGCCCGAGAGCGCAAGGCCGCCGTACCAATGGCCGACCAGCGAAGTCGCGAACGTGATCATCCGGCGCGCCACGCCGCCATGGGTCAGGAAGTTGCCGGCAAGGATGAAGAACGGGATCGCCATGATCTCGAAGCTCTCGATGCCGGTGAACAGCTTCAGCGCCACCGATTCCGTCCGCACGTCGGTCAACGTGAACATGAAGCTGAGCACGGTCAGACCGAGCGCGATCGAGATCGGCATACCCGTGAGCATCAACGACAGCAGGAGGCCGAAGACGACGGCGACACGCAGGCCCTGCGGCAGCGTGATCACGTGCGCCGAATGGGCGAAGCACACGGCGACGATCAGGACCGGCAACAACATCAGGACCCAGCCGAGCGGGCTGCGTTCGTCGCGGACGACCTGACTGCGCGTGACCGGGGCCGGATGGACCGGGTCTATTTCGACGCCCTCGACGCCGGCCATGTCGTGATGCGGCAACTCGCCGGTGCGATAGAACGACCAGGCGACCTGCAGGAAGCGGAAGCACATCAGCCCGGAGCCGAGCGGGATGGTGAGATACACCAGCCACATCGGCGCTTCCAGATCGTTGGATTGCTGGCCGGTCTGCCACATCTGGCCGACGAACGCGGCCCCGAAATAGCATACGATGGCAGTGAAAAGGGCGCCGCACATCAGGCCGAACGTGATGACGCGGCGGCGCGATCCGCCGGGAAGGATATTGACCAGGACGTCGACGCCGACATGGATGCCGGTGCGCACCCCGTAGGCCGCACCGAACTTCGCCATCCAGATGAACATGTAGATGCAGAGTTCCTGCGCCCAGGACAGGTCGAGAGCGGCAAGCCAGACGAACGCGGCTCGCGCGGGGACGGCCAGCAAGGCCAGGTTGCGCGCCTCCGCCCATTTGGCGATGTCGATCGACAGCCCGGCACCATATCGGTGCAGCACGGCAACGAAGATGAGCAATGTCGCGGCCGCGATCATCGTCGCGATCAGCCATTCCTCGAGATGATCGAGCACACGATTCAATGCACGCAGCAACTTGGTCCCCTCAGCTTGGCTGATCATTCAAGAGCAACGGCCGGGAGTGCGATCACCCCCGACCGTTCATGGTTGTTCTCAAAGCGCGCCGGCGTCAGTTCATCTTGACGTCGAGTTCCTTGGCGACGAGATCGAGCACCTCCTGCCCGACCCGCCCCTTCGCCCATTTGTAGGTCGGCTGCATCGCTTCCTGCCACGCCTTGCGATCGGCGTCAGTCAGATAATGCAGCGTGGTCTTGCCCGTCTTCTTGATCTCGGCCAGCGCATCTTCGTTTTCCTGGTGCGCGATCTGGTTGGTGTAGTCGGTCGCCTCGTTCATCGCCTTTTCGAGCTGGGCGCGGATATCGGGCGGCAGGCCGGACCAGAATTTCGAATTGACGATGACAGCATATTGCAGGTGCGCGTGATAGGACACGGTGATGTCCTTCTGCACCTCGTAGAACTTCTGCGTCAGGTAGTTGGACGCGGTGTTCTCGCAGCCGTCGACCACGCCCGTCTGCAAAGCCTGGTAGACTTCGGAAAACGCCATGATCTGCGGGATCGAGCCCATGATCCGGAGATATTGGTCGGCGACCTTCGATCCGGAGATGCGGAATTTGAGACCCTGGAAATCGGCCGGTTTCATCAGGGCGCGGTTGGCCGAGAGCATGTGGAAGCCGTTGTCCCAATAAGCGAGCCCGGTGATGCCCTTGGTCTCGAGCCTCTCGAACAGCCACTTGCCGATCGTGCCCTTCATCGCGTTGGAATAGGTTTGGTCGTCCTTGAACAGCCAGGGCAGGTCGAGCGCCTCGAACTCCTTGATACCGAGCGGGGCGAATTTGGCGGTTGAAGGCGCGAGCATGTGCACCGAGCCGAGCTGCAGCGCCTCGATCTCCTCCTTGTCCTTGTACAGCGTGGAGTTCGGGTAGATTTCGACCTTGACCTTGCCGTCGGTGTATTTCTCCGCGAGCTCCTTGAACTTCAAGGCGCCCTTGCCCTTGGGAGTGTCGTTGGCGACGACGTGGCTGAATTTGATGACGATCGGGCTCTGGGCCTGGGCCAAGACAGGAGACAAGGCAGGAGCCACGAAGATAGCTGCGGCGGCGGCCGCAAGAAGCAGCTTGCGCATGAACGAACCTCCCAACAACCTCTAAAACCGGGTTTTTTTTGTTTTCCGGTTTCAGTAGTGGCAGCAATCCGCCACCCGAACAACTAGACCTAAGCCCAATTTGCCGCAGCCAAGCCATCTTGCGCAACCCGGCACCCGCTGCCGTTCCCGGAAGCGAGCGCTTATGTCGCATTGCGGCAGTGCGATCAGCCGTTGCGCTGGGCGACCATGAACAGACGCCGGAACGGAAACAGCGTCTGTCCCGCGGCGTTCTTCGGATAGGCTTTCGCGACCCGCATCCCATAGGCGGCTTCGAACGCGGCCTTCTCGTCGCCCTGCAAGATGTCGAGATAGCGCGTCAGCCAGGTCCCCTTGGTCCATTCCTTCACGGGATTCTCGCCTTCCAGCACCTGCAGATATTCGGTCTCCCAGATGTCGATATTGGCCGACATCGGAGCGAGAAGACCGTGATAATAGGCCGGCGCTTCGACCGGCGGCGGCGTGACGAGATGCTCGACCTTGGACCGCCAGGGACCGTTCAGCGCGGTCTCGCCAATCAGCACATGCGAGGGCGCCAGAAAGTTGCGCGGCATCTGCACAGCGAGCATTCCGCCGGGCGTCACCTTCTCCATGATCGACGGAAACAGTGCCGCATGATTGGGCAGCCAGTGCAGCGCGGCATTGGAGTAGACGACGTCATATTGCTTCGTCGGGCGCCAGTGACCGAGGTCCTCGTGTGACCATTCCACGTCCGGCGCCGCCTTGCGGCCGGCGGCAACCATCTCGGCCGAGCCCTCGACACCGGTTACCGTCGCGTCCGGCCAACGCTCCTTGATCAGCTTGGTGACGTTGCCGGCGCCGGCGCCAAGATCGGCAACCGCACGCGGACCAGCATCCGGAATCCGCATCAAGAGGTCGACGGCGGGCCGGAGCCGGTGACCGGAGAATTTCAGATATTGCTGCGGATCCCAGACCATCGCTCGGCGCCTTTTCTTTTTCGTGTTTCCTTCAACGCGGCTCTTGGTTACCACTGCTCGTCCCGGTCGGGCAAATCAGGCTGGCCGGGACACGGCAGGAAACGAACAGAAAAACGAACAGCGACAAGCTGACAGCGAACAAGAGGGCGTGTCACCATGGATCTCGGGCTCAAATCGAAAACCGCCGTCGTCACCGGAGCGAGCGTCGGCATCGGCCGCGCCATCGCCAAGGGCTTGGCTGCCGAAGGCGTGCGCGTCGTCGGCGTGGCACGGCGCACCGACCTGCTCGCCGAGCTGGTAACGGAAGTCGGCTCCGGTCTGATCACGCCATTCGAGCAGGACGTGATGGCCAAGGACGCGGCGGAGAAGATTTCGGCCTTCGCCGTGAGCGAGCTCGGCCATGTCGACATCCTCATCAACAATGCCGGCGGCAGCCGCCCCCTCCCCGTCGATGCGCCCGACAGCCAATGGGACGAAGCGATCGCGCTGAATTTCACCAGCTACCGCCGCATCGCGCATGCGCTGCTGCCGCAGATGATCGAACGCAAATGGGGCCGCATCGTCAACATCACCGGCAAGTCCGAGCCGGAAGGCCTCAACGCCGCGTTTGCCGCCAAAGCCGCCGTGCACGCCTGGGCCAAGGGCCTGTCGCGCGAGATCGGCGAGCACGGCATCACCATCAACTGCATCCCGCCCGGCCGCATCATGAGCGAACAGATCCGCCGCAACTACGCGCCTGATTATCGCGAGCGGTTCGCGGAGGAAGAGATTCCCGTCGGCTATTGGGGCGAGCCGGAAGACCTCGCCGCGCTCGCGGTGTTCCTGGCGTCACCCGTAGCGCGGTACATCACGGGCACGGTGATCCCGGTGGATGGGGGGCTGAGGAGGTATCAGTTCTGAGGCTATCATCCCTGGCGTCCATCAGCCCCGGAGGCAGGTCCTTTCCGGATGTCTTCAGGAGGAGCAGAAAGTTCCAGTTCGCCCTGACGAACCGGCTAAGGACACCAGTAGAGCGGCGACGAACCGCCCGCAATCATCTCCATACCTCCAAAAGGATTTGACGGCCTGCCCGATGGCAGCCTTGCAATCGTGCGGCGCGAGGTCCTTCCAGACGGGATAGTTGCCGTTTAGCGTCGTTAGCCTAGCCGAAAACAACGTAAGCCATCGCTAGCGGGCCCGCGGCTGATCAATGCCGTCCTGATGAATCTTGGCCCTTTATGGACAGCGATGGAGCCTTATCGCCACCGAGTTAGCCCACATGCAGTATTGTCGGGTTCTTTCGAGCCCCGCAACAGATGGTCCTTGACCATTGATCTAAATCAACCGACGACAGGTTGGTTCGTTCTCCTCTCAAAAGAATCGCTGGTCATCGTAATCGTACCGAAATCGAGCGATCGAGCTTCAATTGGAGAAAGGATGAAGCAGACTTGGTGAATTGCCCTTACGGAGCTTTTCAAGGTTGGACGCAAGACCAGCAAGAGCGGCGATTCAGGTTGCAGCGATATCGCCTCATCCTATTCGCAATCGTTCCGCAATGGGGGTGGGGATATGCGAGACGGCAAGTTCTTCGATAGCCCCGCAGGCTTGACGGTAGCCAGAATTATCTCGCTAACCGGCGCCGAATGTCACGACGCGACACGACTTTCACATCTGATTACAAACGTTGCGCCACTCGAACTCGCCGGGCCGAATGACCTCGTCTTTATCGAAAGCGGCAAGTACGCCGACGCGCTGACTACAACGCGCGCCGGGGCCTGCCTGATGCTTCATCGCTTCGAAAACTGCGCCCCAAGTACTCTCATCTCGCTGCTTGCGAAGCAGCCCTACCAGGCATTTGTTGACGTCCATAGCGAACTTTATCCCCGGTCTCTTCGGCCCACCTCCGTTTACGAAGCCAGCGACATAGCTTCCGGCTCGACGATCCATCCAACTGCGCGCCTTGCTGGCGGAATCACGGTTGATCCGGGAGCCGTGATCGGACCCCGAGCTGAGATTGGAGCGGGAAGCATCATCTCCGCCACGGCCGTGATCGGCCCGGATGTTCTGATAGGCCGCAACTGCACGATTGGCGCGGGCTGTTCGATTACACATACGCTTATGGGTGAGCGGGTCGTCATCCATCCGGGCTCCCATATTGGGCAGGACGGTTTTGGCTATGTCGCCGGTGTCCGATGGCAAAAAGTCCCGCAGACCGGGCGAGTCATTATCCACGACGACGTAGAGATCGGGGCCGGCACGACGATCGATCGGGGCGGCATAAGAGACACGATCATCGGAGAAGCTACAAAGATCGACAATCTCTGTCAGATCGGTCACAACGTAGTCATTGGCCGCCATTGTATTATCGTCGCACAATCGGGGCTTAGTGGCAGCGTTACGATTGAAGATTTTGTCGTCCTCGGTGGCAGAGTTGCGATCGCTCCTCACGTCACGATTGGCAAGGGTGCAAGGGTGGCGGGGGGCTCGGGAGTTATGACCAACGTTCCCCCGGGAACGACCTGGGGTGGCTATCCAGCCCGGCCTAGAATGCAATGGATGCGGCAACTCGCTACGCTGGCTCGACTTACCAAATCGGGCATATAGCTGGCGCCACCCCGAAGCATCCGTAAAAAACACGCAAGGCCCCCGCAGGGCGACCTCATCCCAGCGGCAAGTTCTCCGCGATCGCGGAGAACGAGGCTACTGCAGAGGTTGGCGCTGTTATTCGATCACGTCGTCCGCGCGCACCAGCAAGGACGGAGCTATCTCCACGCCGAGCGCCTTTGCGGTCTTGTGATTGATGACGGTCTTGAACTGCGTCGGCTGCTCGATGGGAATCTCGGCGGGGTTAGCACCTTTCAATACCTTGTCGACGAAAACAGCCGCGTGGCGGAACATTGCGGTGAAGTCCACCCCGTAACCCATCAGGGCCGCCCCGCGGGAGGCGACAATGGGTGCGGCAACCGATGGCACCCGGCACTTGTCCACAATCGCGGCGACCATGGACGTGTTGGTGACAAACGCGTTTGCATCCGTGATCACGAGGCCGTCCATCGGGTTAGAGCCGACGAGTGACAGCGCGCTTTCGAGATCGCCGGGGACGTCGACCTCGATAGGTAGTAGCTCCATCTTCAATGCCTGCGCCGCGTTCCTCATGGTGCTCATTGTGGTGTTGTTCAGTGGATTTCCTCGCTGCATGAGCACCCCTACGCGTCGCGTCGAGGGAGCCAAGCCTGCGAGAATCTCCAAGCGCTTTGCAGCCAGTTCTGTCAGGAAAAAGGTTTGCCCCGTGATGTTGCCGCCAGGATGAGCCATGCTGGCTGCAAGCCCTATGGTCACCAGATCGGGGCCTACGATCATCACGGTCGGAATTTTTGCCGTCGCGTTGTGAGCGGCAAGAATCCCGGGATATGTGGCTGTGACGAGAACGTCAACATCAAGAGCGACAAGTTCATTCGCAAGCGCCGGCAGCCTGGCGTCGTCGCCACCGGCGTCGCGGTATTCGACATGAACGTTCACGTCGTTAACCCAACCGAGATCGCTGAGCCCCTTGAGGAACGCGTCGACTTCCAAATTCCGCGGTGGAGGGAGGAGAAGGCCAATTCGGGGCATTCGCTTTGCTTGCTGTGCTCGCGCTGCCAGCGGCAACGCAGACGCCACACCAACCAAAATCAGGAATTCTCGTCGTTTCATTACCAATCCAGTCTCATACACTCCGGCTGAGAACAGCCATTGTTCTACGTTGCTCCAAGCGAACTGACGACCGGATCGGGGCAAAGGCGGCAGTCTGCACCGGAGGCGATGACTTCTGCTCTCCCCAGACTCGGGACCTGCCGATGCCCATGCCAACCGACGCTCCACGCTAGGGAGCGACGTCATTCCCCGCAGCAGCGGCTCGGGTCATGGCGAGAGCGACGCCACGTAGGCAGCCAGCGCGATCATGTCGTTCTGCGACAACTTTTCGACGGTCTGTTGCATCAGGGAGCTTGCGCTTGCCACGCGGCCCCCGCTTTGAAACTCATGAAGCTGGCGCACGATGTAGGTCGGCGAGCGCCCGGCAATTGGCGGAATATCACCGACGCCTTTCAACTCCGGACCGTGGCAGCTACCGCAGGCGACGGTTATTCCCGATCCGCCCGTCTTGGCGAGTGTTTCTCCCCTCGCCAGACTTCCAACCGGAACATAGGCTGTGAAGGTCGCCCGGGAGTCTCGAAGCTCGAACTGATCCACATCGTCCGGTACCTCGACGATGCGCGGGCCGAGGGTTTCGGAGCCGCCCTCCGGGCTTTTGACGTAGAACAAGCGGGACGGCCCCGTCTTTGGAATGCTTTCGCTTTCGACGACCTTGATGATCTGCTTGGGCTTCTGCGCAGAGAAATAATCTGCCGCAGCGCGCATCTCGGCGTCGGTCATGGCTTTGACTGACGCCATCATCAATTGTGTGGAGGGCCTCTCCGGCCCCGACATCTTTCGCGCGCCGCTTTTGAAATCAGCCAGCTGCTGAACGAGATAGCTCGCCGGCAAGCCCGCGAGACTCGCATTTTCAGGACCGCCGGTGCCCTCGACGCGATGGCACGATCCGCAAGCGCGGACATCCGGCTTTCGTCCGTTGGCAACGATTTCCGGCATGGCCGGGTGGTCGTCCGGATGCCAATCAGGCGCAAAGAAAAGATCGCGCGCCTGCTTCCAGCTGAACGCGGCGTTGCTGCCGGCGAGTTGATTGGGCTTGTCGTCAGCCGGGGGCACCTTGACGGTCGGGTCCCACAAGAACGCCCAGGCCGGAAGCCCATTCTGCGCCAAGGCAGCGGTCGCGGTGAGGATCACGGCTGCCCACAAAATTGGCACAGACATTTTCATGGCAATAAACCTCTGCAAATGGATCGAGCAAAATCAGCGAAAAAGAAAAAGAAACTTAGCACTTCGAAAGCGGAATGCCGGAGCTGCACGCCTGGATCTGCTTCACCACAGGAAGCGCACATCGCTCCTTCACAGGAAGCACCCGATGGTCTTTTGCCGATCGGTGCAATCCTGGCATCCTGCCAGTGTTTTGCCCGACGCGTCAACGTCAGGGCCGCCGCGAATGTCGTCGCGATGCGATTCGAAAATCCCTTATTGATCAAGGGGCCTTCTACTGTGCATGGGGTTGTTTTCGCGTTTTTTGTTTTGGGCCCTTAAAAAAACACGCAAGACCCCGCATGACCACTCACCCCGCCTGCAGGATCTCCGCGATCGCCGCTCCCGCCGCGATGGTGCCGAGCTTGCCGCCGACATCGCGCGTCGCCCTGCCCTCGCCGATCGCTTTTGCCACCGCCGCCTCGATCGCACGTGCGGCTTCCTCGTAGCGCACCGCGCCGCTGTTCTGGCCGTGCCAGGCCAGCAGCAACGCCGTCGACAGGATCAGCGAGACCGGATTAGCAACGTCCTGTCCGGCGATGTCAGGCGCCGAGCCATGCGCGGCCTGCGCCATGGCGAAGCTGTCGCCGACATTGAGCGAGCCGCCGAGGCCGAGGCTGCCCGAGAGCTCGGCGGTGAGATCGGACAGGATGTCGCCGAACATGTTGGTGGCGACGATGACGTCGAAGCGGTCGGGGTTACGCACCACATGCGCCATCATGGCGTCGACGAGGATGTCGTCGACCCCAAGGCCGGGATAGGTCTTCGCCGCCGCGCGGCAGATGTCGAGGAACATGCCGTCGCCGAGCTTGAGCACATTGGCCTTGTGCACGATGGTGAGATGCTTGCGTCGCTTCATCGCCAGCCGGCACGCCGCGTGCGCGATGCGCTCGCAGCACAGGCGCGTGATCCGGCGCAGCGAGATCACGACGTCAGGCGTGACCAGCATCTCGCCATTGCCCTGCTCCATGTTGCGGTCGGCGTAAAACCCCTCCGTGTTCTCGCGCACCACGACGAGGTCGAAATCGCCGACCCGGCCGGACCGCCCCGCAAAGGTGCGTGCGGGCCTGACATTGGCGTAGAGGTCGAGGTTCTTGCGAAAGTGCCGCGACGGGTTGATCTCGCCATGGGTTTCGTCCTTGAAGTCGAAGGTCGCGGTCGGCCCGAGGATCAGGCCGTCGGCGGCGCGGACGATGTCGAGCAGCTCGGGGCGCACCGTCGTGCCAAATTGTTTGAGGCTCGCATGGCCGACCGCATGCTCCTCCAGGCGCAGATTGAGCTGGAAGCGCTCGGAGGCCGCGCGCAGCACGCCTGATGTCGCGGTCGTGATCTCGGGCCCGATGCCGTCACCGGGCAAAACGACGATGTGCATGGCGCTCCCCTGACATTGCAGCAGTTCGCGTGATCATACGCCGGCGCGCAGGTTCATCGCCCAGCCTTCGCGCATACACTGCATGCAAGCATATGCCTGTGGAAGGCGGCCGCGCCGTAGTACATGCCAAGTCCCATGGAGCCGGCCGCCGGAGCAACGCGCTAACGCAATGACAATCACGTTACCTGCCGCCGCGCGCAAGCCCGACCACACCATTTCCGACGGCCTTCCGCCCGCACAGCGGCGCTGGGCCATTGCCGCGATCTTCACCGCGCTGGCGATGGCCTCGCTGGACACCGCGGTCGCCAACATCGCGCTGCCCGCCATTGCCGGCGACCTGCATGTGACCCCGGAGCAATCGGTCTGGGTGGTCAACGTCTACCAGATCGCGCTGGTGGCGACGCTGCTGCCGCTCGGCGCGCTCGGCGAGATCGTCGGGCACCAGCGCATTTATCTCGGCGGCCTGATCCTGTTCACCATCGCCTCGCTGTTCTGCGCGGTGGCGTGGTCGCTGGAGAGCCTGCTGGTCGCGCGCACGCTGCAAGGGCTGGGTGCGAGCGGCATCATGAGCGTCAACACGGCGCTGGTGCGCTTCGTCTATCCCGGCCGAATGCTCGGCCGCGGCTTCGGCCACAACGCGCTGGTGGTCGCGACCGCCTTCACCTTCGGTCCCTCGATCGCCTCCGCCATCCTCGCGGTCGGCCCGTGGCCATGGCTGTTCGCCGTCAACATCCCGTTCGGCCTGGTCGCGATCGGCATCGGATTTGCGATGCTGCCGAAGACGCCGCGCGCCGATCATGGCTTCGACTTTCTCGGCGCGGCCCTCGCGTCGGCCTGTCTCGGCTTGTTCATCACGGGTATCGGCAGTGCTGCGCATAATCTCTCACCCGTGGTCGTGGGCATCGAGCTGGTCACGGCCCTGGTGCTCGGCTTCATCCTGACGCGCCGCCATGCCGATCATCCGGCCCCGATGCTGCCGATCGACCTGTTCAGCCGGCCGATGTTCGCGCTGTCGGCGGCGACGGCGGTGTGCTCGTTCGCGGTGCAGGGCCTCGCCTTCGTCTCGCTGCCGTTCTATTTCGAGGACGTGCTGGGGCGTTCGCAGGTCGAGACCGGCTTCTTCATGACGCCGTGGCCGCTGGTGGTCGGCATCATGGCGCCGATCGCAGGACGCCTCTCCGACCGGCACGCGGTCGGATTGCTCGGCGGCATCGGGCTCGTGCTGCTCGGCCTCGGCATGGCGCTGCTGGCGATGCTGCCGGCCAATCCTGCGATCCCCGACATCATCTGGCGGATGGTGATCTGCGGCATGGGATTCGGCTTCTTCCAGGCGCCGAACATGAAGGCGGTGATGTCGAGCGCGCCGCCACATCGCAGCGGCAGCGCCTCGGGCATCGTCGCCACCGCGCGCCTGACGGGGCAGACGACGGGTGCGGCGCTCGCCGCAGCCTGCTTCTCGCTCGCCGGTCATGACGGTGCGACCGTAGCGCTGGCACTCGGCGCGGGCTTTGCCGCGCTCGGCAGCGTGATGAGCTTTTTGCGGCTGGCGGTGAAGTAGACCGTCAGGCCAGATGTCGGGCCGCCGTCACCTCGACAGTCGCGACCGGAACGACCGTCCCCTCGTCGAGTGCTGCGAGACGCTCATCGATGGCAGCGATGACCTTGCGCGAGAACGGCCCGAGATGCGCATAGGCAGCGATCATCTGCACGGCAATCCGCGCCGACGTGGTGTCGCGCTTGGCGCAGTTCATGAAGGTCTGCCACAGCGGCCCACGCGCCTCGGGAAGGGCTGTGACCACCTTGTGCACCGTTTCCATCGCGCCGATCCGGGCGCGGATATCGCCTTCGGCGAGCTCCTGGCGCTGGCGCGAGCGGTCGAGCAGCGTCATCAGACGATCGATGCGCCTTGCATAGGCCTCCGGGCTGTAGATGTGCTCCAGCACGCGCTTGTAGTCCGTCAGGATGTCGCGCAACGGGCGCACCGGGTCGAAGTTGATCCCGGCGGTGCACTGATCCGCGCCGATGGTCGGCGCCAAATCATGGCCCGGATGCAGCCGGCCTTCGCGCTCCAGGCGGCGCGTCAGTTGCGTGTTCGGCAAGGCATAGAGCAGGCCGACCATGCTGACCGGGATCGCCGCCTCTTCGATGAAGTCGATCATGGCATCCGCCATCGAGAGCTTCTCATTGTCGAAGCCGACGATGAAACCCGCGGTGACGAGCATGCCCGCGGCGTAGATCTTGTGGATGCTCTCGGCGATGTTGCGCCGCGTGTTCTGTTTCTTCCGCATCGCGACCAGCGTCGCCGGATCCGGACTTTCGATGCCGACGAAGATGGCGAAGAAATTCGCCTGGCCCATCAGGTTCAATAGCTCGGGATCGTCGGCCAGATTGACCGAGGCTTCGGTCGACAATTCGAACGGATAGCCGTGGGCGCGCTGCCATTCGGCGAGCTGGGGCAGGAACAGCCGCAGCGACTTCTTGTTGCCGATGAAATTGTCGTCGACGAAGTCGAGATGGCCGCGGTAGCCCATGGCGTAGAGCCTGTCGAGCTCGACCAGCATCTGCTCGTTCGTCTTGGTTCGCGGCACCCGGCCATAGAGCTCGATGATGTCGCAGAACTCGCAGGTGAACGGGCAGCCGCGGGAATACTGCACACCGAGATAAAGGTAGTCCTCGAACTTCAGCAGGTCGAAGCGCGGCACCGGCGTCTTGGTGACGTCGGCCTGGAATTTCGGCGCGATGAAGACGCCGGAGCGTGCGCCACTGTCCCAGGCCGCGACGAATTCGTGGAGAACGCTTTCGGCCTCGCCGAGCACCTGGAAGTCGGCCCTCTCATAGATATGGGGGCTCGAGGTGGGATCGGGACCGCCGACGACCACCGGCTTGCCCGCGGCACGGCAAATTTCGATCAGGCGCAGCGTGTCGGCCTGCTGCGGCATCATACCGCCGGTGAAGACGACGTCGGCCCAGGAAAGATCCTCGTCGCTGAAGGCTTCCGTGTTGCAATCGATCAGCCGGACCGTCCAGTGCTCGGGCAACATCGCGGCAACGGTGATCAGCCCCAAAGGGGCCGCGGGGCGCTTCACGCCCAACACTTTGCAGGATTCGCCAAAGCTCCAGAAGGACTCTGCCGAGAACAGCGGATAGAGCATCAGGACTTTGCAAGGCTGCGGTACGTTCATGGAACCCCTTTTTGGCTGATTCCACTGTAGCAGAGCATTGTCGACTTGCATCCCGGCAAAAGGGACAAACTGTCGCTCTCGGTTCCGGGGGCGTTGGCGCGGAAGCCGGAGGACGGCGCCCCAAGCCGTGCCGCGGGCGTCCAGGGCGGGAATCTCCAGCGGCTACCCCTCGGACTATTGATTTGAACGTTTCCAATTTGCCGGACACATTGCGCCCCTGAGTCCAATCGGTGGATTGGGCCAATCAGGGGACTGCGATGGCAAACCTAACAATCAACGGAAAAACCTTCACGCTCGACGTCGAGCCGGATACGCCCCTGCTGTGGGCGATCCGCGAGAATGCCGGCCTGACCGGAACGAAATATGGCTGCGGCATTGCACAATGCGGCGCCTGCACCGTTCACATCGACGGCGTCGCCACCCGCTCCTGCGGCGTTTCAGTCGGCGAGGCCGCAGGCAAGAAGATCACGACCATCGAAGGGCTCGCCTCCGGCAACGCACTGCACAAGGTGCAGGAAGCCTGGATTGCCCAGGACGTGCCGCAATGCGGCTATTGCCAGAGCGGGATGATCATGGCGGTCGCGGCGCTGCTGAGCGAGAAGCCGAAGCCGACCGACGCCGACATCGACGAGGCCATCACCAATATCTGCCGCTGCGGCACCTTCCAGCAGGTGCGCGAAGCGATCCACACGATCGCAAGCGCGTAAGGAGCCGCCACATGAACAAGCATGTCTCTCCCAGGATGAACCGCCGTGCCTTCGTCATCGGCACCGCCGCGGTCGGCGCAGGTCTCGCAATCGGCCTCGATATCCCCTTCGGCGGCCCCGCAATGGTCCGCGCGGCCGACGGCTCCCCCGAGATCGGCGCCTGGGTCGTGGTCAGGCCCGACGACACCGTCGTCATCCGCATCGCCCGCTCCGAAATGGGCCAGGGCTCGCTCACCGGCCTTGCCCAGCTCGTCGCCGAGGAACTCGAATGCGACTGGTCGAAGGTCTCGACCGAATATCCGACACCGGGCCAGAGCGTCGCCCGCAAGCGCGTCTGGGGCGATTTCTCGACCGGCGGCAGCCGCGGCATCCGCTCTTCGCAAGACTATGTCCGCAAGGGCGGTGCCACCGCACGCGTGATGCTGATCCAGGCTGCCGCCGAGGCGTGGAAAGTGCCGGCGTCGGAATGCACGGCCGCCAACAGCGTCATCACCCACACGCCGACCGGCAAGACCACGACCTACGGCAAGGTCGCGGAGGCTGCGGCCAAGTTGACGCCACCGGCCGACGTCAAGCTGAAGGACCCCAAGGACTGGAAGCTGATCGGCAAGGGCGTGAAGCGGCTGGACACCGCCGAGAAGACCACCGGCACCATGATCTACGGCATCGACGTCAAGCTGCCGGGCATGCTGAACGCCGCGATCAAGGACTGCCCGGTGTTCGGCGGCAAGCTGAAGAGCTATGACGAAGCCAAGATCACCGGCATGAAGGGCGTCAAGAAGGTCGTCAAGGTCGGCGACACCGCGGTCGCGGTCGTTGCCGACACCTGGTGGCACGCCAAGACCGCGCTGGAGGCGCTGCCGATCGTCTGGGACGAGGGCGACAACGCCAAGGTCTCCAGCGAGTCGATCGCGAAATGGCTGACCGAAGGCCTCGACAACGGGCAGCCGGCCTATGTCGGCAACAAGAACGGCGACGCGAAGGCGGCGATTGCCGGTGCCGCCAAGAAGATCGAGGCCGTCTACAACTATCCCTACCAGAACCACGCCACCATGGAGCCGATGAACGCCACGGCGCTCTACACGGCGGACAAATGCGAGGTCTGGTGCGGCACGCAAAATGGCGAGGCGGCCTTCGCGGCCACGTTGGAAGCGTCGGGCCTGCCGGCGGAGAAGTGCGACGTGCACAAGGTGATGCCCGGCGGCGGCTTCGGCCGGCGCGGCCAGACCGACTATGTCCGCCAAGCCGTCCTGATCGCCAAGGAGATGCCGGGCACGCCGATCAAGCTGTTGTGGTCGCGCGAAGAGGACATGGCGCACGGCCGATATCACCCGATCACCCAGTGCAAAATGACCGGCGCGTTCGATGCGGACAACAATCTGGTCGCACTACACTACCGCCTGTCCGGGCAATCGATCCTGTTCTCGCTCCGTCCCGAAGCGCTGCAGAACGGCATGGATCCTGCCGCGTTCCAGGGCGTCGCCCAGTCCGGCGAAGCCGCGTTCGGTTACTCCGTGCCAAACCTCCTGGTCGAGCATGCGATGCGCAACCCGCACGTTCCGCCGGGCTTCTGGCGCGGCGTCAACGTCAATCACAACGCGATCTACATGGAATGCTTCATGGACGAGCTGGCCCAGGCCGCAGGCCAGGACCCGCTCGAATTCCGCCGCAAGCTGATGGGCAATCACCCCAAGCATCTGGCGGTGCTCAATGCCGTGGCGGAGAAGATCGGCTGGAGCACCCCGGCGCCGCAGGGCATCTATCGCGGCATCGCGCAGGTCATGGGCTATGGCAGCTATGTCGCCGGCGCCGCCGAAATCTCGGTGACCGACGGCAACAAGATCAAGGTGCATCGCATCGTCGCCTCCACCGATCCCGGCTACGTCGTCAATCCGGCGCAGGTGGAGCGACAGATCGCAGGCTCCTTCGTCTATGGCCTTAGCGCCTTGTTCTACGGCGGCTGCACCGTCAAGGACGGCAAGATCGAGCAGACCAACTTCGACACCTACAATTCGATGCGCATCAACGAGATGCCGAAGGTCGAATCGGTGATGGTGCCGAGCGGCGGGTTCTGGGGCGGCGTCGGCGAGCCGACCATCGGCGTCGCGGCGCCGGCGGTGCTCAATGCTTACTTCGCGGCGACGGGCAAACGCATCCGCTCGGTGCCGTTGCGCGACCAGAACATCACCTTCGCCTGAGAAACGCCGCGGCGGCCGTAACGGCCGCCGCGGCACCCTTTCCGGACAAGCCTCATGAATGCGTCGGTGACACGGCGGGATGCCGTCCTCGGCATCGCCGCCGCGGCTACATCATTCGCCGTTCCTTCGATCCTGCGCGCGCAATCGGCGGGCCGCGTCGTCATGGTCGGCGGCGGTTTTGGCGGTGCGGCGTGCGCCCGCGCGCTGAAGCGCGCGCAGGCAAACTTGCAAGTCATCCTGATCGAGCCCAATGCAGCCTTCACCTCCTGTCCCTTCAGCAACGAGGTAATTGCCGGCCTGCGCGACATCGAAGCTCAGCAATTTGGCTATGATAGGCTTGGTGCCGAAGGCGTGACGGTGATCAGCCAAGCCGTAACCACAATCGAGCCGCAGCTGCGCAGCGTCGTGACGGCCGATGGCGTTGCGCTGCCCTATGATCGTCTCGTCCTCTCTCCCGGCATCGACTTCCATTTCGAGGCTCTGCCTGGCTACGACGACGCGGCATCCGAAAAGATGCCGCATGCCTGGAAGGCCGGCGCGCAGACGCTGTTGCTGCGTCGGCAGCTGGAGGCCATGCCGGACGGCGGCACTGTCGCCATTGCGATCCCCGCCAATCCCTCGCGCTGTCCGCCTGCTCCTTACGAGCGCGCCAGCCTGATTGCGCATTACCTGAAAACCAAGAAGCCGCGCTCGAAAGTGCTGGTCCTCGACGCCAAGGACAATTTCTCCCAGCAGCGACTGTTCGAGAAGGCGTGGAAGGAGCTTTACGGCGACATGATCGAACGCATCGGGCTGTCGCAAGGCGGCCGCGTGACCTCGGTCGATGCCGCGACCAGGACCATCGTCACCGAGTTCGGCAATTATATCCCTGACGTCGCCAACGTCATCCCGCCGCAGCGTGCCGGACGCATCGCCGAGGTCGCGGGCGCTGCGGATGCCACCGGCTGGTGCCCGATCGATCCCGTCACCTTCGAGTCGAAGCTTGTCCAGAACATCCACGTCATCGGCGATGCCTGCCTCGGCGGGGGCATTCCCAAATCGGCATCCGCGGCAAGCGCACAGGGCAAGGCCTGCGCCGCCGTGATCGTGAACCTCCTTGCCGGCCGCGCACCAGAAACGCCGCGATTGACAGGCGTCTGCTACAACATCGTCGCACCCGGCTACGGCTTTTCGCTCGCGGGCAATTACCAGCCCAGGGGCGACATCTTCGCCGAGGTCGAGGGCGGCGCGACCAGCCCGATCGATGCGCCGCGCGAATTGCGCGCCCGCGAGGCGGCTGAAGCCGAGCGCTGGTTTCAAACCATCACGGCGGACACCTTTGGCTAGAGCATTGGTCCATATCGCAGCGCTGATCGCCGCCAGTGTCGCCTTCGCCTGCCATGCGGGAGCCGAGGAGCTCCTGCCCTACAACATCACCGGCGACGGCATTGCGGAATCGCTCACCGGCGCGCCCGGCGATGCCGCGCGCGGGCGCGCGCTGGTGCTGGCACGCACGACGACTTGCATCCTGTGCCATTCCGGTCCGTTCCCGGAAACCCGGTTCCAGGGCGACCTCGCGCCTGATCTCTCGGGTGCGGGGAACCGCTGGACGGTGAGCCAGTTGCGGCTTCGACTGGTCGATGCAGCGCGCTTCAACCCTGAGACCATCATGCCGTCCTATTATCGCACCGATCACCTCGTGCGGGTCGGGCGAAATTTCGCCGGCAAACCGATCTTGTCCGCCACCGAGATCGAGGACATCGTGGCTTTTCTCGCAACGCTTCGGGACTAGGACTGTTCATGCCAACCACGCGACGACAATTCCTGAACCTTGCCGGAAGCGTAACGGTCGCCGGGACGATCCCGATCGTCACGCTGCGGCCGCTCGAGGCGACACCGGCGATGCTAAACGCCGCGATCCGCAACGTCGTCGGCGAAGCACCTGTACGCACCGGTAAGGTGAAGCTCGACATTCCGCCGCTGGTCGAGAACGGCAACACGGTGCCGCTGACCGTGAGCGTCGCGAGCCCGATGACGGCGGACGACTACGTCAAGAGCATTCACGTCTTCAACGAGAAGAACCCGCAGCCCAACATCGGCAACTTCCATCTCGGCCCCTCCTCTGGTCGCGCCCAGGTCTCGACCCGGATCCGGCTCGCCGACACCCAGAAGGTGGTGGCGATAGCGCGCCTTTCCGACGACACGTTCTGGCAGGTCACGACCGAAATCGTCGTGACGCTGGCCGCCTGCACCGAGGAGATGAACTGATGGCCGCGCTCATCAACGTTCCCGCGAAAGCCAGACGCGGCGAAATCATCGAAATCCGCACGTTGACCTCGCACATCATGGAGACCGGCTTCCGCCATACCGCGGACGGCGCGTTGGTCCCGCGCGACATCATCACCAGCTTTACGTGCCGCTATAACGGCACCGAGGTTTTTCGCGCCGATCTCTTTCCGGCGATAGCAGCCAATCCCTATCTGTCGTTCTTCACGGTCGCGAAGGAGAGCGGCAAGTTCGAGTTCGAATGGATCGGCGACAACGGCTATTCGTCCAGCGCATCGGCGTCGATCACCGTCGAATGAGTTTTTGGCGCGCGATATCGGCCGCGGCGCTCCTCGCCACGAGCCCTGCCCTGCTCGCCGGCGAGATTCCGCCGGACGCGCGCCGCTCCGGCTATTCGTTCATGGGGCCCGACACCCGCGCGATGCAGGATGACGACAGCTCAAATCCCGGCATGCTGTTCGTGCTCGACGGTGAGGCGTTGTGGACGAAGAGGACCGGTAGCGCCGACAAGGCCTGTGCGGATTGCCATGGCGATGCACACGGCAGCATGAAAGGCGTCGCGGCGCGCTACCCGGCCTTCGACAAGGCGCTGGCGCGCCCGGTCAAGCTCGACCAGCGCATCAATCTGTGCCGCAGCAATCATCAGCAGGCACCGGCGCTCCCCTACGAGAGTCGCGACCTGCTGGCCTTGTCCGCCTTCGTCGCGCACCAATCGCGCGGCACCGCGATCACGGCCGGCGACGATCCGCAACTGAAGCCATTCGTCGAACAGGGCCGCGACCTCTTCATGCAGCGCCAGGGCCAGCTCAACCTTGCCTGCACCAATTGCCACGACGACAATTTCGATAAGCGACTTGCCGGCGCGCCGATCACGCAGGGACAGCCGACCGGCTATCCGCTTTATCGCCTGGAATGGCAGACGCTGGGGTCGCTGGAGCGCCGGCTACGCAGCTGCATGACGGGTGTCCGCGCCCAGGCCTATGATTTCGGCGCGCCCGAGCTGGTCGCGCTCGAACTCTATCTGATGTCGCGAGCGCATGGCTTGCCGATGGAAACGCCGGCCGTGCGGCCCTGAATTCCACAGATTAGGGCTAGGCAGACGCAGAACGGCCGCTAGTATCCGCCCAAATTGAGTCACAGGGAGGGACCTCAAGTGGTCAACCACAAAATCTCGCGTCGTACGCTCTTGACGGGCACTGCCGCAGCTGGCGCGCTCAGCCTGACGGGATTGCCGGCGCGCGCCGACGTGAACTGGAAGAAATACGCAGGGACCAAGCTCGAGGTGATCCTCGCCAAGGGGCCTCGCGGCGACAATCTGCAAAAATACGTCAAGGAGTTCACCGAGCTCACCGGCATCCAGGTCGAAGCGGAGCAGATTCCCGAGCAGCAGCAGCGCCAGAAGGTGGTGATCGAGTTCACCTCGGGCCGTCCGAGCTTCGACGTCGTCCATCTCAGCTATCACGTGCAGAAGCGGCAGTTCGAGAAGGCCGGCTGGCTTGCCGATTTGACGCCCTTCATGAAGGACCCGGCGCTCACCGCGCCCGATCTCGTCGAAAGCGACTTCTCGGCCGCGGGCCTGCAATACGCCAGGAACGACAAGGGCCAGATGCTGTCGCTGCCGTGGTCGGTCGATTATTTCATCCTCTATTACAACAAGGAGCTGTTCGCGAAGAAGGGCGTCGCCGTTCCCAAGACTCTCGACGAGATGGCTGCGGCGGCCGAGAAGCTCACCGACACCAAGGAAGGCATCTACGGCTTTGTCGGGCGCGGCCTGCGCAACGCCAACATGGCGATGTGGAGCAACTTCTTCCTCAATTATGGCGGGGAATTCCTCGACGCCAAGGGCAATATCCTGACCGACGGTCCGGAAGCCATTGCCGCGACCAAGCTGTATCAGACGCTCCTGACGAAATCGGCACCTCCAGGCGTCGCCGGCTTCAACTGGATGGAGTCGATGGCCTCGTTCACGCAAGGCCGATCCGCGATGTGGATCGACGGCGTCGGCTGGGCACCACCGCTGGAAGATCCGGCCGCCTCGCGCGTCGTCGGCAAGGTCGGCTACACCGTCGTGCCCGCCGGCCCCAAGGGCCAATATTCCTCGACCTATGGCGACGGCATCGGCGTTGCCGCTGCGAGCAAGAACAAGGAAGCCGCCTATCTGCTCTGCCAATGGGTGGTCTCGAAAACGCAAGGCGCGCGTCTGCTGCAGGCCGGCGGCGGCGTACCGTTCCGCAATTCGATCCTCGGCGATCCCGAGGTCCAGAAGGGCGTCAAGACCAAGGAATGGCTGCAATCGGTGATCGATTCCGGCAAGATCAGCAAGCTGGGCCTGCCCGTCGTGATTCCGGTCGCCGAATTCCGCGACATCGTCGGGGCCGCGGTCACTGCGACCTTGTCCGGCGCCGATCCTGCCGCCGAGCTGAAGAAGGCCAACGATCAGTACCGGCCGATCCTGGAGCGTAGCGAGAAGGCGTGAGTGCGTTGACACAATCGACTCCGGGTGCGGCACAGTCTGATGCCGCGCCGGAGAAGGAGTTGCGGCCGCCGTCCTACTGGCCGTTCGTGGTGCCGGCGCTGGTCGTCGTGATCGCGATCATCATCTTTCCGTGGGTCTTCACGATCTGGATGAGCCTGAACGAGTGGAAGGTCGGCTCGTCGACCACCTTCGTTGGATTGTCCAATTATCTGCGGCTGACGAGCGATCCGCGGTTCATTGAGGCCGTCGGACATACATTGGTCTACACCATACTGTCCGTGCTGCTGCCGCTCGTGCTCGGCACGTTTGCGGCCGTGGTGTTTCATCAGAAATTTCCTGGCCGCGGCTTTCTGCGCGGCGTCTTCATCATGCCGATGATGGCGACGCCGGTGGCGATCGCGCTGGTCTGGACCATGATGTTCCACCCGCAGCTCGGCGTACTGAACTATCTGCTGTCGCTGGTTGGAATCCCAGCGCAGCTCTGGGTATTCCATCCCGCGACCGTCATTCCCTCGCTGGTGCTGGTCGAGACCTGGCAATGGACGCCGCTGGTCATGCTGATCGTGCTCGGCGGCCTGGCCGCGATCCCGACCGAGCCTTATGAAAGTGCACAGATCGATGGCGCCAGCATCTGGCAAGTGTTCCGCTTCATCACCCTGCCGCTGATCATGCCGTTCCTGTTCATCGCCGGCATGATCCGCATGATCGATGCCGTGAAGAGCTTTGACATCATTTTCGCAATCACCCAGGGCGGACCGGGATCGGCGTCGGAGACGATCAATATCTATCTCTACAGCGTCGCCTTCTCCTATTACGACCTCGGCTACGGCTCGGCGATCGCTGTCGTGTTCTTCCTGCTGATCGTCCTGCTTGCGGCGGTGATGCTTTATGCGCGCCAGCGCATGCTGTGGACCGAGATCGCGAGCGGCACATGAGTCCAAGGCAAATCATCGGCAAGATCGGCCTGTGGTTCTCGGTGTTCGTCATCGTGTCGCCGGCGATCCTGTTCTTCCTCTGGATGCTGTCGCTGTCGCTCAAATTCGAGATCGACAACGCCGCCTACCCGCCGGTGTTCTTTCCCGAACATGTCGCCTGGAAGAACTATGCCGACGTGCTCGCTTCCAACCGCTTCCTGACCTATTTCATCAACAGCCTGATCGTGACAGGGAGCGCGACGCTGCTTGCGCTGCTGGTCGGCGTTCCCGCCGGCTACGGGATTGCGCGGATGGCCGCGCACAAATCCGCGATCGTGATCCTGATCGCCCGCATCACGCCGGGCCTGTCCTATCTGATCCCGCTGTTTCTCATGTTCCAGTGGCTGGGACTGCTCGGCACGCTGGTGCCGCAGATCATCATCCACCTCGTGGTCACGGTGCCGATCGTGATCTGGATCATGATCGGCTATTTCGAGACGACGCCGATGGAACTGGAAGAAGCAGCCCTCATCGACGGCGCCACGCGCTGGCAGGTCTTCCGACACGTCGCGCTGCCGATCGCCAAGCCCGGCATCGCGGTCGCCTTCATCCTGGCCGTGATCTTCTCCTGGAACAATTTTGTCTTCGGCATCGTGCTGGCCGGACGCGAGACCCGCACCCTGCCCGTCGCCGTCTACAACATGATCTCGTTCGACCAGTTGAGCTGGGGGCCGCTCGCGGCCGCTGCGCTGATAGTCACCCTGCCGGTGCTGCTGCTGACGGTGTTCGCCCAGCGACAGATCGTCGCCGGGCTCACCGCGGGTGCCGTCAAAGGCGGGTAGCTACTCCGCCGGTGCCGCGTGCATGTCCGCATGCGGCATGTAGGGCTCGCTCGCGCCGAGCCTGCTGGCCGCGAACAGACCGGCGGCCATCACGGCATAGGCGAACGCGACCGCGGGCGTGACGCCGAAGCCACCGCCGATGCCCACGGCTTCGCCATGCATGAAGCCGAAGTAGGTCAGCACTGCACCGACCAAGGCGAACGCCGAGGCCTTCTCGAAATCGCGCTCGATAATGAAGACACCGATCGCGCCGAGGATCAGGCCGCCGAGGATGGAGCCGCCGCCCATCACTTCGAGCCCGTGATAGAACACGCCCTGCTGCGGCAAGGCTGCGATCGCCGCAGCCTTGACCGCGTCGGCCTTGTCGGCGGCCATTCCGCCGACCGTCGCAGCCGCATTCATGGTCGAGCCCAACATGGTGTCGATCTGGAGCTTGGCCCACGCCGCGAGATGCGGCGTCAGTGCCAGCACGATCGCGGGCGCGTGCTTGACCGGCGTGGTCTGGAACGCCTGCGCGCCAATGAGCATGCCGATATAGAGCAGGATGGGCGAGATCGCGACGACCGGCACCAGCGCCAGCAGCACCGAGATGATGCCGAACCAGGCCAGCACCACCACCATGATGCCGGTCGCGGCCGAATAGCCGATCCGGCCGCCCATCGCCTTCCAGCCGGGATGCCCGATATAGACGGCGTTGATGAAGGGATTGCCCATCAGGCAGCCGATCAGGCTGACGATTCCGTCGGCGGTGAGCACGCGCGTGGTCGGATATTCGTCGCCGGCGGCTTCCGCGCTCTCGACATTGTCCATGGCCTCGACGAGATCATAGATGCCGAACGGAATGGCGGTGACCAGGATGATTCCGAGGAATTCGAAACCGGAGAAGACGTAGCCCACCGCCGGGATCGGCACCGAGAAACCGAAATTGGCAAAGGCATCACCGACGCCCTTGACGCTGAGCCCCCCGAGACCGAGGCCGAACAGGTTCGAGCCCCAGGCGATGACCATGCCCACCGCGATCGCAACGAGACCGGCGGGAATGCCGCGCCAATATTTCACGCCGCCGAACCAGCTCACCAGGATGATGGCGAAGCAGACGAGGCCGATCTGCGGCGTCATGTACATTTCGAGCGCCGGCCGCATCGAGATGAAGGTGACGGATACGCCGGCGAGCGTGCCGAGCAGCGCCGCGCGCGGTGTGATCTTTCGGATGAACGGCGCGATGAAACCGCCGATCATCAGGATGAAGCTCTGGAAGAACACCCAGACCAGGCCAGCCGACCAGCCCTTGAGCGGATCACCGGTCTTGATCGTGATCGGCAGCATGATCACGAAGGTGACGATGAACATGTGCGGCACGCTGACGCCCGAGGGCAGCGCACAGACGTCGTTGCGGCCGGTCTTCTGCGCCAGCCGATAGGCAAGGAACGCGTAGTAGAAGGTGGAAAGGCACATCATCAACCCGAGCGCGGGCAGGATGCGGCCGAACACGAGACTGTCAGGCATCTTCAACACGAAGCGCAACAGGCCCGTGAGCACCAGCATGTTGACGAGGATGTTGGTGCCGAAGCCGAAAAACGCGTTCCAGTCGCCCGGTGTCCATAGTGCCGGCTTGAACTCGGAGGTGCCGGCCGTCCCTGTCGTGCCTGTGCTCATCGTGATGCCCCTACGCTGATGTGGAAATCTTCATCGCCTCCAGTACCGCGGCTGAGCTTGCGACCCAGCCGAAGATGCCGCCCTGGGCCTTGATCATCTTCAGGCCCATCTCGTGAAACTCGGGAAAGTAGGACGCGCAGCCGTCCGAGATGACGACGCAGCGATAGCCGCGATCATTGGCCTCGCGCACGGTGGTGTTGACGCACACTTCGGTGGTGACGCCGCACACCAGGAGATTCTCGATGCCGTATTTCTCCAGCACGTCGGTGAGCTCGGTGGCGTAGAACGCGCCCTTGCCGGGCTTGTCGATCACGATCTCGTTGTCGAGCGGATAGAGCTCCGGAATGATGTCGTGGCCCGCCTCGCCGCGAATGAGAATGCGCCCCATCGGACCGGGGTCGCCGATGCGCAAGGATGGCGCGCCGCGCTCGATTTTCGCCGGCGGCGCGTCGGAGAGATCGGGCAGATGGCCCTCGCGCGTGTGGATCACCAGCATGCCGGTGTCCCGCGCGGCCTTCAGCACGGCACCGATCGGCTTCACCGCGCGCGCGAGCTGGCTGACGTCGTTGCCCAGCGTCTCCCCGAAGCCGCCGGGCTCCATGAAGTCGCGCTGCATGTCGATGATGAGAAGCGCGGTGGCCGGCCAGTCGAGCTTGACCGGCTCCGGTTCGGCGATGATGACACCCAGTGTCGGCTTGGTTGAGTTCAACATGACTCAAGGCCCCCGCGAGAACTCTCTCTGCAGGAGTTCTGCAAGCGCCATGCCATTGTGTACAATTGGGGTTGAACCGACGGCGCAGGAAAATTTACTGCGCTGTCAGAATGTTATTGGAAAAGCCGGGGTCTGCTTATTCGCTGTGCGGCGGCTTTGCGACGTGCATTTGCCCAAAGGATGAGCGCTTTCTGTCGTCATTCCGGGGCGACGCGTAAGCGTCGAACCCGGGCGGCTGAACACGCGGTGAAATGGATTCCGGGCCCGCGTACGCGCGCCCCGGAACGACGAAGGTGGCGTTAGCGACCCGCTCCGTACGGCCGGCGATACTCCTCCCCGTAAGGTGCGCAAGAGGCATTCAGCGTCGCCATGTAGAGCGACCTTCGGCCGTGCCGCGCAATACTTCTGCGTGGAGCATCTGGTGCGGGTGACGCCATGGCCCGATCAGCGCCTCAGCCGTCTCCGTGATCTCGGTATCGAACGCGCTTGCAGGCATCGTGTTCTCCGCAAGCAAGCCATGACCAGCAGGAGCGCCACGGATGCGGCCAGCGATATTGACTTCGCTGTGCATGCCTCTGACTGTCACAATTCGCGTCGCGCAGCCGCTCCTCCCTCCCGCAGCGCAAACCCCAAAGTCGAATACCAAGTCAAATAAAAGCCGAACAAGAGATGAGGACTCCTGAAATGACGCTGATGCAGGTCGAGCTGGACGACAAATACCGGCTCGAATCTAAGCGGATCTTCCTGTCCGGCACGCAGGCGCTGGTCCGGCTGCCCATGTTGCAGCGCGAACGCGACCGGCTTCAGGGCCTCAACACCGGGGGCTTCATCTCGGGCTATCGCGGCTCCCCGCTCGGCATGTACGACCACGCGCTGTGGCGCGCGAAGGAACATCTCCAGCAGCACGACATCGCCTTCGTCCCCGGCCTCAACGAGGACCTCGCGGCGACCGCCGTCTGGGGCAGCCAGCAGGTCGGTCTGTTTCCCGGTGCCAAGGTCGATGGCGTGTTCGGTATCTGGTACGGCAAGGGCCCTGGCGTTGATCGCTCGGTCGATGCGCTCAAGCACGCGAATGCCGCCGGCACCTCGCTCAATGGCGGCGTGCTCGCGCTCGCCGGTGACGACCACGGCTGCCAATCCTCGACACTGGCGCACCAGAGCGAGCAGGTCTTCGCGGCGGCGCTGATCCCCGTCATCAATCCGGCGACGCTCCAGGATTATCTCGACCTCGGCCTCTACGGTTTTGCGCTGTCGCGCTTCTCCGGCTGCTGGGTCGGCTTCAAGGCAATCAGCGAAACCGTGGAAAGCTCAGCCTCGATCTATAGCGATCCTGAACGCATCCAGATCAAGCTCCCCGACGATTTCGAGATGCCGCCCGGCGGCCTCAACATCCGTTGGCCCGATCCGCCGCTCGAGGCGGAGAGGCGCCTGTTCGGCCCGAAGATGGCGGCGGTACAGGCGTTTGCCCGCGCCAACCAGCTCGACCGCATCGTGCTCGACTCCAGGCCGGCACGGCTCGGCATCGTCGCGACCGGCAAGGCCTATCTCGATCTGCGGCAGGCCCTGGCCGATCTGGGCATTACCGACAAGGACGCGCAGGACCTTGGCTTGCGCATCTACAAGGTCGCACTGACTTGGCCGCTGGAGGAAACCGGCGCCAAGCGCTTCGCGGAAGGACTTCAGGACGTGCTGGTCGTCGAGGAGAAGCGCGGCTTCATCGAAGACCAGCTGATGCGCATCCTCTACAACATCGATGCGTCCAGGCGTCCGACCGTGACGGGAAAACGCGACGAGCGCGGCGCGCCGCTATTGCCGAGCGAGAGCGAGCTGACGCCGACCCTCGTTGCAGCCGCGCTGGTGGCGCGGCTGCGCAAGCTCGGCCACCATAGCCCGGTGCTGGAGCAGCGCCTCGCCCGGCTCGAGGCCTTCGACACTCCTGTTCCGGCCTCCGCGCAGATCAAGCTCGCGCGCACGCCATTCTTCTGCTCGGGTTGCCCGCACAACACCTCGACGCGCGTGCCCGAAGGAAGCCGCGCCATGGCCGGTATCGGGTGCCACGGCATGGCCCTGAGCATGCCGACCCGCCGCACCGATCTGATCTCGCATATGGGCGCCGAGGGCGTGAACTGGATCGGACAAGCGCCCTTCACCACCGAGCAGCACATTTTCCAGAACCTCGGCGACGGCACCTACACCCATTCCGGACTGCTTGCCCTTCGCGCGGCATCGGCCGCCGGCATCAGCATCACCTACAAGATCCTCTACAACGACGCCGTCGCGATGACCGGCGGCCAGCCGGCCGAAGGCGGCTTCAACGTCGCCCAGATCGCGCATCAGGTCTGGGCCGAGGGCGTCAAGCGCCTCGCGATCGTGTCGGACGATCCGGGTAAGTATCCAGATGGCAATTACTTCCCGCAAGGCGCGACCATCCATCACCGCCGCGACCTCGACGCCGTGCAGCGCGAACTGCGCGACATCAAGGGCCTTACGGTCATCATCTACGACCAGACCTGCGCCGCGGAAAAGCGCCGCCGCCGCAAGCGCGGGCTCTATCCAGATCCCGCCAAGCGCGCCTTCATCAACGAGCTGGTCTGCGAAGGCTGCGGCGACTGCTCGCAGGCCTCGAACTGCGTCTCGGTGCAGCCGCTGGAAACCGAGTTCGGCCGCAAGCGCCAGATCGACCAGTCGAACTGCAACAAGGACTTCTCCTGCGTCGAGGGTTTTTGCCCGAGCTTCGTCACCGTCCATGGCGGCACGCTCAAGCGAATCAAGACCTCGGCGGTGGACTCAGGCCAGTTGTTCGCCGACCTGCCGCTGCCGCCTGCGCGTGAGCTGGACGCCCCCTACAACATCCTCGTCACCGGCATCGGCGGCACCGGCGTCATCACCATCGGCGCGCTGCTCGGCATGGCCGCCCATGTCGACGGCCGCGGCTGCTCGGCGCTGGATTTTACCGGCCTGTCGCAGAAGAACGGCGCCGTGATGAGCCATGTGCGCATCGCCGCGAAGCCGGAAGACATCTCCGCGGTCCGGATCACCACGGGCGGCGCCGACGTCATCCTCGGCTGCGACATGATCGTCTCGGCAGGTCCCTCTGCGCTCAGCCGCGCCGAGCGCGGAACCACGAAAGCGTATATCAACGCCGACCTGCAGCCGACCGCAAGCTTCGTGCAAAATCCCGATCTCGATTTCGAGATGGGCACGATGCAGACGGTGCTGCGCGACGCTGTCGGCGACAAGAACCTCGACATCATCGACGCGACAGGCATTGCCTCCGCGCTGATGGGCGATTCGATCGCGACAAATCCCTTCATGCTCGGCTTTGCCTTCCAGAAGGGCGCGATCCCGCTATCGCTGGACGCGCTGCTCCGCGCCATCGAGATCAACGGCGCCGCGATCGAAATGAACAAGCTCGCCTTCACCTGGGGACGCCTCGCCGCCCACGACATGTCGCGGGTGCGCAGCGTGCTGCAATTCCGGAGCCGGGCCGCCGCGCCGACGAAGTCGCTCGACGACATCATCGCGACGCGCGCGGAGTTTTTGACGGGCTACCAAGACAAGGCTTACGCCGACCGTTACCTCGCCGCCGTCGCCAAGGTGCGGAAGGCGGAGAATGCGGCCTCCCCCGCATCCATGGAGCTGACCGAGGCTGTCGCGAAAAACCTGTTCAAGCTGATGTCCTACAAGGACGAGTACGAGGTCGCGCGGCTCTACACCGACGGCAGCTTCTCCAAGAAGGTCTCGGAGAAATTCGACGGCGACTTCAAGCTGAAGTTCTATCTGGCCCCGCCGATCTTCGCACAGCGCGACAAGACGACCGGACACCTCCAGAAGAAGGAATTCGGCGGCTGGATGATCCACGCCTTCCGCGTGCTGGCCAAACTAAAGTTCCTGCGCGGCGGCGCGTTCGATCCGTTCGGCCGCACCGAGGAGCGCCGGACCGAGCGGAAGCTGATCGCGGATTATCTCGACATGATCGATCAGCGGATCGCCGGGCTGAAAGCGGAGCAGATCCCGCTGCTGGCGAGGCTCGCGCGGCTGCCGGAGACGATCCGCGGCTTCGGGCATGTCAAGGAAGCCAACATCAAGCTGGCGGCGGCGGAGAAGGCGCGGTTGGAAGCGGAACTGGAGAACAGCCGCTTTGCGGCGGCTGCGGAGTAGCGGTAGGCCCGAACTCTCTCGCCGTCATTGCGAGGAACCCTTGCGACGAAGCAATCCAGACTGCCTCCGCGGAACGATTCTGGATTGCTTCGCTTCGCTCGCAATGACGGGGATATAGCGGAGACGACAATCAGGCAGTTGCCGTCGCCGCACTCGCCGTCACCGCCCCCTCCGCCAGATGCCTTCCCGCGATGTACCCGAACGTCAGCGCCGGCCCCAGTGCAATCCCCGGCCCGGGACAATTGCCGTTCATGATCGAGCCCATGTCGTTGCCGCAGGCGTAGAGGCCCGCAACCGGCGCGCCGTCCTCGCGCAACACGCGCGCCTGTGCATCCACCTTCATGCCGGTCGCCGTGCCGAGATCGGCGGGATAGATCCGCATCGCATAGAACGGCGCGCAGAGGATGGGCGCGACGCAGGGGTTCGGCTTGTGGCTGCTATCGCCGAGATGGCGCTGGTAGATGGTGCTGCCGCGACCGAATTCCGGGTCACGGCCCTCCTTCGCATCGGAATTGTAGTTGGCGATGGTCGCCGCGAGTGTCGACGGCTTGATGCCGATCTTCCCTGCGAGCTGCGCGATATCAGCGGCCTCGGCCAACTCGCCGCTCGCCGCGTAGCGCCGGATATTGCGCGTGAACGGCTGGATGCGGCCGAGGCCGTAGCTCCACAGGAACGGGCGGTCGCAGATCAGATAGAACGGCCAGTCCGGTTCGCCATTGCCGTCACGCAGCATGGCGAGAACGAACTCGTGGTACGACAGTGCCTCGTTGACGAAGCGCCGGCCGGCCGCATTGACCGCGATCACGCCGGGCTTGGCGCGGTCGGTCGCCATGTGCGGGAAAACACCACGGCTTCCGTCAGTACGCCGGAACAGCGAGGTCGGCACCCAATAGGCCGGGCTCGTCGCATCCGTATTGAGCGCTGCGCCGGTTGCAGTCGCAAGGCGGAGCCCGTCGCCCGTAGCGGACGTGTGGGCCGCCGAGATAAATCCGGTCGCGGGTGGGAACAAGCGTTTGCGCAAGATCGCGTCGTGCGAAAAGCCGCCGGTCGCCAGCACCACGCCGCGTCGCGCGGCGATCAGCCGATCGCGCGCGCCATGACGGATGAGCACACCACCGACGCGCGCGCCCTGGAGCGACAAATCCTCGACGTCCGCACTGAAGAGGATCTCGACCTGCCGGTCCAGCAGCGAGGCATACAGCCGCGCGGCGAGCGCATTGCCGAGATGCAGCGTCGTGCCGCGCGGGCTGCGCAGCCGCTGCCACGCATACTCGGAAACCAGCCGCGCCGCGCGAAGAGTCGAGCGCAGCGATTGTCCGGCCCGGCGCAGATGCGGCATGTCGAGGCGGTTGACCATCATGCCGCCGAACAGCGTGAACTCCGGCAGCGGCGCGCGCAGCCGCGCGAAATGCCCGCCCAGCCGCGCGCCGTCGAAGACGACCGGCTCGAGCACGCGCCCGCCCGGCGTCGCGCCCAGCCGCTCCGGATAATAGTCCGGACAGGCTTTCACCGGCTGGAGCCGCACTTGCGTGTTGGCTTCGAGATAGGCGACCGCCTCCGGCCCGCGCGCGAGGAAAGCGGCGCGGAGGCCCGCATTGGCGGGCTCCGGCACCGTGCTCGACAAATATTGCACGGCGTCCGTGATGCTATCGGAGAGCCCCGCCTCTTTCATTTTGGCATTGGCGGGAATCCAGACCATGCCGTCGGACCATGCGGTGGTGCCGCCGACGAAGGCGGTCTTCTCGATCACCAGCACGCGCAGGCCCTCGGCGGCGGCCACCGCCGCTGCCGTCATGCCACCGGCGCCGGCGCCGACGACAATGACATCGTAGGTCTCATGCGCCGGCATCATGCAGCGGGGTTCCCGAAGCGAGGCATGACACCGTCATACCTCGCTTCGGCGCCCACACGCTAGCGGGCCGGCTTGCGTTCGACCGGGTCGATGTCGATCGCCCGCAGGCGGCCGAGCCGCAACACGTCCATCGCCAGCCGCCGGCCGATCCGGTCGCGATCGAGCACACGGATCAGATCGTCGACGCCGTTGATCTCGACGCCGTCGAGGCCGATCACGACATCGCCGGACAACAGGCCCGCCTTCGCGGCCGGCCCGTCCGGCTCGATCTGCGCCAGCAGCGCGCCCATCTTGTTCTCGACGCCGGCCAGCACCGCGTGCCGCCGCGGGATCGGTGCGGTCTGGCCGGCCACGCCGATATAGGCGCGGCGGACATAGCCGTGGCGGATGATCTCCGACAGCACGAATTGCGCGGTGTTGCTGGCGACCGCGAAGCATATGCCCTGCGCGCCATTGATGATGGCGGTGTTGATGCCGATCACCTCGGCATTCGACGACACCAGCGGCCCGCCGGAATTACCGGGATTGAGCGCGGCATCGGTCTGGATCACGTCTTCGATGGTGCGGCCGCTGACCGAGCGGATCGAGCGCCCGAGCGCCGAGACCACGCCGGCGGTAACGGTCGATTCAAAGCCGAGCGGGTTGCCGATCGCGATCACGAGCTGGCCGCGCCGCAAGGTCTTGGAGTTGCCGAGCGCCGCATAGGGCAAGTCCCGCACCCCGTTGGCGCGAAGCAGCGCAAGATCAGTGTCGGGATCGACGCCGAGCACCCGGGCGTCGCCGACATGGCCCTCGACGTCGCGCAGCCGGATCTCCTTCGACGAGCCGACCACGTGGCTATTTGTGAGCACGAGTCCGTCCGGCGAGATCACGATGCCCGAGCCGAGCCCGCCGCGCTCGCGGCCGTTCGGCACCTTTGGTCCGGTCTCGACGCGCACGACGGCTGGGCCGACCCGGTCGGTCACGTCGATGACGGCATTGGAATAGGCGTCCAGCAGGGCCCGGTCGTTGTCCCGGACAGCCGCTGTCGCCCGCGATGACGCGGCGTCATCGACGATGTCTGAAGTAAAATCCAACATGGTAGGAGTCCTTGAGGCTCACACAGATGGTGGCCTGCTCCTTTAGGCGCAAGGGACCCGCCCGGGGCGCAAGGCTGGACTGCCCAGGTGGCTAGGGTGCCCGTCGCAGCGTGCCCGCCCTTGTCTTGACCGGGTCCAGCAGCGACCAGTCGCCATCCGGCAGCACGTAACCCAGGGGGAACGGCGCGCGTAGCTCGAGCCCGAGCGAGCGCAGCACACGGTCGTCGCGGTAGTAGCATTGCAGCACCACGCGGACGAGCGTCGCGGCAGCCGCGCCGCCGGAACTGCGAAACTCCTGCGCCACCGCATCGCGCCTGGCCGCATCGAGCTCGGCCAACGGCTGGCCCGCGAGCCGCCCCAGATGGTCGAGCGCCGCCGCGACCAATTTGGCGTCACGCCCCAGCGTCGCCAGCATGTCGGCCTGGATCGCGGGATCGTCGGCGCCCGGCACCTTGTACTCGTCGCTGGCGGGCACGATCATCGCGGCGATAGCGCGGAGGTCGTCGCGCTGGCTGCGTGTCAGTTGATTGTCTGCGGACATGTCGGCCTCAATCGAACAAATTGGCGAGGCGCTGCTTCATCTGGTCGGCGATGTAGAGCGCAAGGGCCTGAATGGTGGACGTCGGATTCACCCCGCCCGAGGTGACGAAGATGCTGCCATCGACGATGAAGAGATTCTTGACGTCGTGCGAGCGGCCCCATTCGTTGACGACGGAGCGTTCGGGGTCAGTGCCCATGCGCGCCGTGCCGAGCAGATGCCAGCCGCCCCACGGGATCGGCGAGTTGACGCAGATGTCGCTCGCCCCCGCGGTCTCGAGAATCTCCCGGCCGCGCGCCAGCGCATGCTCCATCATCTTCCGGCTGTTCTCGCTGATCGTGTAGTTGATCTTCGGCGCGGGAATGCCGTGGCTGTCCTTCAACACCGGATCGAGCGTGACCTGGTTATGCTCCTCCGGCAGGTCCTCGCAGATCGCGGAAAAGCCGAGCCGGTGGCCGTTGAGCTTGCGGAAGATGCGGTGATGATCGGCGCCCCACGGCAATATCCCCTTCTGCTCGCTGACGACAGCCTCGAACACCGGCCCCGCGCCGCGCACGAACTGAACGCCATAGCCGCGCACGAAGCCGCGCGAGAGGTCCGTGTCATACCATTCCTTGCTCCACAGGCAGGTCGGCGGCGCGCGGTTGCTATCGGTCGGCTCCTTCACATAGCCGTAGATCTGCGCATAAGGATGGAACATCAGGTTCTTGCCGACGAGGCCGGACGAATTGGCAAGCCCGTTCGGAAAGCGGTTCGATGCCGAATTCAGCAGCAGCCGCGGCGTGCCGACGCCGTTGCAGGCGATGATGACGACATGCGCCGGCTGGAACTGCTCGACGCCATCCTTGTCGTAATAGACCACGCCGGTGGCCATGCCGTTCTCGTCGGTGGTGATCTCGCGCACCCGACAGTGCGTACGCAGCTCGACGCCGGCGCGGACCGCGTGCGGCCAATAGGTGATGTCGGTCGAGGACTTCGCGCCTTGCGCACAGGCCGGCGTGCAATGGCCGAGGTTGATGCAGCGCGCTCGGCCCTCGTAGTCCATGGTCGCGACCGTCGTATCCGACGGCCACCAGTGCCAGCCGAGCTTGTTCATGGTCTTGCCGATGATCGCACCGGACAACCCCATCGGCTGTGGCGGCATCGGCGGATGCGTCAGCGGTGACAGCGGATCGCCCGACAGGCCGGAGGTGCCCATCATCCGGTCGTTCTCTTCGAAGAACGGGGTCAGCGCGTCGTAGTCGATCGGCCAGTCGTCGGCGACGCCGTCGAGCGTCCTCACCTTGAAATCGGAGGGATGCAGCCGCGGCCAGTGCGCGGTGTACATCACCGTCGAGCCACCGACCGCATTGTAGTTGACGACCTTGATCAGCGAATCGTCGTCGTTGATCGGATAGTCCTCGGGCCGCCCGCGGACGTTGGGGCTGGACGACCACTCACCGTAGAACTTGGCCTCCCAGTCCCGGCCCGTGCTGGGATATTCCGCCGGGTTCATCCAGCCGCCCTGCTCCAGGCAGAGAATATGCATCTTGGTCTCGGCCAGCGACCACGCCACCGCCGCGCCCGAAGCGCCGGCGCCGATGATCAGGACGTCCACGGGGTCTTTCATCGCAAATTTTTCCTCCCTTCGCCGCTTCCCGGGCGATTCGGCCTCCGCTCCGCAAGGCCGGCGAACGATAGGATCAGAGCTACGGCTGAGTAAAGCCGCGAGGCCGGAATGTCGCACTTCGCGGGGCGCAGACCATTGGTATCGCCACATCCGGATGCTAGGAACAAGGCGCACGAGCCATCGATAGCGAGACCTTATGTCCTTCCGAAAGTCCTTTGCCAGCGCGCGCGCTTTTGCGCTCGTTTGCTTTATTGCCCTGTCCGGATTTCTGGGCACATCCGGCCCCGCCTCGGCGCTGACCGCCGCCGCGACGGTCCGCGACGGCAACGCCATCCAGCTCGGCGACGTCACCTACCGCCTTGACGGCGTCGACGCACCCGAGCTGGACCAGGTCTGCATCGACGATCACGCCGATCCCTGGACCTGCGGCATCGAGGCCCGCGACCAGCTCGCCAAGCTGATTGGCAAGCGATCGGTGCGTTGCGACGATGTCGGACCGGAAAAGAGTTTTGGCAAGCGGCACCGCGCGATCTGCACGGCCGAGGGCGACAAGACCAGCTTGAACGAGCAGCTGGTCAAGCTCGGCTATGCCATTGCTCGCGAGCCGGTCAAGGCGAACGTCAAGTCGGCCGCGGCCGACGCGAAATCAACCTCGGCCGGAATCTGGAAGGGCTGCTTTGTTGCACCGCAAGAATTCCGCGCCGGCAAGAAGGACGGCGCGCTCCTGGGCGCCGCCTGCCGCACCGACCGCGACAAGGAGATTCGCGCGGTGTTGTTTCCTGAGGATCTGACGATGCCGCCGAGCTGTGGCATCAAGGGCAAGCTTGCGGTCCGCGCGCGCGTGACCGGCAATATCGGCATCTACCATTTACGGGGCTGTCCGAGCTACCCCGCGACCACCAAGCCGGACCGCTGGTTCTGCTCTGAGGACGACGCCCAGGCTGCGGGCTTCCGCAAGGCGTACAATTGCCGACGACCGAAATAGCGCAGCCCATCACGCACCCGTGAGCGGCAGCCGGAGACAGTATTCATCCGGAATTGAACTCTATCGGGAGTTGCTGCATTTGTAAGCGTACGCAAGCGCTTTGCGCGAGCGTTTCCTTGGCGGCAATCCGGCTCCGGCCCGATTGCTTTGCTCGGGCGTTTCCTCCCTAGACTTGGGCCGCTTGTCACAACAAGCGGCTCTTCTTTTTTGTGCGCCCTTAGCGGCGCATCGGCATGATCTGATCCATGGCCGGCATGTTCGCATTCAGATGCGCCATGATCCAGACGGTACCACCGACCACCAGGAACACCACCAGCAGTCCGAAGGCCAGCGCCAGCACGTTGTTGGTGTTGTCAGGGCCGGTGGTGATGTGCAGGAAGAACACGAGGTGCACGCCCATCTGCGCGATCGCCAGCACGATCAGCGCGACGGGAATCGAAGGCTGCCAGACCAGATCCGTGCCGGCGATAAAGAACGAGGTCGCTGTCAGCAGCAGCGCGAGGACAAGACCGACCACGTAGCCGAGGATGCGCGTCCCGACACTGTGTTGCTCCTCATCGCCCGGCGCAAGGTCATGACCGGCCGGCATATGCGTCTGATCGCTCATACGCCACTCCCAAGCAAATAGACGACCGAGAAGACTCCGACCCAGACGATGTCGAGCGCATGCCAGAACAACGCAAAGCACATCATCCGGCGCAGCACGTCGGCACGAAAACCCTTTGCGAAGACCTGGGCCATCATGGTGAGCAGCCACAATATGCCTGCCGAGACGTGGAGGCCGTGGCAGCCGACCAGCGAGAAGAACGAGGTCAGGAAAGCGCTGCGCGATGGGCCATAGCCGCGGGCAACGAGATCAGCGAATTCGCGAAACTCAATGACGAGAAAGATGAGGCCGAGCAAACACGTCACCGCCATCCCGAGATAGAACCAGAACCGGTTGCGCACATCGGCTGCGATGCTCGCCATGCCGCACGTGAAACTAGACAGCAGCAGGCAGACAGTCTCGATCGCGACGTTCCGCTGCTCGAATATCTCCGAACCCTTCGGGCCGCCGGCGGTCTGGTCGGCCAGCACCGCGTAGGCCGCAAAGAAGCAGGAGAACATCACGATGTCGGAGAGCAGGAAGATCCAGAAACCATAGGCGGTCACGATGCGCTTCGGCGCAGGGCCGGGATGCTCGATGACGAGCCCGATGTGGTGGGGATCGGCGTGCGCATGGCCGGCGGTCGCGGTCATTGACATCAGACTGTCCCCGCCATGCTGACAAGATCGCGCCGCTCCTCGAGATTAACGCGGTCGATCGCCGCGACCTCTGCGGCCGGAATGACGTATTCGTCATGGTCGCGCCAGGCGAACACGACGAACGTCGCGAACGCTCCGATACCACCCAAAATCACCATCCACCAGATGTGCCAGATCAGCGCAAAGCCCATGATGGTAGCGAAGAACGCGCAGACAAAGCCGGTCGGCGAATTCCTGGGCATCTCGATGTCCTGATATTCCGGTCGGCCGTGCTCGAGCGATTGCTGCTGGGCACGAGCCTTCACGTCCCAATAGGCATCTTCGCCGCGCACATCGGGATTGAAAGCGAAATTGAAAACCGGTGGCGGCGACGACGTCGCCCATTCCAGCGAGCGACCATCCCAGGGATCACCGGTACGGTCGCGCAGGGCCTCGCGGTTGCGGATGCTGACCACGAGCTGCACGATCTGACAGATCACGCCAATCGTCAGCACGGCCATGCCGACGGCTGCAACCAGCATCCAGGGCCGCCACGCCGCGACGTCGTAGTGCTGCATGCGCCGCGTCATGCCGAGCATGCCGGCGACGTAGAGCGGGATGAAGGTGACGTAGAAGCCGAGGAAAGTGAACCAGAACGCGAGCTTGCCCCAACGGTCGTCGAGGCGAAAGCCGAACGCCTTCGGGAACCAGTACTCAAAGCCGGCGAATGCGCCGAACAGCACGCCGCCGATGATGACGTTGTGGAAGTGCGCGACCAGAAACATGCTGTTGTGGAGGATGAAATCGGCCGGCGGCACCGCGACCAGCACGCCGGTCAATCCGCCGATGATGAAGGTGACCATGAAGCCTATCGACCACAGCATCGGCGTCTCGAAGCGGATGCGCCCGCCATACATCGTGAACAGCCAGTTGTAGATCTTCACCCCGGTCGGTATCGCGATGATCATGCTGGCGATGCCGAAGATGGCGTTGACGTCGGGGCCCGCCCCCATGGTGAAGAAGTGATGCAGCCAAACCATGAAGGAGATGACGCAGATCGCCATGGTCGCCAGCACCATCGAGCGATAGCCGAACAGTGCCTTGCCGGAGAAGGTCGACACCACCTCGGAGAAGATGCCGAAGGCCGGCAGCACCAGGATGTAGACCTCGGGATGCCCCCAGGCCCAGATCAGGTTCATGAACATCATGACATTGCCGCCGGCCTCATTGGTGAAGAAGTGGAAGCCGAGATAGCGGTCGAGCAGCAGCATCGCGAGGGTGGCGGTCAAAATCGGGAAAGCCGCGACGATCAGGAGATTCGAGGCCAGCGTGGTCCAGCAGAACATCGGCATGCGCAGATAGTTCATGCCCTTGGTGCGCAGCTTCAGCACCGTCGTTACGAGGTTGATGCCGGCCACCAGCGTGCCGACGCCGGAGATCTGCAGCGACCACGCGTAATAATCGACGCCGACGCCCGGCGAGTAGGACAGTTCCGACAGCGGCGGAAACGCGAGCCAGCCGGTCCGGGCGAACTCGCCGATGACAAGCGAGAGATTGACCAGCAGCGCACCGGTCGCGGTTAGCCAGAAGCCGACCGAATTGAGCGTCGGGAAAGCGACGTCTCGTACGCCAAGCTGGAGCGGCACGATGAGATTCATCAGTCCGATCACGAACGGCATCGCCACGAAGAAAATCATGATGGTGCCGTGCGCGGAGAATATCTGGTTGTAGTGCTCCGGCGGCAGATAGCCCTGCGACTGGTAGGCGACCGCCTGCTGAATCCGCATCATGATGGCGTCGCTGCCGCCGCGCAGCAGCATCACCGAGGCCAGCAGGATGTACATCACGCCGATCCGCTTGTGGTCAACACTGGTGATCCACTCGTGCCAGAGATAGGGCAGATGTCCCTTCACCACGACCCAGGCCAGCACGGCGAGAATCCCGACCAGCACCACGGCGCCCGCGATCAGCGGTATAGGCTGGTCGAACGGGATCGCCGACCAATCGAGCTTACCGAGCATCATGGCCTCCACTGTGCGACCGGCCTGCTTCGGATGCGAGCTCCGGCCCCGGTCCCGGCGGAATATGCTGGGTCGCGATCAGGTCGAACAGTCGGGGATCATCGAGCCTGTAGCTCGGCCTGCCCTTCTCGATGCCCTGCTGCATCAGCTTCTTGTAGCTGTCCTCATTGAGGACGGCATCGCTCTTCGCCGTGGTCGCCACCCAATCCGGAAAGGCGAGCGGCGAGACCACGTTGACGTCGAACATCATGTCCGGAAACCCGTCGCCGGAGAAATGTGCCGACAGTCCCTGCAGCTTGCCCTCGTTGTCGGCGCGCAGGTTCAGCTTCGTCACCATGCCGTTCATGGTGTAGATCATGCTGCCGAGCTGCGGGATGAAGAATACGTTCATCACGCTCGACGACGTCAGCTGGAAATTCAGTTCGGCGCCGGCCGGCACCGTCAGCGTGTTGATGGTGGCAATGCGCTGGTCCGGATAGATGAACAGCCATTTCCAGTCGAGCGAGACGGCCTGGATGCGGACCGGACTGCCGGTGCCGGGCACGGGCGCTGCGGGGTCGAGCTGATGCGAGCCGATCCAGGCGACACCCCCGAGCAGGATCACGGTGAGCGCGGGGATCGCCCACACCACCATCTCCACCCGACCGGAATAGACGAAGTCGGGTTGAAACTTTGCTTTCGGATTCGAGGCGCGAAACCAGAACGCAAACGCCAGGATGGCGATGATGGTCGGCACCACGATCGCGAGCATGATGAAGACGGAATCGACCAGGATGGTGCTGTTGGCCGCAGCCACAGGCCCTTGTGGATCGAGCAGATTCATCGGCAAGCCACTGGCGGTTGGGAAGCCCCGGGACAGAGCCTAACGCGGGAAAGGCTCCGGCAGCAAACGCGATCGCGCGAGGTCGGTTCCTAACGGCGCGGGTCGACCGTTCGCCCTTCTCGTGCGGCGGCATGCAATTCCATGCGATGTCAATGACATGAAAGCGGGAGCCCGGCCCTTCTCGCCGCTCCGCGCGATTGCTAGACTGCACGAAAATATTTGGGATGAAACGACATGCAGGGGCCCGAGGACGATCCCGGTCTCGCCGGCAAGGTGGCGCTGGTCAGCGGCGGCGGCGCTGCCGGCGACGGTATCGGCAACGGCCGCGCCGCCGCAATTCTACTGGCTCGCGCCGGCGCCAAAGTGCTGGTGGCAGATCGCGACCTCAAGCTCGCCGAACGCACCGTGGAGATGATCGCAGCCGAAGGCGGCACGGCCGCGGCTCATGGCGGTGACGTCACCAGCGATAGCGATTGCAGGACGCTGGTCGAAGCCGCGCTCGACCGCTGGGGCCGGATCGATTTCCTCGACAACAATGTCGGCATCGGCAGCCGCGGCAGCGTGGTCGATGAAGCCCCCGAGCAATATCGCCGCGTCATGCAGGTCAATGTCGAGAGCATGTTCCTGCTCTCCAAGCACGCGATCCCCGCAATGATCAAGACCGCCAAGGGCGGCGCGATCGTCAACATCTCCTCGATCTCGGCGCTGCGGCCGCGCGGCCTGACGACATATTCGACCTCGAAAGCCGCGATCATCGGCCTGACCCGCGCAATGGCGGTCGATCACGGCCGCGACAACATCCGCGTCAATTGCATCTGCCCCGGGCCGATGTACACGCCGATGGTCTATGGCCGCGGCATGAGCGAACAGGCGCGCGCCCAGCGGGCCAAGGCGTCTTTGCTGAAAATGGAAGGCACCGGCTGGGACGTTGGTCATGCCGTCAAATTCCTGCTCAGCAATTTTGCGCGCTACATCACCGGACAGGTGCTGGTGGTGGACGGCGGGGTGACGCTGCAAGCGCCCGAACGTGAATCACAAGAACACTGAAAGGAACATCAGGGATGGCCCGCCTGCCCTATCTCGAGGCCGACCAGGTCGCGCCCGAATATCGCGACATGCTCAAGCGCAACACCAATCTGCACAAGCTGCTGGTCAATTCGCCGGAGATGGCGCGCGCCTTCAACGGCATCGGCGGCTACATCCGCTTCAAGAGCAAGCTCGACCCGCGCCTGCGCGAGCTTGCGATCCTCCAGATCGGCTGGATGGAGAAATCGGAATACGAGTTCACTCATCACGTGAAGATCGGCAGGGAGTTCGGCGTCACCGATGATGACATCGCCGGCCTGATGGCTGAGACCGAGGGCAAGCCCTCGACGCTCGAGCCACAGGCCAAGGCGATCCTGAAAGGTGCCCGCGAGATGGTACGCGAACTCGCGATGTCGGATGCGACTTTTGCCGAGATCAAGCAGCATCTCTCGGACGAACACATGGTCGACCTCGTGCTGACCATCGCCTTCTATTGCGGCGTGGTGCGCGTGCTCGCCACCATGAAGATCGACAACGAGCCATATTACAAAGAGGTACTCCAGCAGTACCCGATCCCGGGAGTGAACTGACATGCGCTTGAAGGACAAGGTTGCGGTCGTCGTGGGCGCCGGGCAGAGCCCCGGCGAGGGCATGGGCAACGGCCGCGCCACTGCGCTGACCTTCGCGCGCGAGGGTGCCAGGGTGTTGTGCGTCGATCATCATCTGGAATCCGCGCAGGAAACCGCCGCCATGATCGCGGCGAAGCATGGCACCGCCGCGGCGTTCAGGGCCGACGTCACAAAGTCCGCCGACATCAAGGCGATGGTCGCGGAGGCGCAGGCGCGCTGGGGCCGGATCGACGTGCTGCACAACAATGTCGGGGTCAGCCTCTCCGGCGGCGACGCCGAGCTGCTGCAAATCACCGAGGAGGCGTTCGACCGCGTCGTCGCCATCAATCTGAAGAGCTGCATTTGGGCGGCGAAAGAGGTGATCCCGATCATGCGCGCGCAGAACAGCGGCGTGATCATCAACATCTCCTCGATGGCGGCGATCACCACCTACCCTTACGTCGCCTACAAGGCGACGAAGTCGGCGATGATCGCCTTCACCGAACAGCTCGCCTACCAGAACGCGGAATACGGCATCCGCGCCAACGTCATCCTGCCGGGCCTGATGAACACGCCGATGGCCGTCGACACCCGCGCCCGCGAATGGCACAAGACCCGCGCCGAAGTCGAAGCCGAGCGCGACAGCAAGGTGCCGCTGCGCAGGAAGATGGGCACGGGGTGGGACGTCGCGAATGCCGCGCTGTTCCTGGCGTCGGACGAGGCGAATTTCATCACGGGTGTGACGTTGCCGGTGGATGGCGGCGCGAGTGTGCGACGGGGGTGAGCGCCGCAAGCGCAGTGCGTCTTCCCTTCTCCCCTTGCGGGAGAAGGTGGCGTAGGCGGCCTTCGGCCGCCGTTCTTAAGAACGCCGAAGCAAAGCTTCGGCTATGGCGCCGGATGAGGGGTTTCTCTCCGCACACGCAGACGAGTTCGCCGATAGAACCCCTCACCCGTCTCGCCGCTATGCGGCGAGCCACCCTCTCCCACAAGGGGCGAGGGTGCACCTCCATCGTGGCGAGGCTAGCGGCTCACCCGCCAGATCGTGCCGTTGCCGTCCTCCGACACCAGCAGCGATCCATCTTTCGCCACGGCAACACCGACCGGCCGCCCCCATACCTCGGTATCGCTCACCACGAATCCCGTGACAAAATCCTCATACTCGCCGGTCGGCTTGCCATCCTTCATGCGGATTCGGATCACCTTGTAGCCGGTGCGCTTCGACCGGTTCCAGGAGCCGTGCTCGGCCGCGAAAGCATCGCCCTGGTATTCGGATGGAAACTGCGTGCCCTGATAAAAGGTCATGCCGAGCGAGGCCGAGTGCGGCTGCACCAGCACATCAGGCACCGTCACCTTGTCCTTGAGGTCCGGCCGCGCGCCGGCGTGGCGCGGGTCTTCGTTGCCGCCGATATAGAACCATGGCCAGCCATAGAACGCGCCATCCTTCACGCTGGTCACATAGTCAGGCACGAGATCGTCGCCGAGCCCGTCGCGCTCGTTGGTCGAGCACCAGGGCAGCCCGGTCTGCGGCTGAATCGCAAGACCGACGCAGTTGCGGATGCCGGTGGCGTAGATCTTCCGCTCCTTACCCTCGGGGGTAAAGGCGAGCACCGTGGCGCGCTCGGTCTCGCTCGCCCAGGCTGCGCCGAGCGGTTGCGCCTTCGACCAGGCTTCCACGCCACCCGGCGGCGTGCCCATGCCCTCGGCGACGTTGCTGAGCGAGCCGACCGACACCAGCATGCGCCTGTTGTCGGGCGTGAAGACGACGTCGCGGGTGGAATGACCGCCGTCATGCGGCAGGCTCGCGACAATCGTCTCCGCCTTGCCACGCGCCTTGAGATCGCCGGCCTGATAGGGAAAGCGGACGACGCTGTCGGTGTTGGCGACATAGACCCATTGCGGATTGTCGCCGTTCGGGAAGAAGGCGATGCCGAACGGCTGCCGCAGTCCGCTGGCGAACACCTCGTTGGTCGCGGCCTTGCCGCCGTCGCCGGCGCGCAACACGCGGATGGTGCCCGCGCGCGTCTCCGCGACGAAGACATCGCCGTTCGGCGCCACGCGCACGATGCGCGGGGCGCGCAGGCCCTCTGCGAACAGCTCGATCTTGAAGCCGGCCGGGACCTGAAGCGCCCCCTCCGGCGGGCGCGGCACCACGCGCGACGAACTCGCAACCGACCGGGTGGCGCCGGGCCTGACCAGATCCTGCGGCCGGATCAACCTGACTGTGCCGGGCTTGTCGGCTTGCCAATCGCCGTAGGCATCCTTGCCTTGCAGCACCGGCTCCGCCTGGGCGCAGCTCGCGACCGCGACCAGCCACCCCGCGGATATCGCCACGAACGAAATCCTGTTCCTCACGTCGTTTCCTCCCGGCCGTTACGTCTGGCGCATCAACGCCGATCGACGCGCAAACGTTCTGCTAAAGGTCAAATGCCTGCCGAATCCCACGTCAGCTCATGCCCGCACGATGTGCATCAGCCGCAGCCCATCGTACTGGAAAACGCGGCTGATCGGTGCGACACATTGTAAGGGCAGGACCGCCGGTCGCGGTCATCAAGGCTGCGGCATTGGGGCTGCATCTGTTGGGGTGATCATGTGGGGATCCATCATATCGGAATGGGCCAGCCTGCTGCTCCGCTGGCTGCACGTGGTCGCCGCGATCGCATGGATCGGCAGTTCCTTCTATTTCATCGCCCTCGACCTCAGCCTCAGGCCTGACAGCAAGCTGCCGGACGGCGTGCAGGGCGAGGCCTGGCAGGTCCATGGCGGCGGCTTCTACCGGATCATGAAATATCTGGTCGCGCCCGCCCAGATGCCGGACGAACTGACCTGGTTCAAATGGGAGGCCTACACCACCTGGTTGTCCGGCTTCGCGCTGATGGTGGTGGTGTATTATCTCGAGGCCGATCTGTTCCTGGTCGACAAGTCGATCCTCGACCTCACGCCATTCCAGGCCGGCCTGTTCAGCCTCTGCAGCCTCGCACTCGCCTGGCTGCTCTATGAAGCCGCCTGCCGCAGCGGGCTCGCGCAGCGCGAGCTGCCCTTCGCCATCGGCGGCTATCTTTTCCTGGTCGCCCTCACCTACGCTTTCACCCACGTGCTGAGCGGGCGCGGCGCCTTCAACCAGATCGGGGCGATCATCGGCACCATCATGGTCGCCAACGTCTTCACGCTGATCATCCCGAACCAGAAGAAGATCGCAGCCAGCCTGATCGCCGGACAGGCGCCCGATCCAAAGCTCGGCAAGGCCAGCAAGGAGCGCTCGGTCCACAACAACTATCTGACGCTGCCTGTCGTCGTGCTGATGATCAGCAACCATTATCCCCTGCTCTACGCCACGCGCTTCAACTGGATCATTGTCGCCATCATCCTGGCGCTCGGCCCCGTGATCCGGCACTTCTTCAACGAGGGTCATGCCGGACGCAAATCGCCGTGGTGGGTGTGGGGCGTCGCAGCGGTCGGCGTGATCGCAATCCTGTTCCTCTCGGCGGCCGGTCCGCGCGAGGTCAAGACAAGCGCGCTGTCGGCGCAGCCGACGCTTGCCAATGTCGAGGAGATCGTGATGTCCCGTTGCAGCATGTGCCATGCGGCCGAGCCGGTCTGGGCCGGCATCGTGACCGCGCCGAAGGGCATCTTGCTCGACGCGCCCGAGCACATCCATCGCAACATCCGCCTGATCGGCCGCGTCGCCGCCTGGTCCAATGCGATGCCGCCGGGCAACATCACCGAAATGACCAGCGAGGAGCGCGCCATCCTCGCCGCCTATATCGAGCAGGCACGCTGACGCCATCGCGGGTCGGTATTGCGTTTCGCGGAATGAATTTTCCGCATGTCCTGCCGATTTGAAAATGACTTGACCGCCTATCCGGCGTAGACAGGACTTGCGGCCGCCAGCGGCGGTCCAGTCAGTTTGCATGCGGGGAAAGAACAGTGGCACTCAAGAACGTTATCGGTATCGACCACGCCGTGGTCATGGTTCAGGACCTCGACAAAGCCGCCGATAATTACCGGCAGCTCGGCTTCACCATCTCGCCGCGCGGCACGCACAGCGCGCATATGGGCACCGGCAACTACACCATCATGTTCGACCCGGATTATATGGAGCTCCTCGGCGTGCTCGCCGCGACCGAGCACAACGCGCCGGCGCGTGCGTTCCTCGACAAGCGCGGCGAAGGCATCGAGCGCATCGCCTTCACCGCGGTCGATTCCACCGCCGGCGCGGAGGAAATCCGCGCACGCGGCCTGGAGCCGATCGGCCCGACCGATTTCGAAAGGCCCGTGACGCTGCCTGATGGCACGATCTCGGCGGCGAAATTCCGCACCTTCATGTGGCCGACCGCGGAAGCGCCCGGCGGCGTGCGCATTTTCGCCTGCCAGCACAAGACGCGCGACACCGTGTGGATTCCCGAGCTGATGAAGCATGCTAATGCGGCCAGGCGGATCAAGCAGACATTGATCGCGACGCCCGAGCCCGCGAAGGACGCCGCGCATCTGGGGCGGCTGATCGACCGCGAGCCGAAGAGTGAAACCGATGGCGCGGTGACCGTGGCCTCCGGTGGCGATCGTGCCGATTTCGTTTACTTGACGCTGGAGCAGCTTGGCAAACGCTATCCCGGCGTGCCGCTCGCGGGCCTGTCCGAACGCGGTGGCGCTGCCCTGGTGCTCGTGAGCGGCGATCTCGCGGCCACCGAGAAGGCGCTTGGTTCGGCAGCGGTGCGCAGCGGGCCTGCGATCTGCGTGCCGCCGGGCAAGGCCAACGGCACCCTGCTCGCCTTTGTTGCCGGCTGATTTGAGCTAATTCTTTAACAAGCGTTTTACCGGGCCGCCCTAGGCTTCTGGGCTACCCGCGCCTTCAGGGGCCAAGCGCATGTTCAAAGAGAAATCGCCGATCGCCTATGACGCGCCGGCCGAACTGAAAAAGTGGCCGTCGCTGAAAGGCGAGAGGCAGAAGGATCGCGGTCCGCCCTATCTCGTCTACAACGGCACGCTCGCCGACTGCGTCCGCGAGCTCATGGGCAAGCCGATCAAAGGCATCTCGCTTTACGATATCATGACGAGGCCGCAAGCAGCGTTCGACCAGACCGTGCTATCGCCCGGCGATGCCGCCGAGATCGCGATGCGCAAGGACTTTCCCAAAGATTAGTTCGAGGCGCGCCTGCCGCCGGACTTCACCTGCTGCGAGGACGAGGAGTCCGTCGGCGCATCCAGGAAGACCACCGGTGTGCCGCGCTTGACGTGCTCGCCGAGCGCGCGCACGTCCCAATTGGTCAGCCTGACGCAGCCATGCGACGCCGACTTGCTGACCCTGTCAGGCTCCGCCGTTCCGTGGATGCCGTAACCCTGGGCGGACAAGCCGATCCAGTATGCTCCGACCGGATTGTTCGGGCCCGGCTGAACATCGAACGGCTTTTTCGATTTGACGCTTCTGAACTTGTAGTCGGGGTTGTAGTGATAGACCGGATTCTCGCGGGTGCTGGTGACCTTGAGCGTACCGCTCGGGGTCGGACGATCCGGACTTCCGATTGACGCGGGATAGAATGCGATCAGGGTGCCGCCCCCGTCGAATGCTTTCAGCGTGCCGTTCTTCTTGTCGATCTCGAGCCGCGCAACGGCTGGCAGCTCGCTTCGTGCAGAGACATTCGCAACAATAATCGTCTCTCCAGCCTTGTCGAAGGACTTGCCGGGATTGAGCGTCCGAAGCAGGTCTCCGCTCATGTGGAACTTCTCGGCAAGCCCTTCGAGCGGACTGGTGTAGCTCAGCGCCTTCAGCTGCTTCATGTCATCAAGCTTGCCGGGCAGCTCCTTCAGAAACGGGCCCTTCACATCCGCGTCCGTGATCTTGTATTCGACGAGGACAGGGCCCTCGTTCGCTGCATTCAACTTATCCCAAAGCTCCGGTGCGATCGCTTTGTCGGATGCAACGCCGTTCTGCTCCGCGAATGCCTTCAGCGCCTTCTGCGCGTTCTCGCCGAGCTTGCCGTCGATCTCCCCGGGCGAGAACCGCGCACGCTCGAGCAAGATCTGAAGCTTCACGATCGATGCGTTGAGCTTATCGGCAGCAATTTTCTTTGCGGGACGCGCAGCGTCGTTTACCGCTGCTGCATCGAGATTGCCGGCAAGCGCCGGAGAGATCATCGACAGCGAAATCATCGCACCAAGCATCCACCGCATCATCTCGCTCGTCCCAATTCGCCATGCCCGCAAAATCGCGGAGAAGAGAGTTTCCCGGCGGGAACACCGTAGTAACACCGGCGGAACCGACGAGACCGCAGCTTTGCCGCAATCGTTCGGTTAATAACTCCTTATCGCCGGCGCACCGCTGGCCGTTCACCCACAGTTCGAGGTTGCTCCAGCAAATGCGATTTGTCGTCGCGGCTTGCGCCGCGTTCATGATTCTGATGTGCGACTTCGATCCGTCGGCGTCACGCCAAACATCAGCTTTCGATCACACCGTTCTTCAAAACACCCAGGCCTCACCACTTGTTCCGGTGGTGGAGCTGTTCCTTGCAAGCGTGCAGGCCCTCGAGCTTGCCAATGCGCGTGCGGCCTATGAGGGGACACCCGAGCCGCCGGATGCGGTCGAAGCCGTCGCGCAGGCGCCGGTTTCGCCGACGGAGCGCTTCTGCCACGCGCTTCGTGGCGCTGCCGAAGCCAGCGGCATTCCCGTGCCGTTCTTCGCGCGTTTGATCTGGCAGGAGAGCCGCTTCAAGTCCAACGAGGTCAGCCAGGCCGGCGCGCAAGGCGTCGCACAGTTCATGCCGGAAACGGCAGCCGAGGTCGGGCTGGATGATCCGTTCGATGCGATGAAGGCGCTGCCGGCATCGGCCAAATTCCTGCGCAAGCTGCGTGACGATTTCGGCAATCTCGGACTTGCTGCAGCCGCCTACAACGCAGGCCCCGGCCGGATCCAGAAATGGCTTGCCAAAGAGAGCGAGCTGCCGCGTGAGACACGCGACTATGTCCGCATCATCACCGGCACCAAGGCCGAGGACTGGACCGAACGTGCGGAAGCCCTCGCGATCCGGATAGACCTGCCGCGCGAGGCGCCATGCGAGGGCATCGGCAGCCTGTCCAAGACGAGAGATGTCGCCTGGGTTCCGGTGAACCTGACGCCCTCGGTCACGACCATCATTCGCAAGGCAGAACAACTGGCGGCGCGATTGACCGCCAGCCGCGCACGCAAGCGGCTCGCGTCCCTGATTCGGAACAGCACCCACGGCAAGGCACGCAGCATGATCGCCGCGCGCGCGGCGGGAAAGAGCGCGAAGGCCCGCGCCATCCGTTTTGCGGCGCGCGAACGATCTTCAGGCTGATGCGCAAATCCGGAAGCCGCTCGATGGAGCGGCTTCCGACGGTCCGTGGACTAGTCGATCTCCTCGATGATGCGGCGTTCGCGGGGCTCGACGACATAGGTCCGCGTATCGCGGTGAATGTAGCGGTACTCGCGCAGGTCGGGCGCGTCCCGGTAGACGGTGCTCGGGAATTCCTCCACCTCGACACTCTCGGGAACGCGGTCACCAACGTGAATCTCGGACCGCGCGGTGCTGCCGGTGGTCTGTCGTTCGCTCCGTCCCTCCGTGCGGGTCTTCGCATGCTTGCGGATCACTTCGCGATCGCGATCTGAAAACTTGCTGGCGCTGCGCTCACGCGTGGTCGTTGTCGCGGTGGATTGTCCCGAGTACGGCAGCACGGTTACGATCTTGTATGTCGCCGGATCGACCACGACGATCTCATCCTTCACCAGCGCAAAGCTGTAGCCGCGATATTGCGGCACGATCTCGACCACATCGGGGGGCAGCGTCGACAGCTGGACGTCGCGCGGCACCACCGTGCCGACGTTGAGCGAGAAATTGACGCTGGTCAGCGGCCGCACGTTGAGATGGGAGATGGACGCGCTGATCCTGGTCTCCTGCTGCTTGTTGAGGTTGACGTCCGTGCGGGCCGCGGCCTGTGAATTGGCGCCGGTCCGTTGGTCCTGCGCCTGATTGCTGCTCGGCGCGTTCGGCGATTGCTGGGCCTGGTTGGTGCCAGACGCACCAGGCGCCTGCTGCGCTTGATTGGTGTTGTTCGACGTAGGATTGGTGCGATCCTGCGCCTGGTTCGAGTTTGCCGCCGGCGGATTGGCGCTCTGCTGCGAGGCGGGCTGGTTGCCGGCCGTGTTGGAGTTGGCCGTACCGCTCGGCGGCCGGGAGGACGTGTCCGCGCTGTTGGTGGCGTTGGTCCCGGAGCCGGAATTGGCGGACCCGGAAGACGGGGTGGTCGTCTGGGTATTCTGTGTCGATGCTCCCGGCGTTGATGATTGCTGCGGCTGCGATGGCGACTGCTGCGTTTGTGCCGCGCCAGACGGCGACGTGTTGGACGGAGCTGTGGAATTCGACTGGGATTGCGGCGTCTGCTCGGACTTGGTGTTGGTGTTTGGCGATTGCGCAAAGGCGGCGTTCGCCAGCACCAGCCCCAAGGCGGTCGTTGCCAACAGGCGGATCATGGGTCACTCCCTTGTTCGGTTAAAGCGTTGGCTATTAACCTGCGCTAAAACCGTCTGTTCCACTTTTTCCCGAGCGAATGCGCCCCTGCACGGAACCTGCGATGCCATCGAAAAGCGCCGGGATCATTGCCTATCGGAGGCGCGGGGAGATCGAGGTCCTGCTCGTTCATCCCGGAGGGCCGTTCTGGCGCAACAAGGACCTCGGCGCCTGGTCGATCCCGAAGGGCGAGTACGCGGACGGAGAAGACGCAGACATCGCCGCGCGACGGGAGTTTGCCGAGGAGCTTGGATTTGAGCTGTCCGTGCCGCTGACTTCGCTTGGTCAGGTCAAGCAGCGCGGGGGCAAGGTCGTCACCGCCTTCGCGGCCGAGTTCGACCTCGACCTACGCAGCATTCGCAGCAACACTTTTGAGATGGAATGGCCGCCGCGCAGCGGCAAGCGCCAGACCTTCCCGGAGGTCGATCGTGCGGAATGGTTCACGCTCGCAGAAGCGCACGAGAAGATCAACGCGGGACAGCGCCCTCTGCTCGAGCGGCTGGCTCAGGTGGTCGGCAGCACGGCAAGCAGACGCCCTACTCCGCCTTGATGTTCGCGGCCGCCACGACTTCGGCGAGCTCCTTGGTCTCCTTGGCGATCTTTGCAGCATACTCGGCCGGACTGAGCACGCTGACGACGCCCTGCGTCTCCAGCCGCTCTTTCAACATCGGATCAGCCGCCGCCGCGATGATCTCCCGGTGCAGCATCTCGAGCGTCGGCGCGGGCGTTGCCTTCGGCATGAAGAAGCCGACCCAGAACGAGATGTCGAAGCCGGGATAGCCGGCTTCCGCGACGGTCGGCACATCAGGCAGCGCTGGCAGCCGCTCGGCCGAGGACACCGCGAGCGCGCGCAGCTTGCCGGCCTTCACGAGCGGCACGGCGGACAACGGATCGAACACCGCCAGCACCTCCTGCGCGAGGATGCCGACCTCGGACGCAGCACCACCGCGATAGGGCACGTGGATCATCTTGACGCCGGCCTTCTGGCTGAGCAGCTCCATGGCGAGATGGGCGAGGTTGCCGTTGCCGCCCGAGCCGTAGGCAAGCGCGCCGGGCGCAGCCTTTGCGGCGGCGACGAGATCGGCGACGGTGTTGATGTTCGCCGTCTTGGGATTCTCCGGGTTGACCACGAGCACGAGCGGCGCCGACACGACGGTGGTGAGCGGCGCGAAGTCTTTTTCCGGGTCGTAGCGGATATCTTTGAACAGCGTCTTGTTGAGCGTGATGGTGGAGGAGTTGCAGGCCAGCATCGTGTAGCCGTCGCCTTCCGCATGCGCGACGCCTTCGGCGGCGATCATGCCGTTGGCGCCGGCGCGGTTCTCGACCACGAAGGCTTGTCCGAGCTTGTTGCTCAGCCGATCGGCGACGATGCGCGCGACGACGTCGACCGGGCCGCCCGCGCTGAAGCCGACCATGATCTTGACCGGCCGCACCGGATATTTTTGCGCGAAGGCCTCCGTCGTCACGCACAATCCGGCGAGGATCGCCAGCAAGCGAAGCGTTCGTTGCATTCGTTTTCTCCCCAGACGAATCGCGCCGCTTTGTCATGACGCGGCCCATTCGCAGATCATGATGAGCGGGCGCGCCGGATTTCGCAATCGCGTTTGCGCGCCGGCATTCCGTCGCGCGGCAGGTCAGGGCCGCTCCGAAACAAAAATGCGAAAACAACCCCATGCACAGTAGCCGGCGCTTGCGAGATCAAGCACTTGCACGAACGCGGATTGGCACGAACGAGGATTGCGCGCTTCGTAATGCCGTTTGACTCGTCGGGCAAAACACTGGCAGAATGCCATCATCGCAACAATCGCCAGCGTCCACGCCACCCGACCACGGGGGGCTCGCGGTGATTGCGCGTAAGCCCTTCATCGACATCTCAAAAATCCCACAGGCGCGCGAGCCGAGCGATTGATTTCGCGCGCAATGAGCCCGCGCGGGCAAAGGACACAGCACATGACAACATCGGCCAAACGCCACAACACGCTGCCGGTTGCGGCAAACGATCGCAGCGGCCCCGCCGCGAGCCCGCGGATCAAGCTCTACAAGCGGGGGATTGCGATCCTCCATGCCGACCCGCAAGCCGGCGAACGGTTGCTGGCTGAGGCGCTCGGCGCCGCTGACCGCGACGCGCTGCATGGTCTTCTCAAGCAATTGGTGAAGGCCAGCATGACCGGACGCAAGCCCGATGAAGCCAATCTCGCCTTCATGATCTCGCTGGTGAAGAGCATCGCGCCGAAGGATTCGATCGAGGCCATGCTCGCGGTGCAGATGGTGTCCGTTCAAGCGGCGGCGATGCGCGCTGCCTGCCGCCTCGCCCTCACCGATGACATTCCGCAGCAGGAGAGCCTCACACGCGCGCTGACCCGGCTGGCCCGCACCTTCGCAAGCCAGATCGAGGCACTGAGCCGCCACCGCAACAACGGGGAGCGTGCGATCACGGTCCGGAATTTGTCGGTGCAGGATGGCGGCAGGGCAATCGTGGGCAACGTCACGCAACACGCAAGCTTGATCGTGTCGGAGCCGAACGTTGCGACAGCCGCTGGAACGGTCCCGCCGCGCGAGACCGGCGAATGCGAACAGGCCGAATCGAGGCAAGGCGCCAGCGCATGAGCGGCGATCACATCCGCAACACGCATGCGATGTGGACGACCCCGCGCTGTGGCGCCGAGACGCGAAGCGGCACGACCTGCCGCGCGCCGGCGCTGCACGGCAAGACGCGCTGCCGCATGCACGGCGGCGCACGGAGATCGGGCGCGCCGAAAGGAAATCAGAATGCGCGAACGCATGGCGCTTTCACGCGTGATGCGGTCGCTGAACGAACGCAGGACCAGGCCGTGCTGGATGATGCCTTGAAGCTCCTTGCGGAGCTGTCGCGAGTTGCCGAATAGACGTTGCGGCGACCAGCGTAGATCGCAATTGTTGTTGACGATACTGTTGCTGAGACCCGCAACAGATGCTCTGCAGACTTGCATCGCGGGTCATTTCCATAAGTCTGTGATGGCTTTGGTCGGCTGCGCCGCCTTGGTCGGACAAGCTCGGCGCCAGCCTGGAGGTCGGCCAAGGGGCAAGCTAGGCAAAGAAGCAGCTGCACTGACCTTTAGTTGAAGCGTTGTCGTGTTTGAACCTTCGCTCGAATTGCCGGACTCACGTCAGTGGGCGATGGGAATGAACTGCCCCATCACAGCATCGAGCGATTGTAGCTATCGTCACTCGTCAGCGGCAGTTGCAACGGACTCGGTTTCCGGGTTGCCAGCCTAAGCCGCACCAAGCCAGCGGATCGGCCGGCGAATATCGCGGAGGCAAACAGATGTTTCCAGCGAAACTTGCGGCATCGTTGCTGGGTTCAGCGTTGCTACTGACGCCGGTCCTTGCACGCGACGATGGCCGATACGACCACTCTCCGCTGAAGTCGTGGTTTGAAAGCTTGCAGAGCGAATTTGGAAAGTGCTGTACCGATGCCGACGGATACATCGTGTCCGATGCCGATTGGGAGTCCAGTCGGGGCCGTTACCGCGTCCTCATCGACGGCGAATGGGTGCTCGTACCTGACGCTGCGGTTGTCACAGAACCAAACCTCTTCGGCCGTACAATGGTCTGGAGGCATTACATAGACGGCCATCCGCGCGTCCGATGCTTCATGCCTGGCATCATGACTTGACTTCACTTTCAATGTGCTCGGCTTCGGATCATTCGCGTCGATTTGCCGCGTATTCTCGATGTCCGCTATGGCCCTAGCTGGCGGCGTGCCGGACACTTCGCCTTCAGGCCACAAGCAGACATCGGCACCTGATCGATCGCCTCGCTAGCAGCAGGAACGACCCGAGCGCGTCGTTGACGATGTAAAGTGCATCCGCGCGACCAGCGACGGAAACCCCGCTCGCCCGCGAGTGCGGCAACTCCTGCTAACCACTCAACGGACATTCACTGGTGCCGGCGCCCGCTCGGCGTCGGCGGTCGCGGTGCCCATGTATTTCGATTGGAAATGAGCAACCCGCTCGCGCCACATGCCGACGAACGCCTCCGACGTCAGCTTCTCCACGGATTTCCACGCCTCTTTGACGGCCGGAAGCGTATTGCCCCAGATCGCGCGCCTGCACCATTTTTCGCCCTTCTCCCTGCCTTCGCCGGTGGCGCACATCGATTTCCAGGCGATGCGATTGGGTTGGCTGAGGTGCTCCGCGGCGCCTTCCCAGCCCTGCTGATGGATCAGGTAAAGATCGTTCAAGTCCGGCTTCCTGCGCGTCACCCACTGGAATAGAATGCCTTCCGTGATGACCTTGTAGGCTGCCGCAACGGCATTATCGCGGGGATTAAGAATGTCTCCGGAGCCGAATTTTCTGAATTCGTATTTGCTCAGCTGGAACAGCCCGATATACGACCCGGTGCGCTGCTTGGGGTCGAAACCGGACTCGACCTTGGCCACGGCCTTCATGAAAGTGGAATCCAGACCGAAAGCGTCGGACGCGCGCTGGATCTCTTCCACCGGCGTTCCGACCGGGATGTCCTTGAACGAACGCAAGACGATCGCCGCCGGCTTCTCGGCAGGCGGCAGTTCGGACCAGACATAACAAATGAGGTACCGGAAATCCTGCGGCCCCGTGCTGGAGGCACCGCCGGATGCACCGCACGTGGTCGGCGCCGGCTGGGCGGCATCATGGTGGCCCAAGTCCACCGAGCCTTGCACAGGCGGTAAGTCCTGCACAGGCGGTAAATCGGCCGATAGCGTTTGCGACGGATCGGGCAACGCGGCCACGACGATCGATTCCGATTTATCCGAGGCCGCCGTCGTGTCGGTGGCTGTCACCGCCGCGGGCTCAGCGGCCGTCGCCACTTCGGCGCTAGCGACAGCGGCGTTCGCGGGTCCGGTGTTGCCCATTGCGATTGCCTGCGGTTCATCCGGGAGCCTCGCGGTGGCGGCGAGAGATGCTGCGCGGTCCTGGATGGTCACTGCGCGGGCGTTCTCGGTGCCGGCCGGACCCAAGCCGGCCAGCCAGCCAACAATCCACCCCGCGAGAACGACCGTTCCGCAAAACGTCGGGGCCACTATCGTAAGTCGCCGCGGGTTCATGATGCCGTCGCCCCCATAGGCTCCACCGGAGCCGTGTAGAAAAGCCAAGCATGCGAAGAGGCTCATTCTTGGAATCAATGTGGGCCGCGCAATGGCGCGAACGGCCGCTCGTCAATTTTTCTAAACGTGTTGCCCCATTGCAACGCGTCGATCACAAGCATCGCGCCCGTCTCCAGCGGCAACTCCCATGCTAATTGTCAGTACGGTCCAATTTTCGACCCACTGCGACCAGATTTGGAGGAGAGGCTTGGTGCGCTGTCAGGATGACGCATCAGGCTTCGGCTTCGCGCATCGTCTCGAAACGATGGAACCGCGCCTATGGGACCGGGCGATGTTCTTAAGGAATTGCCAGCAATGCAGCGCGCGATAACAACCGCTGTATTCGCCATTTTCATGCTCCCTGCGGGGATCGCACACGCTCAATTTCTGCTTGGACCCCAACACACGTTCTGGCGAAGCCAATATGCTCCGTACAAAGACAAGCACCACCACCGGCAGACAAGCTCTGAAAGGGCGAAGAGCGTTCGGCCCGAGCCCGTTCCGAAGGGCCCGCTCCAGATCATCATCTCGATAGCAGACCAACGGGTCTCGCTTTTTGACAACGGGGCCCTGATTGCACGCTCTTCGGTGTCCACAGGAATGGCGGGGCATCCGACGCCCCTCGGCGTGTTCAGCGTCATCAGCAAACAACGATGGCACCGTTCAAATATTTATAGCGCCGCCCCCATGCCCTACATGCAACGCATCACCTGGTCAGGGATCGCGTTGCACGCCGGTGTCGTGCCCGAGCATCCAGCGTCACACGGCTGCATCCGTTTAAAAAATGATTTTGCCGTTCGACTCTGGCATCTCACGAAGCGCGGCACGCGCGTGATCATTGCGCATGGTGATGTCCAGCCGGTCGAGATAACCAATCCGCATCTTTTTCAACCGAAAGCCGCGTCCGGTTCGTCCGAATTCCAGAGTGCCACCGTCGCAACCAAGAGCATCGGGGCAGCCGCGGCAACGCAGCGATCACTGGTGTCAAACGCCGAACCTCCAGAAGCCGCCAGTCTCCAGGAGCCGGGCTCGGCTCCCGCTGCAAGCGGGCCTAAAAAGATCATCCCGATCTCCATCTTCGTCAGTCGCAAGTTGAGCAAGCTGTTCGTGCGTCAGGGCTTCACGCCGTTGTTTGATGTCCCGGTCAAGATCGAAAATCCGGAGGAGCCGCTGGGAACGCACGTGTTTACCGCAATGGAATTCCAGAACGAGGGAACGGCTATTCGCTGGAGCGTCGTGTCGATTCCAGAGGAATTGCCCCGTATGTCCGAAGCTGCCACGAAACGGCGAGAAGCGCCCGCGAAGCAAACCGCGCCGGGACCGTTACCCGACAACGCCAACGCTGCGCTCGACCGTATCGAAATGCCCCAGGATACGGTTGAGAAGATCTCTGAACTCCTGACGCCGGCTTCTTCGTTGATTGTTTCCGACAACGGAATTAGCCAGGAGACGGGAAAAGACACGGATTTCATCGTGGTAACGCATTGACGCGGCGGCGCAACCCACCAACACACGATGCCGCTGCGCAATCCGGTGGAATTGTCCGACCGCAATTCTGGTGCAACTTGATGTCCGCACCTGAGCCAAAGCGGCGCGAGGTCCGCTAAGGGTCGCAAGCAGTCATGGATCGCTGCGCGGGGCAGGTCAGCTATGGGCCACGAGCGGACATTTAATTACAGTGTCCAAGTCCAGATCCTCAGCCCTTGATTGTTTTGATGCTCTGAGGCCCTTGTCGTCGCTTTTCAGCTCGGCATAGCACGGCGTGCGTTTAAGCAATACGAATGCAGACCGAGAAAGACTGGTTAACGAGCGACCATTACCCGTAAGACAATGCTTGATGATGATCCTCGACGATCTGGCGGCCGCCGATCGCAGCGGATGATCCGTGAAGATCGAGCTTTTGTAGGCTCTCACTTGCTCAGGACACCACTAGACAAAGGGCGTCATTCATGAAGACCTATCTGATCAATCATCTGCGCATTCCCGGCGATATCCCGAACGACGAAGGTCTGACATACTTGGAGCGGGTCGAGGCGACGGTCGCCCCCTACGGAGGGAAGTGGCTTGCACAAGGCCCCCCGGACAAGATCGTGGAAGGCGCTTGGCCGGGTTCCGTCGTGCTGATGGTGTTTCCCGACCGGGCAGCGGTGACTGCTTGGTACAACTCCGCCGAATATCAGGCAATCCGTCCGCTACGTACGATGAACGTGATATCGGATCTAATCCTGATCGACCATTTGCCTGAAGGCTTCACGGTGAAAGCCCTCGCGTTGAATATACGTGATGCGCAACGTAAAGCCAGACCTTGACCATCATCGAGCGGCGGGTAAGGCTCAATCAAGAGCAAGATTGCATTGATTACCGGTCGCAATAGTGCGGTTGGCTTGGCAGCGGCGACACCTTCGTCGCCGAGGGCGGCAAAGTCACGTTTCGCGGCAGCAACCTTTCCTTCGGGGGCTATCGGAGCCCCAAGTCGCTCAAGCCAATCCCGCAGGGCCGACGCGACTTACGCGCTTGGAAAAACTAATCTGAATCCTACACGCCGGACCCAGAGCGCCGCAATCACACGGTGTCTTCCTCTTAGGAAGAAACAGGAGACCTACGATTTTTGTCGACAATCACAAAAAACTGTAAATTACTTCATCCGACCGGCCGACATCATCTCGTGATCGGCGCGAACGCTAAATGGCTATCGCAGTTCTTCAAGCAGCGCGCGCGCTAGCTTGAGATCTGCGGTTTCGAATCCTTCCATGAAGCGGTCGTAGACGAGGGCCAGGGTATGCCTGGCCCGGTCGCGCTGTCCATCTTCGGAGAGCATGCGGGCTAAAACCATCGTCGACCTCAGCTCCCAAGCGAGCGCAGATTGCGCCCGTGCAACGGTGAGCGCTTCGGCGAGGCAGTCAAAAGCTGATTCACGGTCTTGTCGTGCCAGAAGAACCTGCGATTTGATCCGGAGCAGATCAGGTAGCATTCCGCTCACTCCACGATTCTTCGCGACAGCGATTGCTTCGTTGATCGTGGGAAGCGCCTCATCGAATTGCCCGACCTTGTGCAGGCCTTCGGCCAAAGCTCCCATGAAGTTCGGCAGCAGGATATTGTACTGCTGAGCGCGTAGAGTCTCCAGTGCGCTACGTAGGGAGTCGAGGCCGGCTTCGGAAGCGATGGCAAATTCGCCTTTCAGGGCGATCCCATGGGCGCGATACGGTGCAAGCGAGTATCGTTCGGCGTGTACGACCAGTTGCTCGATCAGTTCTCCGGCTCTTCCGGAGTCACCGGTTAACAGGAACAGCGTCGAGGCAAAAATCAGCGAGATACAGATCGGAACGGGGTGATCCCGACTTGCTGCTTCAATGATAGCTCTTTGGACCGTACTAAGCGCTTGATCGGGGAAGCCTCGCAGCCAAAAAGTGCGAGCAAGGGCGCCGAGCGCAGTAATTCGCTGGGCAAGACCACCGAAGGAGTTGACGCTGAGTGTATCAAGTTCGACAGCGAGTGCTAAGCCCCGCTCAAGATGGAGTTGTGCCGCGGCTAGGTTACCCAGAAAGTGGTGAGCGTTGCCCGCCGAACACTCCGCCCAGACGATACCAACCGAGTGTTTGGCAGCGAGCGCAATAACGCCGCCCTGTTCCGCGACCGCCAATGCGCTTGGGATGTCACCAAGTCGAAGGAGAAAGAGATGCAAACCGGCGAGAAGGCGTAATTGGCGTGCACTGTCCTCGAAAGTCTCGGCAAGCGAAAGTCCCCGATCCATTGCGATACGAACCTGATCGCTTTGTCCGCGGGTGTATAACGAGGACAGCGCTAAGGCTTCCTGAAGGATCATTTCCTGGCGCGTACCAGGGGCGGAGGCGGGCGCAGCCAGCGCCCGTTCACACCAATCCCTGCATTCCGCGAGTAACGACAGTCCGATGAACAGGGGCGCCGCCCAAGCAGCGAGGTCAATCCCGACCATGGCATCGCCACGACCCGACAGCGCCCATCGGAGCGCCACCCGCACGTTGCCAATATGCGGAGCGTATCCCGAAAGATCACGCTCGCCGGACAATGGGATGATCTCACCGTTTTCGAGGAATTTGGAATAATAGATCGCATGGCATCGGGCGATGCGCTCGGTTTCGTTACGCTCTGCAAGTTTAGCCGAGGCGTAGGCGCGCGTAGTGTCGAGCAAGCGGTAGTAGGTCGATTCGTTGATGACGGTCGTGAATATCAGGGATTTTGCAACGAGGCTCGCCACTGCGTCGATAACGTCTCCCTCCTTGTTTATCTCAATCGCTGACGCAACCGAGCCGGCGGCCTGAAGCGTGAAGTGTCCGACGAAGACAGCTAGCCGGCACAGGACCAATTTCTCGCGCTCCGAAAGCAGGCGGTAACTCCAATCGAGCATCGCGTTCAACGTTTCATGACGAGGCTGCGCGGCGCGACGGCCGTGCCGGAGCGAGCTGAAGCGATGGTCGAGCAATTCCGCAGTTCCTCGAATGCCATGCGTGCCGACGCGGCTGGCCGCGAGCACGATGGCAAGTGCGATTCCGTCGAGCCGATGGCACATCCAAGAAAGGATCGGCGCATCGATATCGCTCAGTTCCGCGTCAAGACCGCTCGCGGCCGCGCGATCCATGAAAAGCCGGGCGGCAGGATACCGGAGCGCTTCCACAGCGGTCAGAACGGCATCCTCTGGGGGACAATCAAGTGAGTACAACAAGTGGATATGCTCGCCTTCCACATTGAGCGCTTCGCGGCTGGTCGCTAGGACGTGCGCCTGCGGTGCCCGGCTGATAATGTGCTCGGCCAGCATTGCAGTCACGTCGACCACGTGCTCGCAATTGTCGAGCACGAGTAGTATCCTTCTGTCGCCAATAAATGCCAGCAGACTCGGAAGCGGGTCATTGGTCTCCACCGAGAGTCCGAACGCGGAGGCGACCGCTGTCGATACGAGTTGGGGATCGGTCAGCATGGCCAGGTCGATGAAGAAGACCCCGTCATCAAATTCATCAGTCAGCGTATGGGCAACAGAGATTGCCACAGTGGTTTTTCCCACCCCGCCAGGGCCGACGATGCTGACAAAACGCGATATCTGAAGTTGCCGCATCAACACTCGAACGGTGTCTTCGCGGCCGACCATTCCCATCAGTCGCGGCGGCAGCTTTTGACGGCGTCCCGTGTTGGCACTGCCGGCAACCGAAATCGGTGCCCCCATCGAGCGTGTGACCGGCACCACTAAACAATAGCCGCGGCCGGAGACATTGGATATGTAACGCGCGCCGTTTCGCCCGTCGCCGAGCGCCTTGCGAAGAGCAGAGACGTGAACGCGGAGATTGGCTGCCTCCACATTGATACCAGGCCAAACGCTCGCTAGTAGCTCCTGATGAGTAACCACTTGCCCAGCCCGCTCCACGAGTTGGATCAGGATGTCGAACGCTCGGCCGCCAAGCGGTATCGCTTTGCCAGCTTTCTCAATTCGTCTTTCGGACACAAACAGATTGAACGGGCCAAAAGAAGGAAAACCCTTAGATCGTAAGTTGTCGCGATCATTCATATTCTTTGTCCGTCCTAGGCCAGAAAATCACCCTCCACGCACTCATATTCTGGAACGGCAGCGCTGCCATCGAAGGCTTGTCTGGCAGGGTCAGCGCCTGCGTCCCGACCGCGGCCGGCCCCTCCTTGGCAGCATTTTGGCCTGCGAAACGCCAGACACGCATCAGCTCAGCAATATTTTTTAGCACCTGTAGCCCAAGGTCGTCGAAAGCAATGTCGACCTCGCCTCGGACCTGCCGATAAGCGTTCATCAGACATGCAAACTGCGCCGGGCTCGGCAAGACCCTCCAGTCTTGCAGCTAAGTTAACTCCGTCGCCGAAGATGCCGGCGCCATCCACTATGATGTCTCCGACGTGGATACCGATCCGAAATTCGATCCGGACGTCCGGCGCGACGTCAGCATTCAACGCTGCTGTGCCTTTCCGGATATCGAACGCGTTGCCGGCCGCGTCTACCGCGCTTGCAAACTCGACCAGCATGCCGTCGCCGGTGGCCTTAACGATGCGACCGCGGTGAGTGGCGATGGTAGGGTCAATGACGGTCTTCCTGACCGCCTTAAGGTTGGTCAGCGTTCTTTCCTCATCGAGACCCATGAGACGGCTGTACCCAGCGACGTCAGCCGCCAATACAGCCGCCAGCTTCCGTTCCACCCTCTCGCCTGTCAACGAACGACCCCTAACGTCATCGAACTGACCGCGAAGATCAAAGCATAGAGGGTTGCTTTAGGGCTAGGGAAATGTCCGCTTCGGGTCACAAGCTGAACTGGTGCATTGAAAGCCAGGGGCCCGCTTCATGTCGAAAAGCGGACGTCGGGTGGTCGAGTCTGCGGGTATGATTAGGGACAGGATTTGAACCTACGACCTCAAGATCATGAGCCTAACGAGAGCGCGGCCGACCTAGTGGCGGTCGACCGCTGCGTGCCCAGCTAACACCGCCACGCAAGCCGCTACTGCGAGCGGTCCGAGGTCCAGCCCTTGTAGTCTTTGACATTGTCGCGCGTCACGAGTTTCGACGGCAGCAACTCGACGGTGGACGCCGGCTTCTGGCCGTTGAGAATGTTGACGCCGACCTGCACGGCGCGGCGGGCCATGAAGAACGGGTCCTGCGAGGCGGAGGCCTGGATCTGCGCCGCCTGCGGATCCTTGAGGGCGGCTTCGATGTCGGGCGCGCCGTCGACCGCGGTAATGATAATGCCGGTGCGCTGCTGCTGGCGCGCCGCGAGGTCGGTGCCGATCGCCTGCGGATCGTTGATGGCGAAGATGGCGTCGATCTTGGCGAAGCGGGTCAGATAGCCTTGCGCCACCGTGAGGCCGCCTTCGCGCGAGCCCTTGCCGTCCTGGTCGTTGGACAGGACTTTGATGCCGGGGTTCTTGCCGAGCACGTTCTTGCAGCCGACGACGCGATCGATCACCGCGGAGACCTGCGGGCCATTCTCGATGATGACGTCGCCTTTGCCTCCCAGCTTGTCGACGATGTACTGGCAGGAGATCTCGCCGGCCTGGACGTTGTTGGTGGTCACCGTGGCGTCGGCGCCTTCGGCCGCGGTGTCGACGGCAACGACGACGATGCCGGCGGCCTGCGCCTTCTTGATCGCCGGGCCGACCGCCTTGGGATCGCCGGGATTGAGCAGGATCAGGTCGACGCCGGCCGCGATGAAATTGTCGATCTGGGTGACCTGCTTGCCCAGATCATATTCGAAGCCGACGGTGGTGATCTTGACGTTGGGGTTGGTCTTCTTGGCCTCGAACTCGGCGCCCTTCGACAACGCGACGAAGAACGGATTGCCGAGCGAGCCCAGCGAAACGCCGATCGACTTGAGCTCCTTGGCGCAGGACGGCGCGGAGCTCAGGACGAGCGCCATCGCGGCGCCGGCAAACGAGATCGACTTCAACATTGGCTTCCTCCCTGGTCTGTTTGAAGCTCCGGCACGGCGACCAGTTGCCGTGACGGAATGAACATGACGGCGCAGCACCCGCTGCATTTCTTGCTCCTTGTTTGAGCATGATCTTTTCGAAAAACCGCTTCGCACTTTTTCGGATCATGCTCTCAAGTCCGCGCCGAGCCCTGCAGCCGATAGCGGTCCAGCGCCACGGCGCCGATGATCACCAGACCCTTGATCACATATTGCCAGACGTCGGACACGCCGATCAGGATCAGGCCGTTCGACAACACGGCAATGATCAGCGCGCCGACCAGCGTCCCCCAGATCGAGCCGATGCCGCCGACAAAGGAGGTGCCCCCCAGGATCACGGCGGTGATGGCGTCGAGCTCGTAAGACTGGCCAAGCTGCAGGCCATTGGCGGCATAGAGCCGCGCCGCCTGCATTGCGCCGCCGAGGCCCGCGAGCAGGCCGGACACGCCGTAGACGAAGATCAGCACGGCCCAGACCTTGATGCCGGCGAGCCGCGCCGCGCTTTCGTTGCCGCCGACCGCGTAGATGTGCACCCCGAGCACGGTGCGCTTGAGCACCAGCCACGACACCAGGATGACCAGCAACGCGATCACCCAGAGCCAGGGAATCGACAATACGCCGGGGATGAGGGTCAAGGCGCCGTTGCCGATGAAGGCATAGGGGATCGACGGATTGAACACCGTGGTGTCGGCGCCGAGCAGGCGCGCGGCGCCGCGCACGGCGGTCAACGATCCCAGCGTGACGATGAAGGGCGGCAGGCGCAAGAGCGCGATCAAGCCGCCATTGAGAATGCCGAAGACGGCGCCGGTGAGCACCGCGGCCGGCAACCACAGCACCCCGAGATCTGGGAATTTGGAGATGATCAGCCCGGCCATCGCCGACGCCGCCAGGATGGAGCCGACCGACAGGTCGATGCCGCCGGTGAGGATGACGAAGGTCATGCCCGCGGCCAGCACGGTATTGACTGCGGATTGCTGCACCACGATGCCGATGTTCTGGCCGGTGAAGAAGCGGCCGTCCGACAGCACGTGAAAGCCGATGCACAAGAGCAGCAGCACCGGCAGCATGCCAACCGCGCGAATGATCATCCGCGTCCGCTGCCGCTTGGTCTCCTGCGCGGCGGCAAGACCGGGCGCCACGGGGGCCGCTTTCGCGGGAGCGCCGTTCTCAGGCATCGAGCTGCTCCGTTCCGGTGGCGAGGGCCATGATCTCCTCCTGACTGAGCGGCGATGTCGCGTTGCGCCGGATCTGCCCGGCGATATGTCCCGCGCGCATCACGATGACCCGGTCGCAGATGCCGATGATCTCGGGCAGGTCGGACGAGATGACGAGAACCGCGGTGCCCGATTTCGCGAGATTGTCGATGATCGAATAAATCTCGGACTTGGCGCCGACGTCGACGCCGCGGGTCGGCTCGTCGAGGATCAGGATTTTGGGGCCGATCGCGAGCAGCCGCGACAGCAGTACTTTCTGCTGGTTGCCGCCGGAGAGCCCGCCGGCGGGAACACCGACATTCGCAGCGCGGATGCCGAGCCCCGCGAACGCGCGCTTGGCGCGGTCGCGGGCCTTGTCGCGGTCGAGGATGCCGCCGAATTTCGCATCGCGGCCGAGCACCGCGAGATTGATGTTGTCGAGGCAGGACATGTCGAGGAACAGGCCGAGCGCCTTCCTGTCCTCGGTGAGATAGGCAATGCCAGCATCCAGCGCCTCGCCCGGCGTGCGGATCGAGACCGCGCGCCCCTCGATCTCGACATGGCCGGAGACCATGGGCGCGGCGCCGATGATGAGGTGCGCAAGTTCGGTGCGGCCGGCGCCGACCAGGCCGGCAAGGCCGACGACCTCGCCCGCATGCACCGTCAGCGAACATCCCTTGACGCGCCTGCCGTCGGCGATGTCGACGGCCGCAAGCACGGGAGCGCCCGACCGCGCCTCATTCCTGGGATCATGCTCCTTCTTGTAGAAGGACGAGACGTCGCGTCCCACCATCATCCGGACGATGTTGTCGGCGCGGATGTCGCCCTTGTCGAGCGAACCTACCAGCGTGCCGTCGCGGAGCACCGTGACGCGATCGCCGAGCGCATAGACCTCGTCCATGCGATGCGAGATATAGATGATGGCGAGACCTTCGGCACGCAGCTGGCGGATCAGCGCGAACAGCCTTTCGCTCTCACCGGCCGACAGCGCGGTGGTCGGCTCGTCCATGATCAGGATTCTGGAGCGGGCGTGCAGCGCGCGCGCGATCTCGACCAATTGGCGCTGGCCCATCGAGAGATTGGCGACCTGCGTCTGCGGCGTGAAATCCGCGCCGAGCCGCGCCAGGATCGGACCGACGCCGGCCTGCATCGCCTCGCGCGCCAGCAAGCCGCCGCGGGAGACCTCGCGACCGAGATAAATGTTCTCCGCAACGCTCAGATTGGGGGCGAGCGAGAGTTCCTGATAGATGATCGCGATGCCGGCAGCACGGCCGCCGAGCGGGCCGCTGATCTGCACGGGCTGGCCGTCGATGCGGATTTCGCTGCCCGGATCCGGCCGGTAGGCGCCCGACAGGATCTTCATCAGGGTGGATTTGCCGGCGCCGTTCTCGCCCATCAAGGCGTGGATCTCGCCCGCGTAGACGGTGAGGTCGACGTCGCGCAGCGCCTTGATGCTGAAGAACGATTTAGAGACCCGGCGCATCTCGAGGATGGGCTCGCTCATCACACCTCCCCGATGCGCCGACGGCGGCATCGCAATCTCACCCGCGTCTCGTTGGTCCCTGGCGCGGGTGCAAGCATTAAACAAAAGGTTGTGGCGCAGGGCAATACCTCCGGCATGCCGACCAACGGTCCGGCGCTGCTTTTATCTTTTGCAGACGGAACCGATCTCGCGCGTGATGCCTTTTCTTCGCCACATCATCGCGTATCGCGATCAGCGCGGCGGCCGGTACAGGCGGCGCCATTGCGGAAGCCGCTCGGCATAGGCCTGCGCAAGCGCGCGCTCGGGCTCGAAGGTCTCGACGCGCCGTGGCGCGGTGCAGACGGCGTCGATCGCCTCACCCGTCACGGCGAGGCGGCCGAGCCGCGCCGCACCAAACGCCGCGCCGGTCTCGCCGTCGGCAAAGCGATGCACCGGCACGTTCAGGACATTGGCCAGCACCGCAAGCCAGAACCGCGACCGCGAACCGCCGCCGATGACATCGGCCTCCGCGATCGCCAGCCCGGTCTCGGCAAGCACGTCCCGGCAATCCGCAAGCGCGAAGGCCACGCCTTCGAGCACGGCTTGCACGATCGCGTCACGATCGGTGGCGTGACTGAGGCCATCGAGCATGCCGCGTACATCGGGATCGTCGTGCGGCGTGCGTTCGCCGGAGAGATACGGCAGGAAGCTGACCGGCGACGGCGCCTTCGGGCGCAACCTGAGCGGCGCCAGCAGGTCGGCCTCGGAGCTCCCCAACAGCCGCGCGATCCACGACAGGCACGAGGCCGCCGAGAGGATCGCGCCGGCTTGAATCCATCTATCCGGGACGGCGTGACAGAAAATGTGCACGACCCGCTCCGGGTTGGCCGCGATCGTCTCGGTCGGCACCAGCAATGCACCGGAGGTTCCGAGCGAGATGAAGGCTGCGCCGGGATTGACGGCGCCGATGCCGACGGCTCCCGCCGGATTGTCGCCGGCCCCGCCGGCTAGCATCGGCCGCCCGGTCATGCCCCAGCGCTGCGCCAACTCGCTCCGCAGCCGTGCCGCCGGCGCGCAGCCCTCGACCAGGCGCGGCATCTGCCGGCGCGACAGAGTGGTCGCAGCGAGCCCCTCATCCGACCAATCGCGGCTGACAACATCGAGCCACAGCGAACCCGAGGCGTCCGAGACATCCTCGATCGCCTCGCCCGTCAGCACCAGGCGCAGATAGGCCTTTGGTTGCAGCACGAGTTTTGTCGCCGCGAAGATCTCCGGCTCGTGCCTGGCGACCCACAGCAGTTTGGGCGCGGTGAATCCCGGCATCGCCTTGTTGCCTGTCGTCGTCCGCAAGGCGGGCCAGCGCAGCTCCAGCTCGGCGCATTCCGCAAAGGACCGCCCGTCATTCCAGAGAATGCAGGGCCGCAACGGCACGAGACCGGCGTCGAGCAGCGTCGCGCCGTGCATCTGGCCGGACAGGCCGATGCCCTCGACCTCGGCCAGCTCGCGCGCGTGGTCCGCCTTCAGCGCATCCAGCGTCGCGAACGTCGCTTCGATCCACTGTGCCGGGTCCTGCTCGCAATGGCCGGGACGCGGCGAGAAGACCGTCAGCGACCGGCTGCGGCTTGCCACCACGCGCTGCGCGTCGTCGACCAGAACGGTTTTGACGGCAGAGGTGCCGAGATCGATGCCGAGATACATGATGCGACTGCCTTGTGCATCCACGACATTGCGGCCATGGCGGTCCCGATGTTGGCATGCACCCGTCAATCATGTAACCCCACCCGAAACCTTGCCGGGACGCAACGCCCATGACCACCGCCGCCACCCACGACGCGGGAGCCACCCGCGCGCTGATCCTTGCGTTGCTCGCACTGGCCTGCGGGCACATGCTCTCGACCTTGCTGCGCACCATTCCGGCGGTCAGCCTCGACCTGATGGCGGCGGATTTCGGCATCGAACCCCAGGCGCTGGCGAGCCTCACCTCGGTCTATCCGTTCGCGTTTGCGGCCGCGCAGATCCCGGTCGGTGCGGCGATGGACCGCTTTGGCGTTCGGCCGGTGTCGCTGAGCCTGCTCGCGGGAACCGTGGTCGGCGCCATCGCGTCGGGGTTCGCGACGGGACCCGAAAGCTTCGCCGTCGGTCAGGTGCTGCTGGGCGTCGCCACCTCCGGCATGCTGATGTGCCCGATGACACTGGCGGCCAAGCAATTGTCGGCCGCGCGCTTCGGGCTGTGGTCGGGCGCGATCCTCTCGATTGGCAATATCGGCATGCTGCTATCGTCGAGCCCGCTCGCCTTCGTGGTCGACACTTACGGCTGGCGCGCCGGGTTCTGGATCTCGGCGCTCGGCGGCGTTGCCGTGGCGCTCGCGGTGTTCCTGCTGGTGCCGAGCCAGCCCGCCGAGCACAAGGACGAGTCCTCGCCGCTGTCGCAGATGATCGAAGTGCTCAGGCTCGGACTTTCGCGGCCCTTGCGCGGCCTGATCGCGCTGGCGCTGGTGTCGCTTGCGACCTCGCTGGTGCTGCGCGGCCTGTGGGGCGGGCCGTGGCTGATGCAGGTCAAGGGATTGTCGCGGGTCGAGGCCGGCAATCAGCTCGGCGCGTTCACGCTGGCGATGATCGCAGGTCCGCTTCTCGTCGGCATGATCGACCGCAGGATCGGACGCCGCCGCGCGCTGGTGGCGGGAACGCACCTGGCCGGCGCATTGCTGCTGGCGCTGATGGCGTTAGGGGCGCCGCACTATGCTGTCTCCATGCTGCTCGGCTTTCCCGTGATGCCGCCGCAATACGACCTGGTGCTGTTCGTGCTCATTGGCTTGGCGACCTCGGCGCAGCCGCTGCTGTTCGGCATGTCGCGGCAGCTGGTCGACGCCCAGGTCGCGGGCAAGGCGCTCGCGGCGATCAACCTCGCCTTCTTCCTCGGCGCGGCGCTGATGCAGTCGATCACCGGCGCGGTGGCGGCGTTCGCGGGGCTGCCGGCGGTGCTGCTTTTCATGGCTGCCATGCTTGGCATCGGCGCGCTGATCTTTTTGACTTATACCTCGTCGCGTTCGTAGAGGGGACCGCCGCGTCGGGAAACTCTTCGAACGAGCTCCACCACTATCAGCAGTGTCGCTTGATATTCCCAATTTGGGTAGTATAATCCCCAATATGGGTACGAATGCAGAAACCATAAACCTGTCAAATGCACTATTCTCCAAGGTGCAGCAGCGCGTGCTTGGTCTCATTTTCGCGCATCCCGACCGCAGCTTCTACACGTCGGAGATCATCCGGACCGTTGCCTCCGGCACGGGGGCGGTCGAACGCGAGCTATCGCGCCTGCGGCGTAGTGGCCTTGTCTCGGTCGAGCACATCGGCAATCAAAAGCACTATCGCGCCAACCGGCATTCGCCGATTTTCGAAGAGCTGCAGGGCCTCGTCCTCAAGACCGTGGCGCTGAGCGAGTTCTTGAAGAAAGCTCTTGAACCCTTCGCGAGTAAGATAAAGACTGCTTTCATCTTTGGCTCGGTCGCCAAGGGAACGGACACCGCGCAAAGCGATATCGACGTCATGGTGATCGGAGACGACTTGGACTACTCGGACCTCTACACCGCCTTTCAACACGCCGAGGATCGCCTGCTTCGCAAGATCAGCCCGGCTTTTCTCACATCGGAAGAATGGCGGCAGCGGTCTTCGCGGGCCGGCTCCTTCGCCAGGAAGCTAGCTCTCGGCCCGAAGACGTTCATTCTTGGCACTCAACGCGATTTGCGCGCATGAGCAAGACCGAGCTCGACAATCTCGTGAGGATCAAGCGGCTCAAGATCGAGCCGCCCACACGCAGCGAGTATCTTGGTGGTTGCGGCCGCGGGCAGCCGGTTGAAAGATGCTCAGAATGAAGACCTGGATCCCGATAGCCGTTTTGACCTGGCCTATGGCGCAGCACACCGGCTTGCGCTGGCTGCACTCCGGCGCGAGGGCTATCGTTCGGAAGACCGTATCACGGTATTTCAGACGCTGGTGCATACGATCGGAACGAGTGCACCGGAGATACAGGTCTTCCTCAAGGCCCACAACGAACGAAATCTTGCCGAATATCAGGGCCGGATGGAGATCGACGAAAAGCTTCTCGCCGACCTGGTTCGGTGCACGAAGACAATCGAAGCGGCGGTCGCCAAGCTTGATCCGCCAGCGAAGCACTAGCCCCCAGCATCGCTGGCGATGACGTAAGGAATAGTCCATGCCTGTCGACACCAAAGCCGCCACCGACCGCCTCATGCGCTTTCTCGCCGTCGAGGGCGTCACGGGACAGGAGGCTGCGATCGGGCGTGAGCTCACGGCTGCGCTGAAGGAGAGCGGCGTGCCGGCGAAGGCGATCCGGCTTGACGATGCCAATACCCGCATTCCGGTGCCGACCGAGACCGGCAATCTCATCGTCGACTTGCCCGGCCGCGGCGCGCTGCACAACCAGCCGCGCATCATGTTCATGACCCACATGGACACCGTGCCGCTATGCGCCGGCGCCAAGCCGAAGAAGTCGGGTCGCAAGATCGTCAATGATGCGAAGACCGCGCTCGGCGGCGACAATCGCTGCGGCTGCGGCGTGCTGGTGACGCTGGCGGCCGAGCTCGAAAAGCAGCAGCTCGATCATCCGCCGATCACGCTTTTATTCTGCGTGCGCGAGGAGAGCGGGCTCTACGGCGCGCGCCACGTCAAGCTCGACGAGCTCGGCGCGCCGGTGATGGCGTTCAACTATGACGGCGGCTCGGCCTCCAACGTCGTCATCGGCGCCGTCGGTGCCGACCGCTGGACCGTCGAGATCTTCGGCCGCGCCTCGCATGCCGGCGTCGCGCCCGAGCGCGGCATCTCCTCGACCATGATCATGTCGCTGGCGCTTGCCGACGTGAAGGCCGGCGGCTGGTTCGGCAAGGTGGTGAAGGGCAAGGGCGCAAGCGCGCGGCAGGGCACCAGCAATGTCGGCCCCGTCACCGGCGGCGAGGGACGGCCTGCGGGCGACGCCACCAATGTCGTCACCGACTACGTGCATGTGCGCGGCGAAAGCCGCAGCCACGACGGAAAGTTCTTCAAGGAGATCACCAAGGCCTACAAGGCCGCGTTCGAGAAGGCGGCCAGGAAAGTCACCAACGCGCAAGGCAAGTCCGGCAAGGTCAAGTTCAAGGCCGAGACCGATTATTTCCCGTTCCGCATGAAGGACAACCTTCCCGTCGTCAAACGCGCGGTGGAGGCGGTGTCCGCGGTCGGCGGAACCCCGAACGTGCGCACCGCCAATGGCGGCCTCGATGCCAACTGGATGGTCCGCCACGGCGTTCCGACCGTGACCTTCGGCGCCGGCCAGAACGAGGTGCACACCGTCGACGAGTGGATCAATCTGGACGAATACGATCGCGCCTGCGCGCTGGCCGTGCAGCTCGCAACGATGCGGTGAGGCGCGCCGGCAAAATCGAGGCGGCCCCGGCCCGCTGCGCTTGATCTAAATCAAGTGACACAGAGGTGGAAGGTCCAGCAGTGGCCGGAGGTCGCGAAAGATCGGGGCACGGACCCATTGCCATTCCTCCTAGCAGCATGAGCTCCCAGGCCACCTCCCGCAGTTGCTGGCGCGTGACGGGCGTCTTGATCCTGTCTCTTGCTTGCGCATCCTGCGCAGGACGCCCCTTGCAGGGCGTGCTCGTTCCGGTCGAGGCCGCGGAGAGCACGTCGCGTGTTCCGGTGCTTGTTGCGACGACCCGCGAGCGCGCCGCCGTCGACACTGGCGACATGTTCAGCCGCGAACGTGCCGCCGCGATGTCCTATGCGATGGTCTCTGTCTCAATTCCGCCTGACGAGGCCCGCGTCGTCGGTGCGATCCAGTGGCCGGTGGTGCCGCCCGGCGATCCGCGCCGCGAGTTCGTCACCGTGTCGGCCGACTACCTCGACAGATCCGCCTTCAATACTGCCATCAACAGTGTCGCCAAGAAGACCCGCCGCAGCAAGGCGATGATCTTCGTCCACGGCTTCAACAACCGCTTCGACGATGCGGTCTATCGCTTCGCGCAAATCGTCCAGGACTCGAGAGCCCCGGTGATTCCGATCCTGTTCTCCTGGCCCTCGCAAGGCCTGGTCGGATTGCGCGCCTATGAGCGCGACGGCGAGGTCGCCCGTGAATCCGTCGGATCGCTCGACGGGCTGATCGAGCAGGTGGCGATCAACCCCGCAATCCGCGAGGTCACCGTGCTCTGCCATTCCATGGGCTGCCTGATCACGCTGAATGCCCTTCAGGCCAGGGCACGCCGGACTGGGAAGATCGGCGGCAAGATCAGGAACGTGGCCATGGTGGCCCCCGATGTCGACTTCGCGGCGTTTCGCGAACAGATGCAGGAAATGGGATCGTCGCGGCCGCGCTTCGCGCTGTTCCTGTCGCAGGATGACGGTGCGCTGAAGCTGTCGAAGTCGATCGCGGGCGGCCTCACCCGGCTGGGCGATGTCAACGCGGAGGAAGAGCCTTACAAGGACGAGCTGGCGCGGGCCAATATTCTGGTGTTCGACATCACCCGCTTACAGGGACAAGCGCATTCGCGGGCCTTCGAAGACGTGACCACCGTGATGGGCATGATCGAGCGTAGGCTCGCTCAAGGTCAGCAGCTTGCCGAGGACGTTTCACGGCGACCGGCCGCCGGCGCGCCGGCGCAATAGCTCAACGCGATCTTGCCCAGGATGCGCCGCGATGTCGCAACGACCGCATTGCCGTGGCGCGAACGTCGGGCTAGCCTGCAAAGAAAACGCAGGAAGAAAATCATGCCGCGCATTGCAAACATCGAGACCGGATTCTACCGGATCCCCCTCCCCGTCATGCTCTCCGACTCGACCCACGGCGACATCGCAGCGTTCGAGCTGATCACCTGCCGCATCCGCGATGCCGATGGCGCCGAAGGCGTCGGCTACACCTACACGGTCGGGCGCAATGGCGGCGCCGTCGCCGACATCCTCAAGCGCGAAATCCCGCCGCTGGTCGAGGGCCGCGAGGCCGATGATACCGAAGCGATCTGGCATCACGTCTGGTGGGGCCTGCATTATGGCGGCCGCGGCGGGCCGGCGGTGCTGGCGCTCTCGGCGCTCGACATCGCGCTGTGGGATTTGAAGGCGCGGCGGGCGAACCTGCCGTTGTATCGATTGCTCGGCGGGTTCGATGCGCGCGTGCCCTGCTATGCCGGCGGCATCGACCTCGATCTCTCGGTCGAGGCGCTGCTGGAGCAGACCGACGGCAATCTCGCCAAGGGCTTTCGCGCCATCAAGATGAAGGTCGGCCGGCCCGATCTCAAAACCGACGTAGCGAAGGTCTCCGCGATGCGACAGCATCTCGGCGACGGCTTTCCGCTGATGGTGGATGCCAACATGAAATGGACGGTCGAGGAGGCGATCCGCGCCGCCCGGGCGTTCCAACCCTACGACCTCACCTGGCTCGAGGAGCCGATCATTCCCGACGACGTCGCGGGCCATGTCCGCATCATGCAGGCCGGCGGCGTGCCGATCGCAGCGGGCGAGAATTTGCGCTCGCTGTGGGAGTTCAAGAACTACATCGTCGCGGGCGCGGTGTCCTATCCCGAGCCTGACGTCACCAATTGCGGCGGCGTCTCCGCCTTCATAAAGGTCGCGCGGCTGGCGGAAGCGTTCAACCTGCCCGTCACCAGCCACGGCGCGCACGACATCACCGTGCATCTGCTCGCGGCCTGCCCGAACCGGTCGTATCTGGAGGCGCACGGTTTTGGGCTCGACAAATATATCGAGCATCCGCTGGTGCTGCAGGACGGGCTTGCGCTCGCGCCGGACCGTATCGGCCACGGCATCAGCTTCGACTGGGACGGGCTGGCGAAGCTGTCGGGGTAGCGCGGATCCGCAGCCGCCGGTGCGCCCCCTCTCCCGCTTGCGGGAGAGGGTTGGGGAGAGGGTGTCTCCGCAGTGAGATCCCCAATGACGATCGAGCCCTCTCCCGCAAGCCGGAGAGGTGAAGTGGAGCGCGCGGCGCGGTCGGTTTGCACCAGCAAGCATCAACGCGTTGCTGCACCCGAGGCATTCGCTGGCGCTTGATGCAAGCTGCGGTTATTCGGCTATGGTGTCGATGGCGACACACAATCCGAGAGATTCCCGCCTTGACCCCCGAGCTGCACCAGAAACTGACCGCGTGGCGCCGGCATTTGCATGCGCATCCCGAACTGTCCCTCCAGGAGAAAGCCACCGCCGCCTTTGTGCAGGACAAGCTCACCGAGCTCGGCATTTCCTTCGAGTCAGGCGTTGGCGGCCACGGCATCGTCGCGACCTTGACGCGCGGGCACGCCCAGGGCCGCGTCGGCCTGCGCGCCGACATGGATGCGCTGCCGATCACCGAAGATACGGGGCTAGCCTACGCTTCGCAAAATCCCGGTGTGATGCATGCCTGCGGCCATGACGGGCATACCGCTTCGCTGCTCGGCGCCGCCGCGCTGCTCGCCGCCGACACCGACTGGAGCGGGACGGTCGTTTTCATCTTCCAGCCGGCCGAGGAAGGTTTTGGCGGCTCGCGCGCGATGGTCGCGGCCGGGCTGTTCGAGCGCTTTCCGATGGATCGGGTGTTCGGCTTTCACAACTGGCCGGGACTCGCCGCCGGCACCATCGCGGTCCATGACGGCGTCGTCATGGCCTCCGGCGGGCGCATCACCATCACCATCGACGGCCATGCCGGTCACGCCGGCATGCCGCATCTGACGCGCGATCCCGTGATGGCGGCCGGCCATTTGATCGTGGCGCTGCAATCGATCGTGTCGCGCAGTGTCGATCCGCTCGACACCGCCGTGCTCTCGCTCTGCACGCTCGAAGGCGGCACGGCACGCAACCAAATCGCCGGACGCGTCTCGATCGGCGGCACGCTGCGCTACCATCGCGATGCGGTGAAGGACACCGTCGTGGCGCGGATCGAACAGATCTGCGCCGGGATTGCCACGAGCTTCGGCGTCAAGGTGACGCCGGAGATCGTCATTGGCGTCGGCGTCGTCATCAACACGCCGGCCGAGGCGGATCTCGCGCGCCTCGCCGCAGACAAGGTGCGGGCCGAGCTGCGGCGCGACCTCGCGCCCAGCATGGCCGGTGAGGATTTCGCCCATTTTCTCTCGCGGCGCCCCGGCGCCTTCGTCTGGATCGGCAACGGCGAATTGCGGGACGGCGCCGAGCTGCACGGCCCGCGCTATGATTTCAACGACGCGATCCTGCCGGTGGCATCGAGCTGGATGGCGGAAGTCGCCAAGGCGGCGCTGGCCTCGAACTAGGCCCCGCTCAAGAGATCTCGCGCGGCAGCTTCCAGCCGGGCTTCGGCTCGAACGTTTCCTCGACCTGCGCGACGTGATAGCCGGCGGGCAGAAGGCGGCCGCCCTCCTCGTCCGCGACCGGCACGTCGGTCACCAGCCCCTCGATCAAGGCGGCTTCCCACACCTCCTTCTCGGAGGGAAAGGGATCGCCGATCTGCTTGTTGCCTTCGAACAGCGCGTACATCGGTTCCGGTCCTGCGTTGATCAAGCTCACGAGCAACGTATCGGCCGCACGGACGTTCCCATCCGGCAAATCGCAACGGATGGACACCTCAAACATGGCGCGCGTTCTGATCGGAACTTCCGGCTGGCACTACGCCTCCTGGCGAGGCCCGTTCTTTCCCGAGGGCGTGACGCTGAAGCAGCAGCTGAGCTATTACGCCGGACAGTTCGACACCACCGAGCTGAACGGAGTGTTCTACCGCACCCCGACGCCGGAGGCCGTCAAGGGGTGGCGAGAGCAGACCGGCCGCGATTTCGTCTTCGCGTGGAAAGCGTCGAAATTCATCACGCATTGGAAGCGCCTGTCCGACCGCTCGGTGAACAGCCTCGAGCTGCTCGAGGATCGCATCTCACGGCTCGGCGGCAAGGCCGGCCCGATCCTGTTCCAGCTGCCGCCGCAATTCGAGGCCGACGCGGACCGTCTCGCCGGCTTCTTCAAGCTGCTGTCGCGGAAGCGGCGTTACAGTTTCGAATTCCGCCATCCGAGCTGGTATCAGCCGCGCATCTTGCGGATGCTGGCCGACGAGAACATTTCGCTGTGCCTGTCCGACCATCACGACGCGCCGGCGCCGTGGAAGCGCACGGCGGATTTCGTCTATGTGCGCGGACACGGACCAAGCGGGCGCTATCACGGGCACTATACGAAACCCACGCTGGCGCAATGGGCGCGGCGCATCAAGTCCTGGAAGCGGCAGGGCTGCGACGTCTACGTCTATTTCGACAACGACCAGAAGAGCGCGGCGCCGGCCGATGCACAGGCGTTGAAGCAATTGCTGTAGCGCCCACAAGCGCAGGACATTGCCTATGGCGTGCACGATGCGGCAATCTCGCCTGCGGCCATCCTTCGAGACGCCCGCCTGCGGCGGGCCCTCAGGATGAGGTCGTGTTTCGCGGCAAAGATACCGTGCCCTTCCTCGCTAGACGATGCCGCCTTGCCGGAGCGCCGCGATCGCGGCCTTGTCGTAGCCGAGCTCGGTCAGGATAAGATCGGTATGCTCGCCGAGCGTGGGCGGGCGCGTCGCGATTTCGCCGGGCGTTTCCGACAGGCGGACGGCGGCGCGTGCCACCGGTGCGGGCTTCGGCAGGCCGGGATAGTCGACGTCCTGCATGAAGCCGGCGGCGCGGATGTGCGGATGATCCAGCGCCTGCTGCGGGCTCAGCACGGGGCCGGTCGGAATCATGGCCTTGCCCAGGGTGTCGACGGCCTCCTGCGTGGTGCGCTCGGCGCACCAGCGCGCCATCCGCTCGCTGATCACAGGGCCGTTGTTGCCGCGGCTGATGTCGTCGGCAAAGCGCGGATCGTTCAGCCAGACCTCCTCTTCGCCCATGAGCCTGGCCCAGCGCTTGAACAGCGGATGCCCCGTGACCTGGCACAGCACCCAGCCGTCCCTGGTGCGGTAGATGTCGGCGGGCGCCGCGGTCTGGCCGAGATTGCCTGTCGGCACCCGATTGACGTTGATGACGGCCTGCTCGATCAGCGTGGCATTGGTGAAGGACAAGGCGGTTGCGAGCAATGCGCCCTCGACGATCTGCCCACGCCCGGATTTGCCGCGCTCGATCAGCGCGGCGAGCGTGCCGAACGCGCAATGCAGCGCCGTCCCGAAATCGACCCAGTTGACCGCGGCCCGGTAGGGCGGATCGCCGGCGCCGGTCATGTACACCGAGCCTGACATGACCTGGCCGACGCCGTCGAAGCCGACGCGGTCGGACCATGGCCCCGGCCCGCCGAACGCGGTGGCCGTCGTCAGGATGATGTCCGGCTTGATCGCCTTGAGCGAATCGTAGTCGAGCTTCATCGCGCGCAAGGTCTGCGGCGGCAAATTGGCGACGACCACGTCCGCGGTCGCAATCAGCCGGCGCATCACCTCCTGCCCTTCCGGCTTCATCGGATCGAGCGTGAGGCACTTCTTGTTGCGGTTGACCTGAAGAAACAGCGCGCCTTCGCCATTTTCGCCCACCGGCGCCACGAAGCGGTCCTCGCTGCCGTCGCGCTTCTCCACGCGAATGACCTCGGCGCCGTATTCGGCCAGCAAGGTCGCGCAATAGGGCCCCGCGATATAGCGCCCGAAATCGAGAACCCGGACGCCGTCCAGAACCCCTCCCATCGATCTCTTTCCTTCGTGCTTTTTGTCAGCTTACAGGGATTGGCATTGGCGGCAAGGTGGCAACGGACGCCATGCCGCTACCCTCGAGATGTGATCCGCGAATCATTTCGACTGGCGGAAATTGTGCTCTAGTATGGACCTGTCCCTCCCCCATCAGAGCCCCGTCCATGCCGCAACAATTCGATCGATCCAAAGAAGATCTCGGCAACGCGATCCATTTCGAGCACGTCAATATCCAGGTCCCGGACCAGCGCCTCGCCACGCTGTTCTATGTCGCAGGCCTCGGGCTCACCCGCGATCCCTTTCTGATGGTGTCCGACACCAATATGTGGATCAACGCCGGACGGAGCCAGTTTCATTTGCCGAGCGGCCGGCCGCAGGTGCTGCGCGGTCATGTCGGGCTGGTCATCGCGGGCCGCGAGGCGCTGCTGGCGCGATTGGCGTCGGTCGCCAAAAAGCTCGAGGGTACCGCGTTCGCCTTCGCCGAGCACAACGACCATGTCGAAGCGATTTGTCCGTGGGGCAACCGCTTGCGCTGCTACGAGCCCGACGCGGCGCGCTTCGGCCGCGTCGCGCTCGGCATCCCCTATGTCGAGTTCGACGTACCGGTGGGATCCGCCGCGCGCATCTGTGCCTTCTACCCCGAGATCATGGGCATGCCATCCGAGTTGCGGAACGGCGACGGCGCGGTTGCCGCCGTGAAGACGGGCCGCGACCAGCATCTGTTGTTTCGCGAGACCGATCGGCCGCAAGGTGACTATGACGGCCACCATGTGCAGATGTACATCACCGACTTTTCCGGCCCGTATCGCAAGCTGCTGGCGCGCGATCTGATCTCGCGCGAGGACAATCAATATCAGTACCGCTTCTGCGACATCGTCGATCTCGACAGCGGTAAACCGCTGTTCACGGTCGAGCACGAGGTGCGCAGCGCCACCCATCCGATGTTCATGCGGCCGATGGTCAATCGCAATCCGGCGCTGAACAATCGCAACTACGCATCCGGCCACGATCAATCGCTTTGGGCGATGGGGCCGGACCAGTATGAGGGATAGGCGATAACCAAGTCCCGGCCTGGCCGCAGCAACGTCGGAATGACCGAAGTCGCGGCCGGGCGGCTCCGCTGAGTGGAGCCGCCACATGTTGCGTGCGCTCCGGTGGGACGGGCATGCCCCACCTTTCGCATCAGACGGGTGAGCGTCCCGTCAGAAGTGGACCTCGGTGCGCATGCCAAGAACCACGGCGTTGTCGGTCTTCACGCCCACGGCGTTATAGCCGCGCCCGCCGGGATTGATGACATACTGGGCGTCGAACTTGAGGTTCAGCCAGCCGGTCGCCTGCCATCCGTACCAGACTTCGAGCGGCACTTCGTTGCCGCCGGCGTTGGGACTGAGGGCAGCCGTGTTCACGTGGGTCGTGCCGACCGCGAAGCCGACTTCGTCCTGGGGGCGCCAGGAGAACGTTCCAGTATGCCTGAAGCCGAGGGCGATCTGGTAATCCTGATACGACGTCCGGTGATCGGCGACGGTGGTGTTGAGGAAGGTATACCAACCCTGCGCGCCCGGACCCTCGACGGTCAACCGCTGCAGGATCGACTCGTAAACACCGAAGCGGCCGCGTTGATCGCTGATATTTTGATCCGGGACGCCACCGACGCCCGGGATGGTGCTGATGACACCGGGAAGACCGCCATCAATGGAGGAGGCGCTGTCGTACCAGCCGCCAAGTCTCCAGGTCCCGGTCAAGGGCCCCTTCGGCGCCCAGACCAGCTCCACCGGCACCATCACGCCGCTGGCGCGATTCGAGGCGGGAATGCCGGGCAGGAAGTAGACGCCCGGGTCCGACGTCGTCAGGTAACCCGGATTGGCATCGTAGACACCGACCGACACCGTGAATTCCGGCGCGATCTTGTAATGCACGACACCGGCCCACTGGCTCACCGGCCAGTTGTAGATGTAGCCACCCTGGATGTTGCCGGGCTGACCGCCGCAGAAGGTCAGGTTGATGAACTCGCAGAGACCGAAGAAGAAATCGGAGCCGACCGGAAGACGGCCGCCCTTGAGTTCAAGGCGGTCATCGAAAAGCTTCTGCGAATAATAGAGCTGCGTCAGGCGCAGAATATTGCCGCGGCCGAACACTTCGTTGGTCAGCTGCAGGGCGGGAATGTCCGCTTCGGTATTCAGGTTCTTGCCGAAGCGGTCGACCAGCGTGAGACCGACGGTGCCGCCGGGGATGCCGGCGAGTTTTCCCATATCCAGCTTCGCGCCGAACCACAATTGACCGGCGTTGGCTGCGGTGTTCCTGCTTCCACCCGAGAGGTTGCCGACGGATTCGTTGCCGAGCGTCAGGCCCAGCTCGATGCCCTGTTCCTTCAGCCTGGTCCTGCCGAGATCGCCGAACAGATACGGCCGCGTCCAGAAATCGTCAGCCGTACCATACGGAACAGGTGCAGCTTTCGTCGAAAAATCGGCCGCATATACTCCACCGCAAAACAGCGATGAGAAAGCAATCCCCACACCGCACACCCCTGCGGTGTTTATAAACCTGCGCAACATTTTACTCGTCCTCCCGCCGTCTCAGGCTTTGCTTGTTTCGCCTCACGTCCCTGCCCAAAGCCCTCGAGCCTGGAACGCACTCCCTCCCCAGCGGCCGCCGACTAGGCAGCCTTGTGTTAACTGGAGCCTGGATCCGTCATGGCCGATCACCCGCTCTCGCCGGCAATGCATCCGTGGCGCGCGGTGACGCGCCTTGGACTTGCTCCGCCAATGTCGATTTCGGCGTGGCGCGAGCGACGCCGGCCAGCGCCAGCTTGCGCCGCCGTCGCGCCTGCAATTGCTGATCCGCCAACACGCCGATCAGAATGACCGTGCCCATCACCGCGAAGTTCAGCGAGTTGGGAATGCCCAGGATGTTCACCAAGTTCTGCAACACCTGCAGCAGCGCCGTGCCCAGCACGATACCGAGAATGGATCCCTCGCCGCCGCGCAGGCTGCACCCGCCCAGGACGGCGGCCGCGATCGCGTAGAGCTCGTAGAAATTGCCGAAGGAGCTCGGCGAGACCGAGTTCGTGTAGAACACGAACAAGACCGTCGAAACTCCGGCGAGCCCGCCGCTGATGATATAGGCGGTTGCGATCACGAAGTTTGTGTTGATGCCCGAGAAGCGCGCGGCTTCCTCGTTTTTGCCGACGGCATAAAGCCAGCGCCCGTAGACCGAGCGGTGCAGCAGCACGCCGAGGATCAGCGCAAGCATGATCAGGAGGATGAAGGTGTTCGGGATTCCCGCCACATTGCCCGAAGCGATGTTGCTCAGTGTCGCCGCCTCGTCGCCGTAACCGAAGCCGCGGGTCGAATCGCTCGTGTAGTAGCGGGCGGCGCCGCGATAGATCAGCAAGCCACACAGCGTCACGATGAAGGGCTGCATCTTCAGCCGGGTGATCAGGAACCCCTGGATGCCGCCAAGCACCAGCCCGCCCAGCAGCACGGCCGCGAGCGCCAGGGGCCACGGCACCTCGTAGGTCGTCAGAAGGTCGACGAACACGACGCCGAGCAGCGCAAACATCGAGCCGAGCGACAGGTCGATGCCGCCGGTGATGATCACGAGCCCCTCGCCGAGCGCGAACACACCGAACAGGCCGATCAGATTGGCCATGTTCAAGAGGTTCACCAGCGACAGGAAGGCGGGATTGATCGCGCCCGTGATGGCGGCGATCACCACCAGCAGCAATCCCAGACCGAGCTCTTTCCTGATCATGGCGCGGCCGCTTCCGCGGTTTCGAGCGCCTGGCCCATGGCCAGTCGCAATACGTTGTATTCGCTGAACTGCTCCCGCTCGAGCACGCCGCTGACGCCGCCTTCATGCATGACCGCCACGCGGTCGGAGACGCCGATGACTTCCTCCATGTCCGAGGAGATCATCACGATCGCGACGCCCTGGTCGGCAAGCTCGCGCATCAACGCGTAGATCTCGCCCTTGGCGCCGACGTCGATGCCGCGGGTCGGCTCGTCGAAGAACATCACGCGCGGCTGCATGGACAGCCATTTGCCGAGCACGACCTTCTGCTGGTTGCCGCCGGAGAGCGTCACCACCTCCATGTCGATGCTCGGCGCCTTGATGGAGAGACGCCTGACCTGCTCTTTCGCGACCTTGCGCTCGGCTGCGCCGCTGACCAGCCACATCCGCGCATGATCCAACAGGCTCGCCAGCGTCATGTTCTCGCGGATCGGCAATTCCAGCACGAGCCCGGATTTCTTGCGGTCCTCCGGCACCAGATAGATGCCTTGGCTGATCGCGTCGCGCGGCGATGCGACAGCGACCGGTGCGTTGTCGATCCTGATCTCGCCGCCCAGCAGCGGGTCAATGCCAAACGCTGCGCGGGCGAGAGAAGTGCGGCCGGCGCCCACGAGCCCCGCCAGGCCCAGGATCTCGCCATGCCGTACGGAAAGATCAACCTGCCGGTCGGGGAAGGCTGATGTCACGACGCCGACGATATCGCAACCGCCCGGCTGCGGCGCGTGTTTCGGCGGGGTATGCAGCGCTTTCAGGTCGCGGCCGATCATCAGCCGGATCATTGCGGCGTGGCTCAGCTGGTCCCGCGCCAACTCGCCAACAGTGCGCCCGTCGCGCAGCACGACGACGCGGTCAGCGCAGGTCATGATCTCGCCGAGCCGGTGAGAGATGTAGATCACCGAAATGCCGTGCGCCTTCAGATCGACAATCACTTCCAGCAGCCGTTCCGTCTCCGAAATCGTCAGGCTGGAGGTCGGCTCGTCCATGATAATCACGCGGGCGTCGATCGAGAGTGCCTTGGCGATCTCCACCATTTGACGCTCGGCGATGGAGAGGTCTTCGACCAGCGTGTCCGGGGTGAAATCGGCGCCGAGCCGCTCCAGCAGCGGCGTCACGCGATCACGCATCTCGGCATTGTCCACCAGCTTCAGCGGCCCGCCCATCAGCTTCTCGCGGCCGATGAACACGTTGGCTGCGACGTCGAGATTTTCGAACAGGTTCAGTTCCTGGTGCACGAAGGCGATGCCGGCCTGCGTCGCCTCGGTCACCGTCACACGTGCGTGGTCGGTGCCGCCGATGCGGATCACGCCCTCGCTCGGCGCGATCACGCCGCCGAGCACGCGCATCAGCGTCGACTTGCCGGCGCCGTTCTCGCCGATCAGGCCCACGACCTCGCCGCGATCCACGCGCAAACTGACGTCATCGAGCGCCATGACCCCGGGATAGGATTTGCTGATCCCGGCGAGTTCGAACAGGATTTCCGCCATTCATTTCCTCCCGCACGACGCCCGGCGGACATGCCGCCGGGCGCCTGAAACTCACTTCTTGAGGAGGTTCTTCATGTCTGCGGTGAACGCCGCGACGTTGGCCTTGCTGATCACCTTGGTCGGCACGATCAGCTTGCCGCCCGCCGGGATCCAGGACTTGTCGCCGTTCAGCGTCTTGATGATGTTGGTGGCGGAGAGATAGCCGAACTCGTAGGGCTGCTGCACCACGGTCGATTCGATCGTGCCGTCGGAAACACCCCGCAGCGTGCGCTGGTCCTCGTCGAAACCGACGATCTTCACCTTGCCGGCCTTGCCCGCCGCCTTGACCGCGTCATAGATCAGCGGTGTCTCGTAGCTCCAAAGCCCGGACAACAGTGCGATGTCGGGATATTTGACCAGCACGTTCTCCATGTTCGCCTTGGCCTTGGCGAAGTCCACCTGGTCGGTGAACACGTCGACCAGCTCGACCTTGGTGCCGGCGATCGCGTCCTTGATGCCCTGCACCCGCTCGCGGGCATTGTCCGCGTCCATCGTGCCGACGAACAGCGCGATCTTGCCGCCGTTCGGCAGCGCCTTCTTGATCTCCTCGCCCGCTTGCCGTCCGGCCGCGACGTTGTCGGTGCCGATATAAGCGAGCCGATTGCTCTGCGGCGCGTCGCTGTCCGTCGTGATCAGCACGGTCTTGGCCGCAACCTTGTTGAGCTCTTCGGTCGCGTGCGGCGCATCGTCGACCGAGATCGAGATACCGGCGACGCCGCGCACCAGCAGGTCGTCCAGCTCGCGCCGCTGGCCCGCCGCGGTCGCCTCGTTCGTGACGATCAACTGGATGTCGTATTCCGGGTGCTCCTTCTGAGCCTTCTCGAGCCCGCGGCCGGCGATGGTCCAGAAATCGGCCGCGGCATTGGTCACCAGCGCGATGGTCTTTTTCTGCTGGGCCTGCGCCGCCCCCGTAGCGACCGCGAGCGCAGCTGCGGTCGCAAACAGCGACACCATGAGTTTCTTCATCGATCCGTTCATGTACACCTCCCTTGGTCACCCCCGTTCGGGGGTTTCACAGCGCTTATGCGCCATCTTTTATTTACGTCGCGAACAAATGCCGCAGGGCAAAACAGCCGGATCAGGATGTACTTGCCCCTTCTTCAAGTCTAAATAGTACAGATGGTACGATAATAGTAAATATGGCTGCTGAAAACCGAATCCGATTGTGCTTTTCCGGTTACACCGGCATCTCGTCCCCTCCATTAAATTTACCTGATGAATTAAATAGGCAGCATGGTTGACCAAATTGAGCCGTCCAGACGCATGTCGAACACGGCCCGCGAATCCAACCGCGGCCGGCTCGTCGACGTCTTGCGACGCCAGGGGCCGCTGCCACGCGTCGCGCTCGCCCGCAGTACAGGCCTGAGCTTCCCGGCCGTTTCCGGCCTGACGTCGCGGCTGATCGCGGAAGAGCTGCTGTGCGAGACCGAGACGGCGGCAACGCCGTGGTCCGAGGATGGCGAGGAAGAGGATGCGGACGGGCCGAATGGCCGTCGCCGCGGCCGGCCGGCCGTGCTGCTGACCCTGAACCCGGAGTTCGGGCGCATCGTCGCGATCTCGGTCCGCATGAACCTGATCGAGACGCTGATCGCGGATTTCCGCGGCTCCGGCGTGGCGCAGTCGCGACTTGCACTGTCGACGCGCGCGCTCGATGCAGCCGCGCTGCGCGATCTCGTGATCGCGCAGATCAATGCGCTGCTCGATGCGACGGCGACGCCGCGCCATCGGCTGTTGGGAATCGGGATTGCGCTGCAAGGCATCGTGAACGTCGACACCGGCACGACATTGTGGAGCCCCGCGCTGTCGATCACCGAAGTCGATCTGGCGACGCCGATACGTCAGGCGTTCGGCGTCGATGTCGTGATGGCGAACGACGCTGTCGCGGTCGCGCTCGCCCTCACGGCCGCCGAACCGGCATTGGCGCAAGGCCTCTCGGCCACGATCATGGTCGGTCACGGCATCGGGATGGGCGTCGTTGCAGACGGTGAAGCACGTTGGGGCGCCGGCAGCGAGATCGGCCATGTCAAGCTGGCGCCGGACGGCCCGCAATGCCGCTGCGGCCAGCGCGGCTGTATCGAGGCTTATCTCGCCGATTATGCGCTCTATCGCGACGCCCGCACTTTTCTCGATCTGCCGCCGGCGGACTCGCAGCAGCCGTCCGAGGGGCAGATGGCCCTGTTGCGCGAGCGCGCGCTGGGCGGCGATCCACGTCTCGAGCACCTATTCCTGCAGGCGGGTCGCGCGCTGGCGGAGGCGGTCGCCGCAACGATATCGGTGCTGCGGCCGCACCATGTCATCCTGGCGGGTCCAGGCCTGATGGCATTCGACATGATGCGCCACGCCTATGAAGAGCGGCTCGAGCAGTCGGTGTTGCCATGGCTGCTCAGGTCCACGGCGATCCATCTGCGTCCAAGCGAGTCGACGGTCATTGTCGAGGGCATGGTGCGACGGACGCTGCGGGTCGTGGACCAAAACCACATGGAAGCGACCGAGTAAGCGCCGCGAGCTAAGCGCTGGCTGGGGCGGGAGGGATCGAACCTCCGAATGGCGGAATCAAAATCCGCTGCCTTACCACTTGGCTACGCCCCATCAGGCCCTGGGGAACGGCGGCGACAGGAGCGTCCGCGGATTCCCTCGAGTGGTGCCGGTCTATAGGGAGAGGCGCGGCATTTCAACCGCCCGGAGGGGCAAAATACCACAGGCGCCGGTGGCGCGGCGCCATGCCTGATATGGGCGCTACGCCCCCCGCTCCCGACAGCAGCTCCGCCACCCCTCCTGACAGTTGAGACCTCCGCCGTTTCATGGGAATACGACGCCAAGACCTGTCTCTCCGGGAGTGAGCCATGACCTACCGCGCGCCGATCTCTGACATGCTGCTGTCGCTCAACCACGGCGCCGGCCTGAAGGCTGCCATGGAGGCCGGCCATTACGGCGATTTCGACGGCGATATCGTGAGCGCCGTGCTGGAGGAAGCCGGCAAGTTCGCAACCGACGTGCTGGCGCCGCTGAACAAGGTCGGCGACGAGCACGGCATCAAGCTCAGCGACGGCAAGGTCACGACCGCGCCGGGCTGGCCGGATGCCTACAAGCGCTGGACCGAGGGCGGCTGGAACGCGGTCTCCGGCCCTGAGGATTTCGGCGGCCAGGGCCTACCGCTCGCGATCAACGCCGCCTGCACCGAGATCTGGAGTGCCGCCAACGTCGCCTTCGGCCTCTGCCCGCTGCTGACCGCGTCGGCGATGGAGGCGCTGGACGCGCACGGCAGCGACGCATTGAAGAAGATCTATCTCGAGAAGCTCGTCTCCGGCGAATGGACCGGCACGATGCAGCTGACCGAGCCGCAGGCCGGCTCCGATGTCGGCGCGCTGCGCACCCGCGCCGAGAAGCAGGCCGACGGCACCTATCGCATCAAGGGGACGAAGATCTTCATCACCTATGGCGAGCACGACATGACCGACAACATCGTGCATTTCGTGCTGGCGCGCCTGCCGGACGCGCCCGCCGGCACCAAGGGGATATCGCTGTTCCTCGTTCCCAAATTCATGGTGAACGAAGACGGCTCGCTCGGTGCGCGCAACGACATTTTTGCCTCTGGCGTCGAGCACAAGCTCGGCATGCATGCCTCCCCCACCTGCACCATGACCATGGGCGATCATGGCGGCGCGATCGGCTTCCTGGTCGGCGAAGAGAACCAGGGCATGCGCTGCATGTTCACGATGATGAACCAGGCCCGCCTCGGCGTCGGCCTCGAAGGCGTCGGTGTCGCCGATCGCGCCTATCAGCAGGCATTATCGTACGCACAAGAGCGCAAGCAGGGCCGCGCCCTCGGCAACAAGGGTGACGGCTCCGATCCGATCTTCGTGCATCCCGACGTCAAGCGCATGCTGATGCGGATGCGGGCACAGACCGCGGCGGCGCGCACCATCTGCTATGCGACCGCGGTCGCGATCGACGTCTCGACACGCGCCAGGGATCCGAAGGTCCGCGCCGACGCTGCCGCGCGCGCGGCGCTGCTGACGCCGATGGCCAAGGGCTATTCCACCGATATCGGCAACGAGGTCGCCTATCTCGGCGTGCAGGTGCATGGTGGGATGGGCTTCATCGAGGAGACCGGCGCGGCGCAGCACTATCGCGATGCCCGCATCACCGCGATCTACGAGGGCACCAACGGCATCCAGGCCATCGACCTCGTCACGCGAAAACTCGCGGCCAATGGCGGCGCGGCGGTGTGGGCGCTGCTCGACGAGCTCTCGGCCATCGTGAAGCAGGTCGAAGCCTCCAACGATCCCGCCTTCGGCACCACGGGCGTGAAATTGCGCGAGGCACTGGAGGCGCTGACGCGCACCAGCAAATGGCTGCTGGAGCGGGTTGCGTCCGCGCCGAACGAGGCGCTGGCCGGCGCGACGCCGTATCTGCAGCAGTTCGGCGCCACGCTGGGCGGCTGCATGCTGGCGTCCGAAGCGCTCGCCGCGAAATCCGATGGCATCACGGACGCCGCGCGCTACGTCTCGCTGGCGCGCTTCTTCGCCGAGAACATCGCCGTGCAGGCCGGCGCGCTCGAGCGCACCGTGACGGAGAGCGCGGAGTCGGTCGCGGCGGCGGATGCGGTGCTGTTGGGGTAGCTGGGACGCGTAGCCTGGATGGAGCGCAGCGCAGTCCGGAGCCGTCATTGCTGGTGACACGAATCCCGGATTGCGCTGCGCTCCATCCGGGCTACGAAGCCGCGAGCTTCGTACGTCTCCCCGGCCGCCACAGCACAACGGCCGCCGCCACCAGATCTAGCACCACGCACATCGCAAACGCGCTCGTGTAATCGCCGGTTACGCTGCGCACGAGACCGACGATCCCGGGGCCGAAGGCGCTGACGATGCCGCTGATCGAGGTGCCCAGTCCCATCGCGGCGGCGAAGGCGCTGGCGCCGATCTCGCGCTGGATGATCAAAGGCGGGAACGTGATCATGTTGCCGATCGAGAAACCGTAGACGGCGCAGCACACGAGCAGCACGGTCGGGTTCGTGCTTTGCAGAAGCACGAACAGAGCCGCCGCCTGGCTCGTCATCGATGCCGCGCAGGCGAGCCGCGGATCGAGCCGATCCACGAACAGGCCGAGCGACAGGCGCCCGACCACCGCCATCGCCGCCATGATGGTGACGGCAAGGCCCGCACTGGCGCGGCCGATCAGCGGTTCGAGGAACGTCACCTGGTGGATGATGAATCCCATCTGCGCCAGCAGCGCGATCGCGATCGGCAGCACCATGGTCCAGAACGCCGCGTTGGCGAGCAGCGTCTTGCGCGAGTGAACCGCAGGCAAGGCGGTGCCGCCATCGAATGAATCCCCGCCCGGCGTCGGCGGCATTTCGGTGCGCCAACCGGTGAAGATGACCACCACCGGCAGCACCAGCACCACCATCGCCAGGGTGGCCGCCAGCATCGCGGAACGGAAGCCGATGCTGCCGCTCAGCGTCAGCAGCAGCGGCACGAGCACGATGCCGCCGCAGGTCGCGCCGTTGTAGGCGAGGCTGAGCGCGAGCCCGCGGCGCCGTTCGAACCAGGAATTCAGCACGGTCGCGATCACCACCGTGCCCATGCCGGTCCAGCCGACCGACATCAGGGCATAGGCGAGATAGAGCTGCCAGGGCGTCTGCAACAGCGCCAGCAGCACCGTCGAAGCGCCGAGCGCCGACAGGCCGCACAGGATCAACGACCGCAGCCCGATGCGGGCGAGCAGATCGTCGGTGAAGATGACGAGCACGGCAGTCAGGAGAAAGGAGAAGGTGCTGGCCGCGGAGACCAGCGTGCCCGGCCAGCCATGGGCGCGCTGCAGTTCGGCGAGATAGACGCCCTGGCCGTACAGGCCGAAGCCGAACATGAAGAAAGCCATCAGGAAGCAGGCCAGCACGACGCGCCAGCCGCGGTAGTGCAGCGAAGATTCGTCAACACGCGTGGCGGCAATCATCAATCGGGCAATCGGCCAAATGGAGCGGCGCGAGGCGATCGTGCACCACAACCAGGGGTTTTTCAAATGAAAAAGGTAGCTGATTGTTGCAACGCGCAGCACGGCGAGGAGCGTGATGCGCCCGTCTCACGCGAATTCGGTCTCCAAAAGGTCGAGCCAGCGCATTGGCACGCCTGCAAGATGATGTAGGCTGACGTTTCGCGAGTCTAGCCAATGTCAGTGTCGCGGCGACCGCAGGGGCCCCTTCATGCCGAATGGCAACATCATCGTCACCGAAGAGCGCGGAACGCGCGTGATCACCCTGCGTCGCCCGAGCAAGAAGAACGCGATCACGCAGGACATGTATCGGGAGATGAGCCGCGCGATCGACACCGCGCAGAACAATCCCGACATCCGCTGCATGATCATCACCGGCGGCTCCGGCGTGTTCACCGCCGGCGACGACATCGACGATTTCATGCACGCCGACACGTCGCGCCCCGAGACGCTGTCCGACGGCGCGAAGTTTCTCTATTCGCTCGCACTCAACGCCAAGCCGGTGATCGCGGCCGTGGACGGCGCGTCGATCGGCATGGGCACCGTGATGCTGTTCCATTGCGACTATGTGCTGGCCTCGAACGCGGCGACCTTCTCCGCGCCCTACATCCATCTCGGATTGGTGCCGGTCGGCGCGTCCAGTCTCTTGATGCCGAACACGATGGGCTACCAGCGCGCCTTCGCCATGCTGGTGATGGGACGGACTTTTACGGCCGCCGAAGCGCATGCCGCCGGCTTCGTCAACACCGTGGTCTCGCCGGGGCATACCGAGGTCGAGGCGCGCAAGGTGGCGCGCGATATCTGCCGGCTCCCCGCCGAAGCGGTCGCGACCTCGCGCAAACTGCTGCGCGTGGCGTCCGAGGAGCTCACCCGCCGCATCGATCAGGAGGCCCATTTGTTCGGTGAGCGGCTGAAGTCGGAAGAAGCCACCGCCGCCTTCAACGCGTTTGCGAACAGGAAGAAGAAAAAATAGGGTGCCGTCCGGCGCATCGCCGCGGAATGACGGCGAGAACTTTCGTGAAATCTTCTTGCGGAACGACTAGTCTGGTTCCATGCGACATGTTCTCCGCCTGACGATCCTCTCTCTCGCGCTCGCCACCCTGCCCGCGTCCGCCCAAACCGCCGCGCCGGTCGAGCTGCGCATCCTCGCGATCAACGATTTCCACGGCAATCTACGCCCGCCGCCGGGCGGCATCCGGATCAGCGATCCCGAGGACAAGTCCAGGAAGGTGATGGTGGCGGCGGGCGGCGCCGAATACATGGCGACGCTGGTGAAGCAGCTGCGCGAGGGCCACAAGAACACGATCTTCGTCGCCGCCGGCGACCTGATCGGCGCGAGCCCGTTCCTGTCGGCGATGTTCCACGACGAACCTTCGATCGAGTCGCTCTCGATGATGGGGCTCGCGATCAGTTCGGTCGGCAATCACGAATTCGACGAGGGCAAGACCGAGCTCCTGCGGATGCAGAACGGGGGCTGTCATCCGGTCGACGGCTGTCAGGGGCCGCATCCCTTCACGGGCGCCAAATTCCACTACCTCGCGGCATCTACCATCGAGACCGCGACCGGCAGGAGCGTGCTGCCGCCTTACGAGATCAGGGAATTCGAGGGCATTCCCATCGCCTTCATCGGGCTGACCTTGAAGGAGACCGCGGGCATCGTCTCGCCATCAGGCATCACGGGGCTCGAATTCCGCGACGAAGCCGAGACGGTGAACGCGCTGGTGCCGCAGCTGAAGGCGCGCGGGGTCGAGGCGATCGTGGTGCTGATCCACCAGGGCGGCGAGCCGGCCGGTGACTACAATGAATGCCCCGCCATCACCGGGCCGATCGTCGACATCGTGAAAAAATTCGATCGCGCCGTCGACGTCGTGGTCAGTGGCCACACTCATCGTGCTTATGTTTGCCAAATCGACGGGCGGCTCGTCACCAGCGGCGACAAATACGGTACGCTGGTCACCGCGATCGATCTCAAGCTCGATCCGGCAACCCGCGACGTCGTCAGCGCCAAGGCCGAGAACGTCCTCGTCGCCAATGCCTCGCTGCCCAGGGATCCCGAGCAGACCGCACTGATCGAGGGCTACGACAGACTTTCGGCGCCGATCGCCAACCGCCCGGCTGGATCGGTGACGCAGACGCTGTCACGCGTGCCGAACGAGGCCGGCGAAAGCGCGCTCGGCGACGTCATTGCGGACGCGCAGCTCGCCGCGACCCGGGACGCCAAGGACGGCGGTGCCGTTATCGCGCTCACCAATCCCGGCGGCATCCGCACCGACATCGTTCCAAAGGAGAACGGCGCGATCACCTTCGGCGACGTTTTCGCCAGCCAGCCTTTCCGCAACCGGCTCGTCACCATGACGCTCACGGGCAGCCAGCTCAAGGACATGCTGGAGCAGCAATGGCTCGATCCGAAGCGGCCGCGGATTCTCCAGGTCTCCAACGGGTTCAGTTACGCCTGGGATGCGGCGAAGCCGTACGGCGAGCGCGTGATCAACGAGAAGATCACGCTCAACGGCAGACCGATCGAAGCCGGAAGCGGCTACCGCGTCACCCTCAACGATTACCTCGCAGTCGGTGGCGACGGCTTCACGGTCGTCAAACAGGGCACGGGGCTGCAATATGGCGGCTACGACGCCGACGCGCTGTTCGCGTTCTTCAGGGCGCACGGACCGATCGGGCCGCTACCGCTCAGCCGCATCCTGCGCATGAATTGATCCGGATCAAACGGACCGGTCCGGGACCACCCTTTGCCATTCCCGGGGGAACGCATAGATTGGGTTTTGCATTTGCGTTTTGGCGCCGGATGCGCCAAGCGACGTCGAGAGCCCGCATCCCATGAGGCCGACTGATGAGTACGCTTCTCCTCTCCCACAAGGCCTGCCTCGACCACGTCACGCCGCCGGGACACCCTGAAAGGCCGGACCGCCTGCGCGCGGTGGAGGAGGCGCTGTCGCATGAGCGCTTCCAGTTCCTGGTGCGCGACCAGGCGCCGGAGGGCGATCTCGATCTCGTCACGCTCTGCCACAACGAGCACTACGTGACGGAGCTGCGCCACATCGCGCCGACCAGCGGACTGGTCTATATCGATGGCGACACGTCGATGTCGCCAGGCACGTGGGAAGCGGTGATGCGCGGCGTCGGTGGCGCGGTCGCGGCGACCGAAGCGGTGATGGCGGGCGAGCATCGCAACGCCTTCGTCGCGGTGCGCCCGCCCGGCCATCACGCCGAGATCGGCAAGCCGATGGGCTTCTGCTTCTTCGACAACGTCGCCATCGCCGCGCGCCACGCGCAGCGCAAATACGGCATCACGCGCGCGGCCATCGTCGATTTCGACGTGCATCACGGTAACGGCACGCAGGACATCTTCTGGTCGGACCCGACCGTGATGTACTGCTCGACGCACCAGATGCCGCTGTTTCCGGGCACCGGTGCCAAGAGCGAGCGCGGCGACCACGACACCATCGTCAACGCGCCGCTCGCCTCCGAGGACGGCGGGCCGGAATTCCGCATCGCGTTCGAGAATTTGATCCTGCCGCAGCTCGAAAAATTCAGCCCGGAGCTGCTCGTCATCTCTGCCGGCTTCGACGCGCATTATCGCGATCCGCTGGCGTCGCTGAATTTGCGCGCGGAGGATTATGCCTGGGTCACGCGCAAGCTGATGGACCTCGCCGACAAGACCGCAGGGGGGCGCGTTGTTTCTGTGCTCGAAGGCGGCTACGACCTGCAAGGACTGAAAGAATCTGTTACGGCGCATGTCGGCGCCCTGATGGGCGCCTGACGCACCCGCCACATTGCGCCCGCAAAACTTTGCTTTCTCCGACGTGAAGCGAATCGGGCAATCGGAAACTTATATGGCCGAAAATACCCAAATCGACGTCTCCAGGCTGACCTTCGAACGCGCCATCGAGGAGCTCGAAACAATCGTGAAGCGGCTCGAGGACGGCAAGGTGCCGCTCGAGGAATCCGTGACGATCTACGAGCGCGGCGAGGCCCTGAAGCGCCGCTGCGAGGAGCTGCTGCGCCAGGCTGAGGCGCGCGTCGACAAGATCACCACCGATGCCAGCGGCCAGGCCACCGGCACCGCGCCGCTCGACGTCCAGTAAGGGCCGCCTTCAAAGCCGCCCATCCCACGCATCGGCCACCCGCAATTTTCATGATCGCACGCCCTCTTGGGGCCGCTGCTGCTGCTTTGATTCAGGGAACCGGGTCGCGGGGAGATCATGGAACTCCCTCACGAGGGCCCATCTCTCCTAAAATCCCGTCTAAAGCAGCTTCTCACACCCCAAAAACTGCCGAGGAACCGAGCCAGCTTGGAACTCTTAAGCTGGCGCTGGGATTAACCACTCTGGCCCGGGGGTTGCAAGTGCATGCCCGTAATCGGCCCAGCGGGTTGGCTTTGGCCCAAGCTTTGGTGTAAAGCTGCGCGGAGTGTGGCTTTTTGTAAGCCTTGCGTAGGCACTGATTACCGACGACAAGCGCTTCAAACTGCTGATGAATTGGCTGGGATGGACGAAGCCGATCTAAGTGACAGGGATCACAGAGACTGAACCGGAGAGCACTTAAGCTCACCTAAGCTTGAAGACGGGGCTTTGCCCCATGCAGGTGGCTCCGACGGTTTAAGGACTCGCGCTGCGCCGATATTGAGCAAACCCATCGCGCACCGGAACGATCTTCCGGCGCTGACAAATTGGAAATCGCCGTGAACGCATACAGTAAAACGCCGCTTCTCGACACCATCCGGACGCCGGACGACCTGCGCAAGCTCAAGGTCGAGCAGGTTCGCCAGGTCGCCGACGAGCTGCGTCAAGAGACCATCGATGCCGTCTCGGTGACCGGCGGTCACTTCGGCGCAGGCCTCGGCGTGGTCGAGCTCACCACTGCGATCCATTACGTCTTCGATACCCCGCGCGACCGGCTGATCTGGGACGTCGGCCACCAGGCCTATCCGCACAAGATCCTCACCGGCCGGCGCGATCGCATCCGCACGCTGCGCACCGGCGGCGGGCTGTCCGGCTTCACCAAGCGCAGCGAGAGCGATTACGATCCGTTCGGCGCCGCGCATTCCTCGACCTCGATCTCCGCCGGCCTCGGCATGGCGGTCGCGCGCGACCTCGCCGGCGGCAAGAACAACGTTATCGCCGTCATCGGTGACGGCGCGATGTCGGCGGGCATGGCCTATGAGGCCATGAACAATGCGGGTGCGATGAACTCGCGCCTGATCGTCATCCTCAACGACAACGACATGTCGATCGCACCGCCGGTCGGCGCGATGAGCGCCTACCTGTCGCGGCTCTACTCGGGCAAGACCTACCGCACGCTGCGCGATGCGGCCAAGCAGATCAACAAGCGCTTGCCCAAGATCATCGCCAGCCGCGCCAACCGCGTCGAGGAATATTCCCGCGGCTTCATGATGGACGGCGGCACGCTGTTCGAGGAGCTCGGCTTCTATTACGTCGGCCCGATCGACGGCCATAACCTCGACCATCTCCTGCCCGTGTTGAAGAACGTGCGCGACATGGAGACCGGCCCGATCCTGGTTCACGTCGTGACGCAGAAGGGCAAGGGCTACGGCCCGGCGGAAGCCTCCGCCGACAAGTACCACGCCGTGGTCAAGTTCGACGTTGCGACCGGCACCCAGGCCAAGTCCAAGCCGAATGCACCGGCCTATCAGAACGTGTTCGGCCAGAGCCTCGTCAAGGAAGCGGAGAAGGACGACAAGATCGTCGCCATCACCGCGGCGATGCCATCCGGCACCGGCGTCGACATCTTCAACAAGGCGTTCCCGGACCGCACCTTCGACGTCGGCATTGCCGAGCAGCACGCAGTGACGTTCGCCGCCGGTCTCGCCACCGAAGGCTACAAGCCGTTCTGCGCGATCTACTCGACCTTCCTGCAGCGCGGCTACGACCAGATCGTGCATGACGTCGCGATCCAGAGCCTGCCCGTGCGCTTCGCCATCGACCGCGCCGGCCTCGTCGGCGCCGACGGCGCCACCCATGCCGGCTCGTTCGACAACGCCTATCTCGGCTGTCTGCCGAACATGGTGATCATGGCCGCGGCCGACGAAGCCGAACTGGTGCACATGGTTGCAACTCAGGTCGCGATCAACGATCGTCCGAGCTCGCTGCGCTATCCGCGCGGCGAAGGCCGCGGCATCGAGATGCCCGAAGTCGGCATTCCGCTCGAGATCGGCAAGGGCCGCATCGTCCGCCAGGGCAGCAAGATCGCCCTGCTCTCCTTCGGCACGCGCCTTGCCGAATGCGAGAAGGCCGCCGACGAGCTCGCAGCCCACGGCCTTTCGACCACGATCGCGGATGCGCGCTTCATGAAGCCGCTGGACACCGAGCTGGTGCTCAAGCTCGCGCGCGACCACGAGATCCTCATCACCATCGAGGAAGGCTCGGTCGGCGGTTTCGGCTCGCATGTCGCGCAGTACCTGAGCGACCAGGGCGCGCTCGACAGCGGCCTGGTGCGGTTCCGCACCATGGTGCTGCCCGACGTGTTCCAGGACCACGACACCCCGGCGGCGATGTACGGTCGTGCCGGTCTCGACGCCAAGGGCATCGTCGCCAAGGTGTTCGAGGCGCTCGGCAAGGACGTCAAGGCCGAGACGGTCAAGCTCGCCTGACAGCGAGCTTCGACCTTCCGTAAAGCAGCTCGATGAAAATCTATCTGGCAGGCCCCGACGTGTTCCTGCCAGATGCGGTCGAGATCGGCCGGCAGAAGGCCGCGATCTGTGCTGCGCACGGCCTCACCGGCCTCTATCCCCTCGACAACGAGATCGACCTCGCCGCTCCCGACGCCTCGCGGCAGATCTTTTGCGGTAACGAGGCGATGATGGACGCGGCCGATGCAATCATCGCCAACCTCACGCCGTTCCGCGGCGCCGGCTCCGATCCCGGCACCGTCTACGAGCTCGGCTACATGGCCGGCCGCCGCAAGGTTTGCCTCGCCTATTCCAACGACGGCGCCGACTATGCCGACCGCCTCGGCCGTTTCATGGACGTGACGTCCAAGGACGGACGGCTGGTCGATGCGCAGGGGCTGACGGTCGAGGATTTTGGCCTCGTCGACAATCTCATGATGATCCATGCGCTGGAGCTGCATGGCTGCCCGTTGGTGACGCCGGCGCAGATGCCGATCGACGTCTGGCACGATCTGGCCGCGTTCGAGGCTTGCGTCCAGATGGCGGCCGCGCGATTGATCGCTACATAAGCGCCTCAGGTGTCTTCGGAGAGATGATGTCCCCTGCCCGCAAGCGCGCGGATGTTCTGCTGGTCGAGCGCGGCCTGTTCGAGAGCCGGGCGCGGGCGCGCGCGGCGATCGAGGCCGGGCTCGTCACCGCCGACGACAAGCAGGTCGCAAAGCCGTCGGAGACTATCGCCGAGGACGCCGTGATCCAGGCCGAGCCCGCGCACCCCTACGTCTCCCGCGGCGGCGTCAAACTCGCCGGCGCGCTGGAGCGCTACCCGATCGAGATCGAGGACCATGTCTGCCTCGACGTCGGCGCTTCCACCGGCGGATTCACCGAGGTGCTGCTGGCGAACGGCGCGAGTCTCGTCTTTGCCGTCGACGTCGGCACCAGCCAGCTGCATCCCTCGCTGCGCGGCCACTCCAAGATCGTGTCGATGGAAGAGACCGACATCCGCGCCTATGACGGCAAGCGCCTGCCGGCGCGGCCCGATGTCGTCGTGATCGACGTCAGCTTCATCTCGCTCAAGACGGTGCTGCCCGTGGCGCTGTCGCTGGCGGCCGCTCCGATGAGCCTGCTGGCGCTGATCAAGCCGCAATTCGAGGCGGACCGGAAGCACAACAAGAAGGGCATCGTCCGCGACGCCGCCGTGCACCGCGAGATCTGCGACGACATCGCCGGCTTTGCGGCCTCGCTCGGCTGCACCAATATCGAGGTATTCCCGTCGGCGATCACCGGCGGCGACGGCAACATCGAATTCTTCCTGGGCGCGCGCCGTGGTTGAGCGCGTGACGATCGATCACGTCGGCCATCGCGGCGACGGCGTCTCGCTCGACGCTGGCGATGCCATCTATGTGCCCTACACGCTCGGCGGTGAGACCGTCGAGGTCGATCATGTCGTCGGCAATCATCCTGACCGCCGCAAGCTGCTGGCGGTGGACGTCGCCAGCCCCGAGCGCGTCGCGCCGTTCTGTCCGCATTTCGGCGTCTGTGGCGGCTGCGCGATCCAGCACTGGGCGGCTGAACCTTATCACGCCTGGAAGCGCGGCATCGTGGTCGAGACCCTGGCCCAGGCCGGCATCGACTGCGAGGTGGCGTCGCTGGTCGATGCCCACGGTGCGGGACGCAGGCGCATCACGCTGCATGGCCGGTTCGGCACCCATGACATCCTCAAGGTCGGCTTCTCGGCGGCGAGCTCGCACGACGTCATCCCGATTGATCGTTGCCCGATCCTCGATCCCGGGCTCGAGGGCGCGCTCGATGCCGGTTGGGCGCTCGCCGAGCTGCTGACGTCCAAAATGCCGGTGACGAAACCGCTGGACATCCAGGTCACCGCGACCGCCAACGGTCTCGACATCGACGTGCGCGGCTCCGGCCCGCTGCCAACGCCGCTCGTGACGGCGCTGTCGCGCGTCGCCGAGCAACATCGCCTGGCCCGGCTGACACGGCACGGCGAACTGGTGCTGCAACGCCTGCCACCGACCGTGCGGATGGGCCGCGCCGAGGTGACGCTGCCGCCGGGCTCGTTCCTGCAGGCGACCGTCGCCGGCGAAGAGACGCTTGCGTCGCTGGTCGCCGAGCGCATCGGCAAGGCGAAGAACGTTCTCGACCTCTTCTGCGGCGTCGGTCCGTTCGCGTTGCGGCTCGCCGAGAAGGCCCGCGTCACCGCCCATGACAACGACGCCGGCGCCGTTGCAGCGCTCGAAAAAGCCGCGCGGACGCCGGGGCTCAAGCCGATCAAGGCCGAGCCGCGCGATCTGTTTCGCCGTCCTCTGGTGGGTCCGGAGCTGCGCGATTTCGACGCCGTCGTGTTCGACCCGCCGCGCCAGGGCGCGCAGGCGCAGGCCTTGAAGCTCGCCGCGAGCAGGGTGCCTGTGGTGGTCGCGGTCTCCTGCAATGTCGCGACCTTTGCCCGCGACGCGCGGCTGCTGATCGACGGCGGCTACAAGATGGATCCGGTGGTGCCGGTCGACCAGTTCCGGCATACGCCGCATGTCGAGCTGGTGGCGAAGTTCACGCGCTAGTTAGCGCCTAAGGCCGCCCAGGGCCGGCGACTCGCCGGGCAATATCGACGAGTTGATGTCGCTGTCCATGCGCCCGGATTGCTGCTGGGTGAAGCCGGCGCCGAACGACAGGCTGAGGTTGGAGGTCGGCTTGAACTCGACACCCGCAAATGCGCCATAGCCGGGCGAGGCGCTGGAGGTGAGCGGCGCAAGCGAGCTGCCAATGCCGCCCCCGTATTTCAGCGTGTCGAAACCGGCAAAGAACGTGACGGGCATGCCGCCAGCGGTCTTGGTGTTGTAACCAAATTGCGTGCCATCGTAGGAGAGCGCGCTGAAATTGCCGACGGGCCCGCTCTGGCTGAAACCGTTCAAACCGAGATTGCCGCGCTCGCTTCCGACAAAGAACCCGGGACGAAAATTGTAGCTTCCGTCGGCATCGCCGGCCTTCAAGCTTGGAAAATTGCCGTAGGCATCGGCACTCTGGCCGACACTGCCACCCCAGCCGAAAGGACCACCCGGTATCCAATACCTCACGGGCGCCACCTGCGCATGAGCCGATGCTCCGCCGAGGCAAAGCGCGGCGAAGAGAATTGCGAAGGCGCGGGAATCTGTGAGGCTGGACATTGAGATGACCGTCAAGGAAGTGCGGAAATTATACGCGACGGATGCCCCGAAGGCCAGCGGAGCCGACCGGAAGCGTCGTTTCAATCAACTCCCGCATGCGTTCCCGAGGTCTTGCTCGGTTCCCACGGTGACAAGAAGGTCGAAAGCGTTCCGCCGCCGCGACCGCTCGCTGCCAGATAGGTCGAAAGCGTTCGATTGCAGTACCGTGGCGGCGCTGACTCAAGCCGCGGCAAACGACGGCGGGGCGTTATGCCGTCCTGTCCACCGAGGACGATGTATCCGACGGCGGATATTTCGTCACGGGCACCACGAAGGACTTGTTGCGGACCTGGTAGATGATCTTGCCGTTCTGCCCGTCGTCGGTCGCAATCTGCGCCTGCCCGAACATGATGACGTTCTTGTAGACGGTGCCGGTGCCCTGACGCGTGACGCCATCGGTGGTGACGCTGACCTGCGCTTCGTTGCCGTTGACAGCGAGCACCCTGAAGCTCGCGCTCTTGCCATTGTCACTGGAATAGCCGCCCCAGCTTCCCATCAGGCGGCTGTCGGAGGCTGGCGGCGCCTGCTTCTCGAGAGTCGCGGTCTGCTTGCCCGCGCCTGCAGATGACAACAGCACCAGACTCTTGCCGTCCTTGGTGCCGACCGTGACCGTTCCGAAGGTGAGAAGCGAACCGGCGACCTCGCCAAAACCGCGCTCCGTGCGTCCGTTATGGGTGTACTCGACCTGCGCCCGGGCACCGCGGATGTTCACGACCTTGAAGCTGACGGGCTGGTTGTTGCCCGCCCAATTGCCTTTCCACTCACCGAGCAGGGAGCTCTGGTGATACACCCGCTCGAGAGCGGGAGAAATCTGGCTGGTGCTCGATGAGACGATGGCCATTGGATTGCTCGGCGGATTTGTCTGACGGGCCCGCTTGGTTTGCGCCCCGACAGGAACGTCAGAACAGTATCCGGAAACAATTGGAAGCAGCCGATTAGGGCCACGCAACAGTTAACGCATGGTTAACATTCCATCGCGGGCAAATAGGGCAAAAGGTCTCGTCCGGTGGCAGCGCTCAGCGACCCCAGCGGTCCGACCAGATCTTCTCGCCGATCATGCAGTTCACACGCGGCTCCTTGTCCTTCTCCGCAACCCGCATCACGGGGCGCTCCGGCATACGGCCCGCAACCTCCATCAGGAGCTTGGTGCGGATGGCTTCCTTGAACTTGTCGCGGTCCTTGATCGTGATGACGAAGGAACCGGGACCGCCGATGACGCAATCCTCATAGTAGAAATCGAGATTGTCGATATCCATGGTCGAATAGGACGGCTCCTTGACCATGATCGGCAGGCCGTTGATGACGATGCCCTTCTCGATCGCCGCGTCGCGCGCAATCGTGACCGGAGTGCCATTGTTGTTGGGACCGTCACCGGAAATGTCGATCACGCGGCGCAGCCCCCGATAGGGATCCTCATCGAACAGCGGCATCGCGAAACTGATCGCGCCGGAGATCGAGGTGCGCGAGGCGCGCCGGATCGGCGTCTTCATGATTTCGGCGGCGACGGCGTCGGCGGTCTCCGGTCCGTCGATCAGGCGCCAGGGGATGATGATCTTCTGGTCGGTCGAGGCGGCCCACTCGAAATAGGTCACCGCGATCCGGCCGTTCGGGCCCAGCTTCAGCGCTTGCAGGAATTCCTTCGACTGGATCGCCTGCGCATAGCCTTCACGCTGGATCGCGAGCTCGTCCATGTCCATGGAGTAGGAGACGTCGACAGCGAGAATCAGCTCGACATCGACCGTCTGCGCGTCCCTGTCGGCTGCTTGCCGCTGCGGCTGAATTTTAGGCGACTCAAATTTGGGTCCTGGTGCCGCGATGCCCGCGACGTCCCCTCCGGCGAACATGCCGGTCACCAGCACAGCCCCGATCGAGAACAGCAAGCGCATCGCAGCCTCCCGTCGTATGACGTGATGGTGACATGCAATCGCCTTGCCGCAAAGTCCGAAGATCGCTTGCGCTTCACATTCCAGTTAGGGATTTGCGCGTTGGGATCTGCGGGTCGGGAATTGCGAAGCATTACGTAAAGCTGCCGCGATGTTGCCGCGCTCGCGCCGCTGGACTGCGCGATCGCCAGCACCGGCATGCCGTGGTGCGCTCCCGGACAACGGTCCACTGGACAGCGCGCCCTCGCCCACTTGTCCGGCGCGATTTCCATGTTAGGCTGGCCGGACAGATGGGGATGGAGTCCCCCGACAACCGCCCGGCGGCCTTGAAACCGAATCTTGGACCGTAGTGGGCTGATGACTCCTGCTTGAGGAGGGGCAATTTTCAGGCCTCTGCCTTCGGCGGGAGCATGGACAAACCCGCCGCTGGCGGGTTTTTTGTTGCCTGGATGCGAAGGCCAAGGAGAGGCCAAGCAGAGATCAAGCAGAGGTCAAGCAGAGCCGAGGAGAAGTCCTGGACGTGACGACGACAACACCGAATGCTGCACGTGCGGGGCTGCCCAGGGGGATCTGGGTGCTCGGCTTCGTCTCCATGCTGATGGACGTCTCTTCCGAGATGATCCACGCGCTGCTGCCGGTCTATCTCGTCACCGTGCTCGGCGCCTCCACGCTTACCGTCGGCTTCATCGAGGGCATTGCCGAGGCGACCGCCTCGATCACGAAAATCTTCTCCGGCGCGTTGTCCGACTGGCTCGGCCGGCGCAAATTTCTCGCCGCGCTCGGCTACGGGCTCGCCGCGCTGACAAAACCCCTGTTCCCGCTTGCCCCCAGCGTCGGATGGCTGGTTGCCGCGCGCTTCATCGACCGGGTCGGCAAGGGCATTCGCGGCGCGCCGCGCGATGCACTGATCGCCGATATCGCACCCATCGGTTTGCGCGGCGCGAGCTTCGGCCTGCGGCAGTCGCTCGACACCATCGGTGCGTTCATCGGGCCGCTCATCGCGATCGGCCTGATGTGGTGGACGGCGGACAATTTTACGGCGGTGTTCTGGGTGGCGGTGCTGCCGGCGTTCCTGTCGTTCGGACTGATCGCGTTCGCGGTGAGCGAGCCGGAGCCGGACCCAGGCCGGGAGCCGTCAAGGAATCCGCTGAACATGGCCGCGATGCGCCAGCTCGGGTCCGTGTACTGGCGTGTCGTCGCGGTCGGCGTCGTGTTCACGCTGGCGCGTTTCAGCGAGGCCTTTCTGATCCTGCGCGCGCAGAATATCGGGCTCAATGCGATGTGGGTGCCGGCCGTGCTGGTGCTGATGAACATCGTCTATGCGTTGTCGGCCTATCCAGCCGGCGTGCTCTCGGACCGGATCAACCGCACCGGCCTGCTCGCGCTCGGCCTCGTCTTCCTCGCCGGCGCCGATCTCGCGCTCGCACTGCTGCCAAACCTTGGCGGCCTCGCGCTCGGCGTCGTGCTGTGGGGACTGCATATGGGGCTGACGCAAGGCCTGCTCTCGGCCCTCGTCGCAGACGCAGCGCCACCAAGCTTGCGCGGCACTGCGTTCGGCTATTTCAACCTGTTCACCGGCCTTGCCTTGCTGGCCGCAAGCGTGATCGCCGGTGCGCTGTGGGATGCCTATGGTCCGGCCGGCACGTTCCTGGCGGGGCTCGGCTTCGCGCTGGTCGCGCTGATGGGACTATTTGCCGTCGGCGGGGGGCTGGTAAGGGAGGATACATGATGGAAATGGCAAACGGGGGAACGAGACGTTGAACGTCCAATTCATTCTGGCGGTCGCCGCTGGTGGAGCGCTTGGCGCAGTCGTGCGCTATCTCGTTGCGATCGGTTCAGGCCGAGCGTTCGGCACCGATTTCCCCTGGGGCACCCTGATCATCAACGTGACGGGATCGTTCCTGATCGGGGTTTTCACCGCGATGTTCGCGACGAGGTGGAACCTGCCGCAAGCCGTCCGGATATTCCTGACGGTCGGGATTTGTGGCGGATACACCACATTCTCGACGTTCTCGCTGGATGCCTGGTCTCTGGTCGAGCGTGGACAGACATGGGCCTCGGCCGCCTACATGATTGGATCGGTAGTGTTGTCGGTTGCAGCCCTCATCGCCGCAATGCAACTCGTCCGCGCACTTCCGTGATAGGCGAGCGCAGCGGCGCATTCCTGCTCATCCGGAGCCGCATATGACAAGCGCGCCTACCATCTAGGAGAAGGGCAGCGTCCTGCAATATGATCGGCCGGCTGGAAGCTCAACTGCACCAAGGCGTTTCGGAAGCGATGGCCGACACTGTTGTAAAACCGAAGACCAGAACGAAGACCAAGGTCGAGCGGCCGAAGCTGCACAAGGTCATCCTGATCAACGACGACTTTACGCCTCGCGAATTCGTCACGATGATCCTCAAGGCCGAGTTCCGCATGACGGAGGATCAGGCCTACAAGGTGATGATCACCGCCCACAAGCTCGGCGCCTGCGTGGTCGCGGTTTTCACCAAGGACGTCGCCGAGACCAAGGCCACCCGCGCCACCGACGCCGGCCGCACCAAGGGCTATCCCCTGCTGTTCACCACGGAGCCGGAGGAATAGTTGCACCGGTCCGCCTTTGGTGCGCCGTCTTTCGATTTCGGCGTCAAATCTGCCCTGCTGAATAATGTATCTATTGGCCGCCAACAGGCGCATGGTGAGCCATCACCGGCCCATCACGGCATCTATCGGTGACTGAGAGAGTCTTTGCGCTCCCGCCCAATGCGGCGCGCCCTATGCAAGACACCACCAAGAGAACCATCCCGCTGAGCAATCGCCTTGCCCAATTGGCAGCCGAGGCTCGCCGTCGCGCAGAGATTGCTCCGCCCGGCGTCCAGCGGGAAGCGCTGCTCAAAGCGGCGCGATTGAGCGAAACGGCCTCGCACATTCATGATTGGATAAGCCTGCCTGGCTCCAAGACACCGAGGTAGTGGTAGCCAACCTGGTCGGCGGCCTGTTCACGTCGAGTGACGATCCGGGCCGAGGGCGGCATCCGCCCACAAATCACACCTCAAATATAAGTTGTATGAAATGAACTATATTTCATTTTGGTTGTTGTAACAGCGTCCCCAAACAAAAGGGGGCGGTCGACAGCCAAAGCAGCCCCAAATGATGAAATCTCTTATCGCGTTCGCGATATTCGCGCTCCTCGGAGTGTCCGTAATGGTGTTGCCCGGTTTTGCTCCGCAAGTGAAAGCGCGCGAGACAGTTGCTTTGGCGAAGGCGGACCGGCTGGCGAGCCATCCGGTGGCCACGAATTGCGGTAGCCAAGTCTGGCCGGACTTCGAAGCATCGTGTCTGCGCCGAGGTGAATCCGATGCCAGGGTTCATGAAGCTCGCTTGGTGACGGCGCGCCGCTAGACCAACAATCGCAAAGCGCCGACCGGCCTTGTCGGATGATCCAGGAAAGTGTCGTGCACAGATGTCTACACCTCCAACCTCCTTGCCGAACGTTCTCGTCGTCGAAGACGAGATGATCTTGCGCATGCGCGCAGTCGATATCGTGGAGGATGCAGGCTTCTGCCCTGTGCAGGCCGTCAATGCCGACGAAGCTATCGCAATCCTCGAGTCGCGGTCGGACATCTCGCTTCTGTTCAGCGACATCCAGATGCCCGGGACCATGGACGGCTTGAAGCTGGCCCACGCGGTGCACGATCGCTGGCCTGCCATCAAGATCGTGCTGGTTTCCGGTCAGGTAAAGCCGTCTGAAAACGAAACGCCGGCGGACAGCCGCTTCTTTCGCAAGCCGCTCGCCGTCGACGAAATGATCTCGCAATTGCAGACGATGATCGGAGCGGGCGCGCTAAAAATCCTTCCGACCACAACGACGGATCCTGGGGACAACCTTGCTCGATCGCCACAGGAATCGGTTCTCGTAGCCGAGAACGACAATCTGCGCCTGTTGCTGGAACAGGCCGACACCGACGCCAAGGTCCTGCTCGCTCAAGCCGGCATCGAAGCCCACGAACGCGAGGCGGCCGACAAGTTGCAAAAGCTCATCCTCGGAGAGTTGCATCATCGCATCAAGAATACGCTTGCGACGGTGAGCGCAATCGCAGCCCAGAGTTTCCGGGCCGCGATCAATCTCGAGCAAGGCCAAAAAGCCATGGATGGCCGCTTGCTGGCGTTGGGGCGTGCCCACGACCTGTTGATACAGGTCAGCTGGTCAAATGCGAGCCTCACTCACACCTTGAGCGGCGCCACCGATCCCTTTGACAGTCAGGGGGGCCGACGATTCCATTTCAACGGCCCGGACCTCAGGATCACATCCGGTGCCGTGATAGCGCTCGCGATGACGTTCAATGAGCTCTGCACCAACACGACGAAATTCGGCGCGCTGTCCAGTTCCTCCGGCCATGTCGAGATCGCATGGACGGTGGACGAGATCGAGCAAAGGCTGCGCCTGAAGTGGAGCGAAAGCGGCGGCCCCGTGGTGGCGCCGCCGACGCGACGGAGCTACGGCACCCGGATGATCGAGTCGCTCGGCCAGCAACTGAACGGACAGGTGCGGCTGGCCTACGAACCATCCGGATTTGTCTATCAGCTGGATGTACCGCTGAAGTCGGTGATGGCGTCGAACGCCTGAATTCTGCTCGCCAGGTTGACGGCGGCGGACATCCGAGGACGACCTCAGGCCATCATCCCCGGCCTCTCCTCCGTCAGCCCGTACACGCGCTGCGCCTTTGAAAAGCCCGCGATCGGGAATTCGCCGAGCTCGTGCCAGTCGTGGCGGCAGACATTGGCGAACATTTCCGAGGCCACGACGGTCCGCCCCAGGCGACCCGTGATCTTCTCGAGCCTGGCGGCGAGGTTCACCGCGGGACCGATGCAGGTGAAGTCGAGGCGGTTGCCGCCGCCGATATTGCCGTAGAGGATATTGCCGACGTGGAGCGCGACACCGAAGCGGAAGCGCTCGACGGCGTCGCCGACAGGATACGCGAGCGCCTCGACGCTGGCGCGGGATTCGCGCGCCGCCTCCAGCACCCGCGTGCAGACATGCGCGGCATCGCCGACATATTCGTCGATCGGGAACACCGCGAGCAGGCCGTCGCCCATGAATTTCAGCACCTCGCCGCCATGGCCCCGGATCGCGGCGACCTGACAATCGAAATAGTGATTGAGGATCTCGACCACGGTCTCGGCCGGCAGCCGGTCCGACAGTGCGGTGAAGCCGCGCAGATCGGAGAGCCAGATCGCAGCCTGCATGGTGTCGTTGTGGCCGCGGCGGATCTGACCGCCAAGGATGCGCGCGCCGGCACGATTGCCGACATAGGTGTCGAGCAGCATCTCGGCGGTGCGGCGCAGGCTGATGATCTCGGTGATGCGCGCGAGCGGTTTGATGATGGCGTGGATCGCCGCGATGTGTTTCTCGGTGAATCCGCCTGGATGGCGCGTGGTCCAGCTCGTCGCGTGGACCGAGCCGTCGAGAAACTGCATTGGCGTCGCGACGTAGTCGGTGACGCCTTCGGCACGCATATCGTCGAAAAAAGGGAAATGCTTGCTGCCGGGATCGTCCATGCGTCCCCGCACCTCAAGTCCCTGCTCGAACACGACCCGCAGCGGACTTCTGGCGAATTCCGGCGTCTGCAGGATCTCGAAATCGACCGTGCCGATCTCGACCTCCTCGCCCTCCCGCCAGATGAAGTTGCGACCGAAAATTTCGGGATGCAGCGTGCGGATGAAGATGCCGAACCGCCATAGCGGCAGACCGGCTGCGACCATCCGTTCGCAGGCTTCCGCCGTCATCTCGGCCGGGGTCTTCGACGACCAGGTGCCGTCGATCAGCCAGCTGGTGATACGTTGGAGCTCGGAGCTTTCCATGCGCGCATTTGCGGACGAAGTTGTGGGATCGTCAAGCTGCGCGGCGGGCTAGTGGCGCGGTACAAGCGCCTCGCGCAACGCTACCGCCCGACCTGGCCGCGGTCGCGCAGGAAATGATCCGCCAGCACGCAGGCCATCATGGCTTCGCCGACGGGGACGGCGCGGATGCCGACGCAGGGATCGTGGCGGCCCTTGGTCATGATCTCGGTGTCGGCGCCGTTGCGATCGACGGTGAGACGCGGCTGCAGGATCGACGAGGTCGGCTTGACCGCGAAACGCACCACCACCGGCTGCCCCGTGGAGATGCCGCCCAGCACGCCGCCGGCGTGATTGGACAGAAAACGCGTGCCGTCATTGCCGGTGCGCATCTCGTCGGCGTTCTCTTCGCCGGTGAGCTCGGCCGCGGCAAAGCCGGCGCCGATCTCGACGCCCTTCACCGCATTGATGCTCATCATTGCGGCGGCGAGCTCGGCATCGAGCTTGGCGTAGATCGGCGCGCCAAGGCCGGCCGGCACACCTTCGGCGACGACCTCGATCACCGCGCCGATCGAGGAGCCGCTCTTGCGGATGCCGTCGAGATAGGTCTCGAAGAACGCGGCCTTGTCCTTGTCCGGACAGAAGAACGGGTTTTTCGCAATCTCGTCCCAGTCCCACTTCGCGCGGTCGATCTTGTGCGGCCCCATCTGCACCAGCGCGCCGCGCACCTTCACGTCGGGCAGCACCTTTCGCGCGATCGCGCCGGCGGCAACGCGCGTCGCGGTCTCGCGCGCCGACGAGCGGCCGCCGCCGCGATAGTCGCGCAGACCGTACTTCGCTTCATAGGTGAAGTCGGCATGACCAGGGCGAAACTTGTCCTTGATCTCGGAATAGTCCTTCGAGCGCTGGTCGGTGTTCTCGATCAGGAGCCCGATCGGCGTGCCCGTCGTCACCTGCACGCCGGTCTCCGGATGCGCCATCACGCCCGAGAGGATCTTGACCTGGTCCGGCTCCTGACGCTGGGTCGTGAAGCGCGACTGGCCGGGCCGGCGGCGATCAAGATCACCCTGGATGTCGGCCTCGACGAGCGGGATCATGGGCGGGCAGCCGTCGACCACGCAGCCGATCGCCACCCCATGGCTCTCGCCGAAGGTCGTGACGCGGAACATGTGGCCGAAGGTGTTGAAGGACATCGCTGCTCGCAGGCTCGGTTCCCGCGTGTGGTAACGCGCGGGGCGCCGGTGGTCAAACCCGCAGCCGCCACGGAGACGGCGAGCCGGCTTAACTAAACTTCTCCAGCCGCCCGTCGCGGAACACGTAGACGGCGCCCTGCTCGATATAGAGTTCGGCGGCGCTCGCCGGCGTCTCCAGGCCGAGTGAAACCATCAGGGCCCGGCAGGTCCCGCCATGGGCGACCGCGACGGTGTCGGTCCGCAGCTGGTCGTACCAGGCGCGCACGCGGACCTGGACATCGGCGTAGGTCTCCCCGCCCGCGGGGCCGACCGTCCATTTGTCGGCGAGGCGCCGGGCGTAGATCTCGGGATCGGAGGCCTCGCTCTCGGCCAGCGTCAGTCCCTCCCAGGTGCCGTAGCCGATCTCGCGCAGGCGATCGTCGAGCGCATAGTCCGCAGTCGGCAGTTCGAGCTTGCTCCGCGCCAGTTCCATGGTCTCTCGCGCGCGGCCAAGCGGACTCGACACGTAGGGTAATGCAGCCTTGTCGCGGCCCTCGCGCTTGAACAGATCGGCGAGAATACCGCCGGCCTGCACGGCCTGACCGCGACCGCGCGCGTTCAGCGGAATGTCCTTGATGCCCTGAAGCCTCCCGAGCGCATTCCACTCGGTCTCGCCGTGGCGAAGGTAATAGATCGTGGGCACGGGCATTGCTGGGTGAAAAGTTAGTCCTTCCCGCCGAACGAAATGTCCGGCGCGTCCGGGCGCTTCATGCCGAGTACGTGATAGCCGGAATCGACGTGGTGCACCTCGCCGGTGACGCCGCGCGAAAGGTCGGAGAGGAAATACAGCGCGCTGCCGCCGACGTCTTCCGTGGAGACGTTGCGCCGCAGCGGTGCGTTGGCCTCGTTCCACTTCAGGATATATCTGAAATCGCCGATGCCGGACGCAGCGAGCGTCTTGATCGGCCCCGCCGAGATCGCGTTGACGCGGATGTTCTTCTCGCCGAGATCGGCGGCGAGGTAACGCACGCTCGCTTCGAGCGCCGCTTTCGCGACGCCCATGACGTTGTAATGCGGCATCCACTTCTCGGCGCCGTAATAGCTGAGCGTGATGAGGGAGCCACCGTCGGTCATCAACTTCTCGGCGCGCTGCGCCACCGCCGTGAACGAGTAGCAGGAGATCAGCATGGACTTCGAAAAATTCTCCTGCGTGGTGTCGACGTAGCGGCCGTCGAGCTGCTCGCCATAGGCGATCGCATGCACCAGGAAGTCGATCTTGCCCCACTTCTCCTTCAGCACCGCGAACGCTGCATCGATGGTCGCGGCATCGGTGACGTCGCAATGGCCCAGCACGAGCCCGCCGATCTCGGCGGCGAGCGGCTCGACGCGCTTCTTCAGCGCATCGCCCTGATAGGTGAAGGCAAGCTCGGCGCCGGCCGCGTGGCATGCCTTGGCAATGCCCCAGGCGATCGAGCGGTTGTTGGCAACGCCGAGGACCACGCCCCGCTTGCCCTGCATCAGACCTGAATTCTGCGCCATTTTGCTAACGTCCCGTCGAGCTCCCGGTGAGGTTTGGAGGTACACCAGCCCTCCGTTGCGGTACAGTCCTAATACGCGGCGTTAACGCTGTTTCAAGCGCCGGAATAGCCGTTCCGCTCGGGTGTTATGATCGTTGTGGCGCTCGCGCCGAACATCAGGACGTCAAGACCGCAATGAGTGCGTTTCGCCAAAGCGTTGAAGCCATGATCCCGGCGTTGCGCCGCTACGCCCGCGCGCTCACGCGCGAGGCGGATGCGGCCGACGATCTTGTGCAGGATACGCTGGTGCGGGCGCTGCGTTCGGAGCGCCTGTTCCTCGGGGGCGATGTCAGGAGCTGGCTTTATACGATCCTGACCAACCTCAACAAGAACCGGCGGCGCTCGCTGGCACGGCGGCCGCAATTCACGCAGCTGACGGAGAACAACCCGGATGCCAGCGGGACCGAAGCCGAAGGGCGCGATATCGAGAGGGCGCTGGCGACGCTCGTCGAGGAGCAACGCTCGGTGCTGCTCCTGGTGATGCTGGAGGGCATGAGCTACCGCGAGGTCGCCGACATCCAGGGCGTGCCGATCGGCACCGTGATGTCGCGCCTGGCACGCGCCCGCGCCCACGTCAAAGCCTCGCTGGAGGGTGAGCGCCCGGCGCTCAGGCGGGTGAAATGATGGCAGGATTGATGCATCGCGCCGGTCGTTTCTCCTGCATGGCATGGGAAGCGGCGCAGTTGAACCACGAAGAACATTTTGGGCCGCAGAGCCAGAGACGATCGATATGAACGACCGCAAGATCCCAGTGACCGAGGACGAACTGCACGCCTATGTCGACGGCGAGCTGCCGGCCGAGCGCCGCGCCGACGTCGAGGCCTGGCTTGCCGCGCAGCCTGAGGATGGCGAGCGCGTGCAGTCCTGGCGCGCCATGGCCGAGATGCTGCACGCCCGCTACGATTCCGTCGCCCAGGAGCCGGTGCCGGCGCGGCTCGAGCTCGAACGGCTGGAGCGCCGCCCGCGGCACTGGCTCTATGGCGCCGCCGCGGCCGTGCTGGTGGCCTTCGTCGCCGGCGGCACCGCCGGCTGGCTGGGGCATGGCGCCGCCAACGCGCCCTCGACCTTCCAGAGTTTTACGACTGACGCGCTCGACGCCCACCGCCTCTATGTCGTCGAGGTTCGCCATCCCGTCGAGGTCGGCGGCAACGAGCGCGACCACCTCCAGGCTTGGCTGACCAGACGCTGCGGCTGGACCGTGTTTGCACCGAACCTGGAGGCGAGTGGACTGAAGCTCGTCGGTGGCCGGCTTTTGCCGGGGCCGAACGGGCCGGCGTCGTTCCTGATGTATGAGGGCGCCTCGGGCGAGCGGTACACGATCTACACCGCCAAGACCGAGAATGGCGCGACGCAGATGCGCTACGCCAGAACGGACAAGGACGGGGCGCTGTTCTGGTCGGAGCGCGGCGTCGGCTACGTCGTCAGCGGTGGCGGCGACCGGGATCGGCTGACCAAAGTGGCGCAGGCGGTCTACGACCAGGCAGAGAAAAGCGGCACCTAGACAACCACGCAAACGCGGTGCCTCGATTCCGACATTGAAAATTTGGAATCAAGACATCGGCGCGTCTCATTATCGCACCGGATGATCACGCGAAAATGAGCAGCGTTCGATCCGCCGATCGACGCGGGCGGCCTCGATTGGGGTTTTTGGTACCGCGCTGGTCCCCCTCTCGAGGCCGCACCTTTTTATCGGCTACCCCGCCGGACAGCCGACACGTCGAGCACGTGGACCAAGAAGGGCTACCACGCCTCGGGCATATGATGAGCATCATCTCGACGGACGACGCTCTCAGTCTTTAGGAGAACCCCTTCACATTTTCCGGATCACGCTTAACCAAGCCCGCTACGTGGATTGTAGGGGTGCTGGTCCCGCCACTTCTCCATCAATGCTTCAAGCTCGGCGTCGTTCCCGTCCGGTAGCATAATCCTGATGGTGACGAAGAGATCCCCGGTTCCACCAGCTTTTGGCAGTCCCTTGCCCTTAAGGCGGAAGGTCCGACCGCTGGAGGTGTTTTGCGGGACCGACAGTTCCACGGCATTGCCGAGGGTGGGCACGCGGACCTTGCCGCCAAGCACCGCCTCGTAAAGCGTGACCGGCAGGTCGATCCTGAGATCGGCGCCCTCGATCTTGAAGAACGGATGCGGCGCGATGCTGATCGTGATCAGGAGATCGCCGGGCGGATGGCCCTGAGCGCTCTCGCCCTGCCCCCGCAACCGGATCTGCTGGCCCTCGGTGACGCCGGCCGGAATCTTGACGTTGAGTTCCTTGCCATTCGGCAGCCGGACGCGCTTCTCGCCGCCCTTCACCGCCTCCTCCAGCGAGACGGTCATGGCGACATTGACGTCGAGATCGAGCCCGATCCCGCCGGTGTCGAATTCGAACTGGGCACCGCCGCCGGCCCCGGGGCGCGGACGCGGCCCACCGCCGAACATGCTGTTGAGGATGTCCTCGAACGCGCCGCCGCCCGGACCAGGGCCCGCGCCGCCGCCGCGGAAAGTATAGCTCTCGAACCCGCCGGGACCCGCACGCCCGCGCGGTCCACCGCCGCCGCCCGGAAAACCCTGGAAGCGCGGCTTGCCGTCGGCGTCGATCTCGCCGCGGTCGAATTGCTTGCGCTTGTCCTCGTCGCCGAGGATCTCGTTGGCCGTATTGAGCTCAGCGAAGCGCTCGGCCGCCTTCGGGTCGTTCTTGTTGCTGTCGGGATGGTGCTTCTTGGCAAGCTTGCGATAGGCGCTCTTGATCGCGGCAGCGTTGGCGCTCCGCGGCACCCCCAAGACCTCATAGGGGTCGCGCATCCGTCACGTCTCCTTCAAGAAATCGAATTGTTCAAAGGGCTCCCCGCCCCACTTGAGCCTCATGTGGGGGGCGAGTGGTATTTTTGCAACTAGCCTGGTGAAGCGATTCCTAGCTCCGCCACGGCTTTAGCGTATGAATCTCCCAACTGCCACGGCTGCTTTGGCAGCCCGCACCCTGGAGCCAGCTTTCGGTGCTGCCGTTGACGTAGCTCGCCAGGAAGTCGCGGCACTTGCGGCCGTCTTCAGCGGCATAGGATTGCGCGATCGGCGTGACCGAACCGCGCGCCCCGGTTTCGGGATTCTCCCAATGCTGGCTGGAATCCTTGTCGTTCTTGCTGAGGACGTCGGAGGCAGCGTTGCGGGCGAAGGCCAGATCGGTGTCGGTCGGCGCCTTGGCCGGCATCGCGATCGAGCCGGTGAGGTCGCTGTCGTCGGCCTTGGCGTAGGCACTCTTGTCATTGCGGGAAAAGCTGCAGCCGCCGGCGCCGAGCCCGATCAGAATGATCGTCATGACGAAGCCGGACGGCCGGATCGCCAATAGGCCAACGCGTCCCCATACCCTATATAGGGCGGTAGCAGACAACGACGCGTTTTGGACCGCAGGACGCAACTCGGACCCCAGACATGACCGACACGAGCTCGATGAAACACCAGACACCCTTAACATCCGGTGATTTCACCGCCGCCGAGGAGCCCTTTGCGCTGTTCGAGGCCTGGCTGAACGAAGCCATCAAGAGCGAGCCGAACGATCCGAACGCCATGGCGCTCGCGACCGTCGATCCCGATGGCCTGCCGGACGTGCGCATGGTGCTGATGAAGGGCTTCGATACTGATGGTTTCGTCTTCTACAGCCACATCGCCAGCCAGAAGGGCCGCGAACTCGCCGCAAATCCTAAGGCGGCGTTACTTTTTCACTGGAAGTCGCTGCGCCGTCAGGTCCGCATCCGCGGCAACGTGACGCCGGTGACCGAGGCCGAGGCCGACGCCTATTTCGCGACCCGGCCGAAGCAGGCGCAGATCGGCGCCTGGGCGAGCAAGCAGTCGCAGGAGCTGGAGAGCCGCTTCGCCTTCGAGCAGGCGATCGCCAAGGTCGCCGCCAAGCACATCATCGGCGAGGTGCCACGGCCGCCGGGCTGGAGCGGCTGGCGTATCACGCCGTCGCGTATCGAGTTCTGGCACGACCGCCCATTCCGCCTGCACGACCGCATCGAATTTCGCCGTGACGCGGCCGGCCAGAAATGGTCCAAGACGCGGATGTATCCCTAGTGTTTTGTTCGAGCATGATCTTTTCGGAAAGCCCCTCCGGGTCCGGATCATGCTCCAACCTGAAAGACCTTCATGCCGCAGCCTTCCAATGCGCCGCGCCGCACGCTGCTCCTGACCGGGGCTAGCCGCGGCATCGGCCATGCCACCGTGATCCGTTTCTCCTCGGCCGGATGGCGCGTGATCACCTGCTCGCGGCATCCGTTCCCGGAGGATTGTCCGTGGGACGCGGGCCCTGAGGACCACATCCAGGTCGACCTCGCCACCCCCGCTGATACCACCCGCGCGATCTCCGACATCCGCGACCGTCTCGAAGGCGGCATGCTGCATGCGCTGGTCAACAACGCCGCGATCTCACCGAAGGGCGCCGGCGGCTCAAGGCTCGGCTCGATCGACACCGACCTCGACACCTGGACGCACGTGTTCAATGTCAATTTCTTCGCGCCGATCATGATGGCGCGCGGGCTGATCGAGGAACTGAAGACGGCCAAGGGCTCTGTCGTGAACGTCACCTCAATTGCGGGCTCGCGCGTGCATCCCTTCGCGGGCGCGGCCTACGCCACCTCGAAGGCCGCGCTTGCGTCCCTGACGCGCGAGATGGCCTCCGACTTCGGCCGCGTCGGCGTGCGCGTCAACGCGATCGCGCCGGGCGAGATCGACACCTCGATCCTATCGCCGGGCACCGAGAAGATCGTCGACCAGCAGATCCCGATGCACCGGCTCGGCACGCCCGACGAGGTCGCCAAGATCATCTACGTGCTGTGCACGGACACCAGTTCTTACGTCAACGGCGCCGAGATCCACATCAACGGCGGCCAGCACGTGTAGGCAAGGCGCGCCAAGCATGGGCCGGTTCGCAAGCACTGCCGCACTCTACGAGCATTTGCGGCCGCCCTACCCGAGCGAGTTCTTTCGCAGCGTCGCGGAAAAGCTGGGCCTCTCCACGCAAAGCAGCTTGATCGACCTCGGCACCGGACCTGGGCTGCTGGCGCTCGGCTTTGCGCCCTATGTCGGCCGCATCGTCGGCGTCGATCCAGAACCTGCCATGCTCGATGCGGCGCGACGCGCGGCTGCGAGCGCAGGCCACGCACTCACGCTGATCGAAGGCAAGGTCGAGATGCTCAGCCCCGACATCAGCTTCGACATCGTGACGATCGGGCGCGCGCTGCATTGGATGGATCGTGAGCCGACGCTTGCTCGGCTCGATCGGCTGGTTGCGCGCGGTGGCGCAATTCTGATCTGCGCCTCGTTCTCGGCCACCGACGGCAGAAACCCGTGGCTCGATAGCTACAACGACGTACGCCGCCGCTGGTCGCCGGCCAAGCTCTGGGAGGAGGCAGGCAGGGGCACGCGCACCCATCGCGATTTGCCAGCGTTCTTTCGCGGCAGCGCCTTTCAGCCCACCGAACTCGTTACGGTCGAGACCAGCCACGTAGTTGGCGTGGAGGACCTGACGCGGCGCACGCTGACCTATTCGTCGTCATCACCAGATGCATTGGGCGACAATGTCGAGGCGATCCTACGCGACGTCAGGGAGCAGCTGGCTGCTTTCAGCCGCAACGGGGTCGTGGCCGAGACCATCGTCTCGACGGCGCAGATCGTGAAGCGCTAGCTGATTTGCCGAAGGGCGGAAGCAAGGCGATCCAGACAACGCCGCCGCAAGACCTGGATCGCCCTTGGCTTCCGTTCCTCAATCGAGTCGAATCCGACGTGACCTCTCGCGTGGCTGCGGAGCGGCCGTGCTGATTGCAGTCGAGCAGTCGTCGTCGTTCTCGCCATCGAGCAGCGGAGCACCACAGTGCCGGCACATGCGTGCCGACATCGACGACGCCTTGCCGCTCGTCGCGACGTGGCGATAGCTCGCCAGATCGATGACGTTGGGGGGCGTCGTTATGTGTTTTTCAACCATGGCTGTTCCTCGCGGCTTACCTGCTCCTTATCGCAGACAAGTTTCGCGCAAACGTTCAGCCCACCGCTCAAATTTTACCGGAGGAATTGGGGCGGCGAGCACACATCGCCGTGCGGCCGCAATCCCGCTCTATTCTGCGACACCAGACACTGTGTCTCTGCGTCCCGCGTAAGGTCTCGGTAGCTATTACAGCCACTTCTTCCACTTGAAGATCCAATAGGGAACGATCGCCGCGATCAACATCAAGACCAGCGCGTACGGATAGCCGTGCGCCCATTCGAGTTCCGGCATCGCTTTGAAATTCATGCCGTAGATCGAGGCGATCAGCGTCGGCGGCATCAGGACAACCGCCATGACCGAAAACAGCTTGATGATGTTGTTCTGCTCGAGATTGACGACGCCGAGCATGGCGTCGAGCACGAAGGTGATCTTGCTGGAGAGGTAGGAGGCGTGGTCGGTCAGCGAGACGACGTCTCGCTGCATGGTCTTGAGCTGCTCACGCATGTCCTTCGACCATTTCACGCCCTCCACCACCGCCGAGAGGAAGGCGACGACGCGGCCGATCGAGACCAGGCTCTCGCGAACCTTGGAGGTCAGGTCGCCCTTGCGGCCGATCGAGATCAGGATTTGCGAATATTGCTTGGCGTGACCGTGGCGCTCGCTCTCCGGCTCGAAGATGTCATGCGAGACCTGATCGATCTCGGCGCCGCAGCGCTCCAGGATGTCGGCGCAGCGGTCGATCACGGCATCGAGCAGTTCCATCAGCACCATCTCGCCGGTGATGGCCGGCGTGCAGGAACGGGCCAGCTTGGCCTCGACCAGCGCAAAGGGCTTGGGCTGGTCATAGCGCACCGTTACCAAGCGGTGGTCGCCGAGAATGAAGGTCACCGCCGTGGTCCGGGGCATATCGGTATCGGAGTGGCACATCAGCGTCGCGGTCATGTAGCGCGCGCCGTTCTCCATATAGAGGCGGCTGGAGATCTCGATCTCCTGCATGTCCTCCCGGGTCGGGATCGCGATCCCCGACAGCTTCTCGACGGCTTTGTCCTCGGCCGCAGTCGGGTTGACCAGGTCGATCCAGACCGCATGCTCCGGGACTGCCGCGAGATCCTCGACGATGGCCTTCTTGAGGGAGGACTCGGAGGGAACAAACACAGAAAACATGCACAACTCCAGGAGGGGCCTGCGACAGACTGACAGCCCTTAGCGCGATTCTGACAAGTTGATGATGACAAGCACATTAACGGGGCGTTTGCATTTGTGGCGACGCCGTGGCCCAACTGTGGCACAGAATCGACACATGCGCCCGTTTTGCCCAGAAACCGACTCTGGCCCGCAAAACTTGCGGCAGAAAAGCCACAGGTAAGGTCTTGCAGCGCGGGAGAAGCTTCGTAAGGCTGGAATTGTGGCAGATTTCAACGATAATAGGGCCAACGGAATCGTGGAATTGGGCTTGCTCAAGCCCTGCGAAAGCTTGCTGTTGTTGATTGGAACCAAATCATGTCGTCGCTGAAAGTTACGCTGGGTATTTTGGCCGCTGGCCTGATGCTGTCGGGCTGCATGCAGGCCACACATTACGAGGCGACCGACACCAAGGCGTTCAAGCCGAAAGACAAGGAACTCCTCGCCAAGGTCAGGTATGAGAAAACTGCGGTCGCAGAGCCGTTCCGCCGCGCTATCGTCGATTACCACCGCAAGGAATCGCCGGGCTCGATCGTGGTCGATTCCGACAACCATTACCTCTACTACGTCATGGATGGCGGCAAGGCGATCCGCTACGGCATCACCGTCGGTGAAGAAGCGATGGCTTGGTCGGGCATCGCCAAGGTGGGCAGCAAGACCGAGTGGCCGGCCTGGCACCCCACCCCCGGCGAAATTTCGCGCCTGGGCGTGCCCACCTTCGTCGCCCCCGGTCCGGACAATCCGATGGGCTCCCGCGCGATGTATCTCTACTCCGGCGGCAAGGACACATTGTTCCGCATTCACGGCACCAACCAGCCGGAATATATCGGTGCCTCGATCTCGTCGGGCTGCATCCGCCTGACCAACGAGGACGCGATCGATCTCTATGATCGCGTCAAGGTCGGCACCCTCGTTGTGGTGCTCGAGCCCAAGCACGGCGACTCGCCCTACAATTCACGGCTTGCGCTCGGCAGCAGCCAAACCGGCCAAGCGGGCAGCTACTGATCAGGTTCCTGATCTCAGACATTCAAAAGCGCCGGTTTCACCGGCGCTTTTTTGTTGCCGGCCTGTGTGGCTGGGTTTTGTTGCCGTCGGCCGCAGGCTTGTTCGCGGGCGCAGGAGATGTCTCCGCCGCCTCGTCGTCCATTCCTTGCTTGGCCTCGGGCTTCGCTTCAGGTTTGGCCGCGACCTCACGTGGCGGCGCCTCCTCGGGCCGTTCCGCCGGCAGCAGCGGGGCAACCTGCGGCAGGGGATCCCAGACGTTCCACTGACATATCCGGTAGTCGTTGCGCCGCTGCGCGAGGTCGAGATGGATATGGTCCTCGTGGTACCAGTCCGAGCCGGGGCCGAGCACGGTCGAAAAGCGCGAGCAGACCGAATGCAGCACGCGCTCGCGCACCTCGCGCGACATGGTGCGATCGGTCAGGCCGATCGACTGCCCGTTAGCGAGCTTGATGGCGCGGACATCGATCGCATTGGCCTTGCCGTGCTCGGACAGCATGGCGCCGACAACGCGGTTGCGGCCGCGGCACTCGAAGCTGTCGAAATTGTCGAGATCGCTGATGGTCGAGCCGAGGCTCGCGGCCAGCGGCACCACGTCCTTGCGCACCCAGTCGGCGATTGCGGACGCCATGGTGCAGCGGAGGATCGCCGCCGGCTTGACCGCCACCCTGCGCTTGTCCGGCAGCACGATGGCTTCGAGCCGCACCAGATCCTCACCGCCGCAGGCGCCGGGGCCGCGGATATCCGGGATCGAGGGCGCGATCGCAATCTCCTCGGTCAGCGCGAGGCGGCACGCCGAGGCCTGCTTCTCGGGCGGCGGCGCGGCCTCGGCGGGCTTGGCGGCGCCAGGTTTGTCCGCAGAAGGCTTGCCCTCGGTCTTCGCAGGAGCCTCGTCCGATGCCTTTGCTGAGGCCTTGGGCGCCTCCTCGGGGCGAGGCCTCGGGAGCGGGATCTTGCCAGAGATATTGCCGGAATGAACCGCCGCGCGCGACCGTGGTGCGGCAATACCAAAGATATCCAGCGGGGACCCATATTTGCGCGCCTCTGCCGGGTCTCCGAGCCCGAGCGCGACGGTAACCATTGCCGCGCCGATGGACATATAGCCGCGACAAGACCATTTGCGGCGAAAGGCGGGCAGGCTAAGACTCATGACAATTCTTTGGCCCAACGCTGAGAGCGACAATCCGCCCAGCGGCTTCTCGGAGGAACGACGGAATGCTTGGTTTGATGCAAGACTGGCCCCTGCTCTGCCACCGGATCATCGAACACGCCGCCAAGATTCATGGCAAGCAGGAGGTCGTGACGCGATCGGTCGAGGGACCGATCCATCGCACCACCTATGCCGATATCCACAAGCGGGCGCTCAAGGTTTCGCAGATGCTGGAGCGCGACGGCATCAAGCTCGGCGACCGTGTCGCAACGATCGCCTGGAACACCTGGCGCCATCTCGAGGTCTGGTACGGCATCATGGGGATCGGCGCCATCTGCCATACCGTCAATCCCCGCCTTTTCCCCGAGCAGATTGCCTGGATCATCAACCATGCGCAGGACCGCATCGTGATGACCGACATCACGTTCATTCCGGTCCTGGAGAAGATCGCCGACAAGCTGACGAGCGTGGAACGCTACGTCGTGCTCACCGATAAGGCGCACATGCCGCAGACGACGCTGAAGAACGTGGTCGCCTACGAGGACTGGATTGCGGAGGCCGACGGCAAGTTTAAATGGAAGGACTTTGACGAGAACACGGCGGCCGCGATGTGCTACACATCAGGCACCACCGGCGACCCCAAGGGCGTGCTGTATTCGCATCGCTCCAACGTGCTGCACGCGCTGATGGCCAACAATGTCGACGCGCTCGGCACCAGCGCCTCCGAGACCATGCTTCCCGTTGTGCCGCTCTTCCACGCCAACAGCTGGGGCATCGCCTTCTCCGCGCCCTCGCAGGGCACCAAGCTCGTCATGCCCGGCGCCAAGCTCGACGGCGCCTCGGTCTATGAGCTGCTCTCGACCGAGAGGGTGACGCATACCGCCGGCGTGCCCACGGTGTGGCTGATGCTGCTCCAGCACATGACCGCCAACAATCTGAAGCTGCCGGACCTGAAGATGGTGATCTGCGGCGGCTCGGCGATGCCGCGCTCGATGATCAAGGCCTTCCTCGACATGGGCTCGAACGTCCGCCACGCCTGGGGCATGACCGAGATGAGCCCAATCGGCAGCGTCGCGGCGCTGAAGCCGCCGTTCCAGAATGCGATCGGCGAGGCGCGGCTCGACGTGCTCCAGATGCAGGGCTACGCGCCGTTTGCCGTCGAGATGAAGATCACCGACGATGCCGGCAAGGAGCTGCCGTGGGACGGCACGACCTTCGGCCGCCTCAAGGTCGCCGGCCCGGCCGTCGCCAAGGCCTATTACCGGGTCGACACTGACATTCTCGACGAGGACGGCTTCTTCGACACCGGCGACGTCGCGACCATCGACGAAGCCGGCTATATGCGGATCACCGACCGCTCCAAGGACGTGATCAAGTCGGGCGGCGAGTGGATCTCCTCGATCGAGCTGGAAAACCTCGCCGTCGGTCATCCCGCCGTGGCGGAAGCCGCCGTGATCGGCGTGTTCCACCCCAAATGGGACGAGCGTCCGCTGCTGATCGTGCAGCTCAAGCAGGGCCAGCAGGCCAGCCGCGAGGACATCCTGAAGTTCATGGACGGCAAGATCGCCAAATGGTGGATGCCCGACGACGTTGCCTTCGTCGACGGCATACCCCACACCGCGACGGGCAAGATCCTGAAGACCGCGCTGCGCGATCGGTTCAAAGAATACCGCTTCCCGAACGCGGCGGCGTAGCCGGCCAAACCAAACACCGTCATTCCGGGCGATGCCAACGGCATCGAACCGGGATGACAGGCCGTAACATCCCGGGAACCCTTGAATTTGCCTCGGGGCCGTGGTCTCAACGGCCCATCGTCGTGCCCGATCGGCCGGCATCGCCCTCAAGACCCCGGCAGAGCTCACCCGATGGCCCGCAGGTTTTCCGCTCCCTATCAGTCGGAGCCCGTGTCCAGTCTCGCGAGTTGGGCGCGCAATCTGGCTGTGTTTGCGGTGGTGGCGGTGGTGGTCTCGATCATTATCGTCCGGTTCGGCTTCCTGGAGATGAAGCCGGCACTCGCGACATTCTTCGGCGGGCTCGGGATTGCGGCGCTCTCGATCCTGTTCGGGCTCGCCGGCTTTGCCGCGATCTGGCAGAACGGCTCGCGCGGCATGGCGCGCATCCTGCTTGCCTTCCTGATCGACGGCGCGATCCTCGCCTATCCCGCCTATCTCGGCCTGCAATACCGCAAGCTGCCGGCGATCCACGACATTACCACCGACCCAATCGACCCGCCGCGCTTCGACGCGCTGGCCCGCCTGCGCACCGGCGATGGTGCCAATACCGCGGTGTATGCCGGCCTCTATTCGGCCGAGCAGCAGCGTCAGTTCTACCCTGATATCGAGCCGATCGAGCTCGAGATTTCGGTCGACCGCGCCTATGCGATCGCGCTTCAGCTCGTCAACAAGCGCAAATGGCTTGTCATCGACGAGCGCGCGCCGCAGCCGCCGCGCCGCATCGGCCGCATCGAGGCGGTGGCGCGCTCGCCGATCATGGGGTTCCGCGAGGACATCGCGATCCGCGTCGTGCCCGACGGCGAGGATTCCCGCGTCGATATCCGCTCCGCCTCGCGCTATTTCGAGAGCGACCTCGGCAGCAACGCCGCGCGCGTGAAGAAATTCATCGACGATCTCAACACCGCCGCCGATGCCGACGCACTCAAGCCGGTGAAGAAGACGCCGGTGGCGCCGCCGAAGGCGCCGGCGAAAACTGTGAAGAAGTAACGGAACGCTAGGCGTTCGCCATCCGATAGGTCCCGCCAATCACGGGATCGCCATCCGTCGCCACCACGCCGCGGGCGACCAGATCTTCCAGATGCGCCAGCACGGAATAGCCTGCCGCGGTGGTGAGCCTCGGATCGATGCCGATATAGATCGCCCGGACCATGGTCGGGATGTCGGTCTCGCCCTTGGCAAGGCGGTGCAGGATGGAGGCCTCGCGCGCCTTGCGGTGGCGGATCAGGAAACGCACGAAGCGCGGACCGTCCGGAATTTCGGGGCCGTGGCCAGAGAAATACACGTCCTCCTTGCGCGCGGCGAGACGATCCAGCGATTCCATGTAGTCGATCATCGAGCCGTCGGGCGGCGCCACGATCGAGGTCGACCACCCCATCACGTGATCGCCGACGAAGTTGAATTTCCGCTCGGGCCAGGCAAACGCAAGGTGATTGGCGGTATGACCGGGTGTCGCCACGGCCTCGAGCCGCCAGCCGTCGCCTTCGACCACGTCGCCATGGGCGATCCTGATATCGGGCGCGAAGTCGCGGTCGGCGCCGGATTCCGGGTTGTGCTTCTCGCTCTCAAAACGCGGGCGCGAGGCGCGGTGCGGGCCTTCGGCGTAAACTGGCGCGCCTGTTACCCGCTTGATCCGCGCGGTGTTCGGCGAATGGTCGCGGTGGGTGTGGGTGACGAAGATATGGCTCACCGTCTCGCCGCTGACAGCATCGAGCAGCGCCGCCGCATGCGCCTCGTCGTCCGGACCGGGATCGATGATCGCGACATTGCCCCGGCCCACGATGTAGCTGACCGTGCCGGTGAAAGTGAACGGGCTCGGATTGTTACAGAGCACCCGCCGCACGCCGGGGCGGACTTCCTCGACGATGCCGGGCTTCAGCGGAAAGTCGCGGTTGAACGGGACGTCGTCATTGTCGGACATGGCTTGCTCATATCTTGCTGACTTCGTCATGCCCGGCCTTGTGCCGGGCATCCACGTTCTTCGCGTGGTCTAAGACGTGGATGGCCGGGACGTCTAGCGCGAAGACGCGCTTCGCGCTTCTGCCCGGCCATGACGCAATTCGAGAGTTCAGCCGCATCGCCCATTCGGGCGGTTTGCTCAGAAAAACGCCTGAATGCCCGTGATCGCGCGGCCCAGGATCAGGGCGTGGACGTCGTGGGTGCCTTCGTAGGTGTTGACGGTCTCGAGGTTATGGACGTGGCGCATCACGTGATACTCGATCGAGATGCCGTTGCCGCCATGCATGTCGCGCGCGACGCGGGCGATGTCGAGCGCCTTGCCGCAATTGTTGCGCTTCATGATCGAGATCATCTCGGGCGCGAACTTACCCTCGTCCATCAGGCGACCAACGCGCAGCGAGCCCTGAAGACCCAGCGCGATCTCGGTCTGCATGTCCGCGAGCTTCTTCTGCACGAGCTGGGTCGCAGCGAGCGGCTTGCCGAACTGCTTGCGGTCGAGCGTGTATTGGCGGGCGCGGTGCATGCAGTCCTCGGCCGCGCCGAGCACGCCCCAGGAGATGCCGTAGCGGGCGCGGTTGAGGCAGCCGAACGGGCCCTTCAGGCCGGAGACGTTGGGCAGCAGCGCGTCTTCCGGAACCACGACGCCGTCCATCACGACCTCGCCGGTGATGGAGGCGCGAAGCGACAGCTTGCCGCCGATCTTCGGTGCCGACAGGCCCTTCATGCCCTTCTCCAGCACGAAGCCGCGGATCTGGTTGTCGTGCGCGGCCGACTTGGCCCAGACCACGAACACGTCGGCGATCGGCGCGTTCGAGATCCACATCTTGCTGCCGGTCAGGCGATAGCCGTCCGACACCTTCTCGGCGCGGGTTTTCATGCCGGCCGGATCGGAGCCGGCGTCAGGCTCGGTCAGCCCGAAGCAGCCGACCCACTCGCCGCTGGCGAGCTTCGGCAGGTACTTCTTGCGCTGGTTCTCGTCGCCATAGGCGTAGATCGGATACATCACCAGCGAGGACTGCACCGAGTTCATCGAGCGATAGCCGGAATCGACCCGTTCGATCTCGCGCGCGACGAGACCATAGGCGACATAGCCGGCGTTGGCGCAGCCATATTCCTCCGGCAACGTGATGCCGATCAGCCCGAGCTCGCCCATCTCGTTAAAGATCTCGCGATCCGTCTTCTCTTCGAGATAGGCCTTGGCGACGCGCGGCAGCAGCTTGTCCTGGGCGTAGGCGCGCGCGGTGTCGCGCACCATGCGCTCGTCTTCGGTGAGCTGCTCGTCGAGCAGGAACGGATCGTCCCATTGGAAAGAAGCCGAAGCCGGCTTGTCCTTGGCCTGAGGGCGCGCGGTCATGAAACGTCCTTTCGTCTGGTTCCGTCAAAATTTGCCCGACAACGTAAAGCGCCGCGGCAACAAGTGCAATTGCGTTGCAGATGATCGGGTCTGCGTGAATCCCGGGGACCTGCGAGGCGCGCCTCGGGGGATGCGCTTCGCGCCCCTAGGGATGCGCTTCGCGCACCCTGAGATGACAGCGCTAGCTTTCGAGCAGCTCGTTGGCGACGATCTCGATGCCGAAGCCCGAAAGGCCCTTGTAGTCGTGCACCGAGGAGGTGAGATGCCGGATCGAGGTGACGCCGAGATCGCGCAGGATCTGTGCACCGACGCCGACTTCGCGCCACTGGCGGTTGCGGTCAGCCTCGGTCGCGCTCTCATCGGGCAGCGGCGCCACGGGGACACCGGCAGCACCGTCGCGCAGATAGACCAGAACGCCACGACCCGATGTCTTGAAATGCTCGAGCACCGCCGCCATGCGCTTGTGGCCGGTGAAGATGTCCTTGACGATGTTCGGCTTGTGGAAGCGTGTCAGGACGTTCTTGCCGTCGCCGACGCCATTGTAGACGAAGGCGACGTGGGCGATGGAATCGAACGGCGAGCGGTAGGCATAGCCCTGCAGCGGCCCGATCGGGCTCTCGGTGACGAAGGTCGAGACCCGCTCGATCAGCTTCTCGCGCACCTGGCGGTAGGCGATCATGTCGGCGATAGTGACGTGCTTGAGCTTGTGCTGGGCGGCGAAGCGGGCGACCTGCTCGCCCTTCATCACGCTGCCGTCGTCGTTCATCAACTCGCTGATGACGCCGACCGGCGGCAGGCCGGAGAGCTTGCACAGATCGACCGCGGCCTCGGTATGGCCGGAGCGCAGCAGCACGCCGCCGTCCTTGGCGATCAGCGGGAAGATGTGGCCGGGACGGGCGAAGTCGTTGGCGCCGGCGTTGGGATTGGACAGCGCGCGGCAGCACGAGGCGCGCTCCTCGGCCGAGATGCCGGTGCCGCCGTCGGGCTTATAATCGATCGAGACCGTGAATGCGGTGGTGTGCGCGGAATCGTTGTGGGCCACCATCGGATCGAGCCGCAGGCGGCGCGCGTCTTCGGTGGTGATCGGCGCGCAAACGATGCCGGAAGTGTGGCGGATGATGAATGCCATCTTCTCCGCGGTGCAGAACGAGGCGGCGACGATCAGATCGCCCTCACCCTCGCGGTCATCGTCGTCGGTGACGACCACGAGCTGACCCCGGGCAAAGGCCTGCAAGACTTCCTGGACGTTATCCGGCATTTCCCAATCTCTATCGGTTATGGCCCGGAGGCTTAGCCGGACTTGGGCCGGGGCGCTAGTGTCCCCGGCGCAACCACATATGCCGGACCGCAGCCCTGCCCGACGGGCGGCTTGCACCGGGGAGATCAGGCATATGGGCGCGGAAAAGCCCCGGTGAGAAGCCAGCCGGGCTCGGTCAGGGCAGCACTTCGCGGCGCTCGCCGAGCCGCTGATCGAGCTCGGCACGCTTGTCGGCCAACAGGCCGGCTTGGGCGGCCTCGATCACCGTGAACAACTCATGGGCGTCGCTGAGCCGGGTCACGGTGACATAGCTGGCGCCGGCCGCGTAGAGTTCGTCCACATCCGACAACAGATCGGCCGTGGCAACGATCATGGCGGTCGGGTTGAGGGTGCGGACGTGGCGGACCAGCTTCTCGTTGCTGGCACCCTTCAGAAGCGCATCCGGGACGCTGAGGATGATCATCTCGGACTTGCCGACGCCGGCATGGAGCAGCGTGTCGGCGCTGCTGATATCGCCATAGATCACGTGCAGGCCGCGCGAGAGCAGCGTCTGGTACACATTGGGGTTGAAGTCGATCACGGTGATCTGCTCGAGCAGCACCGGGGCCTGCCGTTCGATCTCGGCCAGCAGCGCGCTCGCCGCACGGAAAAAGCCGAGGATGACGATGCGGCGGGCCTCGCCATGACCCTCGTGCCCTTCCTCGCCTTGGCCATTGCCGTGGTCGAGATCGCGCAGGCCGATCCGCTTCAGGGGGCCGATCGCCCAGCGGGTGATCTCGTCGCTGCGGGTCATTACGAAGGTCGAGAGCACCGCCAGCACCACGAAGGCGAAAGAGGCCGCATTCGCAGTCTCCGCCGCGATGTGATGGTCGGCGACGCCGGTCTGGATCACCACCAGCGAGAACTCGGAGATCTGTGCGAGATTCAGGGCCGGCAACAGGCTGGCGCGCAGGCCCTGCTTCATCAGATAGAGCGGGGCGAAGGTGGTGACGAGGCGGCTCACCACCGTGAACGCCGCGATCATCAGGGCAAGCCCGATCACGGAGAGGCCGGGCACGGGAATGGTCATGCCGAGCGCGACGAAGAACAGCGTGATGAAGAAATCGCGCAGCGTGGTGACCTTGGCCGTGACGTCGAGCGCGTAGGGAAAGGTCGAGAGCGAGACGCCGGCGATCAGGGCGCCCATCTCGCGCGAGAGCGACAGCCGCTCGGCGGTCTCGGCGACCAGGAAGCACCAGGCGAGCGCGCCGAGCAGGATCAGCTCGGGGCGGCGGGCGATCTGGTGAAACAGGCGGGGCAGCACGTAGCGGCTCACCAGCAGTGCCGCGGCGACCAGCACCGCGACCCGGCCGATCGAGAGCAGGATGACGCTGATTTCCAGATTGGCGAGGCTCGGCTGCACCGCCAGAAACAGGATGGCGAAGATGTCCTGGAGCACCAGCACGCCGAGGGTGATGCGGCCCGGCAGCGTGTCGAGCTCGCGCTTCTCGTAGAGCACCTTGACGATGATGACGGTGCTCGACAGCGCGCAGGCGACGCAGAGATAAACCGCGTCGAACTGCCCGCCCCCGAGCGACAGGCCGATGCCGGCGAAGAACAGCACCCCGAGCAGGCAGCCGCCGAGGAGCTGGCCCCCCGCGGCGAACAGGATGACCTTGCCGGCCCGCACGATCTTCTTCAGGTCGATCTCCAGGCCGATCATGAACAGCATGAAGATCAGGCCGAGCTCGGAAATGACGCTGATCGATTCCTGCGACTTGACCCAGCCGGCGCCAAATGGACCAATGCAGAAGCCGGCGATAAGATAGGCCAGGATCAACGGTTGCCTGGAGAAGTGGGCAAGCAGGCCCAGCATCCAGGCAAACAGGATACAGAGAGTGATGTCGCGAATGAGCTCGTGCATGCCAGATTGGTCCGTTTTGCCGCACCCTAGTGATCGAGTGCGGCGCGGCAAGCGAGCAATTCGTCACATGCGGATGGGGCTCGCCATTGCAATGCTGCTATGCCCCCTCGCCTCCTCAGTACCGGCAGCCGCCCAATCCAAGGTCAACATCGAACAAAGTTTTGCCGATTCGCTCACCGCACTGCCGAAGGAAGAACTTGCCGTCTCCGGCGGGTTCTACGTGCCCGCCTATTCCAGCGTCGCGATGAGCCAGGGCAAGCTGCGCGTCGACTTCTCGGTGACCCTGAGCGTGCACAACGCCTCCGAGACGCAAGCACTGGTGGTCAAACGCATCGGCTATTTCGATACCGCGGGCAAGCAGGTCGAGAGCTATTTGAAGGCGCCCGTCGCGTTGAAGCCCCTCGCCACTATCTCGATCTTCATTCCGACCGACGACGTACGCGGCGGGACCGGAGCCAATTTCCTCGTCGATTGGGCCGCAACAAGCGAGATCGCCGAGCCTGCTGTCGAGGCCTTGATGGTTGGCGGCGTCGCCAATGCGCATTACGCTTTCATCAGCCAGGGCCGTCCGACCCGGACGGTCGGCAAGAAATAAGCAAGAAGCACGACTGACCGGCGCAAAGCCGGCAGCCTGACAAGAACAGAACGAGGAACGCTCCCATGACGTCCAGCTTCGATTTTGCGCCCCTGTTTCCCGCAGGGCTGCCGGCCCCCTCTGCGCGCTGGACGGGCCTCGCTAAATACAGTTTTGTCGGCGGCAACAACGACTCCGAGCAGGTGCCGCTCGATCATCTGATCGAAGCGGCTAACCTCGCTCTGCAACGCGAAGGCCGCTCGCTCGCCACTTACGGGCTGGCCCATGGTCCCCAGGGCTATCTGCCCTTGCGCGAATTCCTGGTGACGAAACTGAAGCGCGATGCCGGCGTCACCTGCACGGTCGACGATCTCCTGATCGTCTCCGGCTCGCTGCAGGCGCTCGACCTCGTCAACGCCACGCTGCTGACGCGCGGCGATACCGTGATCTTCGAGCAGGATAGCTATCAGGGCTCGCTGACCCGCCTGGCACGGCTCGGAGTCAACGTGGTTGGCATCCCTCTCGACAAGGACGGCATGCGCATGGACGCGCTGGCCACGACGCTGGCCGACCTCAAGGGCCGCGGCATCCGGCCGAAATACATCTACACCATTCCCACCGTGCAGAACCCGACCGGCAGCATCATGCCGGAGGGCCGCCGCACCGAGCTGTTGCGGCTGTCGGCAGATTACGGCGTGCCTGTATTCGAGGACGATTGCTATGCCGATCTGGTCTGGTCAGGACAGCGGCCGCCGGCGATCCATGCGATGAGCCCGAACGGCGGCGTGATCCATATCGGCTCGTTCTCGAAGTCGATCGCGCCCGCGCTGCGCGTCGGCTTCATCGTGGCGCCCTGGGATGTGATGTCGCGGATGCTGGCGCTGAAGACGGACGCCGGCTCCGGCGCGCTAGAGCAGATGGTGCTCGCTGCCTATTGCAAGCCGCATTTCTCGACCCACGTGCCGGCGCTGACGAAGGCGCTACGCACCAAGCTCGACACGCTGATGGAGGCCGTCAACGAGCAGTTCGGGACGGCCGCCGAGTTCGAGGAGCCGAAGGGCGGCATCTTCCTGTGGGTGAAGCTGCCCGATCAGGTGGATACGCTGAAGCTGTATCAGGCCGCGCTTGCCGCCGGCGTATCGATCAATCCGGGGCCGGAATGGTCGACCGACAAGACCCATGCCAGATCGCGACTGAGGCTGTGCTTTGCGAGCCCCTCGCATCAGCAGATCCGCGAGGGCGTCGCCGTGCTGGCCGAGATCTGCCGCAAGGAGTTCGGCGTGCCGGCCCGCAGTGGCAATGTGGAGAAACGAGCCTGAGCCTTCAGACGATCTGGGGCTGGCTGCCGTGGATCGCGGAGGCCAGCCGCAGCAACAGGACGATCGAGACGTTGCCCTTGCCGGCCTCGATCTGGGCGATGTAGCGCTCGGAAATCCCGGAGCGGCGGGCGAGCTCCCGCCGCGACAGGACGCAGCGCATGCGTGAGGACTTCAAGCGGTCGCCCAGCTCGGCCAGAAACGCGGTCTCGGAATAAGGCGGCACGGCACAGCTCCCCGGCAGCACCTCGCCTGCGAAATCCCTGACTTGATTCAGCATCGGTCTATCCAATTTCGCCTTCGGGAACGCCATCCTACCGGGGAAACCGGCTGCCTCATTGACGCGGATCAAATTCGCGCGCGAATGGCCGTCAGCGTGGACGATCGCGCGCAGGATGTTACACTTCGGAATTCTTCGGAGGTGGGGCTGTTCAGGACATGACGCGTTGTTTGAGCCGCTGGATCGCGGCAGCAGTGCTGTGGGTTACGTTCGCGCCCGCGGCCGGTGCCGAGTCGCTTGCGGCGACCGTCGAGCAATGGGGCCTGCTCGGCTCATGGGCGGTCGATTGCGCGGCCCGGCCCGACCGCGACAAGGGCGCGCTGTTGACCTACGAGATCCGGAAGGACGGAAGGGTGATGTACCGGCGCAATTTCGGCGAGGCCAAGGACGAAAACGAAGTGGTATCGGCGATGGTCAACGCCGACGGCCTGCTCAATGTGATGGTGTACTTCCTCTTGCTGCAGCAGACGCGCGAGTTTGGCCTGCTCCTTTCGAAGCAAGGCAGCTTGCGCGCAATCTACAATCGCAGCGAGCGGGGCGAGTACACGATCAGGGACGGCAAATACGTCGCGACCGGCGCGCCAACACCTGCACAACAGCGCTGCGATTAACCGACCTGAACAGGCGTTCAGAATTCTCCTGCGATTTCTCCGGAACGTTCCCGCGAATGCGCCGTTTAGATTTGCATTCCTTTGGAGGAGGACATCATGAAGAAGATTGGTTATGTGCTTGCCGCTGTCGGCGCGCTCGCTGTTGCAATGCCGACGCTCGCCAGCGCGGAGACGGTGGTGATCAAGCGCGGAGGTCATCATCACGGCATGTATGGCGCCCGCGCCGAATACGGCATGCATCGCGATCACGGCTGGCATCGCGGCTGGCGCCATCGCGACCGCGTCGTCGTGATCAAGCGTGGTCACCGTCATCATTGGGACTAATGCGCAACGCAATATGGAAATGGCCCCTCACGGGGCCATTTCTTTGCGTGTACGATACGTTCCGCGAGGTCAGTCCCATGCCGGCGCGAAACCGGGATTGACGCAGCGCCTGTCCTTCGGCAGCGCGGCGATCTTGTTGCGGTCGGCATCGTCGAGCGTGATCTTCAGCGCGTCGAGATTGGCCTGCTGACTCTCTCGCCGCGAGGCCTTCGGGATCGCGGCGACACCATCTTGGTCGAGCAGCCATTTCAGCGCGACCTGCGCGGCGCTTGCATTGTGCTTGGCGCCGATCTCGGCCAGCACCTCGTCTGACGCGATGCGTCCCTGCGCCAGCGGGCAATAGGCGACCAGCGGGATCGACTTGGCGTTCAGATAGGCCAGCACCTTCGATTGATCGAGCATGGCGTGGTATTCGATCTGATTGCATGCGATCGGCGCCTTGATGTCCTCGACCGCGATTTTGAGCAGCGCCGTGGTGAAATTGGCGACGCCGATCGCCCGCGTGCGCCCCTCCTCCTTCAGCTTCATCAAGGTCTCGAACACCGCGCCCCAGTTCGCCGCCTTGGAGGGCCAGTGCACGAGATAGAGATCGACATGGTCGAGCCTGAGCTTGGTCAAGCTGGTGTCGAAAGCGCGCCGGATGGCGTCGGGGCTGAGGTTCTCGTGCCAGACCTTTGTCGTGACGTGCAGCTCGCCCCGCGGCAGCCGGGCCGCGGCGAGCGCCGCACCAATTGATTCTTCGTTGCCGTACATCTCGGCCGTATCGATATGGCGATAGCCGATCGACAGCGCACTCTCAACCGCCGCGCGACAGGCATCGCCGTGCATGCGGAAGGTCCCGAGGCCGAGCTTGGGCATGCTGATGCCCTGTGTCTTGAGGTGATCCATGAAAAGGCTCCTGACATCGTTAGGCCCGCCGGAGGCCAGCAGCGATGCTGCGTGAGCAGACCCTTCGGGGATGGAAAAGAGGTGGCGGGAGCAGACAGCATAGCGCGGGGGGCGCAATGCGGCCAATCAAGATCGGGTTAGCTCCCCCTTAGGAATGCTGCGCCACCACGGCTGGACGCGCCTGCGGCTGCGGCTCGATATCGACCGACCAGAGGTCCCGGTTGTCGACGTCCTTCAGCGTCACTGTCATCACGCCGGTCCGGCCATCGATATCGACCTTGCCGAAGAACTGCAGTCCGAAACAGGGCGCGAGGTTTTCGCCCTGCGCCTCGCTGCACCCGTTCTGGTACATCGCTGCCGGACCAAAGGTATTGTCGAGCTCGCCCGGGCCCCAGGTCCCGGCGTGCAAGGGCCCCGAGACGAATTCCCAGAACGGTTCGAACTCCTGGAATTGCGCCCTGTTCGGATCGTAATGGTGCGCGGCGGTGTAGTGCATGTCGGCGGTGAGCCAGACGATGTTGCGGATTCCGGCGCGCTTGATCGACGCGAGAAGATCGGCGATCTCGTGCTCCCGCCGGTCGGGCGGCCCATTGCCGAGCGCGACCGCATCGAGACTGACCAGCCCGATCGGCAGATCGGCCGCAATCACCTTCCAGGTCGCGCGCGAGGCCGCGAGCTCACGCTTCAGCCAGGCGAGCTGTTCGGTGCCCAAGATCCAACCGCGGTGATCGTCGCCCTTGTTCCAGCTATCGTCGCGATAGCTGCGCATGTCGATCATGAAGACGTCGAGCGGCGGACCGTAGGCGATCTTGCGATAGACCCGTCCCATTCGCGCGCCGATGTCGCGGATCGGCATGAAGTCGAAGAAGGCGCGGCGGGCGCGCGCGACCAGGCGGGGGGTGCCGTCATCCCCATGGCCGGCTCCGTCATAGCTGCCGGTCGGCGACCAATCGTTGGTGACCTCGTGGTCGTCCCACTGTGCGAACATCGGCACCTCGGCGTGGAAGGCGCGGAAATGCTCGTCGAGATGGTTGTATTTGTAATTGCCGCGGAACTGCGCCAGCGTGTGCGCGACCTCGGATTTCTCCTCGGTCACGACATTGCGCCAGATCTCGCCGTTCGGCAGCTTCTGCTCGGAGGGAATCGTGCAGTCGGCGTAAATGTGATCGCCGGAGTGGATGAAGAAGTCGGGGCGATTGTCGAGCATGGTGCGATAGCTGCGGTAGCCGCCCCGCGATGTGTCGATGCCCCAGCCCTGCCCGGCGGTATCGCCGGACCACAGGAACGAGATCGACCGGCCGGCAGCCGGCGCAGTGCGGAAATGGCCGATGCGGCTTTCGCCGGCGATGCCGGTCGCGATGTCGTCGAAGCGCACACGATAGAAGATGTCCTGCCCGGGAGGCAGATCGTCCAGTAGCAGCTTTGAGGTGAAATCGGCATCGGGCGACGCATCGCGCGAAGCCGACGCGATGACGGTCTTGAAGCTTTCCATGGTCGAATAATCCACCTGCATCCGCGCGGCCCGATCGGCGCGCGCCCAGATCACGGCGGAGCCATCCGAGATGTCGCCGGACTGGATGCCGCCTGCGATCTGCGGACGATCCGCGGCGCGGCTGAGATGCGGCGTTGCGAGCGCGGCAACGGCGAGGCTCGAGGTGGAACGGACCAGGAATTGCCGCCGGGTCCAGGCGCGCGAGGCGCGGAGCGCTACCATTCAGGAAACCTTCGTCGACTAGCGACGGAAGGTGCCTGCGTCGTTTGACCCCCGGCTTACGGTTTCTTGACCGCGGGCCTACGGTTTTACGACGTGCGGATGACGGCTCGGAGCTGACCTAATGCTTCCAGTTGCAGATGCCGCCGTTGCGGCACGGCCAGGTCTGGATGCGGGTGTCCATCGCCTGCGCGTCGAGCGGATTGCCGTGGCGATGCGCGAGCTTGGTGCGTGCCGCGCCGCGCGGCTGCGTGGGCTTGGCGTGCGCAACCCTCGGCTCCGACACGCGCACGCGTTCGGCGGCGACCTTCTTCGGCACGTCGACCGGCTCGGCGCGCGCCTGCGCCTCGCTGCCGCCGCGCGCCTCCAGCGCGACCGGCGCGAACTGAGTTTCGGGCCCGAGCCGCTTCGGCGACAACACCGCCTTCGAAAGATCGAGGCCGAGATATTCGTCGGGCTTGTAGTCGTCAGCGCGCGCGACGCCGCCCCATGCGAGCACGAGGGCAACGGCAATTGCAAAAGGAGCGCTCTTTGGAATCACGGACGCCTCCTGAAATTGATTGTTAAGAGGTAATTTACCTCTATCTAGGAGGCGTCGCGCGCAATTCCAGCGGTCAACTGCCGCCGTGGTTAAGAAGTTTGGCGGTGTCAGGCGACCTTTCGCGGTGCACCCGTCCCTTCAAGAAACCCCATCAGACGGGTACGGATGATGGTTTCCGCCTCAGCCATGATCCTGTCGACAAGTTCCTTGCAGGTGGGGATGTCGTGGATGAGGCCTGCGACCATGCCGCAGCTCCAGGCGCCCGCGTCCATCTGCCCATCCAGCATGATCCTGGGATAGACGCCCGCGACCTGGTCGTGGATGTCGTCGATCTTCAGCTTGTCGCCCTTCTCGCGTTCGATCTCAAGCAGGCGGTCGACATTGGCGTTCTTCAGCACGCGCTCGGTGTTGCGCAGGCTCCGCATGATCAGGCGGGTGTCGAGCTCGGTCGCCGTGACCAGCGCATTCTTGACGTTCTGATGCACCGGGGCTTCCTTGGTGGCGATGAAGCGCGTGCCCATGTTCATGCCGGCCGCCCCCAGCGACAGCGCCGCGACGAGGCTGCGGCCGTCGGCCATGCCGCCGGACGCGACGAACGGGATCTTCAATTCCTCCGCCGCGCGCGGCAGCAAAATCATGTTGGGAATGTCGTCCTCGCCGGGATGGCCGCCGCACTCAAAACCATCGACGCTGACGGCGTCGCATCCGATGCGCTCGGCTTTCAGGGAATGGCGCACCGAGGTGCATTTGTGGATGACCTTGATCCCGGCGGCCTTCAGCGCGGGCATGTAGGCTTCCGGGCTGCGGCCCGCGGTCTCCACGGACTTGATGCCGCCTTCGACGATGGCGGCGATGTATTCCGGATAAGGCGGCGCGGCGAAGGTCGGCAGGAAGGTGAGGTTCACGCCGAACGGCTTGTCGGTCATATCGCGGCAGCGTGCGATCTCTTTTGCCAGCAGCTCCGGCGTCTTCTGCGTGAGACCGGTGATGATGCCGAGCCCGCCGGCATTGGAGACGGCAGCCGCCAGCTCGGCAAAGCCGACGAAATGCATGCCGCCCTGGATGATGGGGTGCTCGATGCCGAACAGTTCGGTGATCGCGGTCTTCACTTAAATTACCTCCCGGGCTTTTGCTTGACGTTCGGACCAGTCTAGCCGGACTTTTGCGCCGCGGTCACCCTTTCTCTCCGAACGGTCGTTGGCTCAATGCCCCCGCGCAGGGGCGCCCAGCTTGATCGGGCGCAGCACCGCGGCAGTCGGGATCATCAGCACCGCGATAATCGCGAGCGTCCAGAACACGTCGATATAGGCGAGCAAATCGACCTGGTGCTGCAAGGTGCGGCCGACCCAGGCGACCGCCTGCGAGGCCGCATCGCTCGCGTTCGAGCCTTGGGCCTGGAAGAAGCGGGTCATCGTCTCGATGGTCTGCTGGTAGCCGATATCCGATGGCGCGGCGTGCTCGATCAGGCGGCTCTGGTGGAATTGCTGGCGCTGCGCCAGAATTGTCTGCGCCAGTGCGACACCCATGGAGCCGCCGATATTGCGGGCGACGTTGATTAGCGCCGAGGCCTGGTTGGTCTTGTCCGGCGGCACGCCGTCATAGGACGCGGTCGTGACCGGCAGGAACAGGAAAGGCAGACCGAGCGCGAGGAAGATGCGCGACATCGCGGCATAACCGTAGGTGATGTCGCCGGTGAGGCCCGTGAGATGCCACATCGAGAACGCGACGATGGTGGCACCAAACATGATGAGGTATTTCGGCTGCACGCTGCTGACGAGACGGCCCACCACCGGCATCAGCACCAGGGTCGCGATTCCGCCCGGTGACAGTGCGAGACCCGCCAGCATCGCGGTGTAGTTCAAATCGCTCTGGAGCAGCTGCGGCAAAAGCTGCGTCGTCGAGATCAGCACCGCGCCGGTCGCCAGCATGACCAGGAAGCAGGCGGCGAACTGGCGGCGGCCGAGCAGGCGGAGATCGACGATGGGATCCTCGCGCGTCAGCTCCCACGGGATCAGCGCAAGCAGTGACACGGCCGAAAGCACCGCAAAGAACACGATCACGTTCGAGCCGAACCAGTCGCTGCGCTGGCCCTCGTCGAGCACGTATTCGAGCGAGCCGAGCCCGATCGCGACCAGCAGGAAGCCGACATAGTCGACCCGCAGGCCCTTGCTCAGCAGCTTCTCCCTCTCCTCCTCCGCGCCCGACGGCTCCTTGACCAGCGTGCCGACCAGGAACAGCGACAGCATTCCCATGGGGACGTTGATCAGGAACACCCAGTGCCAGGTATAGGTGTCGGTGATCCAGCCGCCGAGCGTCGGACCGACCACGGGCGCGACCACGACGGCAACGCCATAGATCGCGAAAGCCTGGCCACGCTTGTGCGGCGGGAAGGAGTCGGCGAGGATCGCCTGCTCGCTGGTCGCCATGCCGCCGCCGCCAAGGCCCTGAAGTATGCGGAACAGCACCAACGCCTGCAAATTCCAGGCAAAGCCGCACAAAAGCGAGGAGACCGTGAAGATCGCAACGCAGATCATGTAGAAGCGCTTGCGGCCGATCACCGTCGACAGCCAGCCCGAGATCGACAGCACGATGGCGTTGGCGACGAGATAGCTGGTGATGACGTAGGTGCTCTCGTCGATGCCGACGGCAAGCCCACCGGCGATGTGACGCAAGGCGACGTTGGCAATGGTGGTGTCGAGCACCTCCATGAAGGTCGCGATCGAGACGACGAACGCGATGAGATAGGGATTGTGACCACCCGCTGCCGAGCGCTCCGGCGACCAGCCGCCCGCGGACGCGCCGCCTTGCGTCGTGTCCGTCATCGCACCCTGGTCCAGGGCACGACCGACATGCCGGGACCGACGGGCAGATCGGCCGGCCAGCTGTCGACCACGATCTTCACCGGCACGCGCTGCACTACCTTGACGTAATTGCCAGTGGCGTTCTCTGCCGGCAGCAGGCTGAACGCGGTGCCGGAGCCCGGCTGCACGGACTCGACATGGCCGGTGAGCTTGCGCCCGGGATAGGCGTCGATGCGGATTTCGACCGGCTGGCCCGGCCGCATGTCGTTGAGTTGCGTCTCCTTGTAGTTGGCGACGATCCAGACCTCGTCAGGCACGAACATCATCAGGCTCTGGCCCGCGTTGACGAAGGTGCCCTTGGCGCCGCTGAGCTTGACGACGCGACCGGACTGCGCCGCAACGACGCTGGTATATTGCAGGTTCAGCTTGGCCTGATCGAGCTGCGCCTGCGACTGCTCGAGCTGCGCCCGGGCGCCCTCGAGCTGCGCTTGCAGCGTCTTGATGCCGACTTGCGCGGCCGTCACCGCGGTCTTCGCGCGCTCGGTGTTGGCCTGCTGCGCCTGAAGATCGGAGCGGGTCTGCTGCTGGCGCTGCACGGTGCCGGCGCCCTTCTCGACCAGATCCTGGGCGCGCGCGAATTCTTCCTGCGAGAACTGGAGCTGGGCCTGGGCCTGTTCGAGCTGCGCCTCCGCCTGCTTGATCTGCTCCTGCTGCGAAACGATCTGCGCCTCGACATTGGCGATGTTCGCCCTGGCGACTGCGACCTGCGCATTGGCCTGATCGATGGCGATGCGATAGTCGCGCTCGTCGATCTTGGCGAGAAGGTCCCCGGCGTTGACATGCTGGTTGTCCGTGACCGGGATGTCGGTCACGTAGCCCCCGACCTTGGAGGCCACGGAAAAGCTGCGCGCGGCGACGAAGGCATCGTCGGTGGATTCATAGTGGCGTACCTGGAGCCAGTAGAGCAATCCGCCGATCAGGGCCGCGAGCAAGACGATCGTGGCAACGGTTGCCAGCAACCAATGCTCGCGAATCCGCTCTCGCAGCGACGGCGCCTTCGCCGGCTTCTGGTCCTCGGCGTCACGGGGCTGATCGGGAGAGGTCTTTGGAGCTTCCTTCGCCCTCTGCGGCTGCTCCGCGGACGGCCCACGCTCCCGGGTCTGAGCATCCACGGTGAACACCTTTCTCGGGGATCAAACTGACGGCAGAGCCGCCAAAAGCCGCTCACGCGCCGCGAGCCCAACTGCAACTCCTGATCATGGTTCCGCTTGTTGCGAGCACCATCGCGTTCGTGAACGCCCTGCCCAAAATAGAAGCGCGGCACAGTGGGTGCCGCGCTCGCCTCGACGTCTCATGGGAACGGCACCTCGTCTCAGTGCGTCTTCGTCGCGTGCCATTTCTCGAGATCGGGCTTCACCTCGTCCGATCCCTGCTCTTTTTCCGGAGTGCCCTTCCAGGGCTTGTCCGTCTGTTTGTGCGAACCCCAGTCGCTCTGCTGCCTGGGATCGTCGTTAGGCGGTTCCTCGCTCATCGAGCTTCCTTTCGGTGGAAACGCTTACGCGAAGGGGACGCCGTAATAGGAGTTGATGCCGCGAACCGCGGCGTCATCACCCCAGTTCCAATCACTCCGTTCGCCGTATTTCGGCGCGCCTTCCAGTTCCTTGGTGGTGATGCCCGTGACGTAACCGCCGAGCTCCGTGTCGTATTTCAGCGACTGCCACGGCAGCGGATAGTGGTCGTTGCCGAGGCCCAGAAATCCGCCGAAGCCGAGCACGGCGTAAGACACCTTGCCGCTGATCTTGTCGATCATCACGCGTTCGATCGAGCCGATTTTGTTGCGATCGGCGCCGTAGACCGATGTTCCCTCGACCTTGTCGCTGCCGATCAACCGACCCATTTCGTCCTGGTCCAGTTCGCCCTGATTCAACATCTCAATTCTCCACTCAGCCAGTGTGGAGACAACCCGAAGACGTGCGCGATCGTTCCGGCATGTTCCGTCAGACTTGAGGAACATCGCCGGAAACGGGCGGTTCTCTCAACTTCAAATCCCGGAAACCAAATGCCGGAAAGCGAAGGGCCGCCCTCGATGTCCCAGACCGTCTCCGACTTCATCGTTCAACGCCTGCATCAATGGGGCGTGCGCCACCTCTTTGGCTATCCCGGCGACGGCATCAACGGCGTATTCGGCGCCCTTCAGCGCGCTGAGGGCAAGATCGGCTTTGTCCAGGCGCGGCATGAGGAGATGGCCGCTTTCATGGCGTCGGCCTATGCGAAGTTCTCTGGCCAGGTCGGAGTCTGCATCGCAACTTCGGGCCCCGGCGCCTCGCATCTGATCACCGGGCTCTACGATGCCCTGCTCGATCACCAGCCGGTGCTCGCGATCGTCGGTCAGCAGGCACGCAATGCACTGGGCGGACATTATCAGCAGGAACTCGATCTGGTCTCGATGTTCAAGGACGTGGCTGGCGCCTATGTCATGCAGGCATCCTCGCCGGCGCAGATCCGGCATCTGATCGATCGGTCGATCCGGATCGCGCTGGCCCGGCGGACGCCAACGGTGATCATCCTGCCCAACGATATCCAGGAGGCGCCCTACGAGGATCCGCCGCGCGCTCATGGCACTCTGCACTCCGGCATCGGCTATAGCGCGCCAAGCATCAAGCCTCGTGACGCTGACCTCGACCGTGCCGCCGAGGTACTCAACGCCGGAAAGAAGGTCGCGATGCTCGTCGGCGCCGGCGCGCTCCACGCCACCGAGGAGGTGATCGCGGTCGCCGACCGCTTGTCCGCCGGCTGCGCCAAGGCGCTGCTCGGCAAGGCGGTGCTCCCTGACGATCTCCCCTGGGTCACCGGCTCGATCGGCCTGCTCGGCACCGAGCCCAGCTACAACCTGATGATGGAATGCGACACGCTGCTGATGGTCGGCTCCGGGTTTCCGTATTCCGAGTTCTTGCCGAAGGAAGGCGCGGCGCGCGGCGTGCAGATCGACATCGACGCCAGCATGATGTCGATCCGCTTTCCCATGGAGGTCGGCCTGGTCGGCGATGCCGCCGAGACGCTGCGCGCCCTGCTGCCGCGGCTCGCACCTAAGACCGACGGCGCCTGGCGCCAGGGTATCCAGGACGACGTCGCGAAATGGTGGAAGACGCTGGATGATCGGGCACATCAACCGGCCGCACCGGTCAATCCGCAGCTCGTCGCCTGGGAGCTGTCTCCCCGCCTGCCCGACCGTGCCATTATCACCAGCGATTCCGGCTCCTGCGCCAACTGGTTCGCGCGCGACCTGAAGATACGCCGCGGCATGACGGCCTCGCTCTCAGGCGGCCTCGCCTCGATGGGTGCCGCGGTGCCCTATGCGCTTGCCGCGAAATACGCCCATTCCGATCGCCCGGTGATTGCCCTCGTCGGCGACGGCGCGATGCAGATGAACAACATGGCCGAGCTGATCACCGCCGCGAAATATTGGCGCAACTGGAAGGATCCACGCTTCATCGTCTGCGTCTTCAACAACGAAGACCTCAACCAGGTGACGTGGGAGCAGCGCATCATCAACGGCGATCCGAAATTCGAGGCATCGCAGCGCATCCCGAACGTGTCCTATTCGCGCTTTGCCGAGCTGATCGGCCTCTCCGGCATCTATGTGGACAGCCCGCAGCTACTAGGCTCGGCTTGGGACCAGGCGCTGGCGAGCGAGATGCCGGTGGTGCTGGAGGTGAAGACCGACCCCGAAGTGCCGCCGCTGCCGCCGCACATCACCTTGCAGCAGGCGAAGAACTTCTCTCTTGCGCTGCTGAAGGGCGATCCCAACGAGAGCGGAATGATCAAGGGGGCGGCGCGACAGGTGCTCGAAAAGATCCTGCCTGGAAATGAATGAGGTGAAGCATGAGCGATTTCCGCGATATCCAGCACGGCGTCAACGATCCCGTGGATGGCCTCGACGTGAAGCGGAAGGTCGATGACAAACGTACGCCGCATGAACGGGCGCAGCATCATGCCGACGTGCGCGCCGAGGCGTCGGCAACGTCCGCCGAGCCCTTCCTGCCCGAACGGCTGCGGCGCAAGGCGACCGATCCAATCAATCCCCGTAGTGGCAGGAAACCGACGGACTGACCATTTGGAACCTCGGCCTATGGTGGGGGTTAGTCGGCGCAACATTCGCGCGGCACCCTGCCGCGCGACAGCCGGAGGGACCGGACCATGAAACGTACCATCATCGCAGCTGCCTGCGTGCTTCTCGCAGGCCCCGCACTCGCCCAGTCGCTCGGGGAAAAAACCGGCGTCAACTCGGCGCTCGGCGTCGCGCCTGCCACCGCCGACTTCGTCAAGGAAGTCGCCATCAGCGATATGTTCGAAATCGAGTCGAGCAAGCTCGCCGAGCAGAAGGGCAACGCGCAGGAAAAGACTTTTGCGCAACAGATGGTGACCGACCACACCAAGACCAGCAGCGAACTGAAGGGCTTGGTCAGCGGCGGCAAGGTGCAGGCGACCCTGCCGACAGCGCTCGACAGCTCGCACCAGAGCAAGCTCGACAAGCTCAAGAGCGCGAATGGCAAGGACTTCAGCTCGGATTACAATTCGTACCAGGTCAGCGCCCATGAGGACGCGGTCTCGCTGTTCGAGCGTTACGCCAAGGGCGGCGACAATTCCGACCTGAAGGATTGGGCCGGCAAGACGCTGCCCGCGCTCAAACACCATCTCGACATGGCCAAGGAGCTCGGCAAGGCACCGAGCGTCGGCCAGACCAAGTAAACTTGTTTCAAGTAAACTTTGTTTGAGGACGCCGGACCTTCCGGCGTCCTCTCGTCTAGCAACGATGCCTCGCGCCGCGCATTGGCGTTCGCAAAAGCGCGGAGCCCCCCATGACGTATCAAGACAAGACTTCACTTTCCCGCCGGCACGTCGTCCAAGCGGCGAGCGCAACGCTTGCTGCTGCTTCGCTGGCCTCTTCGACAGCGAAAGGAGACGCGTCCATGGCTGAGCAGAAACTCGTCGATCCCGTCAGCCGCTTTCCAAAGCCGCCGTTCAAGAAGCAGTCGCAGCCCTGGCCTGGCCTCGCCGGCAAGATGGAGCCGCCCCCGGATCACGGCGAGACCAGCTACAAGGGCTCCGGCCGGCTCGCCGGACGCAAGGCGTTGATCACCGGTGGCGATTCCGGCATGGGCCGCGCCGCTGCGATAGCCTACGCGCGCGAAGGCGCCGACGTCGCCATCAACTATCTGCCGGCGGAAGAGCCCGATGCGCAGGACGTCATCGCGCTGATCAAGAAGGAAGGGCGTACCGGGCTTGCGATTCCTGGCGACCTCAAGGATGAGGCTTTCTGCAAGAAGCTGGTCGAGCAGGCCGTCCAAGGTCTCGGCGGACTCGATATCGTTGTCTGCAACGCGGCGCGGCAGCAGACACGTGCGTCCATTCTCGACGTCTCCTCGGAAGATTTCGATGCGACCATGAAGACCAACATCTATGCGCCGTTCTGGATCATCAAGGCGGCGCTGCCGCATTTGAAGCCCGGCTCGTCCATCATCGGCACGACGTCGGAGCAGGCGTACGATCCCTCCCCCGATCTCTACGATTATGCGCAGACCAAGGCGGCGACGATGAATTACGTCAAGTCGCTGGCGAAGCAGCTCGCCTCGAAGGGCATCCGCGTCAACGGCGTCGCCCCGGGACCGATCTGGACTCCGCTCCAGGTCTCCGGCGGCGCCACCATGGAGAAGCTCGAAAAATTCGGCGGCATGACGCCGCTCGGCCGTCCCGGCCAGCCCGCCGAACTGGCCTCGATTTACGTGCAGCTTGCCGCGGCCGACGCGAGCTATGCGACCGGCCAGGTCTATGGGTCCGCTGGTGGGTCGGGACAGCCGTAGTCACGCGAGTTGGTCTTGGCTGCAGGCTGATGTCTCGAGGCAGAGCCAGGAACCTTCTTTGTGTCCAGGCTTTACAAAACTGTCATAAAGGACATCACGCTTGCAGACCGATGGCATTGGTAGAGGTCAAACCCAGCCGGATCGACACCGCGATCGCGGATACGATCGCTGATCACACCAATTCAGGCGTCGAGCACACGGCGCAGACGTTAACCTGGGCCGCCGACGAGCACGTGCTGCTCGCGCTGGCCGCACTAGGCTGGCTCTATACTCAGATTCGGCAGCCGCAACAGCGGCCCGTGGCAAACCACGTCCTCGCCGTGTCGCTCGCGACGGCCGTCCTGCCGCATGTCCTGAAATCCGTGTTCAATCAGACCAGGCCAGACCGGCTGACCATACGCGGGCACGGGCATGGAGTACCCGTTTCAGGACGGGCGCGCGACGCCTTCCCGTCCGGTCACGCGGTCCATATGGGCGCACTTGCCTCGGCGGCGGGGTTGCTGCCGAAGACGCCGCGCCGATTGCTGCGCACGGCCGCGATCGCGCTGTCGCTGACACGGATTGCGGTGCTCGCACACTGGGCAAGCGACGTGATCGCAGGCTTTGCGCTTGGCGCGGCCGTCGAGAGACTCTTGCGGCCATGGACACTGACGCAATCGTTTCGCAAGCAGATCAATTGGCGGAAACGGCCGTGACCGAATATGTCGTGCGCTTCATCGCCGGTGGCATCATCGTCTCCGCTTTTGCGATCTTAGGCGATATGCTCAAACCCAAGAGCTTTGCGGGGTTGCTCGGCGCAGCGCCGTCGGTTGCGCTGGCCACGCTCGGCATCGCCGTCGTCCAGCACGGCCCGCAATATGCCGCGGCCGAAAGCTGGACCATGATCTACGGCGCGGTCGCGCTCGGCTGCTACAGCGTCGTCGTCTGCCATCTGCTGATCAGATACCGTCTGTCCGCGCTGCCCGCGACCGTCCTCGCTGTTATCGTGTGGCTTGCAGTCGCCTTCGGCCTGCTCGCCGGCTTCGGAGGTGCGGCCTGATGCCGGTCAAGCTGTCGCTCTCCGCGCTGAAGCAGACACGCTGGTACGAATACGGCATTCGTTTCCTGCTCGGTGGCCTGGCGACCGTGCTCACGGGGGTTCTGGGAGCGCGCTTCGGTGTGTCCGTCGGCGGACTTTTCCTTGCGCTTCCCGCAATCTTCTGCGCCAGCGCAACGCTGGTCGAAAGCCATGAACGCCGCACCAAGGAGAAGGCCGGCCTCAGCGGCACGCGCCGCGGGCAAGAGGCCGCCGCGCTCGACGCGGCTGGCGCTGCCTGGGGAAGCATCGGTCTCCTGGCATTCGCCGCCGTCTTTCATTTCACCGTGGCCGCGAGCGTTCCGGGCGCTTTCGCTGCCGCGTTGATAGCCTGGGCCGTCGTTTCGGTATTGGCCTGGTGGCTCAGGCGCAAGCTGCGCATCGTCTCCCGCAAACCGCACCAATCAGCCCATTCGCTATCAGCAAAGGGCTCTCCCCTTACGAAGCGCTAGCCCGCTTTGGCATGCGTCGACGGCTGCAAACTCGGCGGTTGAAGGCCCGAACTGTTGGCCCAGCGCTCGACCTGCTCGATGACCTTCTGGTGGCTCGGGCGCACCGGCTTGGGTGCCTCGCTCTCGTCGATATGGTTACGCAGGAATCTGACTTCGTTCGTCATGACGTCTCTCCCATTTGCCGGGAGCATACACCTGCCCAAGAGCCTTTGCATCATATAACTTATTGATTTTGCTGTATTTTTTGGCTAACTTGGCGTCATAGAAGCATCTTATGGAACCGCGGTGGAATGAGTTCGTTGAGTAAACTACTCAACTTGCTCATTTGGATGATTGATCATGAACGACCTTCGCGCCGAGCGGCTCCAGGTCATGCTGTCACCGGAAGAACTGGCCGCGGTGGACGACTTTCGGTTCAAACATCGCATGCCGACGCGAGCCGCGGCTGTGCGCGAGCTCCTCAAGCTCGGACTGGCCACCGCCGCTGTCGATGCAGGGCCTAATGTCAAATCGAGCCGGTTCGGAGTTTTCGGCCGCGGCCCGGACGGCCACACGCAACCCCATCCGCAGGGCGATGCCGAGGATTAGTCCAGCCTGATGCTCAAGCAAACGGCCCCGGCACGGGTGCCGGGGCCGTCCTTGGAGATTACTTCCGGATCACCGGGGGCATGACAACCGGAAGCAATCCCTCGACTCTTTACGTGCGAATTCGTTCCTGATGGAATTAGCCGCTCGGCGCGTCGCCGGAATCATCCGGCGCCATGCCGGAGCCGGGCGTCTTGCTGTTGTCATTCAGCTTGGGATCGCGCGTGGCCTCGCGAGAGGGCGAGCCCTTTGGCTCCGACTTGTGCACGGTCTGCGCACGCTGCTTGTCCCGCGGCTGCTGTTCACCGCGCTGATCTCTGATGATGCCTTGGTCGGAATGGGCCATGATAGCTCTCGCCTCGTTGCTGTCTCGAAGCGCTTACGCGCCGGAGCGTCGAAGGTTCCGACCCGCGAGATCAGACCGCTAACTGTGCGCTGAGTGCACCGGGGCCGATGCATTTTCATGATGCACCTGCCGCACCGTCGTCACCGTGGCGAACGCGACCGACACCCCAAAGGCGAGGATGAGCGAAAGAAGAGCCAGACGTGGAGCCATTGCAAAAACCTCCTGGAATAGGAAATCAACGCGATCGACTGTTACGAATGATCCTGCTTGCCGTCCGTGAGCAGTCTCACACGTAGATCCACGAAACGAGAGCGTTACGCATCCTGCTTTTGACGGATGCGGGCTGGAACGGGCGGGACCTCGCCGTCGAGCCAATCCTGCTCGTCGGCAAGTGCCGTCCACGCATTCGCCATGCGCAGAAAACGATTGTGTGACGGCTGTCCTTCGGCGCGCTCAGCGAGCTGGAGGCAGTTGTCGGCGTTATCCCTGAAGATCTCGGACTGTTTCATGAAGATGAATTGGGGACGGAACCGTCGCGTCGCAACCGCCCTTACCGGATGGTAACATCTGCGGAACTTTCGACTGCCGTCCGCCATTGGACATCCATGCGGATTCTTCTCGCGATAGTTTTGGCGTTCATCAGCACGGCAGCGCTTGCCGACAGCACAGGAGAGCGGCGGCCGGCCGGCCGCACGCCGACTGCAACGGAGACCATCAGCGACCTCTACAGCTTCAGCCGCTTCCAGCAGGGCCTGCTGGAGAGTACCGACCTGAAGGGCAATGCCGAGGTCAAGAACCTCGCCGCCCTGCGCGCCGAAGAAGCGGCCCGGCGCGACAAGGCCCTGAAGGGGATTCAGGAGGCGATCGGCACCGAACCGCGCGTCACCAAGACGACCCCGGCGAGCGCGAGCCTGGTCGAGCCCGAAACTTCGGACGGACCGACTTTCGTCAGAAGCTTCTATGCCGCGCAGATTCCCGAGTATGAATCGGTGATCGATCTGCTCGAGCGCTATCTGAAGGCGCCTGATAATGCCGCGCTTGCAGCCTTCGCGCGCGAGCAGCTCCCGATGTTGCGCTCGCAGGTCAAGGACGCCGAGCGCACCATGGCGGACAAGTAGGGCTGCCAAGCAACTCCTTACTTTGGCCCGCTCTTCGGCTGCGCGCTGCGGTTGCCCTCCAGCATCTTGTCGCGGCCGGCGTCCCCATTGTCATCCTTGCCACCCGAACTCGACGTGCCGCTACCGCTGGGATTAGACCGGGCCGACGTACCCGTGGTTGGTGTGTCCGCGCGTGGGGTGGCGGAGCTTGCGGCGGGATCGCCGGTCACGGCCCCGCGCCCGCTCGGGGCCCCGCCCTGCGCGAACGCCGATCCGGCCAACAACATCACGGTCCCGATGACGGCAAATCCTGCTTTCATGTGCGCTCTCCCTGCATCTGCGGGCTAACGGCACGCCCGGCGCTCCGTTCCGGAAGGCAGATGACCAAGTCGCTGAAACGAACCGATCTGCCGACCTGGAAATATTGGAACCGGATGGAACCATTCCGGGGGATGGCACTTAGATTAATCGGGCTGAGCAAAGCAGGTTCCACTTCCGGGCGCCGTGACGTTGGCGCTTGATTTCGAATTTGGCTGACGCTCTATTTTGATAATCCGCGTCTTGCCTGGGAATCGGCCGACGCCTGCGGGGGACAAATTATGAGCGACCTCGATCCCGGATCTGCATCACGTTCCGGTCGTCGCGTTCCAAAGCCAAAAACCAACGGCATGTCCGAGCCTGATTCCCGGGCGGAATTGCTGTTGGCCCTGCAGGCCATGCGCAACGGCGATTTCTCCGTGCGCATGAGCGGCGACTATCTCGGCATCGACGGCAAGCTCGCCGACACCTTCAATGACATCATCGCCGCCAATCAGCGCATGGCGCAGCAGCTCGAGCTGGTCGGCCAGGTCGTAGGCCGCGAGGGCAAGACGCGCCAGCGCGTGAAGTTCGGCCTGGCCTCGGGGTCGTGGGCCGACATGGAAGGCTCGGTCAATACGCTGATCGACGATTTGTTGTGGCCGACGCGCGAGGTGACGCGCGCGGTCGCAGCCGTGGCGCAGGGCGACCTGCTCCAGACCGTCAAGCTCGACGTCGATGGACGCCCCTTGCGCGGCGAATTCCTGCAGTCGGCGACCATCGTCAACACCATGATCAAGCAGCTCGGCGTGTTCACCTCGGAGGTGACGCGCGTGGCGCGCGAGGTCGGCACCGAAGGCAAGCTTGGCGGCCAGGCCCAGGTGCCGGAAGTGACCGGCGTCTGGAAGGATCTGACCGAGAGCGTCAACTCGATGGCGAACAACCTGACCAACCAGGTTCGCAACATCGCCGAGGTGACGATCGCGGTGGCGAACGGCGACCTCTCGAAGAAGATCACGGTCGACGTCCGCGGCGAGATCCTTCAGCTCAAGGAAGCCATCAACACGATGGTGGACCAGCTCCGCTCCTTTGCCTCGGAAGTGACGCGCGTGGCGCGCGAGGTCGGCACCGACGGCAAGCTTGGCGGCCAAGCCATCGTGCCAGGCGTCGCCGGCACCTGGAAGGATCTCACCGACAGCGTCAACGCGATGTGCGGCAACCTCACCGCACAGGTGCGCAACATCGCCAACGTCACCACAGCCGTGGCGCGCGGCGACTTGTCGCGCAAGATCACGGTCGACGTGCGCGGCGAAATCCTGGAGCTGAAGGACACCATCAACACCATGGTGGACCAGCTCAACTCGTTCGCCTCGGAAGTGACGCGCGTGGCGCGCGAGGTCGGCACCGAAGGCAAGCTCGGCGGCCAGGCCCAGGTGCCGGGCGTCGCCGGCACCTGGAAGGACCTCACCGACAACGTCAACTTCATGGCGTCGAACCTCACCGCGCAGGTCCGCAACATCGCCGATGTTGCCACCGCCATCGCGAGCGGCGACCTCTCGAAGAAGATCACGGTGAACGTCTCGGGCGAAATCCTTCAATTGAAGGAAACGCTCAACACCATGGTCGACCAGCTCAACGCCTTCGCCGGCGAAGTCACGCGCGTCGCGCGCGAGGTCGGCACCGAGGGCCGGCTCGGCGGTCAGGCCAACGTGCTCGGCGTCGCCGGCACCTGGAAGGACCTGACCGAGAGCGTCAACTCGATGGCCTCGAACCTCACCGCGCAGGTCCGCAACATCGCCGAGGTGACGACCGCGGTCGCGGGCGGCGATTTGTCGAAAAAGATCACCGTCGATGTCCGCGGCGAGATCCTGGAGCTGAAAGACACCATCAACACCATGGTGGACCAGCTCAACGCCTTTGCCGGCGAAGTCACCCGCGTCGCCCGCGAGGTCGGCACCGAAGGCAAGCTCGGCGGCCAGGCCCAGGTGCGCGGCGTCGCCGGCACCTGGAAGGATCTCACCGACAGCGTCAACTCGATGGCCTCGAACCTGACCGGTCAGGTCCGCAACATCGCCGAAGTCGCGACCGCGGTCGCCAAGGGCGATCTATCCAAGAAGATCACCGTCAACGTGTCAGGCGAAATCCTTCAGCTGAAGGAAACGCTCAACACCATGGTGGACCAGCTCAACGCCTTCGCCGGCGAAGTCACGCGCGTCGCGCGCGAAGTCGGTACCGAAGGCAAGCTCGGCGGCCAGGCCGAAGTCCCCGGCGTCGCCGGCACCTGGAAGGACCTCACCGACAGCGTCAACTCGATGGCGGGCAACCTCACCGCCCAGGTCCGCAACATCGCCGAAGTCGCGACCGCGATCGCCGGCGGCGACTTGTCGCGCAAGATCACCGTGGACGTGCGCGGCGAGATCCTTCAGCTCAAGGACACGCTGAACACGATGGTCGACCAGCTCAACCGCTTCGCGGGCGAGGTGACGCGCGTCGCGCGCGAGGTCGGCACCGAAGGCCGGCTCGGCGGTCAGGCCAACGTGCCCGGCGTCGCCGGCACCTGGAAAGACCTCACCGACAGCGTCAACTCGATGGCGGGCAACCTCACCGCCCAGGTCCGCAACATCGCCGAAGTGACCACTGCCGTGGCGCGCGGCGACCTCTCGCGCAAGATCACCGTCGACGTCCGTGGTGAGATTTTGGAGCTGAAGAACACCATCAACACCATGGTGGACCAGCTCAACGGCTTCGCCGGTGAAGTGACGCGCGTCGCGCGCGAGGTCGGCACCGAAGGCAAGCTCGGCGGCCAGGCCGAGGTGCCCGGCGTTGCCGGCACCTGGAAGGATCTCACCGACAACGTCAACTTCATGGCCTCGAACCTCACCGCGCAGGTCCGCAACATCGCCGAGGTCGCGACCGCGATCGCCGGCGGCGACCTGTCGAAGAAGATCACGGTGGACGTGCGCGGCGAAATTCTGCTGCTCAAGGATACCTTGAACACCATGGTCGAGCAGCTCCGCTCCTTCGCCGCGGAAGTGACGCGCGTCGCGCGCGAGGTCGGCACCGAGGGCCGGCTCGGCGGCCAGGCCGTCGTGCCCGGCGTCGGCGGCACCTGGAAGGACCTCACCGACAACGTCAACCTGCTGGCCGCGAACCTCACCACCCAGGTCCGCAACATCGCCGAAGTCACCACCGCCGTCGCGCGCGGCGACCTGTCGCGCAAGATCACCGTCGACGTGAAGGGCGAAATCCTCGAGCTCAAAAACACCATCAACACCATGGTGGACCAGCTCAACGCGTTCGCCGGCGAAGTGACGCGCGTTGCCCGCGAGGTCGGCACCGAAGGCGAACTCGGCGGCCAGGCCCAGGTGCCCGGCGTCGCCGGCACCTGGAAGGATCTCACCGACACCGTCAACTTCATGGCGGCGAACCTGACCGAGCAGGTCCGCGGCATCGTCAAAGTGGTGACCGCGGTCGCCAACGGCGACCTCAAGCAGAACCTCACCGTGAAATCGAAAGGCGAGGTCGCGGCGCTCGCCGACACCATCAACAACATGACCGAGACGCTCGCGACCTTCGCCGACCAGGTGACGTCGGTGGCGCGCGAGGTCGGCGTCGAGGGCCGGCTCGGCGGTCAGGCCGACGTGCCCGGCGCCGCGGGCACCTGGAAGGACCTCACCGGCAACGTCAATTTGCTGGCGGCCAACCTCACCTCGCAGGTGCGCGCGATCGCGGAAGTGGCGACCGCCGTGACTAAGGGCGACCTGACGCGGTCGATCCAGGTCGACGCCCGCGGCGAAGTCGCGGAGCTGAAAGATAACATCAACACGATGATCACCAATCTCCGTCTCACGACGGACGTGAACACCGAGCAGGACTGGCTGAAGACCAATCTGGCGAAATTCACCAACATGCTTCAGGGCCAGCGCGACCTCACCACCGTCGGTCGCCTGCTGCTGACCGAATTGTCGCCGCTGGTGAACGCGCATACCGGCGTGATCTATCAGGTCGAGAACGAAGACAATCCGCGGCTCCTGCTGCTTGCCTCCTATGCCGGCGACGGCGTCTATCCGTATCCGCGCGTGCTGCCATTCGGCGACGGCCTGATCGGCCAATGCGCGCTCGACCGGCGCCCGCGCGTGATTGCGGACATTCCACCCGACGTGGTGCCGATCAATTCGGCGCTGCTTCGCGTCGCGCCGAAGAACCTCGTGGTGCTGCCGGTGCTGTTCGAAGGCCAGGTCAAGGCGGTCATCGAGCTCGCCTCGCTGACCTCCTTCACGACCTCGCAGATGACCTTCCTGGAGCAGCTCACGGACTCGATCGGCATCGTGCTCAACTCGATCGAGGCGACGATGCAGACCGAAGGCCTGCTCAAGCAGTCGCAGCAGCTCGCCGGCGAGCTCCAGACCCAGCAGCGCGAATTGCAGCAGACCAACGACCAGCTCGAACAGAAGGCGCAGCAGCTCGCCGAGCGCAACGTCGAAGTCGAGCGCAAGAACCAGGAAATCGAGCAGGCCCGCCGCGCACTGGAGGAAAAGGCGACCGAGCTCGCGCTGACGTCGAAGTACAAGTCCGAATTCCTGGCCAATATGAGCCACGAGCTGCGCACGCCGCTGAACTCGATCCTGATCCTCGGCCAGCAGCTCACCGACAATCCGGACGGCAATCTTACCGGCAAGCAGGTCGAATTTGCCCGCACCATCCACGGCGCCGGCACCGACCTGCTCAATCTCATCAGCGACATTCTCGATCTCTCCAAGATCGAGTCCGGTACGGTGACGGTCGACGCCGAGGAAATCCTGACTGCGAACCTGCTCGAAACGGTCGGGCGGCCGTTCCGTCACGAGGCGGAGAACCGCAATCTGTCGTTCAAGATCGACGTCGATCCGAACCTCGCGCGCAGCCTCGTCACCGACTCCAAGCGCCTGCAGCAGGTTTTGAAAAACCTGCTCTCCAATGCCTTCAAGTTTACCGCCGAGGGCGAGGTCCGCCTGAAGGTCGCCGCCGCGGTCGGCGGCTGGGGCACGGATCATCCCGTGCTGAATTCGGCGCCGGCCGTGATCGCATTCGAAGTGTCCGACACCGGCATCGGCATCCCCCTGGAGAAGCAAAAGCTGATCTTCGAGGCGTTCCAGCAAGCCGATGCCGGCACTAGCCGCAAATATGGCGGCACCGGGCTCGGCCTTGCGATCAGCCGCGAGCTCGCAAGCCTGCTCGGCGGCGAGATCCACCTGCGCAGCTTGCCGGGCAAGGGGTCGTGCTTCACGCTTTACCTGCCGCTGAAATATTCCGGCCCGACGCTCGCGCCCCGCGCGACGCCTCAACAGAGCCAGCCGCCGGCGCTGCAGCCCGCAACAGCCGAACCGCAGCGCGTCATCGAGCAGCTTCCCGACGACCGGCTCAACCTCGAACCCGGCGACAGCATCCTCCTGATCGTCGAGGACGACCCGCACTACGCGCGCGTGCTGGTCGATCTCGCGCGCGACAAGGGATTCAAGGTGCTGGTCGCCGCCCGCGGCGCGGAGGCGCTGGAACTTGCAAAGCAGTACCAGCCGAGGGCCGTCTCGCTCGACGTATTCCTGCCGGATATGCTCGGCTGGACCGTGCTGAGCCAGCTCAAGCACAATCCGCTGACCCGCCACATCCCCGTGCAGATCATCACGCTCGACGAGGACCGCCAGCATGCGCTGGCGCGCGGCGCCTTCTCCTTCGTCAACAAGCCGACGACGACCGAGGGTGTCTCGGCCGCGCTAACCCAGATCAAGGAATATGCGCGACCGCGGCGCAAGCGGTTGCTGATCGTCGAGGACAACGAGGCCGAGCAGCTCTCGATCCGCGAGCTCCTGCACCACGACGACATCGAGATCGTGACGACCGGCACCGGTGCCGACGCGCTCTCGATGCTGCGCGAGACCCCCTGTGATTGCGTCGTGCTCGACTTGCGCCTGCCTGACATGACCGGCTTCGAGGTGCTCGACCAGATCCGCAACGACGAGGCACTGTCGAACGTTCCGGTGGTCGTCTTCACCGGCCGCGAGCTGTCGGCCGAGGAAGATGCGGAGCTCCACACCATGGCGCGGAGCATCGTGGTCAAGGGCGTGGAATCGCCGGAGCGACTGCTTGACGAGACCGCGCTGTTCCTGCACCGCGTCATCACGGAATTGCCGGTCGAGAAGCAGCGCATGCTCGAGAAGCTGAACAGTTCCGACGAGGACCTGATCGGCAAGACCGCCCTGCTCGTCGACGACGACGCCCGCAACATCTTCGCGCTGTCGAGCGTGCTGGAGCGGCGCGGCATGAAGGTGCTGACGGCCACGACCGGGAACGAGGCGGTGGCCTTGGTTGAATCCAATCCGGAGATCGCCATCGTGCTGATGGACATCATGATGCCGCAGATGGATGGCTACCAGACCATCGGCGTCATTCGTGAAAATCCGACCTTCGCCCGTCTTCCGATCATCGCGTTGACGGCCAAGGCCATGAAGGGCGACCGCGAGAAATGCCTCGAGGCCGGCGCGTCCGACTATCTCGCCAAACCCGTCAACACCGATCAATTGCTGCTTGCAATCCGCATGTGGCTGCACCGCTGAGTTGGATGCCCGTATGGACCACGAAAAGGTCAACATCCTCCTCGTCGACGACCAGCCGGCCAAGCTGCTCGCCTATGAGGTGATCCTGAAGGATCTCGGCCAGAACCTCGTGATCGCTTCGTCCGGTCGCGAGGCTCTGGAGGTGCTGCTCAAGACCGAGATCGCGGTGATCCTGGTCGACGTCTGCATGCCCGAGCTCGACGGCTTCGAGCTCGCCGCGATGATCCGCGAGCACCCGCGCTTCCAGAAGACCGCGATGATTTTCATCTCGGCCATTCAAGTCAGCGACATCGACCGCTTGCGCGGTTACGAGATGGGCGCCGTCGACTATGTCCCGGTCCCGGTCGTGCCGGAGGTGCTGCGCGCCAAGGTCAAAGTGTTTGCAGAGCTCTATCGCAAGACGCGCGAACTCGAACGGCTGAACCAGGATCTGGAGGACCGCGTGCGTGCACGCACCGCCGAGCTGGAGAATTCCACCGCAAAGCTCCGCGAGAGCGAAGAGCGGCGCAGCATGGCGATCGCCGCCGGCAAGATGGGTTCGTGGGACTGGGACTGGATCACCGGCGACTGGATGTGGGACGAGGGACAATACCGCATCTTTGGTGTTGGCCCGGAGAGCTTCGAAGTGAACCCGGCCAATGTTCAGGCGCTGTTGCATCCGGATGACGTCGATCAGTTGCGCAAGGCGATCGCCGAATTCAACAAGGGCACACGCTCCTATGAAACGGAGTTCCGCATCGTGCGGCCCGACGGCGATGTGCGCTGGTGTGTCGGCACGGCCGCCGCCACGGTTGACGATAGCGGTCGGGTCATGCGCGTCAGCGGCGTGACGGTGGACATCACCGAACGCAAGCGCGCCGAGGAACGGCAGACTCTCCTGGCGCGGGAGGTCGATCATCGCGCCAAGAATGCGCTGGCGCTGGCGCAATCGATCGTGCGCCTCACCCGCGCCGACGAGGTCAAAGCCTATGTCAGCGCCGTCGAGGGACGCATCAATGCACTGGCGCGCGTGCATACGATCCTGTCGCTATCGAGCTGGCAGGGCGCCGAACTCTCGAAGTTGATCGACGAGGAGCTCGCGCCCTATTCCCTCGGCGGCCAGATCAAATTGGCGGGGTCCGAAGTTCAGTTGCTGCCGGCAACCGCCCAGACGCTGGCGCTGGCGCTGCATGAGCTTTTCACCAACTCGGCGAAGTATGGCGCGCTCTCGACGCGGACGGGACGGCTCGCGATCGGCTGGCAGGTCGAGGATGAGCTGCTCACGCTGACCTGGGAGGAATCCGGCGGCCCGCTCGTCATGACGCCGAAATCCCGCGGCTTTGGTACGCGGAGCCTGCTTGCGAGCGTCGAGTCCCAGCTCGGCGGGCAGGCGCGATTCGATTGGCGCGCCGAGGGTCTGTTGTGTCGGCTCGAGGTGCCGCTGGTCCGCAAGACTGCCGCGACGACGGCGCCCGGCAACTTCGAAGCCGCCAGCTCCGCCGAATTGCAGCGCGCGTCCGGCTAACCGGAGGCCGCACTCTTCCTGCGCTGCGTCGTTTGCGGCTCGCGTGCGACCCGTCCTTCGAGCCAGGCTTCCGTTTGGGCGAGATCGCGCAGAGCCTTGGCATAGCGGCACGCAGCACTTCGCTCCGCGCCGCGGGGCAGCTTGCGCGCTTTGCGGAGGATGTCCGCGGCGGCGTTACGATAAGCCAGAGAGCGATAGAGAAAGACCACCTTACCCATATCGAATGTTCCCGTGTTGCAGGGTCATTCTCGCCCACCCGGCATGAACGTCGGATGAAGCGGGCGATAACGATTCCTTCATGCGGGTGGAACCGGCGCGTGTCGCAGGCGTTGCTTGCGAGATCGGGATAGAGTTCCATGCGCGCGAAAAAGTCGTCGGACCTGATCTCTCCGAGCGGGCTCGTCAAGCTGATGACGCACGCCATGATGGGCGCAGCCCTCGGGCTCGCTTTCAGCCTCGTGCTCGTGCTGTCCAATCCAGCCGTCGCCAATTTGCTGAACAACGGCGGCAGGCAGGCCGTTGTCGTTTGCGCCGTCACATTGGTGACGACGTTCGCGATCGGCGCGACACTGACCGGCGTCGTATTCATGCTCGCAGAGGACAAGCAATCTTGAAGGATGCGAGATTTACCGGAACTTCTTTGTTCGGAACTCCTGCGACGAATGGCAGTTGGCTGCCTGCGTCAATTCAACTCAGGGAGTTCCCGCATATGAAGACCACTAAGCTCGCTCTTGCCGTGATGTTGGCCACCGGCCTCGCCGCCGCACCGTTCGCCGTGCAGGCCAAGTCCCACAAGGCAAAACACGGATCCTCGATGTCATCGTCGCAAACCACCACAGGCGCCAACACCAAGTCGTCCAAGGGTGCTGATCCCTCCGGTCAGGGCGGCTCCGGCCCCGGCTCGGACCAGGGCGGCACCATGACGAACAACAAGGGCGGCATGAGCAACACCAAGTAGGTGTTCCCCGACATCATGAAGGCCCCGCAATCGCGGGGCCTTTTGCTTTGGTGTTTCAACGAACTTTCTCGGGCCGCGTTGCGCGCACGCTTCAGCTACGATGGCTTCCCAGGATGTCAGGATGAACGCCGGCGCGATCAGCGTTCACCAGATGATCGAGTCGTGCACGCTTGCGCGCGATCAAGAGCTGGGCCGCGGCGTCGTCGAGCCCCTCGCGTTGCAGCTGCCGGATCGCAGAGCCCAGTTCGAGAATCTCGGCACGCAGTTTTAGAATCCGGTACGCATCCGGGTCTTCCTCCACCGTGCGCTCCCAAAGCTTTCAGCGGCGCGCGACCACGCGCAGAGGACGACCTGATGCCTTCGCGGAACGAAGGCTCATCCTGTCGCGGACATTCGGCAGGACATCGCCGCCGCCTGCAGCCTTCCATTCGCCGATCAGCAGATTGATTTTCCGGCGCAGATCCATCTGCGCCAAGGCCTTCTCTGTGCAATCGTGCTCGCGGTCGACGAGTTCGCGGACGGACACCTCGATATCGGCCATTTCCAGCCTCAAGGCGCTGATTTTACGTCGAATTTCATTAATTCTGTTGTCCATGACTTGTTAGAACAAAATAAGAACATATAGTCAAGTCACGATTTCAGAAGGGAGAAGCGACATGCAGGTTCAGGGTAAATACGACGCCAAGACTTTCCTCACCGAGCAGATGACGCGGGCGCAGGGCCTCCGGCTGAAGCGACTGAGCGAAGAGGCGTATCAACCCGCGCAATATGCGCGGGATCTGTCCTCCAGCGAGGCAGCGCGGCGCATTCAGGTGCTGGAAGCCGAGATCGAGCTGGCGGATTCGTTCTAGACTAAGCCGCGTATCCGGGACGTGCATGCGCGCTTTCGGAACCATGCCTGTCCCGGATTGTTTTCCCAAGCCAAGGGAGAACATGCATGGCACGCAAGGCAAAGAAGCGCCGCTACTCGCGCAGCTCCGGCAGCGATGTCGAAGGCGAGATGCAGCGCTACAAGAAGGGTACCGCGAAAAGCGGACCTGGCGGTCGAGGCGGACGCGTGAAGAGCCGAAAGCAGGCGATCGCGATCGGCCTGTCGAAGGCGCGCAAGAAGGGCAAGAAGGTCCCGAAGAAAGCCGCGAAGCGGAAGACGTCCAAGAAGACGTCAAAGAAAACGTCCAAGAAGACCTCAAGGAAAACCAAGAAGCGTTCGAAGAAAACGTCGAAGCGCAAATCCTCCAAACGGTCGCGCTGACTTCCGTCAGATCATGCTGCCCGGCATGAAGCAGCGGATCGAAACCCCGAACGCGGTCTTCACCGGCCACACCATGGTGCGGCCGGCCCGGTTCGGCTCGGTGATCACGGCTTCGTCCGGGACGTCGACCCACTCGCCGTCGAGCCGCACGCGATAATGTCCATTGTGCGAGTCCCAATCGGGATCGGCGACGGCAAACCCATCCGCATCTGAGCAGCACGGACCGAGATGGCTGCGCAGGCCGTCGAACCATGGCTTGAGGGGAGAGTCCGCGTAACGGCCGTCGTCACGCCCGAGAGCGTTTCCACCCCACAGCACGAATGGCGCCACGAGCAGCGCAGTCCTCAGCGAGAGCTTCAATCGATCCATGTCGGCACCGATCAAATACGAATTGCCGGCCGGCTCAGCGGCGGCAAGTTCGAAGTTCCACGCTTGCAATCGTCGGCGGCTTCATTGCCGCCGAGTCCATACGAGATCCGCAATTGTGATGGGCGAACACGGCTTTTTCGGACGAACCGGGTCATCCTCCCTGCCGTTAACGAGAATGTTATCGGCGGGCATCCGGAATCCTGAAAGCGAACAGGAAAGGCGGCCCTTGGGCCGCCTTTTTGGACTGGCGCCGATCGACGTTCGCCTTATGCGAGCGGCACCGCCACGAACCGGGTCGCCTGCGCGCTTCTGACCTGCAGCAGCACGCTGCGCTTGCCGGACGATTTCGCCTGCGCCAGCTCCGAACGGACATCGCCGATATTGGCGACGGCCTTGCCGCCGACATTGAGGATGACGTCGCCGGTCTGGATGCCGCGCTGCGCGGCCGGCCCTTGCGGATCGACTTCGGTGACGACGACGCCCTTCTGGCCGGCGCCCTGCACGTCGCCGGCCGGAGCCAGGCTGAGCCCGAGACGCGGCGGCATGCCGGCATCTGGCTGCGACTTGCCCTCGTCGGCTCTTGCCTGCCGCTCGTTCGGCAACTCGCCGAGCGCCAATGTCACCGTCTTGCTGTCGCCCTTGTGGACGACGTCGAGCTTCACGGACGTGCCCGGCGCCAGGGTGGCGATGGTGCGGGCGAGATCGCGGGAATCCTTGATCGCGGTGCCGTTGACGGCGGTGATGACGTCGCCCGCCTCGATGCCCGCCTTCGCCGCCGGGCTGCCGTCCTGCGGATTGTCGACGATCGCGCCGCGCGCCTCCTTGAGGCCGAGGCTGTCGGCGATATCCGACGTCACCGGCTGCACCTGCACGCCGAGCCAGCCGCGTGTGACCGCGCCCTTGTCCTTCAACTGTGCGATGACGAGCTTTGCGGTCGAGGCCGGAATGTCGAAGCCGATGCCGACCGAGCCGCCGGAGGGCGAGAAGATCGCAGTGTTCACGCCGATCACGTTGCCGTTCATGTCGAAGGCCGGGCCTCCGGAATTGCCCTTGTTGATCGGCGCGTCGATCTGGATGAAGTCGTCATAGGGACCGTTGCCGATGTCGCGGCCGCTGGCCGAGACGATCCCGGCGGTCACGGTGCCGCCGAGGCCGAAGGGATTGCCGACGGCGACCACCCAGTCGCCGATGCGCGGCTTCTGGTCGGAGAATTTGACGAACGGAAAATCCTTCTTGCCTTGGACCTTGATCAGCGCGAGATCCGTCTTCGGATCGGTGCCGACCACTTTCGCGCTGTAGATCGTGCCGTCGTCCATCGTCACTTGCACCGACTCGGCGTGATCGACGACGTGGTTGTTGGTCACGGCATAGCCGTCGGCGGAGATGAAGAAGCCGGAGCCCTCACCCGTGATCATCTGGCGGTGCTGGCGCGGCATCCCTTCCATGCCAGGGCCGCGGAAGCCGAATTGCCGCGAGAACTGGTCGAACGGCGATGCCTCGTCCGAATCCATCCGGTTCTGTTGCAGCATCGCGCTCTTGTCGTTGTCCTGGTCGATCCTGACCCGCACCGAGATGACGGCGGGTTTGACCTTGCTGACGAGGTCGCCGAAGCCCGGCGGTGTCGCGGCGCTCTCCGCGGCCTGGGCGGGCGCAATGAAGGAGCTCGCGCTGAACGGCGAAGAGCCGGGAGCAGTCGCCAGCACGGCCAGGCCAAGCGCGGCCACGGTGCCGAGCAGCGCAAGCCGGCGCGGCCTCAGGACCTTGCGGGACGTTGTGGTGTCGGAATTGACGCGATCGTTCATGTCGATATGTCCATGTTGGGTAAGTCGCCTTGCACCCAACATGGTGGTCGCCACCTTACAGCGTCCCGTCCACGCGATTAAATCTTGGCAAAGTAGCCGGGGCCGGCACACGTCCAAAACTCGAGGCTGCACGTTTGATGCAGCTCAACGCGGGCCCTGCGCACCGTGAAAGACTGCGGCCACCGGATGATGTCCATCGGAGGCACGTCATGTACAAAGACATTCTCGTCCACATCCCCACCGAGAGGCCGATGCGCCCGGTGATCGACGGCTCGATCTCGCTCGCAGCGGGCCTCAACGCCCATCTCGATGCAGTCGCGGTTGGTTATGTGGCAACCAGCGCGGCCTATATCATGGAGGGCGGCGCTGCCGTGGCGGCGGTGTTCGAGATGGAGCGCGAAAGCGCAGTGGAGCGGGCCGAGGCGGCGCTCGCGGTATTCAAGAGCGAAGCGATGAACGCCGGCATTTCCTACACGTGCCAACCGCTCGGGGCGATGCCGGGGGATGCGGTCGGCTTGCTCGGCGAGATGGCGCGGCTGCACGATCTCAGCATCGTGCTCCAGCCGGATCCGGCGCAAGGCTCACTCGACAACGATGTGCCCCGCGAGATCCTGTTCCAGGCGGGCGGCCCGGTGCTTTTCCTGCCGTACACCTTCCGTGGAGCGTTCAAGGCGAAACGGATCGGCATCTGTTGGGATGGCAGCCGCCTCGCCGCCCGCGCCATGCGCGACGCCGCACCGTTCCTGGCCCGCGCCGAGGAGATCGTGATCATTGCGATCAATGAGACAGACATGGTTCCCGACGAAGTCTCGACCCGTAATCTGGCAAGGCATCTCGGCCGGCGCGGACTATCGACCCGTACCGTCAACCTGTCGGCGGCGCGCTCCGACATTCAGCCGACCATGCTGTCGCTGGCAGCCGATGAGAACCTCGATCTCCTGGTCATGGGCGGCTACGGCCATTCGCGATTGCAGGAGCGATTCCTCGGCGGCGTCACCCGCGCCATGCTGGAAGCCATGACCGTCCCGACGCTGATGTCGCATTAATCGAGGGCTGATCCAGGTCGGGCCGGTCACAAGCCTTGTCGTTCGGGCTGACAACCGCGTCCTTGAGCGGTGCCGCCGTCGGCAGGTTCAGGTCATGTTCGAACAAGTTGGACCGTCACGCCGCGGCGGGCCTCTCCCACGCCGTGGCCTCGACGCCATCCTGGTCGTGTGGCGCATTGCACGCGTCGAAATGCGCCTTGAGTTCGACTTCGGCGAGATATTCGAAATGTTCGGCCTGGCCGAGCAGTTCCCAGCTCTGGAGCGGCCGGTAGGCGGCCTGCTGACGACAGAGGGACGCTAGCGCGCGGTAGCGACGTACGTTATCCATCAGACCCTCCCTCGCATTCACAGAGCTTATTGCCCTTATTTGCGTCAGGCCGATGGCGGTTGTGCAAAAGATTTGCTGCGCCCGCCGCGCGCTAGACGCGCTTGTTTTTAGGCAAACGCGTGTTCGGGCGAAAGTTCCAATCAGCGCGGACTCAATATGTCCGGGCCCAGCCATTCGGGTAGGGGCTCGCTCCGCCTGTATCCCATAGCCTACCGGATGAGCGCGGGCTCGCCGGCCCGGATCGTCTGCACCGAACTCTGTTGCAGCTTCGGAACCCTGCCCGCTTCCGCAGCCGCGCGGATGGCCGCAATGTTGCCGGCATAGTCCGCGCTGCTCCTGCCGCGAAACACGGCGGAACCCGCCACAAGCGTATCGGCGCCCGCAGCGGCCACGGCCGCGGCATTGTCGCGCGTGATCCCGCCGTCAACCTCGAGCCGGATCGGCCGGTCGCCGATCATGCTTCGAATGCGCGCGATCTTCTCGAGCTGGGACCCGAGGAAGGACTGGCCGCCAAAACCCGGATTGACCGTCATCACCAGGACGAGATCGAGACGATCGAGCACATACTCGATCGCGCTTTCGGGAGTGGCCGGACACAGGCTGACACCGGCTTTCTTGCCGAGCGCGCGGATGGCCTGGAGCGAGCGATCGAGGTGCGGACCGGCTTCGGCATGCACCGTGATGACATCCGCGCCGGCCTTCGCGAACGCCTCGAGATAGGGATCGGCCGGCGCGATCATGAGATGCACGTCGAAGATTTTCTTCGTCAGCGGCCGGATCGCCTTGATGACGTCCGCGCCATAACTGATGTTCGGGACGAAATGCCCGTCCATGACGTCGCAATGAATCCAGTCGGCGCCCGCAGCGTCGATCGCCACGATCTCCTCGCCGAGGCGCGCGAAATCCGCAGCCAGGATCGACGGCGCGATGAGGATTTCTCTGGTCATGGCTTCGCACTCCCCCGCGCGTCCGCACCGCCGCTGAAGACGCGGCTCGCCAGGACGTCCATGGGATCGATGGTTTCGAGGTCGGCGATCTCGAGCATGCGGTCGAGATCGGACACCAGGCGATCGGCCTGCCGCAGCCGGATGCGGTCGACGGCGTTGCGGATCGAGCGCGCATTGGAGAAGAACGGCTGCGTCCGGCGCAGCGCGATGTATTTCTCGAACGCCTCACGCGCCGCCTTCGACAGGCGATAACCCCGTTCCTTCAGCATCAGCTCGGCGATGACGAGCAGCTCGGCTTCCGCATAGTCCGGAAAGTCGATGTGGTGGGCGATGCGCGAACGGAAGCCGGGATTGGAGGCGAAGAAGCTCGTCATCCGCTCGCCATAGCCGGCAAGGATCACAACGAGGTCCTCGCGCTGGTTCTCCATCACCTGGAGCAGAATCTCGATCGCCTCCTGGCCGTAGTCGCGCTCGTTGTCCGGCCGATGGAGATAATAGGCCTCATCGATGAACAGCACGCCGCCCATCGCCTTCTTCAGGATCTCCTTCGTCTTGGGCGCGGTGTGGCCGATATACTGGCCGACGAGATCGTCACGCGTCACCGAGATCACCTGCCCGCGCCGCACGAAACCGAGGCCGTGCAGGATCTTTGCCATGCGCAGCGCGACGGTCGTCTTGCCGGTGCCGGGATTGCCGGTGAACGACATGTGCAGCGTCGGCGGCGACGAAGCCAGTCCCGCGCGCTGCCGGATACGTTCGATCAGCAAGAGCGACGCGATCTGGCGCACGCGGTTCTTCACCGGCTTCAATCCGATCAGCTCCTGCTCGAGCTGTTGCAGCGTGCCGGTGATTCCAGCCTCTTCGGCCTCCTTGCGGAGATCGAAACTGGTCTCGCCGGGCTCAGTGGTCATTGCATGGGAAACATCCAGCATCGGCACCTCGAAGAAAAGGGCTTCGCCGCGGGAGAGCGGCGAAGCAGTGGTCCGCCAAGGAAACGGAGCAGGGAGTGCTCCGCGCGGAGGAGAATGAGTTAGGTTGGCGCGTGCGCGGGCTGCCGGCGCACGGTGGTGTAGCGGATCGCGCGTCCGCCCACCTCCTGCCGCACAAGCTCGAACTCGGCCTCCTGCGGCGGGCGGTTGACGATGAACGAGATCCGCACCGACTCCCAGCCATGGCTGGAGTCGAAGCCGCTGAGACGGATGTAGCGGTCACCATACACTCTGCGGCATTCGGCGAGCTCCATCATCACGCCGGCGGCGTCCTGGAGATCGAACATCGGCAGGCCCCACATCTCCCAATAGGTGTTGCGGGGATGCGGATCGTCGGTGAACTCGATGTTCACGGCCCAACCGTTGGTCAGGCAATACTGCACCTGCTTGGTGATCTGGTCGTCGGTCAGATCGGGCAGGAACGAGAAGCAGCCTTGGGTCAGCTTCATGTCAAATCTCCTCAAACGGTTTCGAGTGCGGTCGGCACGAAGTCCGGCGTGTCGGTGGATTCATAATTGAAGGAGACGTCCTTCCAGACCTCGAGCGCAGCTTTCAGCGGCGTGCAGGTCTCGGCCGCCCTGGCCAGGATCTCCGGACCTTCGTGGACATAGTCGCGGCCCTCGTTGCGGGCGAGGATCATCGCTTCCAGCGCCACGCGGTTGGCGATCGCGCCGGCCGCGATGCCCATGGGATGGCCGATGGTACCGCCGCCGAACTGCAGCACGACGTCCTCGCCGAGCAGGTCGAGCAGCTGGTGCATCTGGCCAGCGTGGATGCCGCCGGAGGCCACCGGCATCATCTTGTTCAGGCTCGCCCAGGACTGGTCGAAGAACAGGCCGTGTTCGAGCTTGGTTGGGTTGAAGTCTTCGCGGCAGACATCGTAGTAGCCGCGCGTGGTGTTAGGATCGCCTTCGAGCTTGCCGACCACCGTGCCGGCATGGATGTGATCGACGCCGGCAAGCCGCATCCACTTGGCGATGACGCGGAACGACACGCCGTGGCTCTTCTGCCGCGTGTAGGTCGAGTGACCGGCGCGATGCAGATGCAGGATCATGTCGTTGCGCCGCGCCCATTTCGCCATCGACTGGATTGCGGTGTAGCCGATCACGAGATCGATCATGACGATGCACGATCCGAGCTCCTTCGCGAACTCGGCGCGCTCATACATGTCCTCCATCGTCCCCGCGGTGATGTTCAGGTAGGTGCCCTTGGCCTCGCCGGAGGCCGCCTGCGCGCGGTTCACCGCTTCCATGCAATAGAGGAAGCGGTCGCGCCAGTGCATGAAGGGCTGCGAGTTGATGTTCTCGTCGTCCTTGGTGAAGTCGAGCCCGCCCTTCAGCGCCTCGTAGACCACGCGGCCGTAATTGCGGCCCGAGAGGCCGAGCTTCGGCTTCACGGTCGCGCCGAGCAGCGGCCGGCCGAACTTGTCGAGCCGCTCGCGCTCGACCACGATGCCGGTTGCCGGCCCCTGGAACGTCTTCACATAAGCGACCGGGAAGCGCATGTCTTCCAGACGCAGCGCTTTCAGCGGCTTGAAGCCGAACACGTTGCCGATGATCGAGGCCGAGAGGTTGGCGATCGAACCAGGCTCGAACAGGTCGAGGTCATAGGCGATGTAGGCGAAATACGAGCCCGGCGTGCCCGGCACCGGATCGACGCGGTAGCATTTGGCGCGATACTTCTCGGCGGCGGTCAGGCGATCGGTCCACACCACCGTCCAGGTCGCGGTCGAGGATTCACCGGCGACTGCGGCCGACGCCTCGATCGGGTCGACCCCCTCTTGCGGCGTAACGCGGAACAGCGCGATGACATCGGTGTCCTTTGGCACGTAGTCAGGCTCCCAATAGCCCATGCGCTTGTATTCCATGACGCCCGATCGATATCTTTCCTTGCCGCGGACGGTTCCTGCATGTGCATTCATGGCTCTCTCCTGCTCTTCTCTCTCTGAATGATTAGGCCGCGACGGGCTCGCGAGCGTCGACGCGCGGATCGAGTTCTCCGGCGCGGTAGCGCCGCGCCATCTCGCTCAAGGGAATGACCTTGATCTTGCTTGCGTGGCCAGCGGTCCCGAACTGCTCGAAACGCTCGCGGCAGAGCTCGCGCATCGCATCCATCGCGGGCTTGAGGAATTTGCGCGGATCGAACTCGGAGCGCGTTTGCGCCGCGACTTTGCGGAACACCGCGGTCATCGCCAATCGGCAGTCGGTGTCGATGTTGACCTTGCGCACGCCGCTCTTGATGCCGCGAACGATCTCCTCGACCGGCACGCCCCAGGTCTGCGGCATCTCGCCGCCGAACTGGTTGAACATGTCCTGGAGCGGCTGCGGCACCGAGGAAGAGCCGTGCATCACGAGATGCGTGTTCGGCAGCCGGCGGTGGATCTCCTCGACCACCCGCATCGCCAGAATGTCACCATCCGGCTTGCGGCTGAACTTGTAGGCGCCGTGCGAAGTGCCCATCGCGATCGCGAGCGCATCGACCTTGGTGGCGCGGACGAAGTCGACCGCCTGGTCTGGATCGGTCAACAGCTGGTCGTGGCTGACCGTGCCTTCGACGCCGTGACCATCCTCCTGTTCGCCGCCGCCATGTTCGAGCGAGCCGAGCACGCCGAGCTCGCCTTCGACGGAGGCACCGACCCAATGGCCGAGATCGACGACGCGGCGAGTGATCGCAACGTTGTAGTGGTAATCAGCCGCGGTCTTGGCGTCGGCCTTGAGCGAGCCGTCCATCATCACCGAGGTGAAGCCATGGGCAATTGCGGAGGCGCAGGTCGCTTCGTCATTGCCATGGTCCTGGTGCATGCAGAGCGGGATGTCCGGATAGGTCCGCTCCAGCGCGTCGATCATGTGCGAGAGCATGAGGTCGCCGGCATAGCTGCGTGCGCCGCGCGAAGCCTGGATGATGACGGGCGCGTCGACCTCGGCCGCCGCCTGCATGATCGCGATGCCCTGCTCCATGTTGTTGATGTTGAACGCCGGCACCGCGTAACCGTGACTGGCGGCGTGGTCAAGTAGCTGACGAAGGGTTATACGGGCCACGACAATTCCTCCTGTTATTGCTTGCTTGTGCGGGCCATCGCCCGCCGGGCGGCTTCCGCAACGCTTTGCGGCGTGATGCCGAATTCGCGGTAGAGCACTGGCGCGGGCGCCGAAGCACCGAAGCCGCGCATGCCGACGAATTCGCCGTCAGTGCCGATCCAGCGATGCCAATCGCCGGCAACTGCCGCCTCGATGCCGATCCGTGGCGCGGTGCCGAGCACGGCAGCGCGGTAGTCCTCCGGCTGCTCCTCGAACAACGCGAAGCAGGGCGCGGAGACGACGGCCGCGCGGACGTGCTCGGTGGCGAGCAGGCGGGCCGCCTCCAGCGCAATAGACACTTCCGAACCCGTTGCGATGAGCGTCACGTCGCGGCCGCCGTCCGGCGAAACGATGAGATAGGCGCCCCGTGCGACGCGGTTCTTACCGCGGACATCGCTGCGGAAGGTCGGCAGGGCCTGACGGGACAGGCACAGCACGGAGGGACGATTTTCAGATTGGAGCGCGCAGTCCCATGCTTCCAGCGTCTCAACCGCGTCGGCCGGCCGGAACACAAGCAGGTTCGGAATGACGCGAAGCGCTGCGAGATGCTCGACCGGCTGGTGCGTGGGGCCGTCCTCACCCAGGCCAATGGAGTCGTGGGTCATCACATGAATGACGCGGATCCGCATCAAGGCCGCAAGGCGGATCGCTGGCCGGCTGTAGTCGGAGAAGGCGAGAAAGGTGCCGCCATAGGGGATGAAGCCGCCGTGCAGCGCGAGGCCGTTTATCGCGGCGGCCATGCCATGCTCGCGGATGCCGTAATGGATGTAATCGCCGGCGAACGCGCCGCGCTTGACGGGGGTCTGCGCCTTGGCATGCGTCAGGTTCGAGTGCGTCAGGTCCGCCGAGCCACCGACAAATCCTGGGATCGTCCCTGCGATGCCGTCGAGCACCTGTTGCGAAGCCTGCCGCGTCGCGAGCTTTGGACGCTCGGTGGCAAAGCGTTCGCGTAATTTCGCCGAGGCCTGGGCATAGGCGTTCGGCAGGGCAACCGCCTTGCCCTCGATAAACAGGTCGCGCTGCTCGGGCGTCGCGCATTCATAGCGATCGAGCCACGCGAGACGCTCGACCTGGCCGCGCTGCCCGATCATCCGCCATGCTTTCAGGATCGTGACAGGCACCACGAAGGGCTGATAGTCCCAGCCGAGCGCTCGCCGCGCGGCGGCCGTCTGCTCGGTGCCGAGCGGCGCGCCATGCGCCTTCTCGGTGCCCTGACGATCCGGCGCGCCGTAGCCGATGATGGTGCGGCAAGCGATCAACGACGGTCTTGTGCTCTCACGCTCCTCGGCGATCGCCTGCGCAACTGCTTCGGGATCGTGCCCGTCGACACGGCGCACCGACCAGCCAGAGGCAGCGAAGCGCGCGAGCTGGTCGTCGGAGGTCGCAAGCGAGGTCGGGCCGTCAATGGATATGCCATTGTCGTCGAACAGCACGATCAGGCGACCGAGCCCGAGATGGCCGGCGAGCGAGATCGCTTCCTGGCTGATGCCTTCCATCAGGCAGCCGTCGCCGGCGATCACATAGGTAAAGTGGTCGACGAGGCCATCGCCATGCCGCGCATTGGCCATGCGCTCGGCGAGGGCCATGCCGACCGCGGTCGCAATCCCCTGCCCCAGCGGACCAGTCGTCGTCTCGACGCCCGGCGTATGGCCATATTCCGGATGGCCCGGCGTCTTCGAGCCCCATTGCCTGAGGGCCTTGATGTCGTCGAGGCTGACGTCGCCGCCGGTGAGATGGAGCAATGCATAGAGCAGCATCGAGCCGTGGCCCGCCGACAGCACGAAGCGATCCCGGTCCGGCCAATGGGGATGAGCCGAGTCGAATTTCAGGAAGCGCGAGAACAGCACGGTTGCGACATCGGCCATGCCCATGGGCAGGCCAGGATGGCCGGATTGCGAGACTTCGATGGCGTCGACCGCGAGGAAGCGGACCGCGTTGGCGAGATCGTTGTGCGTGACCGCCGTGAGGTCGGCGTCGGCGTGGACGGAGATGTTCATCGGATCCTCCCCTCGTTCACTTCAGGTTTCGCTTGCGCTCGATGAGCTGCATGATCAGCGGCGTCAGGATCAGCTGCATGGCAAGATCGAGCTTCGCGCCGGGGCACACGATCGAATTGGCACGCGACATCCAGCTTTGCGGCAGCATCGAGAGCAGGTAGGGGAAGTCGATGCCGCGCGGGTTCTTGAAGCGGATCACGACCATCGATTCGTCCGGCGTCGGGATCCAGCGCGCGATGAATGGATTGGAGGTGTCCACCGTCGGCACCCGCTGGAAGTTGATGTCGGTCTCGGAGAATTGCGGACAGATGTAGTGGATGTAGTCGGGCATCCGCCGCAGCACGGTGTCGGTGACGGCCTCAGTCGAATAGCCTCGCGCACTGCGGTCGCGGTGCAGCTTCTGGATCCATTCGAGATTGATGACGGGCACGACGCCGATCTTGAGGTCGGCATAGCGCGCGACGTTGACCTTGTCGGTGACGACCGCGCCGTGCAGGCCCTCGTAAAACAGCAGGTCGGAGCTCTCCGGCAGCCGTTTCCATTCGGTGAAGGTGCCGGGTGCGGCGCCATGCAGCGCGGATTCCTCGGCATCGTGGACATAGTGCCGCGTCGTCGCCGTACCGGTCTCGCCATAGTCGCGGAACGCCCGCTCCAGCTCCTCGAACAGATTGGTCTCGGGGCTGAAATGGCTGAAATGCCTGTTGCCGCGATCGGCCTCCTTCGCCATCTGCGTGCGCATTTCCACGCGATCGTAACGATGGAAGGCGTCGCCTTCGATGTAGGCGGCGTTGACCTTCTCGCGGAAGAATATCTGTTCGAAAGTCTTCTTGACCGACGTGGTGCCGGCGCCGGAGGAGCCGGTGATGGAGATGATCGGATGCTTCCTGGACATGGGATGCCTCGCTTACAGCCGGAAGAAGCCGCGCCGCGCGAACAGCGGTGCGGAGACGCTGGCGACCAGCAAGGGATCGCAATGGAGTTCCTCGACGCGCTGCACCTCGTTGCTCGAGCCCATGATCAGCGGCACGCGCTGATGCAGGCTCTGCGCTGAGAGGTCGAGGATGCGTTCGCGCCCAGTCGACGCCGAGCCGCCGGCCTGCTCGACGATGTAAGCCATCGGGTGCGCCTCGTAGACGAGGCGCAGGCGGCCGTCGCCGTAGCCCGGCCGTGCATCGGAGGGATAGAGGAACACGCCGCCGCGGGTGAGGATGCGATAGGCCTCGGCAACCAACGAGCCGACCCAGCGCATGTTGAAATTGTGGTTGGCCTGCCCTTCCACACCGGCGAGGCATTCGTCGACGAAGGCGCGCACCGGCTGTTCCCAATGCCGGCGGTTCGAGGCGTTGATCGCGAACTCCTCGCAGGTCTCGGAGATCTGCACGGCGCTGCGCGCGAGACGGAAGCAACCGGACTTGCGGTCCAACGTGAAGATATCGACGCCCTCGCCAAGCGTCAGCACCAGCGAGGTCTGCGGGCCGTAGGTGACGAACCCCGCCGCGAGCTGCGCCGAGCCGCGCTGATGGAAGGCGAGCGCGAGATCATCGGGCGCCGGCAGGATCGAGAAGATCGTGCCCACGGTCATGTTGATGTCGATGTTGGAGGAGCCGTCGAGCGGATCGACCGCGACGCAGATCTTGGCCGCGCGGTCGCCGATCTGAGGTTCGCGCATCTCCTCTGATGCCAGTGCCGCGATCGGCAGCTTGGCGAGACAGCGGCGCAGGATCGCATCCGCCTGCACGTCAAGATCGCGCTGGACATCACCGTCGCTGTTGCGGCCGGTGGTCAGGCCGGAGGCGTCCGCAAGGTCTCCCGTGGCGATGAGATCGGCGATCTCGATCGCGGCTGCCGCGATGGCGTCGACCGCAGCTGCCACGGCCAGCGCATGCGGTGCCGTTTCTGAATACCGCTGAAGGTGGTCGTCCAGCCTGAGTTGCCCGGTCATCTGCGTCCATCCCCTTTGCTGGTGCCGTATCCAGTTCCCTCCTCGCTGGAGGTCCGGTGCGGTCAGTGCCAACAACGATGAGATTGACAGGGCCGGCTTAATAAGGAAAATTTCTATTCATAATGACCGCCAAAGAATTATCTTATAATGCCCACTCGGCGGCACAGCTCCGGCATCTCACGATCCGGCAGCTTCGCTCGCTCGCTGCGCTCGCGGCCAAGGGCAGCGTCACGGCAGCCTCCAGCCAGCTCGGCCTGACGCAGCCGGCCGTGACCCAGCAACTGCGCCAGCTTCAGGATCTCGCCGGCCTGCCGCTGCTGCAGCGGACCGGCGACGGCATGCTGCTGACGGAAGCGGGCAAGGAGGTGCTTACCCTCGCCGAGCGCGTCGAAGCCGCAATCACCGACTGCCAGGGTTCGCTCGACCTGCTTGCGGGGCGAACCGGCGGCACGGTCCATCTCGGCGCTGTCTCGACCGCAAAATATTTTGTGCCGCACGCGATCGCGGCATTCTCGAAGCGGTATCCGAAGATCGAGCTCAAGCTCACTGTCGGCAATCGCGAGGAGATCCGCGAGGCCATGCACGGCTACGATCTCGATTTCGCGGTGATGGGTCGGCCGCCGGCCGATGTCAGCGTCGACGTCCGGCAGCTCGGACGCAATCCGCACATCATCGTCGCGCGCAAGGGGCACTGGCTGGAGAAGGATTCCGGCCTCAACCTCACCGACCTCGTGCATGAGACCTTCCTCACCCGCGAGCCCGGCTCGGGCACGCGGACGCTGATGGAAGGCATGTTCCAGAGGTCGGATCTCGAGCCGATCATCGGCATGGAGATGAGCAGCAACGAGACCATCAAGCAGGCGGTCATCGCCGGGCTCGGCATCGCCTTCATCTCGGCCCACACCGTGGCGCACGAGCTCACCGAGGGCCGGCTGATCGTGCTCGACGTCGCGGGCCTGCCGATCGTGCGGCAATGGTACGTGATCCGCCGCAGCGACAAGGTGCTGTTGCCGCCGGCCCAGGCGATGTTCGATTTCTTGGGATCGGAGGGGTCGAACTATCTGCCCGAATTGCCCGAATTCGGCGCGAGATAGCCTGCCGGAATTCAGCCCATCAGCTTCATCGCGACCGTGGCCGCGAGAATGACGATGATCTGGACCAGGCGCTCGGTCGTGAAGATGCGGTTGAAGGTGGTCATCGCTTGCCCCGGCCGAATTGGGATGTCTCTGTCGGGACGTTGCTAGCATAGGCGGGCGTCGAGATAACTCCGTAGTCGACCCGTGTTTTCCGTGCACGACCCGACGACCGACTCGTCGGCGAGCCTGCCCAAGGCCGCGCCGATGGTTAACGATCAGGCCGCACGGGTCGCAGCGTAATCCATGCGCGCGGCGAAATAGGCTTCCAGCTCCAGCAGCGCCCGTGCTTCCCAATCCTTCGCCTGCTCGAGCAGCGACCAGCTCTGGCCCGGACGGAATGCAGCAGTCTGGCGATAGAGCGACGCGATACCGCGGTAGCGGCGCACGTTCTCCAAGATGGCGTGACCGGTTATTGGGCCGTTCATGTCCGAAAACTCCCTCGTCATTCCCGGGGGAGAAATTGCGGCCAAATCTTTTTCGAAAAGTTAGCGCCGCGCGGCAAGCGCGCGAATGGTTTCCGGACTGTTGCCCGCGCGCAACGTGCGCGGCCGTACAAGGCCGATCTATTGCGAATTCGTTGCCGCGCTCTCGCTGCGCGGCTTCAATCCGCCGCGGCTGATGATCGCCATCGTCGCGCGGCAGAGATCGGCGAGGCCGATCACCAGCACGGCGAGCAGGCAGAACAGTTTGATGGAATCGGCATGCGCGCTGGTCAGTGAATTGAACTCGAAGAAGGGCGGCATGAACGCCCACCACACCAGCGGAATGGTGAGCACCGCTGCCAACGCCGCCGTCGGTGCGCCCGCGACAATGCCGAGCACGAACAGGCTCGGCAGGAACGCCGCGAAATAGAGTTTTGCGCCGAGCGCGACACAGACGCCCTGGAGCGCAGCCGACATCGCGACAACGACGAATCCAAGCAGAAACGCCTGCCACGACCATGGTCGTACCCGCGGTACGCCAACCAGCCCCGCACGCCTCATCAGCCTCCCCCTGCCGCCCGTTAACCAGGCTCGCTTGCGACCAAAGTACTACAGCGGCAGGGAAACTGCGAGGTGGAAATTGCCGGCCGGACGGCCTTGGTAAACGGGCCGAATCGCACAATTTAGGCGACCGTGGCCCCTACTCGGTGGCCGCATAGACCAGGCCTGCGACGGGCAGCGCGAGGCCAATGGCCGATGCCAGCGTCCAGCCGCCTTGCGCGAACGCCCAGGCGCCGACCGCCGAGCCCGCCGCGCCCGCGGTGAAGAACGTCGCCATGTAGAGGCCGTTGAGGCGGCTGCGGTGCTCATGCCCCAGCGCGAAGATCGCGCGGAAGCCGAGCACGACGTTGCCCTGCACGCCGATGTCGATCGCGATCGCGGCCACGACCAGGCAGGCGAGGTTCAGCACCGATCCGGGCGCGCCGACATGCGTGATCAGGAAGCCCACGGCCGCGAGCAGCAGCGCGACCAGTGTTGCCATGCGGCTGTGGCCGCGATCGGCAAGCCGCCCCGCGATCGGCGCCGCGAACACGCCGGCGACACCGGCGAGCGCGAACAGCGCGATGCCGCGCTGGGTGAAGCCGAACTCGCTCGCGAGCAGCAGCGGCGTCACGGTCCAGAACAGGCTGAAGGCGCCGAACAGGCTGGCCTGGTACAGCGCGCGGCGGCGCAGCAGTGGCGTGGTCCGCGCCAGATGCGGCATCGACAGCAGCAACTCGCCGTAATGCATCCGCGCGACCGGCTTGCGCTTCGGTAGCGTCATCCAGAGCACGGCTGCGAGCACGATCATCAGTGCGGCCGAGCAGAAGAACACCGCGTGCCACGACAGCATCGCCGTGACGAAGCTCGACACCGGCCGCGCCAGCATGATGCCGAGCATCAGGCCGGTCGAGACATTGCCGACGACGCGGCCGCGAATGGCCGCCGGCGCGAGATGCGCCGCATAGGGAATGATGATCTGCACCGCGACCGAGCCGAGCCCGATGAACAGCGCGGCGATCAGGAACGGCAGGGCGTGGGACGCGACCCCCGCGGCAAGCAGGGCTGCCGCGCCGAGCGTGATGACGGAGCAGATCAGGGTGCGGTTCTCGACGAGGTCGCCGAGCGGCACGATGAAGAGAAGCCCCACGCCGTAGCCGATCTGCGTCATCGTGACGATCAGTCCCGCCGCTTCATGCGACAGGCCGAGCGCGGCGCTGATCGGGGCGATCAGCGGCTGGGCGTAATAGATGTTGGCGGCGACCATGCCACAGGCCGCGGCAAGCACGAAGGTCAGTCGCTGCGACACCGCATCCGGCTCGGGGGCGGTCTCGATCGTCGCATTCATCGTCATTCACATAGTCTCGAGATATAGGAAACGCTTGTTTCCTAATATGACAAAAAATTCAGGCGAGCAGCTTCATCGCGACGGCGACCAGGCGCTTGCCGTCGAGCGAAAGGCGCGCCTTGCCGACGACGCGCAGACCCTGCGTGATGCAGATCATCAGCCGCGCGGTGTCGTCGGCGGCGACATGGCGGGGTATAGAGCCGTCAGCCTGCCCCTCGCGAATGAGGCCGGCGATGAAGCCTTCGTTGGTCTCGAGCCGCGCGCTGACGAGGGCGGCCACCACCGGATCGACCGCGGACAATTCGACCGCGCTGCCGACCACGAGACAGCCGCGCCGCCCCTCGCTGCCCTGGGAATGCTCTACATACGACAATAGCAGGTTGCGCAGCCGCTCGCGGCCGTTGGCGCCTTTCGCCGCGGCGCTACGGGTCTGCTCCTGACGCAGAGCGACGTAGCGCTCGAAGGCGGCGAGAAACACCGCATGCTTGTCGCGAAACGCCTTGTAAACGCTGCCGGTCGCCAGCCGCATCGCCGCGGTGAGATCGCCGATCGAGGTGGCATGATAACCGCGCTCGGAAAACACGCGGACGGCCCTGTCGAGCGCAGTATCCATGTCGAACTCCCGGGGACGGCCGGGCGGACGGGCAATGGGCTGGGATTTGCGGGCGGCTTTTTGCATTGCGGGATAATAGGGAATGGTTGTTTCCGAATAAAGACACTCGAAAAACAATTGGTTGTGATGGGGTGTGGGTCAAACTGATGACCACCAATTCCGGCGTCGTCCTGGCGAAGGCCAAGACCCATTACCCAGGGAGGAGTTTGGCCCACACTCTCTCCACATCGTCATTGCGAGCGTAGCGACTTGTCCGCCGAAGCTTTAGCGAAGGCGGAAGCAATCCAGAATCCCTCCGCGGCGGCAGACTGGATTGCTTCGCTGCGCTC